>JAAEZH010000105.1 GCA_018222965.1 Bacteroidota bacterium
TATTGACAAAAAATAATCCCTATGAGAATGAAGCGTACACCTTCCTTGCTTTTATTTCTTTGCCTCTTTTTTGGCCTGCAGGCGCAACAAATATCGCAGCAACAGATTCTTCAGGAGCAAGCACCAAATGAACACGAATTCTGCGCCCATCAACCCATCATGAAAATGGCGGCCACCAATCCGGCCTGGCAGAACCTCCACGAGCAAATCGAAAAAGACATCTACGATTATTTCCAGCAAAACCCTTCAGGGCAGGATCTGACAGCTCCGGCTATTTATACCCTGCCGGTAGTGGTTCATATCATTCACGACAATGGGGCTGAAAACATCGATGATGCGACTGTCCTCGATGGTATTCAGCACCTCAATGACGCTTTCGCGAATGTCGGCTATTACGACCCAAATACTGGCGTAGACACCGAAATCCAGTTTTGTCTCGCCAAGCGGGACCCGGACGGAAATGCAACCACCGGTATCAATCGCGTAGTATCTCCACTTACAGAAATGGTGCTCGAAACCGATGATATCACTGTAAAAGATCTCTCCCGTTGGGATCCTTACCATTATATTAATATTTGGCTGGTGCGTGAAATCTGTAGTTCCGGTATCGGCTGCGGAGTCGCTGGTTACGCTTACTTCCCGGCGGCACATGGTGGCCCGGAAGATGGGATCATGATGGAAGCGGCATTCTTCGGTGCCGACCCCGGATCTTCCGGTGTTCAGATCCACGAAATGGGACATTACCTCGGCTTGTACCACACTTTCCAGGGCGGCTGTGTGAATAACGATTGCCTCAGTGACGGCGACCGGGTTTGTGATACCCCGCCGGATGGCAGCACAGCTCCGGTTCCCTGCAACGGAAGCGCCAACTCCTGTAGCACCGATGCAAACAGCGGTTTCCCCTCCGACCAGGATGACCTCTTTCAGGATTATATGGATTATGGAAACTTCAATTGCTGGTCTGTATTTACACAAGGACAAACCGACCGTATGCACTGGCACATAGATAATGTGCGCTTCAGCCTGCTAGAGTCTCAGGCCTGCCAGGATCCGTGTACCTCGGACCTGACAGCGTCATTCGACGCAAGTCTGACCATCCTGCCCGTTGGAAATCAGGTAGATTTTGACAATACCTCCTTCAACGCAAGTTCTTACAACTGGGAAATCGACGGCGTAAATTTCGCAAATTCCGAAGATGCCAGTTTTACGTTTAACACCACAGGCACCTTTGAAATTTGCCTGGAAATCGGAAATAGCGATCCAAATTGTTCGGATCGCTATTGTGAGTTTATTACTGTAAACTGCCCGGTGGTTCCGGAATTTACCACCGATATTTTTTACCCGAATCCCACCCAGGTTGTTTCTTATGTCAACTCCAGCAGTGGAGCCACAAACTATACCTGGACCGTTGACGGTAGCATTGTAGGTACCGGTACTGATCTTCAATATGCCTTTGACGATCCGGGTATTTACACCCTTTGCCTTACGGCGGATAATGATTTGTGCGAAGCTGAATATTGCCTGCCTGTTTTTGTAACGGAAGGCAGTGTTTCGGAGTG
>JAAEZH010000018.1 GCA_018222965.1 Bacteroidota bacterium
TCGCGGTTCCTTCGCTTCAAGGTCCCCCGGACCTTGATTTTGACCTGTCGGCCAAAAGTCGCTCAGTCCTACTCTGATCTGGAAATGGCTTCAAAAAAAGTATTCGGGATGACAGGATTCGAACCTGAAAGAGAAGTAGTTTCCCAACCTCAACCAAAAGCCTGCCGAAGCTTGATAGAGCGCAGGCAGGCAATCTCAACCATTACAAACAAAACAAGCCGCCTCAAAACAAACCCAAATCCACTCTGGCACTCAAAAAGAAACTCCGCCCCAAACCAACGAGTGCTACTCCGCCGTTGCCGCTGTGCGCAGAACCATCACCGGCGCTTACATTGGTTTGCTGGATGTCAAGGAGATTCCTTACGCCGCCAACAAGACTGATACGATCCTTAAATAATGTTTGCTTTATAGACGCATCGATTAATGTATAACCATCCTGGATACGCTGTGCAGATATGGTCTCACCGTCCTCGTTTATTTCCGGGAAGTAAGTGATTAGCTTGTCGTTGTTGCGGATAAACAGGGAGATCTCCGGTCCTTTATCCATCACCTGATAAGCAATCTCGGTATTGAGTTCGAGCGCATAGGTGAATGGATCAATGTCGGCGAAATCCTGATGATCTTCATTGTAGTAACCAATCATGGATAACCCGGTATTGAAACGGAAATCCGAGAAGTTTCTGCCAAACTGCAGACGAAGTCCCTGCGTTTTGTAAACCGACTGATTGAAATAGGTATACAACAGGGTAGTGGTATCTGTGGCAGGGATCAATTCGCCATCCACGATTTCGTATTCATACAGGCCAATCCGATCGCGGATGTCGTTGTAGAAGCCTTTCAGCGAAAAGCGGACCTCCTGACTGCCGCTTGATTTTTGGTAAGAGATTCCGGCCTGAATGTTGTCTGATTTCTCCGCCTTTAGGTCCAGATTCCCAACTATGAAGTGGTTGATGTCGATGAAATTGAAATACAATTCCTTGATCGAAGGAGCCCGGAATCCCTGCGCATAAGAAGCCCGTATGGTCCAGTACTTATTAATGGACTGGCGTAAGTTGATGGATGGAATCAGTGGGGCTTTGTACCTGTTGTTGTAGGCATATCGCATCCCCAACTGGATCTGGGTTTTTCGAAAGGGCTCGTATTGCAGGGATCCAAACAAGGCATAATCTGAAATCGAACTGAAACCGCCATTCGCGTCAAGCGTATCCTGAATCCGGGCTCCAATAGCATCATCCCGCCGCAGATCAATTCCCAGCTGGAAATTCAGCTTGGATTCTGCATACTGACTCGCAAATGTGGACCGCAACTGAATGGCGTTAAAGAAACTGGTGTCTTGTTGCCCGTCGAGCAACTCCTCACTGGCATCCTCAAAATTGAAACGAAAGGAGTTCTTGATCCGCTTAAATTGATTGTAAGCAGCGATAGTCTGCAAATAGTATTTCTCCCCGATTGCCCCGTCGAAGGTCAGGTTGTGGTCCTGTCTTTGCGTCAGATAATAATCATCAAAGGCATAAGGCTCGTACTGCGGCCGGCGAATTTCCCCCAGATTGGTTACATCTTCCTGGAAATGCCGAAACGCATAGCGCAAATGAGCATCCTCTGCCAGATTATACCGCAGACTGGCGGAGCCATAGGTTTGTGCTTTGGGGTTCCAGGTTACTGACCGGAGCGTATCGCCGGAGTAGCCGTCAAAGCGGTCGTATCCGGCATTGACCTGAAAAAGAAGATTTGGAGTCAGCTGAAAACCGATGTTTGCCTGGTAACTGTTTTCTCCTCTGGATTCTACCTGACTTTGCAAGCCAATCTGTAGTTTATCCAGTTGAGATTTTTTGGTGATTAGATTGATAACCCCTCCAAGTGCATCCGTTCCATAGCTGACTCCAAGCGGACCTTCTACTATTTCGACACGTTCAATATTAGCCAGATTGATTTGTGAGAGATCGATATTTCCATTTTGTCTTCCTATGACTGGTACCCCGTCAATCATGATCTTTACCCCCTGTCCGTCAACACCCAGTAAATTGAGGCTGCTCCCCAGTACCGGATCTTGATTGATTCGAATGGAAGGATCCCGCTGTAACAACTGCTCCAAATTATTGGCCGCCCGTCGTTGAATCACATCTGGTTTAATAGTTCGAATATCATGCAGGGCAGACCGGCTGTCGGTCGGTGCATACTGAGCCGTAATGACGATCTCCGAAAGATCGAAATACATACTCAGCGAATCCGGATCCTGCTCCAAAGGCTGGGCCAGACCGTCCAGCGGATGCAGGCAAGCAATCAGGGCAAATGACAGAATTAGGCGGCGATTCATAGGATTAATATTTTTTGGAAACTGTCTTTCATGGATACCGGGGAGTTGCTCATATCTGCCTGCGGCAGTTCCTTGCGGGGAGTGGTATTTTCTAATATGGAACCAGAAAACTATTTCTGCTCGTCCCCGGACGAGCAAAGGAGCAGTGGTTTTCATTAAACAAGAAAGCCACTCCCCGCGATATCTGCCGAAGCCAAAGGCGAAGGCGGATGAGCATCTCCCCAGGCTCACCGAAGGGGAGCCACTCCTCAAAAAAATTCGCCGAAAGGCGAATAAATCTACTCCCCAAACCCAAGGACATTCTGTACCCCGGTACAAGTAATCTTACTGCACGTTCAACAGCTGTTGCTGAACTTCTCCGGCTGTGCGAACCAACACGATATAGCTCCCGGCTGCGAGATTGGAAGTGTTGAACTCAATCGCATTCAATCCGCTGTTGGCCCGGCTTTGGAATTGTTGAATTTGTTGTCCCTGGATGGAATACAACTCAATGCTTACCTCCGCAGCTTGTTTGATTTCGTAAACCAAAGAAGCGTAATCGGTTGCGGGATTAGGAAACACATTGATGCTGTTGAAAGCAGAAGAAGGATCTTCGACGGAAGTCACTTCAGCTACCAGTTCCTCCTGAAAAACAGTAGTCCCTGTTGCTGATCCTTCAAAGTCGATAAAGACGATTTTGTAAATATTGCCGTCCGCATCTTTGACGAAATAGGCGCGATCTTCAAAAACAGTCCATTGCACGGTATTCAGGTCAAATTCCTTCCAGTCATAGCCAATGATATCGAGCTCGGGCTGAAAGTCGTTTTCGTAGTCCTGGTAGTCTACGCTAATCGGATCTACACCTACAGCTTCTGCAACCAATACACCCGGAGCGGATAATACTCCGGTTGTGGTGTAATCCAGAAAATTACCCGAACCATCATCAATTGGGGTACTGTAGCGGGTGAAGATCAGGTCTGTTGCAGCCTGGATTTCCGAAACAGCCACACCGGTCTCCAGGGAGAGGAGAATAAGCCCGCTTGTACTGGCTGCCGATTTGCTAACGGTAATGCTTTGCTCATCACTGCCGTCGAAGTTTGCATGGCGGATGGTATATGCTCCGTCAGAAAGAGATTCAATAAAAAGCTTGCGGTAGCTGTCATCACGGAGCCTGATCACGTATACGGTCGTTCCTTCTATCACGTGGGAATCGGGATTGTAAACGCCCCAACCATAATCGAATGGATCGCCCAGATCGCGCACATTATTGAAGGCACCATAGTCCCAACTCAATTCGTCATTGAGCAAGGGCTCTTCCGGGGTGAAATCCGTGATAGGGTCCTCAAAATTATCCGTGGGAGCCACATACAAGGCTAAACTATTGGCACTAATGCCGGCAGCTTCATTGATGTGGATTCCGGCATCGGCAGGACCAATTGCGGTAAGTGCTATATCCCAGTCGGTGTTGGCCAAAATGGACTGGTTATTGCCAAGGGCATAAAAGGTTTGATCGGCGTAGCCGGCACTGTTATTTACTTCTACAAAATCTTGTGCAGAAGCGAAAATGGTGAAACTTAAAAACAGGCAAAGGGTGGTAATTCTTTTCATCACTAGTTAGACTAATTATTAACAATGGGGCAAAATTATACATTGTGTATAGCCCTCGTAGTGATAAATATCAATAGAGACCCTTTGGGTGTCAATGGCGTGTCAAATGTTGGTCAGAGAAAAATGACAATCGCCATTTTGCTCAAATTTGCGTTCAAATCCGAGTTTTTTATTTCTCCATTTTAAGGCTGAAAACATGTGGGATTCGCCGGATTTTTCCGGGGGCATTATAGATGAATTTACCGGGCTCCCGTTCCTCCATATTTGGGAAGCAATTATAGGGGGAGTAGTCGTATTCATTAAAATCGATCAGCTGGAGTCCGATGTCCATGAGCGGCCTCATGGTCTGGCTCAGGCTGTGAATCCAAAAGAAATATTCGTTTTCTTCCTTTGCTTCCGGTTGCGCATAATTGCCGGCTTCTTTGATCTTGTGGGCATTGCCTTCTCCAAAGTATTCGAAATCCATGGAGTGGGTTTCGAAGTCATAGGCGTATAAAAAGGGATGAAATTCGGCGATAAAAAAGGTGCCGCCCGGACGTAAAAAGCGGTTTATGATTGCGGCCCATTCCTGCAAGTCGTTGAGCCAGCCCAAAACGCCGTAAGACGTATAGACGATATCAAAAGTTTCATCCAGGTGCCCGGGCAGGTCATACAAATTGGTCTCAATAAAACGCGTTTGTTCCTGCAATCCCATTTCTTCTGCCAGGGTAGTGGCTGTTTTTATGGCTTTCGCCGAAAGGTCGATTCCGGTTATCCGGGCACCCATACGGGCAAGGGATAGACTGTCCTGTCCGAAGTGACACATTAAATGCAGTATTTTCCTGCCTTCAATTTGTCCCTGCAAAGCGTTGAGGGTGATGCCATCAAGTGAATTGCGACCGGCTTTCCAGCTGTCCACATCATACATCTGGCTATTGTAGTTGAGGTCGGTCCATTTGTCCCACAGCTGTTTATTAGCGTCAAAGTAACTTTCCATTATTATATTGTGTTAATAGGGTAGGCCGAATTGTAGAAGCCGTATTTCTCTAAACCGTTTTGGTTTAGGTATATTCACGACCCAAAATAAATAAATAAATTACATGTCTGACGATAAGCAAAAAGGAAAAAAGCTAAACATAGAGTTAAGCGAAGAAATAGCTGAAGGTATCTACTCAAACCTGGCGGTTATCTCTCATTCAGGATCTGAATTTGTAGTAGATTTTATCCGCATGATGCCCAATAACCCAAAGGCAAAGGTCAAGTCCAGAATCATCCTCACTCCGCAACACGCTAAAAGGCTCATGAAGGCGATGGCCGAAAACATCAGCCGATTCGAAAAACAGTTTGGTCCGATTAGCGATGCCAATGAGCCCGCGCTTCCTCCAATGAGTTTTAATACGAAGGGGCAAGCGTAGGATCGTTTTATTCGTTTGATACGTTTCACACGTTTTACTCGTATAAAACTTGTGAAACGAATAAAACGTATCAAACCCTAACCAAACAAATCCCGCTGCTCAGCCGGAGGCGCTACGTCCAAATGATCGTAGGCTTTTTGGGTGGCAGTTCTGCCCCGAGGTGTACGTTGAATAAAGCCTTCCATGATCAGGAATGGTTCGTGCACTTCTTCGATGGTGCCGGCTTCTTCTCCAACAGCAGTAGCAATGGTGGTGAGTCCTACGGGACCACCTTTAAATTTGTGGATGATGGTAGACAGGATTCGGTTATCCATGTCATCCAGGCCGTATTCATCAACCGCTAATGCAGTCAGCCCAATATTGGCGATTTTAGCATCTACCGTTCCATTTCCTTTTACCTGCGCAAAATCCCGTACTCGTCTCAACAGGGCATTGGCAATACGTGGGGTTCCCCGACTTCGACTGGCGATCTGATAAGCCCCTTCTTCCGTAATAGGTACTTCGAGGATACCTGCCGAGCGCTTTACAATGTTTACCAGCGTCGGCACATCGTAATAGTCCAGGTGACACCGTATACCAAAGCGGGCTCGCATGGGGGCTGTGAGCAATCCGATGCGGGTCGTGGCACCTACGAGTGTAAACGGACTGAGACCAATTTGAATACTCCGGGCATTCGGACCGCTGTCGATCATAATATCGATCCGGTAATCTTCCATCGCAGAGTACAGATATTCCTCCACCACATTATTCAGTCGATGGATCTCGTCGATAAACAAAACATCCCCTTCTTCCAGATTGGTAAGCAAACCGGCCAGATCACCCGGTTTTTCCAGCACCGGCCCCGAACTCATCTTCAGCCCGGCATTCAATTCATTTGAGATAATATGCGAAAGAGTCGTTTTACCCAGTCCAGGAGGACCGTGTAACAAAACGTGATCGAGGGCTTCCCCCCGCTGCACCGCAGCAGCAATGAAAACCTCCAGATTGGCAACAATCTTAGGTTGCCCCGCAAAGTCGTCCAGCATCTTGGGACGCAGGGCTTTTTCCAGTTGATTTTCATCGGGAGAAAACTGGTCTCCGCTCGGATCTAGTAGTGGATTTGACATAGATTTCTTTGGCAGCCCGCTATCCTTTCAAAATCTTGAAAGGCAATTCGCAAAACGCTCAATTATTTTTTACATTTGTGCGGCCAAAATCAGGCCTTGGCTTCCTAAAAAATAGTAAGTAACCATGAGTGGAACAAAAGTAACGATTGCGAACGGAAAATTACAGGTACCTAATGATCCGATCCTTCCTTTCATCGAAGGAGACGGAATAGGTCCTGATATTTGGGCTGCTGCCGTACGTGTATTTGATGCAGCCGTAGAAAAAGCATACGGTAGTGAACGAAAAATTCACTGGAAAGAAGTTTATGCTGGTCAGAAAGCATTTGATAAAACCGGAGAGTGGTTGCCACAGGCTACCCTCGATGCCATTGATGAGTACCTGGTTGCGATCAAGGGACCATTGACTACACCGGTAGGTGGTGGTATTCGCTCCCTGAATGTAGCGCTTCGCCAAAAACTTGACCTCTACGCTTGTGTGCGTCCGGTCCGTTACTTCGAAGGGGTTCCCAGCCCGGTTAAACGCCCGGAACTGGTAGACATGGTTATCTTCCGGGAAAACACCGAAGACATCTACGCCGGTATCGAATACCTCAATGGTACGGAAGAAGTAGAAAAGCTCAAGAAATTCCTCATGGAGGAGATGGGCGTTACGCAAATCCGCTTCCCCGACACCGTAAGTCTTGGTATCAAGCCGGTTTCCGTTGAAGGTACGGAGCGTTTGGTACGTGCTTCCATCGAGTACGCACTCGACAACAACCTTCCATCTGTGACGCTCGTTCACAAAGGAAACATCATGAAGTTTACCGAGGGTAAATTCAAAGAGTGGGGTTACGAATTGGCCGAGCGCGAGTTTGGCGATAAAGTATTTACCTGGGCACAGTACGACCGCATCGCTGCCGACAAAGGAAAAGCAGCGGCCAACGAAGCTCAGGATGCAGCTCTGAAAGCAGGTAAACTTCTGATCAAGGATGCTATCGCGGATGCATTCCTACAGCAGATCCTGACACGTCCGGCTGAGTATTCTGTTATTGCAACACTCAACCTCAATGGCGACTATGTATCTGATGCGCTTGCCGCGAATGTGGGTGGTATCGGTATTGCACCGGGTGCAAACATCAACTACCAAACCGGAAAAGCCATCTTCGAAGCAACCCACGGTACAGCACCTAAGTATGCCGGTATGGATAAAGTGAACCCAAGTTCGGTTATCCTTTCCGGAGAAATGATGTTCCGCTTTATGGGTTGGAAAGAAGCTGCTGACCTCGTGATTAAAGGCGTGGAAGGAGCCATTACCAACAAACGCGTTACTTATGATTTCGAGCGTCTGATGGACGGAGCAACACTGCTGAAGTGCTCTGAATTCGGCGACGAGATCATCTCCAATATGTAATCGAAAATAAATTTGATTACTTCACAATTCCGTTGATTCCGCAAGGAGTCAACGGAATTTTTTTGCCTGTATTTAAGCATTCGGCGAAAGCCGGATAACAAATGGACATTGTTCGTCGCGATTAATAAGATATATCAGACTTTCGTCGAATGGCCATACACAGGTCATTCGGTGGGTGGTTTGGTAGTTGTTTTTTGTCACACTTGTAAATTTCAAGACGCTATAAGTGCAAGACAAGCCTTATTTTTCGAAAAAAAGCTATGAATTTTAAAAAACTTGTACTTCTGTTGCTGCTCGGCAGCCCGGTATTTCTGGGCGCCCAGGGATTTACCGATGGCTTTATGAAGGCCAAAGGGGAGGGCACCATTGCCCTGACCTACTCCCACGAATATGCGGAAAATTACTTTTTTGGGGATCAGATTCAGTTTATTGATCTGACTACCCGGAGTTTATCCGGATATCTTTCCTGGGGGATTTCCAATCAGTTTAACCTGGTCATGTCTGTGCCCTATATCCGCACCGATAGCCTCAATAGTGCTTTACAGGATGCCATTGTGGCTTTGAAATATCAAAATGGTAAAAAGGAGTTTTCCCATGGCCGGCTTCGCACGATCACCATGGTCGGGCTGCAGTTTCCGGCTTCCAAATATCCGACCACCACGGCTCAACCTATCGGACTTCGATCCACCAGTTTCCTGTTTCGAATTTTAAGTCAGTACGACAGCAATCAGGGCTTCTTCCTCAACTTACAATCGGGCTTTGACTTTCGGGTATTGCCCCAGCAACAATTTGGTATCCCTGTAATTGGAAGGGTGGGGTATGGAAGTTCCAAATGGTATGCAGATGTATGGTTGGATTATTTCCGAAGCCTGGATGAGGATGCCGACCAAAGCATTTTTGGCGGCTCCGGCGCGCGTTGGCTAAAAACGGGCGGGACTTTTTACGTGCCCCTGTTTAAGAAGTTTGGAGTCTTTGCCGGAGGGGCCTACATTCTTACAGGCCGCAACATCGCCAAAAGCTGGCGGGTGAATGTGGGGGTTGTATACAATTGGGATCCCAAAACAGCGGCAACGAGTCCCTGATCAGACCAAATCTTCGCGGCGATAAGCTTGATCTTCGTCTTTTTCGAGCGGAGGGAGATCAAGCTGATCGTCCTTCTTGCCGGAACTCAGGCGTCGACGATCCATGCGGCGCATTTCCCGTTCTATTTCTTCTTCCTCCCAATCGCTGCTCATACCGGGGTAACCAAAGACTTCAAATCCTTTGATGGCTATACCGATGCCCCAGCCCACAAACGGGAATAAGGCCCAGAGAAATCCCGGAGAGGTCATAATGTTAATGACAAACAGGAAAATGCTGGTAAAAATCCAGGAAAAGAGGGCTCTAAAAAATTGCTTTTTTTCCTTCACTCTTTTTCTCGCTTCTTCGTATGGATCTCTTTCTGCCATGCTTATACTAAGTCTGATTTTTTATAACCGCCTTCATTACTGCGTTTTTTGAGACGATGGTCAATGTCTTTCCGGCTAATATCGCCATCTTTACTACTATAACCCATTTTGTTGAGTTCGCGTTCAATTTCGCGTTCTTCCCAGTCTTCGTCAAAACGGGAGTTGAGCGGACCGAATACATTAATATAATGAAAAACAATTCCAATTCCCCAGAAGAAAGTCATCGACCAGCTTGAAAACCCATTCCCCGAAAGGAGAGAAGACAGATTAAAGAACAGATTTATCAGAACGAAGACTGTCAGGTGTTTGTAAAATCCCTTTTTCTCATCCACGCGTTTGCGAGCGCGTTCATAGGGATCATTCATGTCGTATTTTTTACTTCTCTTTCCGCACATTTGTTATTCTTTTGCTACGAATATGCACGAAATAGTCCTCCGGATGCAAGGATTCTAGACGAACGAACCGGAATTTCCGAGGAATGTTATTTCGCGGCTTTCGCCGAAGGTCGAAACAGCTGGCGGAAATAAAATCCACTCAAACTCCCCAATGCTGCGAGCAATCCACCCAATAAAGCCGTAATTCCCAGCAGGGCACCTATGCCCCCAAATCCCATCAAAGTACTGATCCTTTCTGCCAACACGCCGTCATTGGGCATGTTTTGATACCAGGCCATGCCTCCCCAAAGAATGGCACCAGCCAAAAGACCTCCCAAAAAGGGCAGAAATGGTTTGTTATACCCGAGCAACATGACAACCACGAAGGCTGCCAAAACCAGCGCCCAGAATGGAAAGAATAGCTGAGCTAAAAATCCCAGTCCTATAATCAAAAGAAGCTGTAATAAAAACTTCATATCAATAACTGCTTTAAAAAGTTGTGATGTATTGTCCCAAACACACATTTCGGCGAAAGCCAAAAAAACTTAATGCTGATGCCCTTTACCCGGATGGAAATTCTGAATCAATACAGGGGTCTCCAGTTCTTCCGGGCTTTTCAATAAATGCAATTCGTAATAAGCGCCGGCTGCCCAGTCTTCGATCATTTGATCGTAGTACGGACTGGCCGGATTGGCAGACTGGCCACCGGGATAAATGCCGTAGCCTTTTACTTCAGGACCCAGTTCGACCACCATGCGCCAGGACGGACCGGATGGATTGTTGCTGGCATTCAAAGCCGAAGGATTCCCCGGAACCGCTATGCCCTTTCGCGAAAGCGCGTCAATGCGGCTTAAGTGCATAATGTCGATCGGTTTGTGCTGTGCCCAGGTGTAATTGCTTTTTTCGAGTTGGGGCTTCAGGTTTTCATACATGTCCAGAAAAGCAAGGGTAATTATGTCGCCAGGCCCTTCTCTCTCTTCGGTTCTTTTGTCGTCCCAAAATACGTTGAGCGGATCGGTGGCGAGCAAATCGATGGTGCGCCAGTCTTCGGGATAACGCATCGACATTTCGCTGTCAAGCGTATAAAACTCATCCCAGCTTCTTCGGTAAAAAGCATCCCACCATTCTTCAAATAAAATGGCCGCCCGGGAATCACCTGAATAGCGATAATCCCAGTCTTTCAGCAGCTTTAACAAACCACTTTGTACCGTATTTAACTCCGTTGTATCGAGGTTCTGCAACAATAAAGGCAGCCCTTCTTCGGCCCGAATGCTGTAATTGCTGTTTTGGAGCGCCCGCATATCATCCACCGTAATGCTGTCCATTTGCCCAAGCGCCCGATGCAGGATACGGCCCCGGAAATCGTCAAAATGCCCGTTGTAGTAATAGGGGTATTTCGGACTGGTGGAGTGTTGGTTGGCAGAACCCACAAAACCGCTGGCCGGATTGTACACATGGGGCAGTTCATTCTGGGGAATGAAGGTGTTCCAAAGATCATCCGAGCTGTTGGCAATTTGGATGCTGGTTCCTTCCTGTGGTTCTTTGATAGGCAGCCGGCCATTTACCCAGATCGCAATGTCACCGTCTTTGCAGGCAAAAACAAAGTTTTGGGTCGGGCTGATGTAGTTTTCCAGGGCCGCCAGATACTCCTGATAGTTAGAGGCTTTGTTTAAGTCCATGAAGGTGGCAGGCTCAAAGCGGTCGGGCTTATCGAGCGCGATCCAGTGCATGGCCAGTTCTTCTTGTCCGGTTTCTTCAGAAGCATCGTATACAATAGGACCAAAGTGGGTATAGCGCACACTGTCAATAACAGTCTTCCTTCCTTTGACTTTAATCTCCTCCACCCGGTATTCCACTTCGCGAATCTCGCCATCAAAGCGATATTTGGTATGAGTATCATCCACCCAGTCGAGTTCATACCAGTCGAGCACATCCTGCGAACCATTCGTTTCTCCCCAGGCAATGTTTTCATTAAAGCCGATCATGATTCCGGGAAAACTTGGAATGGAGACACCGTAGGCATTGTATTCAGGCGTATGGATTTGCAGTTCAAACCAGATCGCAGGCAAGGTAAGCGCCAGATGCGGATCATTGCAAAGAATGGGGTAGCCATTGGCCGTTTTACTGCCGGCAACGGCCCAGTTGTTGGAACCCAAAAATTCGGGACCCTGTGGTTCCGGACGCCGAAAAGCCGGGCTGTGCAATTGTCCGACAGCGGGGGAGAGGCTCGTATCAGAAAGGAAGTCCAGTTCCTCATCCGGCACGATCGGTGTTTGTTTAGGGTTGTACTCCGGAAAAAGAAGCGCATAAACCTCAGGCCCTAATTCCCGCAGGGTGTTGGTGGTTTCCAGGTCCGATTCGCGGGAGCAGAGCGTCTGCGCCATGCGTTTAGTGATCAGCGCGGTATGCAGGGCCGTCCACTTTTCCGGTTTATAGCCCAGGAGTTTGAATTCCATCGGCAAGTCTTTCTCCTCCAACTGATCGATATAAGCATTGACTCCATCAATGTATTTCATGAATGGATCCAGGCGATCCCCGGCAGATTCTACCCAGCCGGTTACTGCTTTCTCAGCGCCGTGGGCCAGGCCTTTTCGCCTCTGTAATTTGTCGACCTCCAGCGTCCGTTCACCAAATACTTCGGATAGTCTTCCGGCCGAAGCTCTGGCCATGAGATCCATTTGCCACAAACGATGCCGGGCCTCGACATAGCCCTGTACAAATAGGGCATCTGCTTCTGTTTCGGCAAAGATGTGGGGCACCAGGCGTTCATCATAGACCACCTTTGCAGGGGCTGACAATCCGTCGAGGTGGAATGATTTATCGCCAAACTGCTCCTGGCTGCGGGCATTGTTCCAGAAGCCTCCAAAGGGGTCCAGCCACTTGCCAAAGGCAGGGAGTTGGGCCAGTCCGAAAGCGGAATACGTGTTGAGTAGCAGGATAAATCCGAAGGTGATTCCGGCAGCAATGATGAACTTTAAAAAACGCATATAGTTAGGTTGAATGAGAATCCGATACCAGTTCACAATATACTCTAAACGCACAATTTCAAACGTAATAGGCTAGTTCGTGATGTTTAATAAACTTTTGCTCTTAATTTTTGCTCCGATATTGCTGTTTTTCATGGCCTGCTCTGAAGCACCCCCGGAGACAGATACCGACTCTTCCTTTTATGTAGCGCCCCCTGATCTGTTGTACTTTCGCAATATCCGACAGACGGCTTATTCCAATCCGGAATCGCCCAAAGAAGGTTTGGATCTCTACATCCAAAATCGTTGGGTAGAAGATGAAGCCTATCTCGGTATAAAACCAACCCTGGTTATAAATTGGATGGAAGATCAGGCTTACATCATGTTGCAATGGCAGGGCGTGGAAAGCAATCCGGATAGTATTTGGTGGAAAACAGACACGGCTACCGGGAGTTTCGCCTGGGAGGACGGGAATCTGGAGAAACAATGGGCATATGCCCGGCAGATCCGGGATTTACTTCAGCAAAATGCGCAGATCCGGCTTTCGCCGAATGCAGATACTGATCGCATCGCATTTGAAGATTCCGGTTTGCGAGAGGCATTTCTCATTACGATGCGGGATTACCTGAAGTTAGTTGGAGGAAATTAAAGTGGAATGTTGATTTCATAAGGTTGAATTTTTCCTGTCGACCATGCTGGCACAGCAGACGGGAGTATTTAATGGATACGCTCCACCGCTGAAGGGGGAGCGGTCCGCTTGCGGACTGAGGAGTATAGCAACCAATCTTAGGGTCAAAACAGAAACTACGAATTGGTGTCGCTCCGCTGGAGCTTACCAGGCAAAATCGCAAAAATTCTACAAAGGTTTGGCTCCTCTGGAGCCATTAACCGCATTTACAGTAAGCCTCCAGAGGAGGCACACCTTTGTAACAAAAAATATCGGATTCACTTTAAGCGCCGTAGGTGCGGCACCTGGTTTTATCCATAAGTTTATGTGACACTACACATAGGTATTCATTTTTAATTAAACCAACCAGCTAACCACCCACCCAACAATCTAACCTTTAAATACAGTTAATATTCCGGCTGAGACCCACCATATTCCAATTTAGACAGATCTAATTCCGTTTCAGCCTTGTTAAGTTGTATGGATTTCACAAGTAGCTTATTTTTAAAAAGTTGTTGTATTCGCAGCAACTACATATGTAAGATTGAATGAATCATCTAATAGTAATTTTGATAGCACAGTTGTTTGCCATTTCTTCCTTTGGTCAGGAGGGAGTATGGAAAGTAACAGAAGGAGATGTCCGTTTTGTTTCGGATGCTCCTTTGGAACGGATCGAAGCTTCCACGAAGGAGGTAAACGGTGTTATGGTGATCTCAAGCAAGAAATTTGCTTTCAGTATTAGCAATCTGACGTTCAAGGGCTTTAACAGTCCGTTGCAGCAACAGCATTTTTACGAGAATTATATGGAGACCCATAAATTCAGCACCAGTACGTTTGTAGGAAGGATAGTTGAAGAGGTGGATCTGAGTGAAGCCGGAACCTACGAAATACGTGCCAAGGGGAAATTAAATATACATGGGGTAAGTAGGGAGCGGATTATCAAAGTAACCATCACTTCAGATGGGGAGAGCTTTCGGGCCGAGAGTTATTTTACCGTTTTACTTGAAGAGCACGATATTGAAATCCCCAAAATCGTTCATCAAAAGATCTCCGAAGAAATTGAAATCCGGGTTGATGTTGTATTTAATCCGGGAGAATGAGAACAAACCTTTACCTGTTATTCCTGCTACTCTTTTCTACCGTCAGTCAATTGACCGGGCAATCTCCCTTTTTCAGATCGTATGAATTGAAAGACCCGGTTTGGGGTGCTGCTTTTACCATTGTGTACCAGGATGCCGACCGCCAGCTGTACTTCGGA
Source organism: Bacteroidota bacterium (assembly GCA_018222965.1). GTDB lineage: Bacteria > Bacteroidota > Bacteroidia > Chitinophagales > Saprospiraceae > JAAEZH01. Next base: position 14,505 of record JAAEZH010000018.1, read on the forward strand.
TCAGAAACTGGTTTGTACAGCTTTAACGGGCTTGAATTTTTGCCTGTACCTCTGGAAGATTCTATGGATGTTGAGGTTACGGCAATATTTCAGGATAGCAAGCGAAGATTTTGGGTGGGATTGAAAGATGGTCGTATTTATCAGGGCCGCCTGGGGAATTTGAAACCCTATGTTTTTTCCGCTTCCGCGAATGACAACATGGCGATTACAGGCTTTGTAGAAGACAAGCAAGGCCAAATTTGGATTGCGACTTATGGCGCCGGTTTGTGGATGGATGACGGTCAGAGTCAATATGCTTTTGGGGAAGATGACGGCTTGTACGGACCAGACCTGTATGACATTTGCCTGGATCCGGAAAATCGGGTTTGGCTGGCAACAGACGGCGGAATAAATATCTGCCAATGGGAAAAGGAGTCCTTAAAAGTGGAATTACTAAACGGCAACAGCAATCTGCCGGATGATATCGTGCGTACCTTTTGCCCCGACTCCAAAGGCAATATTTGGATCGGCACCTACGAGGGGGGCGTGTGTTTGTACGATCATCAACTGAAAAAGATTCGCAACCCGATCAATGACTGGGACCATGGTATTGTGCATTCCCTAAGCATAGTTGAAGGCAGGGAATTGTGGATCGGAACCGAATCTTCCGGTCTCTGGCGGTATATTCTGGAAGAGGATCGGGTATTGCCCATTGAAGGTCCGGAAGGCCTGGAAAGGGCAAAGATTCACGATTTATTTATGGATAAGGAGGGCAATATTTGGGTCCTCAGTAATAATAATGGCTTGTTATCTGCCAACAGGCAGTTTGAACAACTGGATATCCCTTTCGAAAATACGCAGGCACTGTTATTTGACAGCAAAGAACACCTCTGGGTGGGAAATCAGCAAGGCTTGTTTAGGCTCAATGATCAGCACCTGGATTTTATTCCGGTCTTCGACCGCGAAATTAATGTAATCAGTATTTATGAAGATCACTATGGAGTGATTTGGGTAGGCACTTTTGGAGAAGGCCTGATTTTGTACGATCCGGTTTCAAACCTAAAAAAACAATTTTCCGAGTCTGATGGGCTGGCCAATGGAAGCATCTTGTCTATTGGAGGAAAAGAAGACCGGGTATGGCTGGCTACTCTCGGCGGCGTATCGGAAATCGACAATCGCAGGAACCTGCTCGAAAAAGACCAACTGGATATATTTAATTTTGATCATGAATCCGGACTGGGCACCAATTTCATTTACCAGACTTTTATAGATAGTCAGGGCCGGGTATGGTTTGCAACGGATGGTCAGGGATTGTGTCTGTTGGAAAATGGAGGAATTACCTGTTATGGTCAGGCAATTGTAGATGGTGACACCCTCCCTATTCGAAATGTATATTCCATTACAGAAGATCAGCACGGAGGTATTTGGTTTAGCACGCCAAAGCAGGGTATTTTCTGTTTGGGGGAGAATGGGTTCGTGCACCTCAACCGGAAAGCAGGTATTAGAGATTTAGCCATAACCGGGCTCGTTACCGATAAAAGCGGCAATATATTAATCATACACGATTCGGGTATCGATCTGCTGGATCCGGTGGATAAACACCTGATCTATTTTGACGATGAAGTAGGAATCACCGACTTTAACCCAAATTTGAATGCCTTTTCAAAAACCAATGCAGGTGATATATGGATTGCAGATGAGAACAGCCTATTGCGGTACACCTCTATGGAGGAGAACCTGGCCATTCACCCGATGACAAAAATTACCAGTGTGCTGGCTTCCTTTGAAGAAGTACCCTTTGACAGCATCCGTAATTTTGATCATACTCAAAATCATATTGTCATTAATTATGCCGGGCTTTGGTATACAGATCCTAAGGTGGTTCGCTATCGATACCAACTGGAAGGTTTTGATGATGGATGGATTTATACCAAAGACCAGTCAGTAACTTATTCGAGTTTGCCACCGGGAGACTATATGTTTAAGGTCATGTCGACTGAAAATGAAGCCTTTGAAAACGAACCGATCAAAAGCTATGCTTTCACCATTCAGAAACCCTTTTGGAGCACCTGGTGGTTTAATGTCCTTATGTTAATACTGATCTTTGGTGGATTATATACCGTGATACAGATTCGCGATAAGCGCAAACAAAGAATTACCCAACTGCAAAGGGATCGAATTCAAAGTCAGCTGGATGCCCTGAAAAGCCAGATCAATCCGCATTTTTTATTCAACAGTTTCAACACCTTAATTGCCATCATCGAAGATGATTCTGAGAAAGCGGTACAATATGTGGAGATCATGTCAGACTTTTACCGCTCCATATTACAATATCGGGAGCAGGAAGTTATCTCTCTGGAGGAAGAGATTAAGCTTGTCAAAGATTATTTGTTCTTGTTGAAAATGCGCTATGGAGACAACCTCCAAATGGAGTTGAATACCAACGGAAGTAAAGCATTTCTTGCGCCCCTGACCTTGCAGATTTTGGTGGAAAATGCGGTTAAGCACAATGTCATATCAAAGAGTAGACCTCTTCAGATTAGGATTAATAAAGAGGAACAATTTATAGTAGTGGAAAACAACAGCCAGCCAAAGCTCCGTGCTGAAAAATCAACGGGTTTTGGACTTAACTCCCTTAAAGCACAGTATTACAAGCTGGCTGGCAAATCTATCATCATCGAAAACGACAACAAGCACTTTGTAGTGAAGGTGCCCATACTGTCGGAAGAAGGAACCTGACCTAAATAATTATGGATATTCTAATTGTTGAAGACGAGCAAATCGCGGCGAAAAGGCTCGCTAAACTCATACAAGAGGTAGAGCCAAATGCCCGGATTCTGGACACTTTAGACAGTATTGAATCAACCGTTAACTGGTTTAATAAAGCGGAGGAATCGCCGGATCTTATTTTTCTGGATATTCACCTGGCAGACGGCTCCAGTTTTGAAATATTTCAACTGGTGGATGTTGAGTGCCCGGTTATATTTAGTACAGCTTATGATGATTACGCCATTAAAGCCTTCAAAGTAAATGCCATAGATTACCTCCTGAAACCGGTTAAGAAACCCGAACTGCAGGAAGCTTTCCACCGGATGCACAATATTCGAGGGGCAAAATCTTTAAACTACGCAGAACTGGCGCGGGAAATGAACCTGGTTTCGAGGCGCTTCCTGATTCGATTTGGGCAACAGCTAAAAGTGGTTCCCATTGAGGATGTGGCCTATTTCTTTACCAGCGATAAGATTACTTTTTTGGTCACTTTTGAAGGAAAGCGCTATCCTCTGGATCACTCGCTCGATACCCTGGAGGGCATGGTCAATCCAAAAGACTTCTTCCGAATAAACAGACAATATATTATCAATTTTAAGGCCATTCAGGATATGTATGCATATTCAAAATCCAGGGTGAAGATCGAGCTGGATCCATCTCATAATGAGGACCTCATCGTGAGCACCGAAAGATCGCCTCATTTTAAAAAATGGCTAACCGGGGAGCATTAATCCGGCTCAGTACGGAATATTTCCGGTTCGGGAATAAAAATACAGCAGGGTCTTCCATTTTGGGCACATTTACCTTTCAGAAAATCTTGATAACCCAATTTGGAAAAGATGTACGCCAATCCACTGCGCACCTTTCTGGTGCTTCCCTTATTATGGTTGTTTGCTAATACTGCATATACACAAGGCTGTGAAGCAAATTTCACCTTCGAAAGTACGGGTATTACCATTCAATTTATTGATCTCTCTACCTCTGATGCCGGCGATCCGATCGTAAGCTGGGACTGGGATTTTGACGATGGCAGCGGATCCAGCCAGCAAAATCCAATTCATACTTTCCCGGAACCGGATAAGTATGACGTGGTCCTCACCATCACCACAGCCAGCGGGTGTACAGCAACTTTTGAGATCCGAATCGAAACATGTGCATTTAATGTTACTTACTCAATAGGCAATTGTAATGCCAATGATGAGGTGCCGGTAACCTTCAATATTTCGGATATTTATGATAATGCAGATGATATAAATATATCCCTGGATGGGGTTTTGATTCCCGGCAGTCCTTTCCAAATAGATGCAGCCAATCCGGTAAATATTACCGTGGATGTACCAGGTGACGGATTAATGCATACACTGACTATCGTCTCTGAAGATATTACGACTTGTTCAGCAACAATAGACTTTACCGTACCGGATTGTGGTTCCAATTGTTTTCTGGGCAGTATGGCTGTTGCAATAGCCGGGGGCTCCACCCAAACCGTGCAGGTTGGAGACAACTTTTTTAGCCCGGTTAATACGACTATAGTAATTGGGGATGTCGTAGAGTTTCAATGGATAGGAGATGGACACTCTACTACCTCCGATGCCACTTCCGGACCCGATAGCTGGAACTCCGGAGAAATTGGAACCGGTTCTATTTATCCGGTAACCATAACGAATCCGGGAGTGCATCCATATTATTGTATTCCACATGGTGGTCCTGGCGGATCCGGAATGGCCGGAACGATTGTGGCTAATTGTCCGGCTTCCGGGCAATTCATGCTTAACATTACCTTCAATACCACGATCGCTGATCCGGCAGGATACAATGTGTTGATCGATGGCGTTGTCCAACCAGGAAGTCCGCACAATTATAACGGTACCGGGCCCCAATCCGTAACGGCAAGTATCAGTGGCGATGGCCAATCACATGTCATTGAAATTCAGGATGTAGCAGTACCCAGCTGCATTGCAGACAGAACCTTCCTGGCTCCCGATTGCGGGGCCGCACCCGCCTGTAGTCTTTCAGTTACCGCGGTAGAAAATGGTCCCTGTAGTGCTCAGGATGAAGTGCCTGTTGACCTTACGGTGAATGCCATTAATCCCGGGCCAAATGGCTTTACGGTTTCAGTAGATGGTGTGCCACAGGGATCATATCCTTATGATGCCTCCGGTTCTACTATGGTTACTATTCAGGTTCCGGGAGATGGACAGTCCCATACGATAACGGTTACCGATCAGGATGACAGCCAATGTACGGGCAGTACAACCATTACTACAACCAACTGTACCATACCGTGTAGCATAAGCAATGTTTCGGCGACAGCCGGAGCAGCTGCAACTCATGTCGTCCTGGTAGAAGATTTTCAATTTACCCCGGCCAACATCACCATCACTGCCGGTGATGTGGTAGAGTGGCAATGGGTAGGGGCAATTGATCACACAGCGACCTCGGATGCTGCAAGCGGGCCTGACAGCTGGGATAGTGGATTGCTGGGCCAGGGAGCAGTATATACTTCTCCGATATTGAGCACCGGTGTGCATCCGTATTACTGCATCCCACACGGCGCACCGGGTGGTGTCGGCATGGCGGGAACGATCACAGTAGAACCGGATTGTACGAACGGGCTAGTCAGTGTATCAGTTAGCTTCAATGCAAGCGGTGGCGGCTTCAACGGCTACGAAATATTGGTAGACGGCACAAGCGCAGGGACCTTCGCGTACAGCGGAACAGGCACGGAAAATGCCGTAGTATCGGTTCCGGGCGATGGACAAAGTCACACGATTCTGATACAGGATGTAGACAACCCGGGATGTAGTGCAACCACGACCATCACAACTCCAGACTGTAACGCATCGACCTGTCAGTTGACAGTTAGTGCTACAGAAACAGGCGGTTGCGATGCCCAGGATAATGTAAATGTAGAAGTAACAATAAACGATGTAGGGGGCGGAGCCGGCGGCTTTGAGGTATTTGTAGACGGAGCAAGTCAGGGCACCTTCTCCTACAGCGGCACAGGCACAACAATCATCAACCTGGATGTAACAGGCGACGGACAAAGCCACACAATCCTGATCCAGGATATAGACGATGCGCAATGTAATGCGACGACTACGGTAACCACCAGCAATTGTGTATTGCCTTGTTCTATAAACGGATTGAATTTGACCATTTTAGGTGGTGGAAATCCAGTGACTCATGTTGTTGAAGTTGTTGACTTTGATTTTATCCCACAAAATTTGATAGTAAGTACAGGGGATATAGTTCGCTGGGAGTGGACCGGCCAAATTGATCATACGGCAACTTCTGATGCTACCAGTGGACCAGATAGTTGGGACAGTGGATTGCTGGGACAAGGAGCCATTTATGAGGAAGTGATAGACCAGGATGGCCAACATCCATACTATTGCATTCCGCATGGTACACCCGGTGGCGTTGGCATGGCAGGCAATATTACAGCAATGCCTCCTTCGCCTTGTGTAGATGGTATGGTTAGCATTCAGTTGAGTTTCTCCCAAACCAATACGGGCAATTCGGGATACAATCTGTATGTAGATGGTTCCCTCGATAGTGGAAGTCCCTACACCTATGGAGGTTCCGGATCTTCAACTGTTACCATTACTTTGCCGGGTGATGGTCAGCAACATACAATCGAAATAGGAGATGTAGAGAATGGTAGCTGTTCAGCTACACAAACCATTACATTGCCTGATTGCCAGACTGGAGGTCCTTGTTCCCTTGAAGTAAATGCACTCAATATCGGAGCTTGTGATACAAACAATGAAGTAGCCGTAGATCTGGAAGTCAATGCTTCTAATACAAGTACTGCCTTTAATTTGTATCTGGATGGAAACCTGTACCCGGGCAGCCCATTTGATTATGATGCATCCGGAACGACCCTCCTAAGTATCGCAGTATCAGGGACCGGCACCATTAGAGAAGTGGTGGTTGCTGATATAGACAGTACGACTTGTACAGACCTGATCACTTTCAGCGTCCCTTCCTGTGGACCACCCTGTGTGGTGGAGAACCTCCAGATAAGTACAGATCAGGCAGCTACACACATTGTTGAAGTCAGAGATTATGATTTCTTCCCGGCAGATATTGACGTGCTGGTAGGAGATACGGTTCGATTTGTATGGACGGGTGTGGTAGATCATACAACCACCTCCGATGCACTCAACGGTCCGGACAGTTGGGATAGCGGACTGTTGGGGCAGGGTGCCGTATACGATGTTGTGATTCAGGAAGCAGGGATGCATCCTTATTACTGCATACCTCATGGGGGCCCTGGTGGAATCGGAATGGCTGGAACCATTGAAGCTTTTGATGGCTGTGATCAGGGGAATGCCCTCGTGGTTGCAGGTTTTGATGTGACCAATGGGTCTCCGCTTGGATACAATGTTTTCCTGGATGGAGAACTCCTGGCCGGACCATTCACTTACGATAATCCGAATGGATACAATTCTGTGTTGCTCACTATACCTGGAGATGGACTAAATCACACCCTCACTATCCAGGATCTGGAGGTAACATTCTGTGCGCTTACGACAATTTTTACAGCGCCTGAATGCGAAGTCACTTGTGAAGTGCAGGGAATGGAGGCACTGGTTGGAGCCGACATTGTGCACATCGTGGAGGTATTGGATTATGAATTTGCACCGATTGATTTGGATGTACGGACCGGAGAAACCATCCGATTTGTCTGGAACGGAATCATTCCGCATACAACTACCTCTGATGCAACCAGTGGTCCGGATAGCTGGGATAGCGGATTGCTGGGGCAAGGGGCAGCCTATGAATTAATCCTGGAGAACGCCGGAGATCATCCTTACTATTGCATTCCGCACGGAGGCCCTGGCGGGATAGGCATGGCTGGAAATATCCATGCAACCGAAGATTGCGCAGATGGTATGGTAGCCGTTCAGATCAATTTCTCCATCACCAGCGGAAGTGCCACAGGATACAATGTGTTTGTTGATGGTGTTCAGGTACCCGGCGGCCCTTTTGCCTATGATGATCCTGCCGGCATGAATAGCCAGGTGGTATTTGTCGAAGGTGACGGAGATTTACATCTAATAACGGTACAGGATACCGAAACGACATTTTGTGCCTCTACCGTTCAGGTTTCAGTGCCAGATTGTTCGGCTAGTTGTGCGATCTCCAATGTCGATATACAATTCCCGGAAACGGGCCCTCAGGTGCATGAAGTAGAAGTAGGCGATTTCTTCTTCGAACCCACAATGATCAATATCGCGTTGGGCGATACCGTTCGCTTTATTTGGACCGGTGCGGTGGATCACACAACTACTTCCGACGCAACGAGCGGTCCGGATGTTTGGGACAGCGGGCTTATTGGCAATGGAAGCATCTTCGATGTGATCCCGCAAACTACCGGTACACATCCTTATTACTGCACCCCGCACGGTGGCCCCGGAGGCATTGGCATGGCCGGAGTAATCGAAGTAAATGAAGGCAGCGATTGTGTAGATGGACAGATCATGGCAACGATTGCCTTTGATATTTCAGAACAGGGAAGCACCGGATTTAATGTATTTATTGATGGCCTTGCGGCGAATGGCAATCCGTATCCATATTCAGGCTCCGGAATGGAAAGCCTGGAACTGCCGCTCGACGGCGACGGTCAGCTTCACGAATTAATTGTGGCTGATGCCGATGATCCGTTTTGTGCTGATACCATTTCCTATCAAGCCCCCTTGTGTGAAAGCACGAATTGTACACTGGTCGCGGAGGCAGCTGCTGTCAGCGGTTGCGAGGACAACAACCTCATTGAATACGAATTGACCATTACTTCCTCCAATACCGGAGCCGGTGGTTTTGATGTGACCGTCGATGGCGATTTGTTGCCAGGCAGTCCGTTTTCCTACGATATCGATGAAATCACCACCGTTACGGTCTTCCTGACCGGAGATGGCGGAACCCGACTCATTGAGGTGCAGGATGTAGATAGTTTAAACTGTTCTGTCAGTCTGGAGGTTGAAACCGAAGATTGTGCGCAGCCCTGCAGTATGAACCTCAGTGCCACTCAGATTTCCGGTTGCGATGCAGATGGATTCCTGACTTATGATATAACCGTCAGTGCCGGCAATTTTGGCGCACAGGGCTTCAGCTTAAATCTGGATGGAACAGCTGTGCCCGGGTCGCCCTTTGACTATACAGGCGGTATAACTACCATCCCGGTTCAAATACCGGGAGACGGGGGTATGCACGAATTGATCGCTGCAGACATAGACTCTGTAAGCTGTGTGGCTAATTTGATGATTGAAGTAATCGACTGTTCCGGAGATTGTAGCCTTGATGTACACGATATCAGCATCAATGTCCCTGGGGTTCAGCAAGTAGATGTGCTGGATTTTGTCTTCGAACCGGAAGTAGTAACAGTTGCCACCGGTGATACCGTTCGCTTTGTTTGGCTGGGTGAGATTCCGCATACCACTACCTCAGATGCAAGCTCCGGAGCTGATGTTTGGAACTCGGGACTCCTTGGTCAGGGCTCGATATACGATCTGGTGCTGGAAACAGCAGGCAGCCATCCTTATTATTGCGTGCCGCACGGTGCACCGGGAGGTATCGGAATGGCTGGTACAATTATAGCTGAATCTCCCTGCGATGATGGCATGCTGAATGTATTGTTGGAATTTACCACTGAAAATGCCGGACCAGATGGCTTTAATGTTTTTCTCGATGGAACCGCTCAAGCTGGTAATCCTTACCCTTATGATGTCAATGGCAATCACAGCCTGGTGTTTGAATTGCCGGGCGACGGGCAGGAACATGAGATACTTATTGCCGATGCGCTGGATGCGGATTGTATGCTGGATACCCTTTTGCTAATGCCGGATTGTGATGATCTGTGTTTTGGGTATGAAGCAGACTTTAGCTACGAAATCGACCACTCCAATTTAAGTATTGACTTGACTGATCTGTCATCCTCCGGCACGGATACCTGGGAGTGGACATTTGGGGATGGAGAAACATCCAACCTGCAAAACCCCGTACATACATTCGCGGAAGCGGGAACCTATGAAATATGCCTGATTGCTACAGATACTAATTTGGACTGTAGCGATACCCTTTGTATTGACATAGAAGTGGGCGGCTTTTTCTGTGAAGCTTCCTTCACCTTCGAAAGCGATGGCTTAAGCCTGTTCCTGGGAGACATTTCCAACAGCTCTGAGACGATCACCAATTGGGTTTGGACAGTAGATGGAAGCCTGATTGCCGAAGGAGATCCATCCACGAGTTACACCTTCCCGGAGTTGGGCGTCTATGAGGTTTGTCTGACAATCTTTGCCGGAGCCTGTGAGGACGATACCTGTATGACTATCGACCTCAGCGATCCATGCCTGCTTTTCGAACCAGCCTTTGAGTATACCGTTGATCATCAGCAACTGGAAGTTGAATTCGAGGATCTGACCAGCGGCAACCCGCATCTGTGGTTATGGGGCTTTGGCGACGGATTTACCTCCAATGACCAGCATCCCGTGCATCAATACGATGAGCCTGGTGTGTACAATGTGTGCCTGCTGGTGCAGGATACCATCAATAACTGCAACAAATCAGCCTGTGCGTTGGTAGAAGTGGGCATGGTAGGAACAACCTCCCAACAGCTTACAAATTTCGACCTGATTCTGCATCCAAATCCGGGTCCTGTTGGTCTGGAAGGCTGGTTTTTAGAAGGGCTTTCGCCGAATGACTTTGGCGAGCAGCTTGAATACGAGATCTTCGGAGTTGATGGCAGAACCTATAGCGAAGGCACTATGCCGGGAGAAGATAAAATTTTCCTCCAGGCCTCAGAAAAACTGAGCAGTGGTGTTTATTTCATCCAGATTCGCTCCGATGAGCGACTGTATCAGGGTAAAGCAATAATTCAATAATTATGCAAACAAAGTATATAGCCATATTAGTGACGGGAGTTGTGCTTGGGTTGTTGGGTCAAAAAATCATGGAAAGAAGTTTTGATGCAAAAGATCCAAATTCCGGGCCGGCTACCTGTCTGAACGGAGAAACAGAATCGGTATATGCCTGCAGCATGCACCCGCAAACATCCCACAGCCAACCGGGTAATTGTCTGGTTTGTGGCATGAAGCTCGTGGACAAACAAGTGAGTTCATTTTTTAATCCGGACCTGCTTCCCTTGCAAGCGGGAGAGGTGGAGCAAATGAATGTGCGAACCATGCTGGTAGGAGAGAAGCCGGAAAAAGGAGGCAACAGCCTCCGCCTTCGCGGTAAGCTGGAACCGGATCAAAGCCGCCTGTATCAGCAGGTGTGTCATTTGCCCGGACGTATTGAAAAACTTTATGTAACCGAAGAAGGAAGCCGGGTGCGGAAAGGACAGGCAATCGCATCAATTTACAGCAAAGAACTGGTTGCCGCTCTGGAAACTTACCATTTCAATAAGCGGGCGGAGAGTCTTGCTCGATCTGCACTCAATAATCTAAAGGCCTGGAAAGTGCCTGCTTCTTTTTACACAAAAGTAGATATGACCGGAGATTACCACATACCGGCCGATGTATATTCCGACTTTGACGGAATTGTCTGGAAAAAGCGAGTTGTGGAAGGTTCTTATGCCATGAATACACATATGGGCCATCCCACCGTTTTATACGATGTGGCAGATCTCTCTGTTGTTTGGGCGGTTTTGGAAGTCTTTGAGTCGGAGCTTCGTTATGTAAAAGAAGGAATGACCATTGATCTGGAAGTGCCTGCCTATCCGGGCGAAACCTTTAGCGGGAAAATCATTCATATTGGAGATGAGGTAGATCCGGTTACCCGTACCATTCCGGTAAGGGTCAGCGTGGCAAATAAGGAGTGGCGATTAAAGCCCGGGATGTTGGTTGAGGCCGAACCCACCACTTCTGTTGCTGCTCCAAAAAGCATCGTGATTCCAAAATCTGCTATTCTGTGGACCGGCGAGCGGTCGGTAGTTTATGTTCGAAAACCAGCGTACGATCGTCCGGTATTTGCCTTCACGGAAGTGAAAACTGGAATGGACATGGGAGAAAACATTGTTATCGTATCCGGTATTAAAGCCGGCGATGAGGTCGTTGTACAAGGGGCTTTTATGCTTGATGCCAGTGCGCAATTGCAAGGCAGAAAGAGTATGATTCAGACCCTGGATAGCAAAAAATCGGAGGAAGACCACATGGTCGCGAATCAATAATCCGGGTTCAGATGGGCTTTATTCCGGTTCGTCAAACATTACTTTTATACGACCTGGAATGCCCGTACATTTATATTGAAATAAAAATGAATAAGCCTCAATGAAAGGAAGCACCCTTCTTTTTGCCAGCTTTTTAGCCTTCTTGATTGGATCCCAGATGTCTTGTAAACACGATCCTTTTCTTACAGATATTGACCCGGATCCAACGGACACCATCGATAATCCGGTGGATACCACCATGCAGGGAGAACCCTGCGATCCGGATCTCGTATACTTCGAATTGGATGTACTTCCAATTCTTATATCCAATTGTGCTTTTAGCGGATGTCACAATGCCGCTACGGCAACAGAAGGGGTCGTATTAGAAGATTTTCAGTCTGTGATTCAAACCGCTGATGTGGAAGCATTCGACCTGGATGGAAGTGATCTGTATGAGGTGATCACCGAAGATGATCCGGACAAACGCATGCCGCCGCCACCTGAAAATCCGCTGACCCAAGAGCAAATTAATACCATCAGCAAATGGATCTTGCAGGGTGCGCAAAACCTGGAATGTGATCCGGGAGTTGATTGTGATACAGAGAATGTGAGTTATGCGGCTATTATTCGTCCCTTGTTGGATAATTCCTGTGTGGGTTGTCACGGAGGCAGTGTGCCTTCCGGCGGAATATCGCTCGAGACTTACGCAGGAGTAAAGGGAGTTGCTGATTCCGGACAATTGTACGGCGCGGTTGCCTGGGAGCCTGGTTTTTCACAAATGCCACAAGGCGGTAATCAATTGCCTCAATGTAATATTGACCAGATTCAATCCTGGATCGATGCCGGCGCGCCTGAAAATTAGACCCAAATATATGATAATGCAAAAATCCATCAAGCTTCTTAGCATCCTGGTTCTGGCTGTATTATTGATTCCCGCTTGCTATTACGACGTGGAAGAAGAACTATATCCCACAAATAACTGCGATCTGGAATCTGTGACCTATACCGATGTAATCCTTCCGATTTTGGAAGAAAACTGTTTTGTCTGTCACAATGCGGCAGCTCCGCAGGGTGGTGTCCAACTGGAAGGATATTCCTCACTAAAGATTTACGTTGATTCCGGGCAGCTTCTGGGCGCCATTAAACACGAAAGTGGGTTCTCTCCCATGCCTCAGGGACAGCCTCAACTTGATGAGTGCACCATATCCAAGTTTCAAACCTGGATAGATGAAGGTGCGATGAATAACTAATAGGGTATAAAAGGCAATCTATAAACCTGATCCAATACCCAAAAATTGACAACGATTATGTCTGGTAAGAAAAAAATCTTAGTCCTGGCTTTAGTAGGACTGGTAGTTGCTGCTGTGGCAGGATATGCCATCTACAACAAGCCCCATCAAAATATGACCAAAGCCAAAGCGGATCATTCGCTTAGTTCCACCGAGTTGTTTGCGGCATTTGAAGCCGACGAACAGGCTGCCAATGAAAAATTCCTGGGGAAGATCGTTGAAGTAAACGGTACCATCCAGGAGGTAAAACTGGAGGAGGGCGTTCAAAAACTCATCCTCGAAGGCGATGGAATGATGTTTGGCGTGATCTGCAATTTGGATGAGCTGACCGATTCACACCGGGACGATTTCCAGGTTGGGGAAGCGGTAAGCCTGAAATGCGAATGTACCGGGCTGTTGATGGATGTCGTAATGAAAAGATGTGTAGAAACACACTCTTAAAGAAATATCACCTGTAACACTGGCAGTAAATCTGCCTGATTTTAATCTGTATTAATTCGGCGAAAGCCGGTTCAAAAACCAAAAATGAATTTCATGAAAATCCAAATGCTTGCACTGGGTGTGCTGATGTTGAGTGCTTTTTCCGTTGATGCTCAGCGCTATTTTACCCGGGAAGGGGAAGTTGATTTTTATTCTGAAGCCCCGCTTGAAAAAATTGAAGCACATAATAATTCCGCCACTTCCGTACTGGATATCAGCTCCGGAAAGCTAGAATTTGCTGTGCTTATTAAGGCTTTCCAATTTGAAAAAGCGCTCATGCAAGAGCACTTTAATGAAAATTACATGGAGAGCGACGAGTTCCCAAAATCTGTTTTCAAAGGGAATATTGACAACCCGGAAGCAGTAAAATGGGATACTGATGGTACGTATCCGGTCAATGTGAGTGGCAAACTTACCATTCACGGAGTGACCAATGATGTCAGCACTACCGGAGAAATCACCATCGAGAACGGACAAATTTCTGCCCATTCTGTATTCGTGGTGGCAGTAGCCGATTACGATATTGAAATCCCGGCTGTTGTTCGGGAAAACATCGCCAAGGAAGTTGAAATCCGGGTAGATGTAGATTACCAGGAGCTTAAAAAATAACGACTCAGTATGTTTTTTCATCCATCCATGACCCGCTTTTTCAGGCCTTTATGCCTAATGTGTTTCATCTTGCTTGTCGGCACTGGTTTGCAGGCACAGGAAGACGATGATCTGCTGTCTCTTTTGGAAGAGGAGCCCACTATCGACTACACAACGGCAGCCTTTAAAACCAATCGTGTAATCAATTTACACTCCATCGAAAATACGTCTAAAGGCGTGCTGGATTTTAAAATATCCCACCGCTTTGGTTTTTTGAATGGAGGATTTTATGAGCTGTTCGGACTGGATAACGCGAGTATCCGTCTGGGCCTCGATTATGGCATTACCGATCAGTTACAGATTGGTTGGGGGAGAAGTAGTTATGAAAAAACATACGATGGCTACCTGAAGTGGAAATTCCTCCGGCAAAGTTCGGGAGCGCGTAAAATGCCCTTTTCAGCTGCCTTTTTTGCCTCTACAGCGATTCAGACCCTGAAGTGGCCCAATCCGGATCGGGAGAATTTATTTACCTCCCGCATGTATTACACCATGCAGCTTATTCTGGGGAGCAAGATCAATGACAATTTTAGTCTCCAGATATCGCCCACCGTGGTACACCGGAATTTAGTGGCAACTGCCGCAGAAGCCAATGACGTTTATGCGCTGGCTTTCGCCGGAAGGGTGAAGATCACTAATCGACTGGCAATCAATGCAGAGTATATATATGCCCTGCCCAATCAACTGGCTCCGGATTTTAGAAATTCAATTTCAATCGGGGTAGACCTCGAAACCGGTGGTCACGTGTTCCAATTGCATTTTACCAATTCCACTTCCATGATAGAAAAAGGCTTCATCGCAGAAACAGTAGGAAACTGGGCCGATGGTGGGGTGCATTTCGGCTTTAATGTTTCCCGCGTGTTTACTGTGGTGAAGCCTAAATTTGATTAGAATTACGATAGTCCTTTACCAGGGACTAAAGTTTGGGTCCTATTTTGTTTGAACGGTTTTGCACTATTGCAGGACCGTTCCTCTTTTTTTGGAGTAGAAATAATAATTGTACACCAATACACTTCCTTACAGAACCAACGGAACCAACGGAACCAACGGAACCAACGGAACAAACGGAACCAACGGAACCAACGGAACCCCTACTGCACCATCCATTTCTCAGACGCTTCATTTCCCTTTTCATCGCTTACGCGAATGATGTACAAGCCCTTTGAAAACCTTTTATCCGGAGAATACGTCTGGTGCATTTGCGCGGAATTTGTCCGGGTTTCAAAAACGAGTTGCCCCTGGCTGGTGAAGATCTGAATTTGGGTGGATCCGGTAAATCCGGAAAGGGAGAGGTTGAGTTCACCAGATCCCGGATTGGGGTAGGCAGTAAGCGATAAAGCCACTATGTCATCTTCCGTTTCCCGAAGCTTTAGGTTATCGGAATTATTCGGTTCGTACATGTTGCAGTCGTCAATGGTGTTTTCGAAGCCGAGGGGTACCCGGTACGTACAATATCCGTTGTTGCGATCAACTTCCAAAAACAGCATGTCGAGTTGACTGGAATTGGAATTGAGGTAGAGGGTATTGTCGACCTGATCGTATGACCCGGCGCTGTAATTGTATTTGCTATCGGTATAACAACCAATGATGTCATACATCACCGGATTGGAGCCGAGATCCAGAGCGTCTTCGATTAAATCTCCGGTGCAATGGTTTCCGGAAATTTGGCCCAAATAATGTCCATAATTAAGGATGCCGGCGGCATCAAAACTTCCATAAGGCGAAGCGATAAGGCCATCGTTTTCAAAGCTTCCATTGTTTAAGTCGGAACCGGTATTGTAGCTTACCCAAATGCCCTGATTGTAAACATCCGAATAACTACTGCCATGAAAGGTGTCATGGTGTTCGAGGTATCCGCAGACGCCGTTTTCAATAATTCCGTTATTGTGAATCTGATAGCTTGATGCGTTGGCAAGTACGCGGAGACTGCCTTCATTAACCAGAATAGCTTCGTTGTAGATTGCATGGTAACCAGTGGATCCAAATACGGTCATGGTACCTCCATTTGTAAACGTCCCTTCAACAATATCCACAGCTGTATAGCCCGTGTTTTGAACTTTCAATTCTCCGGTGCTGGTGTTGACGAATGTGCCGTTCAAAAAGATGCCTCCGCCGCCGGCTGTGGAGGGAGCAATATTTATTTCTCCTGTATTCCTAACATCGCTTATCAAGATCTTTAAAGCAACTTGGGACCCGGAGTTGACCAGAATATAGTTGTTGTTGTGAAACTCGGATTCTAACAACAATATACCCTGTAAGGTCGAATTGCCGTAGATGTAAGTCAAACCATTATTTTCCGAAATGGATGTTCCATTTTGTGTGAACCCCATGCCTGCGTCTGTCACATCATAGATGTAAATTCGACCGGAAGACTCATTGGTTAATATGCCACCATTTAAAGTTGTGATGCCATATCGGCCAATGTTGTTTCCATAAGTGTAAACATTTCCATGATTGGTAAAGACGCCTGCGTTGATGATTCCGTTTGTATCAAAATCATGCAAATACAACTTTCCACTGCTTGTTTGGGATAGAATTCCGTTGTCGTAAATATGTATGTCTGTGTGGTTTGTCCCGGAAGACGACTCGCAATATATTTTGCCCTTATTGGTGAGTTGCCCCATGATGAAGATCTGATTTGTTAAACTGGTTCCATCCAGGAACAATTCTGCGGTGGAACGTACGATTAAATGGGCATCTGCAAACACATCTAATGAACCGGCATAGGCATCGAAATGATGCGGAATCCGTATGATGCCGGAATACAGGTTGACATCATCACCAGCCTGAGGCACTTGTTGCGGACTCCAGTTAGCCGGATTATTCCAGTAGGTACTGGCACTGCCGGTCCAGATGATACTAATAGCGGAAACATTTACACTTGTGGAAAGCATAAGAAAAAGGAAAATCGTGCGGATCATAGATCTGATTTTTGGGATGATTAATAAACACCCCAAAATTCCCTTTAAATCCAACTTTATGGTTCACCCAAACGGGTGAAATAAAAAACAGCTGCCCCTTACGGAGCAACTGTCGAAAAAGCAATTCTAATTTCTATTTCTGTGTACAGGGTATCTATTTATTCAATCACCATCCATCGCTGGGGCGGATAAATTTCGTTCTCGGTTTCTACCTGGATGAAGTACCCCCCGGGACTGAAAGGGACATTCGGCGAAAGCCCGGACATTGCCCGAACCAATTGTCCCTGTAAATTGTACACGCGGATATTTCGTATTTCACCGGCATCTTTTGGTAGCGTAATTTGCAGATCCCCGCTACTCGGATTGGGATGCAATATTGGGTTTATGCTTATTTTTTGCTTGAGCTCCTGTGTTGGAATGTCATATTCGAAGGCATTGCAGGCCGCTTCATCAATATGGCCGTCACAATCATTGTCTATGCCGTCATTACAAATTTCTACACCTCCCTGGATCGTCGGATCAAAACCAATGGGAATCCGGTCCGTACATCCATTCGGACCTACAAATTCGGCATACAAAATGGACAAACCATTTGCATCCGGAAACAGATCGACATAGTTGTCCGTTGGGTGGTACTCGCCCGCGACAATATTGTATTTGTCATTGGTATAGATCAATCCCGCATCACAAGATGGATTGCTGCCAACGAAGTAAGCGTCCTTGTAATAATCGTTAATACAAACAGCGCCATTTATCTGCGGAATAAAATACCCGTAATTTTGAATCTGGCTGATATCCAGGCTGTTGTAGACACTTGAGAAAGCGCCTGCATTCAAAATCGTTCCATTCTGAGAGTCTACACCATCGTGGGTAGTGACCCAGAATCCTTCATTTATGATACTGCCAGTTGAGGTGTTTTCCAGCTTTTGTGTCTGCGAAAAATATCCGCAGGGCAGATTTTCAATATCGCCGGTGTTTAAAATCTGATCGCTTCCAGCGGGCAGATTGACCATAACTCTAAACAGGCCCTCATTGGATACGTAATTGTTGTTGTGAAGCCCGATACCATCTCCATTTCCGAAAATGGTAAATTCTCCCTGATTATCCAGGGTGCCGAGGGTATGTACCCAACAACTTTTGTCTTTTTGCTTTTGCATCCACAAACGGCCATTGGAATGGTTGGTAACCGAACCAAAGACCCCTAAACCGGAGCCTGTTTGATTGCTCTTGGCTATCAGGTTGATAAAACCCTGATTCTCCAGACTGCAGTTTACTCCTACATTAATGCCAAAGCTTTCCCCGCCCTGTATGAGGAGATAATCTTGGTTGTAAAAGTCCGCATTGGTAAGGCCGATGCCTATTGACAATTCGGATGAATTGATCCGGATGTAATTGTGGTTGTAGAAACTTCCATCCACAATCGCAATCCCGATTCCGGTAATATCATTGATTAGAATCCATCCGCTGGATCGATTGACAAAATTTCCTCCGGATACATCGGTGATGCCATTTTCACCGGAAAATCCGCCATCGATGTCGATAGTGCCGCTATTATCCAGTGTGCCTGTTGTATAAATGGCAATGGCACTAAAGTCCTGGCAATTCAGGGTGCCGGAGGACTCAATGACCAGTGATCCATAATCTCCAATGCCGATAAGATTGGTTACTGTTTGGGAATCAGGGGTGCAGTTGATAACTCCCTTAATGGTTACCTGCGCATTAATACTGAATCCATAGGCTGTATTATACTTTACGGTAAGCCCGGCCTGAGGTTGAACCGTCAGATGCCCGGAACCATATACATTGAAGCTGCCAACAGATGCATAATAGCTGTTTGGAACAGATACGTGACCATTACTGACAGAGGCATGATCCTGATCCGAAGGGACACCGTAAGGATTCCAGTTGGCGGGGATATTCCAGTCTCCGGTACCGCCTATCCAGGTATAATTAGTAGCAAATAATGAAAAAGAAAAACACAGCAAAGCTGCTGCGAGAAGAAGTCTGATCTGAAACATGACTTTCGAGGTTTTTGATTACCCCAAAAGTCCTGGAAATAGACCTCCGGCACATCACCCAATTCAGTGAAATAATTAAAATAACAAGCCTGCTTCCCTGCGAACAGCCAGTCGCGCGGTATCCACAGCTGATTTTTCTTGTTGTTGCATATAAGCTATTATAGTGCCTGCGAGTTCTTTAGCCGGTGCCTTGGGGTCCACTTTGTCTGATATGCCATTGATGAGGTTAATAGTTTCAGACTTGGTAACCTGAAGGATCTTCCACAACTGATCAGATACGTAGATTTGCTGGCTTACATTGTGCTCAAATTCTTGTTGAATGGCCATAACCAGGGAAATTTGCAAACCTTTAGCTGTGCCCTCTTCAGTACGCAGCCGGTTGAGCAAATTGGGAATGTCAATGCGTTCACAAAGCATGGCCAGTCGTTCGTAGGCCTGAAGGCGTAGGGGAGTGGCAAGTTTTTGAAGCCCTTCCTGCCGATCCAGCAACCGCAATTGGTATTGCTTCTCAAGGTATTGCTTCAATAGTGTTTGTACGGTAAAGAAAACGATCAGTGCCGGTACGGTGATCTTTACAATTTCCAGTAATACAGTTACCCAGGTAGCCATGCTAATAAATTTGAGCCCCAAAGGTAATAATCAAAAATGGATTCGGAGAAGGAGAAAATTTAGAGTTTGTTCGGAATTTGCTTTTGGAGCGAACGTCTCAAAATTTTGTAGGGAACGAGGCATGATGACGGAGCCTTCCCGAGAGCTAAGCGACTGAAGAATAACAAAGTGCCCTGCAAAATTTGGCAAGTGCAGCCCAATAGTGTAAAATCCGAACAAACTCTTAGGTATTTCCATCAACTTTTTTGTGTAGCTTGTCGTTTAAGTAAAAAACTCCTTAATTTTGTGCAAATCGACAAATGGAATATGAGTGAAGTGAAAGAAAAGACTACCATGGCTCCGATCAATCTTACCGAAGGAGCCGTAAGCCAATTGCTCCGGATTCGGGATCAACAGAACATTCCGGAAGATCACGGATTACGCATTGGTGTGAAAGGAGGAGGCTGTGCTGGTTTTTCCTATATTCTTGGCTTTGATCTGCCAAAAGAAAATGATCAGGTACATGAAATAAATGGCATTAAGGTATTGATGCAAAAGTCGCATGGTATATATTTGATCGGTATGGAAATTGATTGGGTGGATGGCCTCAACAACCGGGGTTTTTCATTCAACAACCCAAATGCAGATGATACCTGTGGCTGCGGAACCTCCTTTTCTGCCTAATTGATATTCCCCCCTTAAATCCTGGCCTTTCGGGCAGGAGTATTGTATAACCCATTGAAATTAAGGGCATTGGGTTTGCAAGCTGAAATTTAATCCGTCAACGACCTCTTTAGGCTTTCGCCGAAAGGCCCTATGACAAGGGCCTGTAATTGTATTTCAAAAGCTCCGTGGATTCAAGTGGTTTATTTCTGCATTCGGAAATAGGCATAGCTTGTACATCCCCGGATTTTTTGTTTTTGGGATTGCACACCCTTAATTGGTGAGATTCCAAAACAAGGAATGCCAGTAGACTGATTAACCCAAATAGGAAACGAAAACTACACATCGGACCATGAAATCCAAAGCCCTGACAACCCTGGCTCTAATGGCCATTTTTTGCCTGCAAAACGTACAATTATTTGCACAGTATGATCTTGCTGATGGCTTGTTTCAAAAGTTTCAACAAGCTGTTCCGCTAGACTCTTCAGATTCCAGAATACTGTTCTTATGTCGATCGGGGCAGAATCTTGTCCTGAAAAAACAGAAAAGGTTATACTTTAATGAAGTCTGGGCTGATGGGATGGTTTTGGATCATTCCAACCAGTTTTTTGATGTTGATATAAAGTACCGACTTTACGACGGTGAAATGATCATCAAAGTAAAAGACGATCCTTGTGTGCTGCAGCGTCCTACGATCCAGGCCTTGCAGTTTGGCGGTATGGTTTTTGTGTCCCTGCCTTTTGAAAATGAGCGCGAAGAAGAAGATCATGGCTACTTTGAACTCATCACAGACGGCAAAATTCGCCTTCTCCGGAAATTTGAATTAAAGGGTGAACGGCTTAAGCACTGCTATTTTATACAATTTGATAATGGAAGCGCCAAGCCTTTTAAGCCATCCCAAAAGGCGTTTCTGGCCTTGATGTCGGACCACCATATGGGCATGAAATATTACCTGGATGAGCATGATGTTAGCTGGAAAGATGTCAATGATTTACGGTCTTTTATTGACTATTACCATCGTTTACTTGCCACAGATTAAATAATTAGGATAATTGATATTATTTTTGGCTGTTTATGAGTTTTATTTCTGGTGAAACTTGCACCAGGATAGGAAACCGATTGTTCTAACGCCCAATTTATCATCTTGCCGCAAAGTCTTGTAATTATCCCCACCTACAACGAGCGCGAAAATATTGAGCGCATGATCGAAACTGTTTTAGGTTTGCCCGAACAGTTTGATCTGTTGATCGTGGATGACGGGTCTCCTGATGGAACAGCAGACCAGGTCAGAGATAAGCAGAAAGCTTATCCGGATCGTCTATTTATGGTAGAGCGAGCCGGGAAACTGGGTCTGGGAACGGCCTACATTCGGGGCTTTGAATGGGGACTTCAGCGAGACTATGACTTCATTTTTGAGATGGACTGCGATTTTAGCCACGATCCGAAGGATTTACCGCGATTACTGGAAGCTGCAAAAAAGCCCGGTGTAGGGATGTCGGTAGGTTCGAGGTACATTCCCGGAGGAAACCTGGAGAACTGGCCAAGAAATCGCATCCTGCTTTCCAGAGGCGCCTCCCTTTACGTACGCCTGTTGACCTGGATGCCGGTTATGGATCCTACTGCCGGATTCGTTTGCTACCGGAGAGAAGTGCTCGAGAAGATGGATTTGAAAAAAATCCGGTTTATCGGGTATGCCTTCCAAATCGAAATGAAATTTGCCACCTATCAACTAGGATATAAGATCGAAGAGGTACCTATTACATTTACAGATCGCCGGGAAGGCATCTCTAAAATGTCGAAGGGTATTGTCAAAGAAGCCATCTGGGGGGTTATTCAAATGCGGTGGAGGTCCTTTTTTGACAGCTATAAGATAGCCTGACATCTTGTTAATTCATTCAATTTTGAGTTTGAATGTTGCACCGAATAAAAATAGGTGTTCTTCTGCATTCCCTTGTATTTTTCTTTTTGGGAGAGATAGATGCTCAGTCGTATTTTCTCCACCACTTCTCCACCGCAGATGGGCTTCCCAGTAGTTCTGTTTTTGATATAGCTCAAGATAGTAGTGGCCTGATCTGGTTTGGAACAGAGAGTGGCTTGGCTTCCTATGATGGTAAAGAGTTTAATTCCTATACGGTTCGTGATGGGATTCCAAATAATGTAGTCATAGGTATTTGTGTTGATAATTCCAATAAGCTTTGGTTGTCGACTATGGGGCATCCCGTTTCAATTTTCGAGGATGGCAGAGCCAGAATTCCATCCTGGGTAAATGATGTGTTATCAGGAGGTCCGGCCAATATTGAGTATTTTGATAGTAATAAAAGCTTATACTTTCTGACAAATGAAAATCTAGGGTTCTTGAAAGATCAATCACCGATTGTATATAAAATGGGGCTAAACGATGATTTTCCCATTCCTTCAGGTGTTCGATCCGGATTAAGAGGCAGGCCGTTTGAAATAGACGAAAATATTGTTTTTCCCTATGGACAAGAAAGGATTTATTGGATCACTAAAGAGGGAAAGGTTGATAGTTTGGAATTTAAAATTGAGGACAATGAATTTCTAATTCGATCAGTAGATTACGAAATATCTAACAACCCAAAAGCGCCGGCAACTTTATCAGATGTTGCAAAGATAGAAAGTAGGGAGGTTTTGCTTTATGCACAACCTGTTAACGGTAAAGTTTTTTCTTTTTCTGTTAAAGGTAGAGGAGGGTGGAATGTTTTAAATTGTTGGCTAATTGATATAGAGAAAAAGAAGGCTAAACCTGTTTTAGAATCTTACTTTCCAAGCCTTCAACAAGCGAAGGTAAAGAGTGTCTTTTCAGATAAACACAATAACCTTTGGATCGCTACTGGAGATGGTGTATACCTGGTTCGAAACCTGGGATTGCCTGATCAAAAGGTAGAAAAAATACTATCTGGCAATAGTATCTCAAATATCTTTTTCGATAATGAAGGGAATACCTGGATTGCCACGGAAGGTTCTGGCGTTTATTTAATGATCTCGTCCGAGATCAAGTCCTACCAGTCTGATTTGGTTCGCAGGGGAAATGGAATTCAAAGTTTAAAAACGGATACTACAACTGGCTACACTTGGATTGGTTATTCCAATGGATTTTTGGAGGTTTTAAATCAGTTTGATTCTTTACTTCACCAGCGTAAAATTTCCTTGTTTAAGATTACAGATATAGAATTTTCTGGTGATGAAGTTTATTTGTCAACAAATTCAGAATTTTTTGTTTGTTCGAAATCAAAATTTGAATTGCTTAAGTCCTTCAAGTTGGTAATAGCCATTAAATCGTTGCTTCCCTGGGATGGAATTGTTTATGTGCTAGGATCACAACTTCTTAGGTTTGACAGGAATGGAGAATTTCGAGTTTTACAAGGACTTAAATCCTCCCGGATCTATAGTTCAATTGGAATTGATGAGAATGAAATTTGGCTGGGAACTACCAACGGATTAATAGGTTTTGATACAAAAAGAGACACATTTACAGGCTTGGTTTTACCCGAGCTCGACATGGATATTCGGGCCATAAAAAAAGACTCTTCCGGACATTATTGGTTGGCAACGCAAGGCTGGGGGGTTATTGAGTTTGATGGTGAAAAAGTTCTCCAGTACATTACCTCAGATGATGGATTAAGCAGTAATATTTGTTATGATATTGAAATAGCGAATGGAATTATGTGGGTTTCTACCAATGTAGGTGTAAACAGGATCAGTCTCCATTCAAATGACATATCAACCCTGGATATTTCCAATGGCCTTTCTTCTCAGGAAACCTTTGATTTGGAAGTTTTAAACAATCAATTACTTATTGGCGGAGGCAAAGGAATGGATATGGTTCCGTTGGATTTTAAACAGGATTTCAGACCTCCTGTATTAGATGTAAAATCCTTTAAAATAAATGGGCTTGAAGCAGATTATAGGTCCAAGCTGCCAATAGCTATTTCTCAAAGTATCGTTGAAGTTGAATTACAGGCATTATCGTACCGTTCTCTGGGTAAAATAGAATATGCATATTTGCTGAGTTCAGCAGGAAGCCCTGTAGAGGATTACAGTGTTTCTAAATCAAATAAAATTGACTTCTTGGGATTGTCCCCTAATAATTATTCTCTTTTGGTGAAAGCCCGTGGGCACAATACCGATTGGAGCAAAGAAATACAATTAAATTTTGAAATCATACCGCCCTGGTACAAACGAGGGTCTTTTTATTTTCTCTGTGCTCTATTGTTGCTATTGGCAGCTTTCCTGATTGTCAGAAGGATATTGCGTCGCCAAAAAATGCAGGCCGACCTAGACAATCAACTCAAAGAACTGGAACTGACCGCTCTTCGTGCCCAAATGAATCCTCACTTTCTCTTTAATGCGCTGAATTCTATTCAGTGGTTTGTAAACCGAAACGATGCAGATTCGGCCAACCTTTATATGGCAAAATTCGCTACGCTAATTCGGAAAATATTGATTAATTCCGGAAAGAAATACATTTCGCTGGCAGAAGAGATGGAACAATTGGAATTGTATGTCTCCCTCGAAAATTTGCGGATGGACGGCTCCATTGATTTCGAAATTACCTGTGAAGACACAATAGACCCGGGTTGGATTTTCGTTCCAACCATGTTAATCCAGCCTTATGTCGAAAATGCCATTTTGCATGGACTGGTTCCCCAGAAAAATGACCGTAGATTGCAAATACACTTCTCTAAAGCGTCTGAAAAACTGCTTTCTTGCTCTATCTTCGATTCCGGAATTGGAATAAAAGAATCTTTATTGCGGAAGCAAGACCAGGGAGGGGGCAAAAGACCCCGCGGAATGCAGATGACCAGCAAGCGATTGGAAATTATCAATAAAGAAGCACACAACCAGGTTTCTGTTCAGGTGAAAGAAGAAATAGATAAAAAGCTCGACACCGTGCTGGGTACAAGCGTTTTACTCCATATACCCATTAGCCATGACTCAAACTAAGTCTGAAAAAATCACAGCAGTTGTAGTAGATGATGAGAAAAAGGGTAGAGAGAACCTCATCATGCTACTTGAAAAGCATTGCCCAAACGTAACGGTTCTCGGAGAAGCCGGAAACATTGTTGAGGCACGAGATGCAATCGAAAGTAAAAAGCCGCAACTTGTGTTTTTAGATATAGAAATGCCTGGCGGAACGGGTTTTGACTTATTGGATAATCTAAACAAGGATGATATGCCACAGGTGGTTTTTACCACGGCCTATGAAGAATATGCCGTACAGGCCATTCGGGTATCAGCCTTAGATTATTTGTTGAAACCCATCAATTATAAAGAACTCCAAGAAGCAGTAAGCAGAGTACAGGAGGAGGGAAGTCAAAAAGATTCCGAACAGTATCAGGTCCTAAAGGAAAACCTCGATAGCAAGATTGATCGTATCTGCCTGCCGGGCAATGGAGGAATTCTCTTTCTGAGATTAAATGAAATTGTACTACTTGAAGCAGACCGCAACTACACCAACCTGCATTTGAAAAGTGGTGAGCAACATCTGGTGTCAAAAACACTGAAAGAATTTGAAGGTTTGTTGAAAGATTCCCGGTTTTTTCGACCCCACCGCTCTTTCGTGGTTAACCTGGAACATGTAGAAGCCTTTAGGAGAGAAGATGGAGGCTATTTGGTCCTGACTGAAGGACAACATGTAAGTCTGGCACAAAACAGAAAAGATGCCTTTTTTCAGCGGTACAATAACTTTTTGAAATAATGCTTTTGGCAGATAGATTACAGAATACAAACGCTTTTCAACCCTATAATTGGTACCTCTGAATCGAGCCTGCCTTAGTTTACCTGATTTACCCCTTGTAGTTTGATCAATAAAAACCGGATTTCATCCTTGTTTCGTACGGATTCGCTAAGTAGGGCGATTTTTTTCATTAAATGCTTCTTTATTTGAGGAGCCAAATGAAAATAATTTGGGAATTATTGACACCCGATTCCAATTCCCACCAGTTAGAATCCGGAAATCAATCAGTAAGAAGACACCTAATGAAATCACGGTTTTGGTTATACCCCAAGTCTTTAGCCGCTGATTGGTTCTCCGGTTTTCTTTTCTTACAAGTCAAATAATCTCTTCCTCTATCACCTGATCGTATTCCATTTCCTTTACCACAAACTTTTTCTTGTCTTTATCGAAAACCCTACAGCGGTCTATGGGGTTCATATATAAGTGAAGACTCATGGAACGTCCTGAATGGATGTTTTCTAAGGTGTGAAAACCCATCATGTCATTCATATAGGACAATTGCCCCGGACGCATAATTTCTGACTTTCCCGATGGCAGGGGAGATCCCCCTTCTACCTCTTCAGAAAAATGCCGCTCCCGGATGAGCCCGTCTACCATATATACCCAACACTCTTCACCACCATGTCCGTGAACAGGTGTTTTTTGGCAGGGTTCCCAACATAGAAGGATGAGTTCGTATTCATCCGTTCTTGAAAGGCAGTTTCTGGTATATGATTCCTTATCCCAGGACTGGCATTCATCAAAGTCACTCACTGGAATTTGCATGTTTTTCGCGATCCGAACATAGTCCGAACCCGAACATTTAGGCAATTCTTCAATTAGTTCTTGCAGACTGGTAATCATATGAATTGTTCTGTTAAAATAATTTTTTGTATTCTTTCCCTCATCAATAAAAAACGGCAAATCATAATATGAAAGAAGATCTCACCGTCTTTAACAAGCTTGTAGACCAACTGTTAAAAGCTGAAAAAGAAGACCCCGTAGCACCCTATATAGAGGCCGATAAGCTCTTTGAAACGCTTGATCTAAACCTCGAGGAGGAACCTATGTCGGAAGAGGCATTCGGCGAAAGCCTCCGGCAATTGGTTTTAAATACTCCCCGTACGGCAACCAAAATGTTTTTTAATCAGCTGTTTGGCGGTCGACAACCCAAAGCAGTATTGGGTGACCTGCTGGCGGTCATGCTAAATAATAGCATGTACACGTATAAAGTCGCCGGCCCCCAGGTTGGCGTGGAAAAAGCGATCCTGAATCAAATATGTGATATGATCGGCTATGGGAGAAAGGGCGATGGCACCTTCGCTCCCGGAGGATCTATGTCCAACCTCATGGCCATGCTAATGGCCCGGGATGCCCGCGGCGAAAAGATACGAAAAAAAGGGATCAATGAAAGTATGACCATGTATACATCTAAAATATCCCATTACTCCATTCCTAAAAACGCAGCATTTATAGGGATTGGTCGAGATCAGGTGCGCTACATTGAAACGGATGACCAGGGAGTGATGTTACCAGAAGCTCTTGAAAATCAAATCAGGAAGGATATTGATGACGGCTTTGTTCCGTTTATGGTAAATGCAACGGCCGGAACCACTGTTCTTGGTTCGTTTGACCCTATCGAACAACTGAGTGTCGTCTGCAAAAAATACGATATATGGTTGCATGTAGATGGCGCATATTGCGGGGCTGTTATCTTCAGCGACAAGTACAAACACCTGGTAAAAGGCCTGGAAAAATCAGATTCCTTTTCCGTAAATGCCCATAAAATGCTGGGCACTCCGCTTTCCTGTTCCATTATTGTAACACGCCACCGACAGGCGCTATACGACTCTTTTTCAAACGATGCGAGCTATTTGTACCAAACTGATGGGGACGATTTCAATCTGGGGAAAATTTCCCTGCAATGTGGACGCAGGAATGATGCCTTGAAGTTTTGGACCCTTTGGAAATCTGAGGGTACAATTGGCTTACGCCGAATGGTAGATCAGGAATTCCATTTGGCAGACGTTGCCCGGGAATATGTAAGAAGTCACCCGGATTATACCTTGTATAGTTTCGATGATTCCATCTCGGTGTGCTTTAACTATAAAGACCTGCCTCCGAAGGAACTTTGTACCATGTTGTATGAAAACTCAGAAATCATGGTCGGGTTCGGATCTTTCCGCGGTCAGGAGTTTGTACGCCTGGTAACCATCAATGCAGGCAATAAAAAAGAGGATGTAATAAACTTCTTCAAAGCCATCGAGTCGTTCGTAGAAGTAGAAATTGAATAAGGGATTTATTGATCTGCCCGAAAAGGGGGAGCGGCTAAGCCGCTTCCCCTTTTTTTATTCCATCCTCCACACTCACACTCACACTCACACCCAAACTCAAACTAAATCTACCCCCGGTGGGAATTTCTTACTCCATGGTGTGAAAAAGTGGTGAAGAATAATCGCCCGTACGTACCTTTTTTGCGAATTAACAATCTTTTGTAATCAAAAAAGTTAAATTTTTTTCTTTGAAATGGAGTTGGTTTGAAAAAAAATGACCAAAAAGTGTAGAAAAGTGGTAAAGTGTGTCAAAAAGTTATACATTTGAATCACTTAATCCTTAATTATGCTCCAACTGTTGGGCGAATATGAGTGTCGAATCGACTCCAAGGGACGGATGCGCCTCCCTAGTGGATTGCTCTCACAGTTGAACCTAGATGGAGATGAGGAAAAGAAAAGTTCCTTTGTTTTAAACAGAGGATTTGAAAATTGCCTGATGCTATACCCCGAAGAGGTTTGGACTGAAATCTCCAAAGAGGTGAATGCATTAAACCAGTACGACCCGAAGAATCGCGAGTTTGTTCGCTATTTCTACCGGGGCGCTCAGCGGGTGACGCTCGATAGCGCCGACCGCATCCTGGTCAATAAACGCCTGAAGGACTATGCAGGCATTGAAAAGGATGTGATTTTATCGGCTGTTAACGACCGCATAGAGATCTGGGCTCAGGAGAAATACGATACGCTTCTCGACGAGGAGCCGCAGGATTTCTCCGGATTGGCAAATCAGGTGCTTGGTAATCAAAATGGCGATCAGGAGGTATGAGTTATCATCTTCCGGTTCTGGCCAAAGAGAGTATCGATGCACTGGCCATCAAACGAGATGGCGTTTATGTTGACGCAACTTTTGGTGGAGGAGGCCACAGCCGCCTGATCCTTGAGCAACTAGGTCCGACTGGTCTGTTGATGGCTTTTGACCAGGACGTGGATGCCGAGGAGAATGTGCCTGCTGATGATCGAATCCAGTTCCACCGGCAAAATTTCCGGTTAATGCAACCCTTTTTCAGGTTAAACGGAATTGAAAAGTTTGACGGCCTGTTGGCAGACCTGGGAGTTTCCTCCCATCAGTTTGATACGGCAGAACGTGGTTTTTCTTTTCGCTTCGAAGCCCCGCTGGATATGCGGATGAATCAGGAAGGAGCATTAACAGCTGCAAGCATACTTCGGGATTACCCCGCAGCAGAATTGCAGCAAATGTTTAGCCGAAATGGAGAAGTCCGGAATGCGAGGACGCTGGCATCCCGGATTGTTGAAGAAAGAAATAAAAAGCCCCTGCAAACGGTAGGGGAGTTTTTGGAATTGTTGGATCCACTTGTTCGTGGTAACAGAGCCCGGTATTTGGCTCAGGTTTTTCAGGCCTTACGAATCGAAGTCAATGACGAGATCGGCGCCCTGGAAGAATTGCTGACCCTGGCTCTGAATATGTTGAAACCCGGCGGCAGACTGGTTGTGATTTCTTATCACAGTCTGGAAGATCGCCTGGTAAAGCACTTCCTCAAAACAGGCAATGTTCGGGGAGAAGTGATTAAAGACGACTACGGCAAGATCTACCGACCATTCCGGATACTGACAAAAAAAGCAATCATCCCTTCAGAAACAGAAGTGAAGGAAAATCCCAGAGCACGCAGCGCTAAGTTGCGCGTCGGGGAGCGGCAGGAAGAGGATGAGGCATAAATCAACCCGCTTAGGCAGGTTGATAAACAAGAATAGCAAGGTGTATTAAAGCAATAGATGATGGCGAAAGCAAGTTCCCGCACAAAGTTCTCTCTGAGCAATTCCAGCGCAAAGCTGGTGCTCCAGAACCTGCCCTTTGTATTTTTCCTGGGATTCCTTGCCACCCTTTACATCGCTAATGCGCACTACGCCGAAAAGAAAATCCGCGACATTCAGTTGCTTCAGCAAGAGGTGAAAGACCTCAAGCGGGAGTATAATTCACTGGAAGCGGAAATTATGGTGCATAGCCGCCGTTCGGAGTTGAGCAAACGTGTAAAGCCTTTGGGTTTACGGCAATCTCCCGTCCGGCCTAAAAAGATAGTGGTACAGGATCCCGAGCTCCCCTGATTGATTTCTATTGGTGGTTGCCCGGCTCCCGAAAGCCTGGAATATGACAATTAAGAACGAAGTACTGATCCGCATGTACACCGTACTGGTGTTTGTCGTGGTGTTTGCGCTCTTCATCTTCGTTCGTGCCATTCGAATCTCCGTAACGGAAGGTGAGATCTGGCGCGAACGAGGCAAGGAGAAGTATGTGCAAGTGCGTTCGATCGAAGCCGATCGTGGCAATATTCTGGCTGCAGACGGAAGTCTCCTGGCTACCTCACTACCGTTCTTTGACATCGCATTTGATCCAAATTCTTCAGGTATGGCACCTGGAGATTTTGACAAACATATCGACTCCCTGGCTTACTGTATTTCCACCTTTGTGGATCCAAGTTTGACAGAAGGAGCCTATAAAGATTACCTCGACTCCCTGCGCGAAGCCGGAAAACAATACGTCCGTATCAAAAGCAATGCCTCCTTTGAGGAAATGCTTAAAATCCAGGAATTTCCCCTCTTCAATCAGGGACAATATCGGGGAGGTTTTATCGCGACACCAAAATACCGCAGGGACCGGCCCTTTGGGCTGCTTGCACACCGTACTATTGGATATGTGCGGGAGGGAAGTAAGCCGGTTGGGCTGGAAGGTTATTTTGATGAAACGCTTGCCGGTGAAGCTGGTCAACAGCTGATGATCCGGGTGGATGACGGTCTGTGGAAACCCATTAATGATTTGGCCAAAATAGAGCCGCGCTCCGGGAAGGACATCGTCACCACCATTGATGTAGATCTGCAGGATATCACCGAACAGGCTTTGTATTCAGCCGTGCTGGATCACGAAGCAGACCACGGCGTTGCGATTTTGATGGAGGTGGAAACCGGAGCCATTCGGGCTATTGCCAATATCGGCAAAACCCGCGATGGAGACCTGTGGGAAACCTACAATCATGCAGTGGGTTCTGCAACCGAGCCCGGTTCAACCTTTAAGCTGGCCAGTATCATGGCACTCCTGGAAGGAGGTTATGTTAATCTCGAAGACAGCCTTGACCTTGAAAAAGGAAAAACGGCGTTCTACGAGGAGACCATGCTTGATGCTTCGGCACACATGTTGGATTCAACCTCCGTGCGGAGAGCCTTTGAAATCTCTTCCAATGTGGGGATCGCTAAACTGGTCCAACAGCATTTTGGCGACGGAGAAAAAGCTGAAGAGTACGTAAATCTAATCCGGAGCTTCCACTTGGATCAGCCCACCGGTATCGAGATTCAGGGAGAAGCCATTCCTTATGTGAAAGAACCATACAGCCAGGATGATTCCTGGAGTGGAAC
Organism: Bacteroidota bacterium; assembly: GCA_018222965.1. GTDB lineage: Bacteria > Bacteroidota > Bacteroidia > Chitinophagales > Saprospiraceae > JAAEZH01. Next base: position 46,438 of record JAAEZH010000018.1, read on the forward strand.
CACACTTCCCTGGATGAGTATTGGTTACGAAGTAATGATTACGCCCCTCCAGTTGCTGGCTTTTTATAACGCTGTCGCGAATGGCGGCATAATGGTAAAACCCTATCTCGTTTCGGAGGTACAGGAGTATGGCCAGACTCTGGAGCAATTTCCCATTCAGGTTTTGAGCAAAAAAATTGCTTCTAAAAAGACGATCGCACAGGCCCGGGAATTGCTGGAGGGAGTAGTACTCAACGGTACAGCCCGCGGATACCGAACAGAGAAGTACAACTTTGCAGGTAAAACAGGTACCGCTCAGTTGAATTATCAACGATTGAAAGATCGGACAAGGGTAGGCGGCTACCAGGCATCTTTTGCCGGGTATTTTCCAGCCGAAAATCCAAAATACAGCTGCATCGTCTTGATCAGCAATCCCCGAAAAGGCGGAATCTATGGATCTGATGTTGCCCTGCCGGTATTCCGAGGTATTGCTGATAATGTGTTTCTGTCGCGACCGGATATGTTCCCGGTCTTGAATGACATGCCGAAAGGAGTGCTGGCCAGCAATAAAATGCCGGATCAGGATGTGGGAAGATGGAGTGATTTTGAACAGGCACTAACGGCATTGAATGTGCCTTATGATCCGGGGTCACCCGCAGAATTTGGTGTATTACTCACAGATTCCGTGTCCCTGAATATTGAAAGAAGAACCATTCCGGAAGACCGGGTTCCCAATGTAGTGGGAATGGGATTGCGGGATGCCTTATACATATTAGAGAACAGAGGTCTAAAAGTCGAAGTGTCTGGATACGGAAAAGTCCGCCAGCAATCGATCAAACCAGGTACCCGATTAAGGGGCCAGACGATCAGACTTCGATTGGGATAGCAGATAGAGATTTGAAAAAACTAGTTGACATATTGAACGGGGTAGACGTGCTCGATTGGAGCGGCCCCAAAGCTTTGTCTATTGCAAGTTTGCAGTTTGACTCCCGAAAAGCAGGTTCAAAGGATTGTTTTATAGCTGTCCGGGGAACCCGTGTTGACGGACATCGCTTCATCGATCAGGCACTGGCCCAGGGGGTTGTTGCACTAGTGGTCGAAGAGGAAACAAAAGCACCAGAAGGGGTGGCTGTAATCCATGTTACGGATACAGCCCATGCACTGGGGCTTATGGCTGCAAATTGGCATGGCAACCCTACTGATCACCTGAAGGTAGTTGGCATTACCGGAACCAATGGAAAAACATCCACGGCAACGCTACTGTACCAGCTACTCATGGAAATGGGCTATAAATCCGGCCTGCTTTCCACCGTGGAGAATCGGATAGGACAAGCGGTGATTCCGGCTACACATACAACACCGGATCCCCTGCAACTGCAAAGCTTGCTGGCAGAAATGGTGGAAGCCGGATGTGACTTTGCTTTTATGGAGGCCAGTAGCCATGCCATTCACCAAAAGCGAATAGCAGGAATACGCTTTGCAGGAGCTGTGTTTACGAATTTGTCACACGACCATCTCGATTATCACGGGTCGTTTAAAGCTTACATTTTCGCGAAGAAGCAGCTGTTTGACAATCTGGAAACTTCTGCTTTTGCGCTGGTAAATGCCGATGATCGCCGGGCAGATGTAATGTTGCAAAATACAAGGGCCAAAAGCTATAAATATGGCCTTCGCCGACAGGCAAACTATCGGGCAAAAGTGCTCGAAAATAATTTGAACGGCTTATTGCTGGAAATGGACGGACATGAAATGCACTCCCCTCTGGTAGGGAAGTTTAATGCCTCCAACCTGCTGGCAGTTTATGCGACAACGCAGTTGCTCGACCTGGATTCTATGGAAAGCCTCACTGCACTGAGCAACCTGAAAGCCCCGGCTGGCCGATTCGAACGAATTTCCGCCGGACCAGAAGGACCATCCGGAATCGTTGATTATGCGCATACGCCCGATGCTTTGGAGAAAGTCCTGGAAACCATCCGGGATATTCGTGCAGGAGGCGGAGAAGTGCTTACGGTAGTGGGATGCGGAGGAGATCGAGACAAAGCCAAACGACCGGAAATGGCATCGATTGCCTGTCGGTTGAGTGATCGGGTAGTGCTGACTTCAGACAATCCGAGAACAGAAACACCCGGAGAAATTATCCGGGATATGCAAAAAGGAGTCAGACCGGACCAGAAAGCAAAAGTGCTTACGGTGGAGAACAGAAAAGAAGCGATTCGTACAGCAGTGGCTTTGGCAGGGAAAGAAGATGTGATTCTTGTTGCCGGAAAAGGACATGAAAATTATCAGGAAATAAATGGGGAGCGATTCCATTTCGATGACCGGGAGGAATTGCAAAATGCCCTTAAAGAAAAACATACTTAGCAAAACGAAACCACATGTTGTATCACCTATTTGAGTGGTTGGAAGGGGCTTATGATCTCAAAGGAGCCGGACTCTTCCGATATATCACATTCCGCGCAGGCGCAGCGGTGGTGATCTCACTTCTGATCAGCATGGTTTTTGGCGGACGCATCGTTCGTTTTTTGAAAAGACTCCAGGTTGGTGAATCCATTCGGGATCTCGGACTGGAAGGACAGAAAGAAAAAGAAGGCACTCCTACAATGGGCGGAGTGATCATAATTATGGCCATCATGGTGCCTTGTTTGCTGATGGCCGATTTGACAAACGTATATGTGCTGTTGATGCTGCTCGCTACGACCTGGATGGCAATCATCGGATTTATCGATGATTACATCAAAGTGTTCCGCAAAAACAAAAAGGGCTTGAGTGGAAAATTCAAGATCCTCGGACAGGTCGGACTGGGAATCATCGTTGGACTCACCATGCTCTTTCACGAAGATGTCTATGTACGCATGGATCTCGAAGAGGCAGAGAGTATGGGCTATGAAGTGCTGGAGGTGATACCGGTTGAAAATGAGCAGGGCGAAACGATAGAACTGGCCAATGTCAGAACGACACTGACCAATGTACCTTTTATGAAAGGGAATCGCTTTGACTATTGTCAGTTGCTTTGGTTTCTGGAGAAAAATGCCGCAAACCTGGTGTGGATCATCTTCATTCCTTTTGTCATTCTGATTGTAACGGCTGTATCCAATGCCGCGAATCTCACAGACGGAATAGACGGATTGGCAACCGGGGTTTCGGGTATCATTGGGGCTGTTTTGGGTATCCTGGCCTATGTGTCGGGAAATAGTATCGCCGCCAATTATCTGGGAATACTACATTTACCCGGGGCCAGCGAGCTGGTGATATTCTCCGCTTGCTTCCTGGGGGCCTGTATCGGATTCCTTTGGTACAATGCCTATCCGGCTCAGGTTTTTATGGGAGACACCGGAAGCCTGACTTTGGGAGGCATCATTGCAGCATTGGCAATTGTATTGAGAAAAGAGTTGCTCATACCGATCATGTGCGGAATTTTCGTGGTAGAAAATCTCTCGGTCATGATTCAGGTTGGCTACTTCAAATATACCAAGCGGAAGTACGGGGAGGGCCGAAGGGTCTTTCTGATGTCTCCCTTGCATCATCACTATCAGAAAAAAGGATTGCCGGAACCGAAAATTGTAACGCGTTTCTGGATTATTGGCATCCTGCTGGCAGTGATGACTATTCTGACGCTGAAAATTCGCTAGCATGGCAAAGAAGCGGCTGGGAATTCTTGGCGCAGGAGAAAGTGGGACAGGAGCTGCCCTGCTGGCAAAAGGGCAGGGATATGAGGTTTTTATCTCGGATTCCGGCCCCATAAATACGGCTTTTAAAAAGCAATTTGAAATACATGGTCTTTCATACGAGGAAGACCAACATACATGGGAAACCATACTTGAATCTGCGGAAGTAGTGAAGAGTCCCGGGATTCCGGATGATGCACCTTTGGTACAAAAAATCCGGGAAGCCGGCATTCCGGTGATATCCGAAATTGAATTTGCTGCCAGGTATAGCCAGGCCAAAATCATCGGAATAACCGGAAGCAACGGGAAGACGACTACCAGCCTGCTCACACATCACCTGCTTGAGACTACAGGACTGGATGTTGAGCTGGCTGGAAATGTCGGCCCGTCCTTTGCCCGAAAGCTAAACGAATCCGATCACGACTATTTCGTGCTGGAACTCAGCAGCTTTCAACTGGATGGAATTCGGGACTTTCACCCCTGGGTGGCACAATTGCTGAATATTACCCCGGATCATCTCGATCGGTACGAAAACGATATCCGTAAATACGGAGCGGCTAAGTTCAGAATCGAAATGAATCAGGATGCAGGCGATTATTTTCTGTACCAACCCGACGACCATTGGACAAAGGTCCTCCTGGAGTCGAGAAAAGGAAACGGAAAAGCCATTGAAATTCAGCCTGATCTACAAGGCGCCCTGGTGGTAGATGGTCATGCTTTTCGATTGGAATCGGGTTCTCTTTTGGGAACACACAATCGATTGAATGCAGCCTTTGCCATACAAACGGCACTACTAACCGGGCTGGCACCAGCTGAAATTCAGACTGGACTGGACAGCTTTAAAAACGCGGCCCACAGACTGGAGCAAGTAGCTGAAATTGATGGAGTTACATACATCAATGACAGCAAAGCCACTAATGTAGATGCGGTGTTTTTCGCCCTGGATGCCATGCAAAAACCAGTGATCTGGATAGCAGGAGGGACCGATAAAGGAAACGAATATGATGCTATTCAACCGCTGGTAAAAGAAAAAGTAAAAGCGTTGATCTGCCTGGGGGCAGACAACCTCAAACTCCGCAGGAACTTTGATTTCCTGCCGGAAATAAAAGAAACAAAAAATGCTGAAGAAGCAGTCCGAATGGCTGCCAAATCAGCCAAAGCCGGGGATATTGTCCTGCTTTCTCCGGCCTGCGCAAGCTTCGATTTATTTAAAAATTACGAAGACCGCGGCAATCAATTTAAGCAGGCAGTTAATAATTTAAAAAAGGAGCGGGAGTGACCTCAAACCCATCCCGATAGCTATCGGGACAAACTCAAACTAACTTATGTCAATCGGTAGTCGCATATATTCTGAACTGAGAGGAGACCGGACGATCTGGATGATCGTAGCCGTACTGGCGATCTTTTCGATCCTGTCGGTTTACAGCGCTACCGGATCGCTGGCCTATGCCAACCGGGGAGGAAATACCGAGGCCTATCTGATGAAGCATTCGGTAATTCTCGGACTTGGATTGTTGCTGACTTATTTGACATATACGATGCCCTATACCAGGTATAATCGGGCATCCCCTTACTTACTGATACTAGCCATTCTCCTGCTGATATTCACCCTGGCAGGAGGGGCAGAAATTAACTCGGCCAGACGCTGGATACAGATTCCCGTAATCGGAATCACCTTCCAGACCTCGGATTTTGCAAAGTTGGCATTGATTCTCTTTGTTGCCCGGGAAATTGGCCGACACAAAGATTACATAAAGGATTTTAAGCAGGCATTCCTGCCGATCATCCTGCCGATCTTGCTGGTTTGCGGGCTCATTGCCCCGGCAGATTTGTCGACAGCGATACTGCTGTTTTTTACCTGCCTGGGAATGATGTTTGTCGGACGAGTAGATCTGAGATACATTTTGCTGCTCCTGTTTTTGGGCGTAATGCTGTTTGGAATGCTGATAGCGCTGGGGGAGTTTTTCCCGGGTATTATTCGCGTAGAAACCTGGACCAATCGGATGAGCAGTTGGATGACCGATCCGGATGGAGGTTATCAGGTGCAGCATGCAAAAATTGCCATCGCCAACGGGGGATGGTTTGGAGACGGCCCCGGCAGCAGTGTTATGCGTAACTATCTGCCGGCACCTTATTCCGATTTCATCTACGCGATCATCCACGAAGAATATGGATTGATTGGCGGCTTTTTGACGCTGGCGCTTTACATCCTCTTGTTTTTCCGGATTACTTCCCTCGTGACCAAAAGCCAAAAAGCATTTGGTGCGATGGTAGCAGTTGGGTTGACAATCCTGCTGGTAGGACAGGCACTGGCCAATATGGCTGTATCTGTAAACCTGGTTCCGGTTACGGGATTGCCCCTGCCGATGATCAGCATGGGAGGAACCTCCACCTTGTTTACCTGTATCTCCTTCGGGATTATACTAAGTGTAAGCAAGTATGTGGAAACATTGGCTGATAAACAAAAGGCGAATTAAGATGCGCATCATTATCAGCGGAGGCGGAACAGGCGGACACGTATTCCCGGCAATTGCGATTGCCGATGCGATAAAAAAAATTAATCCGGAGGCAGAAATCCGATTCGTCGGTGCCAAAGGAAAGCTGGAAATGGAGAAAGTCCCGAAAGCGGGGTATCCGATCGATGGTCTTTGGATCAGCGGCATCCAGCGAAAATTGACATGGCGATTATTTGCCTTCCCATTCAAATTGGTGCACAGCCTTTTGAAAGCCGGACGCATTGTTCGGAAATTCAAACCGGATGTGGCAGTAGGAGTGGGAGGATATGCAAGCGGACCAACCCTGCAGATGGCCGGGCGCAAGGGCATTCCCTGTTTGGTACAGGAACAGAATTCTTATGCCGGAGTCACCAATCGCTTACTGGCTGGAAAAGCCAATAAGATTTGTGTGGCTTATGAAGGGATGGAGAAATACTTCCCGGCTGAGAAACTTGTCATGACCGGAAATCCGGTACGGGATGCCATTCGCAACAGCAAAGCAACGAGAGAAGAGGCCCTGGAATTCTTCAAGCTCGATCCGTCGAAAAAGACCATACTGGTATTCGGCGGAAGCCTGGGAGCCCGCTCCATCAATCAGGCTATGGCTGCGCAGGCAGAACTTTGGGTGCAAAACCCCGAGATCCAGGTGATCTGGCAGATTGGCAAACTGTATTGGGAACAGTATTCAGAAAGTTCCATGGCACAACTGGAAAATGTGCTGGTGCTGCCTTTTATCGATCGGATGGATCTGGCTTACGAAGTAGCTGATGTGGTGGTAGGAAGGGCAGGAGCCCTGACGATCTCCGAATTATGTCTGGTGGGAAAACCGACCGTCCTGATTCCCTCGCCAAATGTGGCAGAGGATCATCAGACCAAAAACGCGAAAGCGCTGGAACAAAAAGAGGCCGCTGTTTTACTGCCTGATACAAAGGCAAAAGAGCAAATTTTGAGTTTGCCGCTTGAGATTCTGGCTTCCGCCGAATGGCAGGCCAAATTGAGAAAAAATATCCTGGCATTGGGTATACCCGATGCCGATGAACGAATCGCACACGAAGTGTTGCGATTGATAAAAGACAAAGCGTGAGCGAATTACCGGATATATCGGTTGACCAACTGAAGACCTTGTATTTTCTGGGTATAGGTGGCATCGGAATGTCTGCACTGGCTCGCTACTTTCACAGCCGGGGGATCGATATCCACGGATACGATCGCACGGAAACGGTTCTGACCAAAAAGTTGGTCGCCGAGGGAATGAAGATTCACTATACAGCGGATCCAAAAGCCATTCCCGAACATGTTGACTTAATAGTGTATACCCCCGCCGTACCGGCTTCAAATACAGAATGGGAACGCATTCACGAAATGGATGTTCCTGTTCTGAAACGAGCACAGGTGCTCGGGTTAATCAGCCGAAACAGCCGCACCATTGCGATTGCCGGTACCCACGGTAAAACTTCTACCTCCACGCTTCTCAGCCATTTGCTGAAAATGGGAGGGATTGATTGCACCGCATTTCTGGGAGGCATCTCCCTGAATTTTCAAAGCAATTATGTGGGAGGAGATAGCGACTGGGTGGTAGCAGAGGCCGATGAGTATGATCGCTCTTTTTTGCATCTGCGTCCGGAACTGGCAGCCATTATGTCTACCGATCCCGATCACCTGGATATCTATGGGAATCACGGGGATATGCTGACAGGCGGTTTTGGGGCTTTCGCCGAATTGGTGGAGCGCAAGATCTTTCTCAACCACATGGTTTTGACCGATTACTCCGGGCAGACGGAAGCAAGTCGCTTCGGATTGGAGAAGGGAGAATACCGGGCAGAAAACATACACGTGGAATCCGGAGCTTTCGTCTTCGACTTCGTGTATCCGCAAGGGAGACTGGAAGCATTGCGTACACCGATGCCGGGTCGACATAATATTGAAAATGCAACCGCCGCGATTTCGCTGGCACTGGAAGCCGGGGTAAAACCCGAAAGCATCCAGCCGGCTCTGTTGAAATTCAGAGGCATTAAGCGGCGTTTTGAACGGATTTTCGAAAGAGAAAATCTGGTATACATTGATGATTATGCACATCATCCAACCGAGTTGGAAGCAGCCATTTCTGCTTGCCGGGAGTTGTTTCCGGATCGTGTGATTACCGGGGTTTTTCAACCTCATTTATATTCTCGCACGAAAGACTTTGCAGACGGCTTTGCAGCAGCCCTGGATAAACTGGATGAAGCCATACTGCTGGATATTTATCCGGCAAGAGAGGAACCCATTGAAGGCGTAAACGCGGAAATGATCCTCGAAAAAATGACATTGAAAAACAAAGAAATACAGAGCAGGCAAAGCCTTGTAAGTGCATTAAAAAACCGGAAAACGGAGGTCTTGATCACTCTGGGAGCCGGCGATATTGATACCCTGGTAGAACCAATAGCGCAAATGTTGCGCAAAGAATAAAAGTAAATGGATCGTACTGAATTAATAAAAAGAGCCAAAAGGATCGGCGGCGTGGCATTAGTCCTGCTGCTGGGCATACTACTGGTCTCTGCCTATGAAAAGAAACAGGCAGATGCTCCGGTAGATGTGGACATCCATATCCAGCCGCTGGATAACGGGCACTTTTTAGTAGATACGGCCGATGTACAGCGGATCATCGTATCCAGTTTTGGATACCGCCTCACGGAGAGACCTATCAAATGGTTGGATGTAAGTCGGGTCGAGCGGGTATTGCAGGATGATCCCTTTGTGGACAAAGCAGATGTTTTCGTGGATGCCAATAATCTGGTCCACATCGAAATTCTGCAAAGAGAGCCCCTAATGCGGGTAATTGACAACAACGGATTGAATTATTACCTCGATCCCGATGGCAATCAGATGCCTTTGTCGCCACATTTTACAGCTCGTGTGCTGGTGGTAACAGGTTCTGTTCCTCCTTATGTGGAGGACTTTAAACAGCGAAAAGGACATTTGATGAACGATATATTTGACCTCGGTCATCGAATTACCAAAGATCCATTGTGGAACTCGCTCTTTGAGCAGGTTCATGTACAGGACGGACAATTTAAGATGATCCCAAAAGTTGGGAGTCAACATATAGAATTTGGAAACTATACCGACGTGGAAGACAAATTTCATCGCCTGGAAGTATTCTACCAGGAAGGAATGTCTCGCGAAGGTTGGAATAAGTATAAATCAATCGACTTGCGTTATGAAGGCCAGGTCGTATGCGTCAAGCGATAGAACTATAAAACTGAATAAAGATGGAAGCGAATGCACCCAAAGAACTCGTCGTAGCAATCGACATCGGAACCACCAAGGTTTGTGCAATTGCCGGTCACAAGAACCAGTACGGCAAGCTTGAAATCCTTGGCTTCGGCAAAGTCACCAGTGAAGGGGTTTTGCGCGGCGTGGTATCAAACATTGAGAAAACCATTAATGCCATTCGCGATGCGGTGGAAATGGCTCAACGTATGGCCGGCCAGGAATTTGAAATCGTGCATGTCGGGATCGCCGGCCAGCACATCAAAAGTCTGCAACACCGCGGGCTCCTCGTGCGAGACAACGACCACCTGGAAATTTCACAGGTAGATATCGATCGGTTGATCGATGATATGCACAAACTGGTATTGCCTCCCGGCGATAAGATTCTGCACGTGCTTCCGCAAGAGTATACAGTAGATAATGAGCAGGGAATCATGGACCCGATTGGTATGTCCGGCATTCGCCTCGAGGCGAATTTCCACATCATTACCGGGCAGATTTCTGCTTCCAAGAATATTGACCGCTGTGTAAACCGTGCCGGTTTGCATGTAGCCAACATGACTTTGGAGCCTATTGCTTCCGCCGCAGCCGTGCTGAGCGATGAAGAAAAAGAAGCCGGGGTAGCTTTGGTCGACATTGGAGGTGGTACCACTGATATCACCATTTTTCAGGAAGGCATTATTCGTCACACAGCCGTGATTCCTTTCGGAGGTAATGTCATCACACGGGACATTAAAGACGGATGTACCATCATGACGCACCAGGCTGAAAAGCTGAAAAAGCGTTTTGGTGCGGCTCTGGCAGATGAGGTTTACGACAACCGCATCATCACCATTCCCGGTTTGAAGGGACATGCGCCGAAGGAGATTTCCGAAAAAAATCTGGCCCGGATTATCCAGGCCCGGGTAGAAGAGATTCTGGATTACGTCATGTGGGAAATCAGCCGCTCCGGATACGAGCGCAAACTTATTGCCGGCATTGTTTTGACCGGTGGAGGAGCATTGCTCAACCACATTGAAAAACTGGCCGCCTACCACACGGGTATGAGTACCCGGGTTGGTATTCCGGTAGAACATCTGGCTCATGGTTACTCAGAACACCTGAGCAGCCCGGTATTCTCAACCGCCGTGGGATTGTTGCTGAAAGGCATCCACGATGTGGAGACCGGAAAGGTGAAAGTGGTTCAGAAGGAAACCAAAAAACAGGAAGAAGATATGGTAAAACTGGATCAACAGGATACCAAATCAAACGCCTGGTATGAGCAACTATTTAAGAAAACCAAAGAGTGGTTCGAGGCAGAACCAGATTCGGAATTTTAATCCGAACCTGAAATAACCTGACCCCTTAATCATTTACAAACAGAGAAACTAAAAATAGCAGTTATGATCTTTGATCTGGTAAACGAATCAGCAGACGCGCCGATCATCAAGGTTATCGGTGTAGGAGGTGGCGGTAGCAATGCCGTAAATCACATGTTCCAGCAAGGGATTGTTGGAGTAGATTTTGCCATCTGTAACACAGACAATCAAGCAATGGATCTCAGTGAGATTCCAACTAAAATTCAGCTTGGCCCAACACTTACGGAGGGTCTTGGTGCAGGGTCAAAACCCAACATCGGCAAATTGGCCTGCGAAGAAAGTATTGAAGAAATCCAAAAGTACCTGAGCAACAATTGCAAAATGCTTTTTGTGACGGCAGGAATGGGTGGTGGTACCGGTACCGGTGCGGCTCCTATCATTGCACGCACCGCTCAGGAAATGGATATCCTCACCGTGGGTATTGTTACCCTGCCTTTCACTTTTGAAGGCATGCGCCGCTCCCGGCAGGGAATGGAAGGCCTGGAAGAGTTGAAAAAGAATGTAGACACCCTCATCATAATCTCTAATGACAAACTACGCCAGATCTATGGCAATTTGTCGCTCTCAGAAGCATTCGCGGAAGCGGATAATATTCTGACCACTGCGGCGAAAGGTATTGCCGAGATCATTACAGTGCCAGGTTATGTAAACGTCGACTTTGAAGACGTTAATACGGTTATGCGCGATAGCGGTGTAGCCATTATGGGTACCGCTACGGCTGAAGGAGAAGCCCGTGCCAAAAAAGCAGTTGATGAAGCATTGAATTCACCACTGCTCGAGGATAACAATATCCGCGGAGCACAGCATATCTTGCTCAATATCACATCCGGAACCAAAGAGGTGACCATGGATGAGATCTTTGAGATAACCGAGTTCGTTCAGGAAGAAGCCGGACACAGCTCGGAGCTGATCTGGGGTAATTGCTACGACGAGCGATTGGGTGAAAAACTCAGCGTTACCGTGATTGCTACTGGCTTTGAGCGTCAGTCTCGTCCGGGACAACGCCTCAACAAGCAGTCTGATAAGATTGTGGTTTCTCTGGATGAAAGCGAAGATCAGCCTGCTCCCAAGCAACGCAATGGCATTAAGGAGGTAGGTTTTGAAGCGGAGAAAGAAGTACAGAAAAACCACACCGTGGAATTTGACGATGTGCCAAAATCTCCACAGGGCATCTCTTCATATATGGATCCTTACATGACCGATGAGGAGAAGGAGCGCCGTGAAATAGAACGTCAGCAACACCTGGAGGCAGAAAATCGTCGCCGCGAACGTCTGCGTAATCTTCGCGTGAAGCTTACCAACCCAAATACAGTAAATGAACTGGAGAATAAACCGGCTTATATGCGTCGTGGAGTTAACCTCGAAGACGTGCCGGCTTCAGACGAGCCAACATACAGCAAATGGACGATTAGCGACGATGAAGAAGCTGATCTGAAAAGGGATAATTCCTATTTGCACGACAATGTGGATTAGTATTTATCCGACTGTGGGTAGTTCGCTGCCTGATGGTCGGTTCAATCCAGCCTAACCTTTCTTCCCGGAAAGGATGATGGTAGAAGAATTTTCAATAGCCATCATAACTTGCTATTCACTTGTGGCCCGGGGTGCTATTGCCCGGGCCTTTTTTTTTGCAGATAAAAGATCCAAATCCCTGCCTGTCTACGTATATGTTGTTGAAGGATGTTTAAAGGGCTGTCGCCGAATTGTCAATTCCTGATCTGCTTAGCCTTTTTAACAAACCTTTAATACCCTCCCGGCAACATTGGATAAAAGCCCGGAGTTTTAATTCCAACACTCAGCTTGTATACCACCACAGTAGACAGGTACAACAAAACACCCATGAATCTGCGAAAAATCAAATTGGATCTGACTGTAGCCTTGCTAAACAATGCCAGTGGTTCCAATGCACAAAAAATTGCCAAAGACAGGTTGAAAGGATATACCGAGGTCGGCAAATTCCTGCAAACCCGTGTTGTGAGGAAAAAGCGCTACGATGAAAACTTCATTGAACGATCTTATGCCATACAGTTTGAACACTGTACCCTGAATCTGGATATCCTGTCCAACAGAAAAGACCTTTACCAGGTGGTAAATGGTTTTCAGCTTACAAACAAGCTGGCCTGAACCGAAAAATTTTCTCTACAATATATATCTGAACAATTTCCATTCGAAGAGGCTGCCTTTTGAGCAGCCTCTTTTTATTCCTTAACCTCCAGCATTTGCTCGGATGCCGCATCGCCCAGGGACATTTTTACGGTATATGTTCCAGGCATTAGATAGTACACCCCATTGTCACCGGCTTCAAAATCTTCCGGCAGCTTTTCTGAATCGCTGTTTTCTGTAAGCTCTTTCCAGTATTCATTTGCCTGCTCCGGATCAACATCCAGGTTATAAACAGGATAATTCAAGCCTTTTTCAAGCTCGAGATCACGCCCCATTACTTCGGTACCATTTTCAGTAGTTACTGTCAGTCGGGCTGTACCGCCTTTCGGCGAATATACAGGCAACTTTACCTCAGGGATGTTTGGCTCTCTCCACTGACTCCAGGAGCCGCCCCAACTGCTGCGATGTTTTACCGCTTCCAGTTCTGAAAGGTGCAAACCTGCAAGATCAAATTCGGCGGAAGCCAAAAGCTCCAGCTCCTCTACATTACCTACATAAATGGACCGGCCGTGGGTGCCTACAACCAGGTCTTTTGCTCCAGGGTGTACCACCACATCGTGTACAGCTACAGCCGGAAGTCCCCCGTCCATAGCCATGAAGTTTTCACCGCGATCAATGGATACATAAAGTCCGTGATCGGTCCCAACATAGAGCAGATCTTCTGCATGCGGATCTTCCAGAATTACATTGACCGGTTCTTTGGGTAAATCTTTGCCCAATTGCTTCCAGGTGTTGCCGTAATCCTCTGATACAAAGACATAGGCATTAAAATGATCCCAACGATAGCCGTTTAAAGTCGCATAAACACGGCTCTTTTTAAATGAGGAAGCCTGTACGGTTGTCACCCACATGTCTTTAGGTAAAGCATCCGAAATCTTCTGCCAGGAATGGCCGCCATCCTTCGAAACATGGATCAATCCGTCGTCTGATCCTGCATACAACAAACCAAACTGCAAAGGCGATTCATGGATAGTGGTTAGTGTACCAAATGCTACATCTCCTTTTTTTCCTCCTTTGGTCAGATCCTCCGAAATGGCTTCAAAATGATTGCCCTGATCAAAGGAACGATGTACTTTATTGGAACCCATGTAAAAAATGTCCGGATTGTGTACAGACAGATGGATTGGGGTTTGCCAGTTCCAACGCAATGGACGTTCACCCAACTCATGCTTGGGTGTGATAGGCGTAGGACGCCCCTTGCCATCCAATTTCAGCCGGAAGTAGTTGCCAAACTGATAGCCCGTATAGGCTGTATTATTGTCTCTGGGGTCAATGGCAATTTGCATGCCGTCTCCCCCCATAATACCTTTGTATGGATATTCTCCGGTGTTGTGCCAACGGTCGCTCGCTTCATAGGTGCTGGGACCCATCCAAACTCCATTGTCCTGCAATCCGCCAAAGATCCGATAGGGGGTGGAGTTGTCTACGGCAACGGCATAAAATTGTCCGACTGCCGGACTGTTGCATTTGATCCAGTGATCTCCATCGTCAAAGCTGATATTGATGCCGCCATCATTTCCCAGAATGAGATGCCCAGGCCGGTCCGGATTGACCCAGAGTGCATGGTGATCTACGTGTACATTATCTCCATTAATAGATTCCCAGGTCTTGCCACTGTCTTTGGAGCGCAATACAGGTACCCCCATTATGTAGACCGAAGAAGGATCGTCGGCCTGAACCCGGATCTGACCAAAATAATAGCCGTAGGAATAGTACACATCCTCCAGGTAATCTTCATGAGCGCGTTTCCAGGTTCTGCCTCCATTGGTGCTTCGGTAAACCTCAGACCCTATAACCGGGGTATCAAACAAAAGCGAATTTGCATCCTCTACATATTCGGTTAATGCGATTGGTTGAATAGCATCTGCTTCTACTTGTTCTTTGACGGAGGCTGCGGTATGCTTTTCCGGGAATCCATTGCTGCGCAGATATGCTTCCAATTTCTCATCCTCCAGCTTTAGGAAGCTTTCTGCATCCATTTTCCGGAAGTCATCCTTGGTCAATCTCCCGGAATCATCTTCCTCCTCTTTTGGTCTCCGGAAATAGTTGTCCAGTACGGCATAGACAATGGTTTCACCATCATCCACTCCGGCAGCCAATCCAATACGACCTACTCCTTCGCCAATGGGAAAGCCGCTGCTGATATCGCTTACTTTGTTCCAGGTCGTGCCTCCATCTGTGCTCTTATGAATGCCAGAACCTGCACCGGATTCTACAAAATTCCAGGCACGGCGGCTGCGCTCCCAGCTGGCAGCGTAAATTGTCTCCGGGTCCTGTGGATCGAAGATGACATCAATAACCCCTGCTTGATCATTCACAAAGAGGCTGCGTTTCCAGGTGCCGCCTCCGTCTCCACTTATGTAGAGTCCGCGCTCCTGATTGGGAGAGTACAAATGCCCCAGTACGGCGACGTAAATTTTATTCGGATTATCCGGGTGGATCAGGATGCGACCAATATGATGGCTTTCCTGCAGGCCGGACCAGGTCCATGTGTTGCCGCCATCAGTACTTTTGTACATGCCCGCCCCAGCATAGGAAGAACGGCTGGAATTTACCTCTCCGGTTCCGAGCCAAATGGTATTGTTTTCCCAATCCACAGCTACGGCCCCCAGTGTCATGACAAATTCGTTGTCAAACAAGGGAGAGAAGCTGGTTCCGTTGTTATGCGTTTCCCATAGTCCGCCGGAAGCGTAGGCTACATAAAAGTGTGTTGGATCCTCCGGATCAACAGCAATATCAACAACCCGTCCGCTGAATACGGAAGGCCCTACCGAACGGAAGGGAATATTGTCAACCAGAGATTGGTCCTGTAGCTTTATCCGTTTATCGTAATCGTTCATTCGCTCCAACCCCGGGGTAAACGGTGGACGATCTTGTTGGGCTGAAAGACTTAAGGCAAATAAGAATAGCAGACAAAGTGTTTGGAGTAGACGCATGATTATTTGATTGGTTGCCCCTAAATTATAACAATTCGTTTAATTCATAATCTACGCCATTTACCCTTTCACTGGAACACTACAATTGTCTCACACAGAGAAGGGGAGAAGGGGGGATTTTTAATTTTCAGGGTTTAATTTTAATTAAACGGAAATCGTTGAGCGTGTATCGGGAAGCGTTTATCGTTTATCGGCAAAACCGTTATTCCCTGGATAGAAACATCCCGCTAAACGATACTCGATCAACGTTTCCCGAAAGCAATTCGATAAGGCCTCAACCACCCGCCAAAGCTCGCCAGAGCGCAGGCGGGTTCTCAACCCTGCCCGCTTTAGCCGGGCAGCCCAACGGAACCAACGGATTTCCTATTTTTGTAGAAGAGTAGAAACAGAAGAGCCATGGCAACTTACGAGAGTGTATTACTAATAGCGATTCCCTTTTTTGTCCTGTTGATTGGGATTGAAGCTTTTGCCGCCTGGAGAATGGGCCGAAAAGTAAACCGGGCCGCAGACGTAATTTCCAGCTTGAGCTCCGGAGTAACCAATATTGTTAAAGATGTATTAGGGCTTGGGATTGTAATTGTTAGTTATGCCTGGTTGGTGGATCATCTGGCTATTTACGAGATAAAAGCTTCCTGGCTGGTGTACTTCATAGCATTTATTGTGATTGATTTTGCCGGTTATTGGATGCACCGGATCAGCCATGAAATCAATTTATTCTGGAATCGGCACATCATCCATCACAGCTCCGAAGAATTTAATCTGTCCTGTGCTTTGCGCCAAAGCATTTCAGAAGTCTTTTCCTTCATTGCCATCTTCATGGTTCCTGCAGCCTTATTAGGCGTACCGGCCAAAGTCATTACCATCATTGCACCACTGCATCTTTTTGCCCAGTTTTGGTATCATACCCGTCTGATTGGCAAAATGGGTTTTTTGGAGACCTTTTTGGTAACTCCTTCTCACCACAGAGTTCATCACGCCATGAATCCCGAATACCTGGATAAGAACTACGGACAGATTTTCATATTATGGGATAAGTGGTTTGGTACTTTTCAGAAGGAATTGCCGGATGTTGCGCCTGTTTACGGAGTCAAGCGTCCGGTAAAAACCTGGAATCCGATCCTTATTAACTTTCAGCACTTCTGGATGTTGCTGACCGATGCCTTTCGCGCCCGGTCCTTTTGGGACAAATTGCGTATTTGGTTTATGCCTACCGGTTGGCGACCCAAGGATGTAGCGGAAAAGTATCCGGTTAAAATCGTTGAGGATTTTGGTCACTTTGAAAAGTTTGATTCTAAACCGGGGAAGGGGATTTTGATTTGGGCCTGGGTTCAGTTGCTGTTTACCCTCGGCCTGATGTTGTACCTGTTTGCACAGTTTGCCGAGATCGGATTTCCCGGTGTACTGATCTACGGGGCATTTCTGTTTACGGGTGTTTTTGCCTATACCAGCTTACTGGACCGGGCATCCTACGCCCCTATAGCCGAGCTGGTCAGAGCTGCTTTTGGTCTGGGGATTATCTATTCACTGGACGGCAGTTGGTATGGGATTGATTTGTTTATTCCCTACAGTACATACATCATTGCTGCCTTTTTGATCTTGTCTGTATTTGCGGCTGTAATACTGCCAAAACAAAGTGCGCGCTTTACTGGCAGTGCCCTAAAAATGAATCCTTCTTCCAAAAGAGAACAAGTGAAATAGCGGGCATAAAAAAACCGGATTCTTGGGGAGAATCCGGTCAGTCGGGTGTCCTTATTTTTAAGGACTACATTCTGTACCGCAGCTTGCTTTTACGTCAGAATGCTATGCAATTTTGGGTTTAATGTGTTTTATACGTATAAAACGTGTTAAACTTGTCAAACGAATTAAACGCTTCTCAAGCTCTTGGGAAGATTACCTCATCGTCTTCTACTTCCACCTCCTCAACCTCTTGCAGCTCATCGTTTAGAGCGGAATTGACCAGCTCGACAATGTCCTGAAGTTTAAGTTTGGTTTTCATGGAGAGCATGACAAATCCGTCTTCGCTGTCAACCAGGATTAAAAGGCCTTTGAGCATTTCTTTTTTTTCGCGCATCATAATGTGCACATTTTGCCCCTGGCTTTTTACGGTTAGCAGTGATTCGTAATTGTCCTTCTTTTTCAGGTCAGCTACCAGTCCGGTAATATGAGACTCAGGGAGAGCAATGCCATTTTCAGCGACCAACAGGCGCATTTTTTTGATCTTCTTTACCAGGCCAATAGCTTCTTTTTCCACTGGATCATCCATGTGTTTTTTGGCGATACCGGATCCAAACTTGATCAGCCAGCCCGGCAACTTGATATTGCGAACGTTTTCGATCTTTTTGTGATGCCGGTAAAATTTATTTACAACCGGAGACTGTGCAGAAACAAAAACAGGGGTTATTGCGAATAGTAGAAAAAGGATTGCGTATCTCATAAGGGTGCTCTTTTAAAACAGAGGTTGAAAAGTGGGGGGTGGGGTAAACCCGCCCCCGATTACAGTGTGTTACTTCTCTTTGCTTTGACCTTCGTCGTTTCCGTCGTCGTCAAAGGCTTCGGCGAGTTTTCCGATCTTGCTAAGGTCAATCTGACCTACAAAGCTCATCAGTACAAACTCTTCCGTGCCGCCAACCAACAACAGCAGTTCATTGATCATATCACCGCTGTCTTTAACGAGAAACTGCACGTTTTCTCCATCTGCAGAACGTACTTGCATGAGTAGTTCATAATCTTTCGTTTGGATGGTGTTTATCGCTTCGTCGAAAAGACCTTCAACATTCTCTTCTGCTACCAGGATGCGAAGTCCTTCGAGGTCTTTAACTACTTCTTTCAGCGCAGCTACCTCCTGATCTTCCAGATCGAGTTCCATCTTACCAAACATGTCAAACATTTTACCGCTGATGTATACAACAGTGAAGCGTTCGTCTTCAACATATTTGTTGAAATATTTGGAGATAGCGTCTACGCCCTGTGCCTGGGCTTGTACTACATTGAATGCAGTTAAAGAAAAGAACAGTGCGAAAATAACAGCCAGATTTTTCATGATGCCAACATTTAAATTTTAATAATTAGTTTCTATTAGGGTGATTTCTCTCAAATTATCCTTACTTGATCGGATCATTCATCCGATCAACGTGATTGATCTCTTTTTTTACCTTCTTCTTGCCGCTGTTGAGAGCATCCGAAAGGATCTTCATGGCAGCGAGGGTTTCTTCGAGTGATTCTTCTTCAGATACTTCATAAGCCGACCAGTCAATGGCCTGTGGATCAGATGATTGTTGCGTATCGGGAATCAAAAACCAGAGGCTAAGCAGCAGTACTACTGCAGCCGCAACTCGAAGGAATTGCATGCGCATGGACACCACTTTTGCTTTCGGTTTTTCTTCTTGCAGTTGCTTTAGTAAGCGACTTTCGAAGTCTGCAGAAAGAGCATCCTGCTGCATTTGCTTCAAGCCGCTAAACAAGTGTTGATGAACACTGAGCTCCGGAGCAACCTCCTTTCCGCTGAAGTAGTTTTTCAGCTGACGCTCTTCCTCCAGAGACGTTTCTCCCAGGTAGTAGCGGTCTATTAGTGATTGAATTTCTTGCGTTTGCATAATTCTAGTTTTAAGGGTGCGCTAATTGCGCCTCTTCAATCCAGTTTCGCATACTTTGGCGTGCCCGGTACAGATAAACTTTTACCTGAGACATCGGGATTTCCAGTGTATCTGCAATTTCCTGATAGGTGTATTCTTCAATGTCTCGAAGATGCATTACCAGTCGTTGCTTTTCGGGAAGCCGTTTCATAATTTGTTGAATATGCCCCATGGTATCGCTGCTTTCAGTCAACTCATGCGGACTTGCATTTTCAGCTTCTACCGACCAGCTTTCTTCAATAGGGCTGGATGGTGCGGGGCGACTTCTTAATTTGTCAATTGCCAGATTCTTGGTAACTCTGACGGTCCATGCTTCCAGGTTTTCAATCTGCAGCAGGCTTTCCCGCCGATTCCAGAGTTTGATAAAGACTTCCTGTACTACATCCTCCGCCTCCGGTACATTCCGGAGCACTTGATTGGCTGTTCGGAACAACCGATCTTTTATTGGGAGGATCTTAAGTTGGAACTCTCTTATCTGCATGACACCACCTTGACGGGAGAAGAATGAAGAATGTTACAGAAGGTCTGAATTTTTTTTAATTTTTTTTTAACCCTTTCGGGAATGAAGTTTTTTAGCCTTTCGGCGAAAGCCTGAATCTTATTAGGAACGGGCCACTAAATCCCTATCTTTGCCGTTACTATAGAGCGGCATTTTGGGTCCACCAGCGGCAATGCCAAAGAATCGTTTTATGAATTTGAAGAAGCTCGACCGACTGTTGGTCACTAGTTTTATTCCTCCCTTTGTGGCTACCTTCTTCATCGCCCTCTTTGTGTTGGTGATGCAGACGCTGTGGTTGTATATCGATGAGATTGCCGGAAAGGGGGTAGGCTTTTTCATTATGGTGGAGCTGTTGGGGTATATGTCGGTATCGATGATTCCCCTGGCACTGCCGATAGCCGTTTTGATCTCATCCGTCATGGTGATGGGAAATCTGGCGGAGAACTACGAACTTTCCAGTTTTAAATCGGCCGGCATCTCCCTGGAACGGGTTATGCGGCCCATGCTCGGAGTCGTCTTTGTGATCACCATTTTCTCCTTCTTTTGTTCCAATAACTTTATTCCGGTTTCCAATCTCAAATTTCGAAGCCGCTTGTATGATATCCGGAAACAGAAACCCACCTTAAACATGGGAGAGGGGATCTTCAACGATGATTTTAAAGGCTATGCTATCCGGATTGGGAAAAAATCGCCGGATAATCGTACCATTTATGATGTATTGATTGTAGATTATTCTGAATCTTCCAGTGGCCGACTGGCTGAAATTGCCGCCGATAGCGGCGAGATGTTTATTACAGAGGATGAGCGCTTCTTTATCATGCAACTCTATGAAGGGAATCAATACCAGGAGGGGGCTGCTACTTCCGGCAGCGATGCCAAAACGCCCTTTGTTCGTACCCGCTTCAGGGAGTGGCGAAAGGTTTTTGATCTAAAAGAATTTGAATTGAGTCGTACCGATGAGGATTTGTTTAAATCTCATCAAACCATGCTTACGGTTAGCCAGTTAAAAACAGCGATTGATTCGATTGATATTTCCGTGGCCTCCCGAATCGATAATATGGAGACCAACTTTCGAAAGGAGTTTCATCCCTTGCGAGAAGAGGATCGCCTAAACCGAATGGTCGAAGACAGTATAAAGACCGATAAGGAAGAACCGACGACTTCGTCCAGTGGATCGACCGGGGCTAAGGGGATTCCATCGTCTCAACAACAGCCGTTGGGCAATCGGAAAGGAAATCCCTTGCCTCAATCCAATCTGGAGAACCTGGATACCCTGCAGGGACTTATCGAAACCTTCCCGGTTTTCAAGTGGAATCAGATTTACAATAAGGCAAAAGGATCTGCCGGCCAGGTGTCTGCACAAGCCGAATCAGCTATACGAAGTATTTTGCGCAAGCAGGAGTCCCGGGTAGACCACGTATTCGAAATGCACTCCAAATTCAGTATGGCTGTTGCATGTATACTGTTCTTGTTTATTGGGGCACCCATGGGAGCCATTGTACGCAAAGGCGGTTTTGGATACCCCTTGCTGATTGCAATCATATTCTTTATGATGTATATGATCCTGACTATTTTTAGCAAGAACATTGCCGAACGATTTGTCATTGATCCGGCTGTAGCTGCCTGGTTGCCTTGCATTATTATGTTTCCATTTGGATTTTTGCTGACCTATCAGGCGATGAATGACTATAAGAATGTAATCTCCTCCCGGATCACCAAACCTATCATGAACCTGATCTATCGACTGATTCCAAAAAAGGAGGAGGTAGAACCGAATAACGTGACTTCATGAAGAAATTCCTGAACGATAATATCTTGTACTTTATCTGCTTTAGTGTTTACGCATTGCTGGGAGCAATCCTGTTGTTTAATATTGAGCAGGGAGATCTGATATTTTACGCCAGCGACAATCGGACTATGTTTGCCAATACCTTCTTTATATATGGTACAAGACTGGGAGAGGTCGCTATGTATATATTATTGGTGTGTCTGTTTATGTTTTTCCAGGTTCGCCTGGCCGTTGCGGTTGGAGCTACCGGCATACTTACGATGATCGTTAGTTTTGTCAGCAAAGCCTTTTTTATGCATGACCGTCCGGCGGCATTCCTGCGGAAGCACGACCTTTTTGATCGCATCAATATTATTGACGGGGTCGACCTTCACAGCGGTGCCACCAGTTTCCCTTCCGGGCACACGATGTCGGCTTTCGCCTTGTTTAGTTTACTGGCTTTTTTCCTGCCCAGGAATCGCAAATTTTTTGGAGTGCTTTTATTTTTTGTGGCGGTAGTTGTTGCGCTTTCGCGAATATATTTGGTTCAGCACTTTTTGAAAGATATTTATCTCGGTGCCTGGATGGGGCTCTTGCTGGCCATCTTAATGTATTATGTATTTGATCGTTACCTGCCTACAGGCCAAAAGCATTGGCTAAATCGCCCTTTGTTTCCCTATAAGGTATGGATTCAAAATATTCGGCAGAAAAGGCCATCCGCATGAGATGGTTGCTCCTTTGTTTCTTACTGTCAGGCACTCTGAATAGTCTGGCAGGCCATTCGACGAAAGTCAAAATCAGCGATTCTCCAAAATCTCTAAAGGATACCCTGCCTGCTTCCATTACAGATTCTGTTTTTACCCTGATTGAAATTGAAGTTGGTTCCAAAACAGCATTAATGCCCTATATAGAAGGCTGGATAGCTGAAGAAACAGAGGTAGCCGCTTTTCGGGGGAGACGATTGTCTGAAACTTTACAGCGATCTGGTTTGCTGGTCAGGGCCTATTCCCCCGGCGGATTGGCAACTCCTTCCAGTCGGGGAGGGGCGAGCAGGCATACGGCCCTGTTATGGAATGGGGTAAACCTGCAAAGTCCGCTGAATGGTACCATTGATCTAAGCTTGTTTCCCATGGAGTTTATTGATTTCCTGTCGTATCACGATAATGGAATCAGCAGCCTGAGAGGTTCCGGAAGCTTTGGTGGTAGTATAAACCTCGGTAGTACGCCTTCCTTTCAGACAGGTTGGTCTGCCGCCCTGGGATTAAGTGTAGGCAGTTTTGGTTTTTTTCGGCCTTTCGGCGAAATTGGCTACGGGAGCAACCGCTATCAGGCAAGCGGGAAAGCTATGTGGAGCCAAAGCCGCAATGATTTTAAAACAGAAAATGGCGAACGCCGGGAGAATGCTGCAAGACAGGAATACCTTTTAAGCCATGAACAAAGGTTTGTGATCAATGCCCGGAATCAATTGAAAAGCTGGGTGTGGTGGCAACAGGCAGACAGGGAGATTCCTCCCAGCAGTATTAGTGCAAGCCGCAATGAGTATCAAAAAGACAGCATTTTACGCCTGGGGCTGGAGTGGATGAATACCGGCGAAAACAGGGTGGATAAGCTTCGCTTTTTTCGGTTGGAAGAAAAAACAGATTATGGCAGCGATGTAACTCCGGCCAGCCTCAATGAAGGGGTCAGTTGGGTGGCAAATTATCAGTCAGAGCATTATTTTGGATTGAGAAGCAAATGGGTAGGCGGACTGAATTTTAGGGAAAACAGGGTGCTGGGAGATGCTATTGGAAGAAAGTCCCAGACGCTGGCCGATGTATGGTTTGCTATGGATCATTGGCTCTCGTCGCTATGGAATCTGGATGTAGGTATGCGGTTGCCTTCTGCCGACTGGCAATTTTATGTACCTGCAGGACATTTGGGCATTGGTTACCAGCCATCGAAATCCTGCCTGGTAAAGATCGGTGCGGCTTACAATTTTACCCTGCCCAGTTTGAACGACCTGTATTGGTCGGATAATTTTGCCCGGGGAAATGAAAATCTCCTGCCTGAGCGAAGTATCGATCTGGAGCTGGGACTCGTGTATAAAAGGCAGCTTTTTCAGTTAAAGCCCCGCTTGTATTTTCGCCATGTATATGATTGGATACAATGGTTTCCACAGGGAGCGGGTGGTGTCTGGAGTCCGGATAATCTTCAGTCCGTTCGGTCTGTTGGAGGAGACTTGCCATTGGAATGGGAGAGAAGCTGGTCGAATGCGATCAGGACCACAACAGTCTTATTCTTAAATTTCAACTATACGAGAGAGCTGGGTAATGAATTGAGGCACATTGCCCAGCTGCCTGCTTTCCGATTTAATTTTTTGATGCGGTTGGATTATAAAAAATGGTCACTGGAATATTCAGATCAATTGATTGGTAATCGATACAGTACCCCCAATGCCAGTGCCAATGACCTCCTGCCTTCTCAGTATCTGGCCAGCCTGGAACTAAGCCTAAATACCAAATCTTTTGAATGCTATTTCCGGCTTGAGAATATTTGGAATACAGCTGTAGAATTATATCCCTATTATCCCATTCCCGGAATTCACTGGAGAGCAGGAGCGGTTTATCGGCTAGGCAAAGAAAATAGTAGAATGTAAAATTTTTAATTCTTAGGTGTACCAGCACCCAATCTTAGGGTCAAAACAGGAACTACGAATTGGTGTCGCTCCGCTGGAGCTTACCATCAAAATTGCAAAAAATGCTACAGAGGTTTGACTCCTCCGGAGCCATTAACCGCATTTACAGGAAGCCTCCAGAGGAGGCACACCTTTGTAACAAAAAATATCGGATTCACTTTAAGCGCCGTAGGTGCGGCACCTGGTTTTGTCCCTAAGTTTTGTGACATTACACTTTTAATTATCCACATTCCTGTAAATTCGCATTAAACGATTTACTACCTTTACATCGGTTTTGGTTTCCCTTCGGGGAATTAATAGGGAATCAGGTGAAAATCCCGAACTGTTCCCGCAGCTGTAAGGCAATACTATTTCTACCTGTAAACCACTGTTTTCCGATGGAAGATGGGAAGGGGGTAGAAACAGCCGAGTCAGAAGACCTGCCAGAGCTGATTTCGCGGAAGCGGAATCTACCAGAATCTTCGGGTAAAAGATTTGGGTAAAGACTTCTGGCAACGGATGAATCTACTCATCCGCAGTTTGTCCTTTCCCTCGTTTTTATTCCTTTTTTCTGGCTGGATCTTCCACGGGTAAACTTATTGATTTTACATTTAATCAATTGTTTTACAGTGGTTTATTTTTAATCAATTAAAGTAAAGGTTTATGCCAACTGGATGGAATCAATTTTTTGTATTTGCTGTAGGGTTTAGTTTGTTAACAGGACTATCCGCCTGTGATCCGGAACCTATGGATCAGGATCCGGAAACGCCGGCCTACGGCAATGGGATTTACATTGTCAATGAGGGGCCTTTCATTTCAGGCACAGGCAGTGTTACCTATTTTGATCCGATTGCAGATACGCTTACTCAGATGGTTTATCAAAAAGCCAATGATGGTGAAGTACCTGGCAATGTATTGCAATCCCTCTTTTTTCATGACAACAATGTGGCGCTGGTGGTAAACAATGCCAACAAGTTGCTGATTGCTGATGGAGAAACTTTTGAACGTAAGGGATTGATTGAAGGCTTTGAGTTGCCCCGGTATTATCTGGGAGTATCGACATCTAAAGCGTATGTCAGTCAATGGGGTGCCACCGGAACAGATGGTAGCATTGCCGTAGTGGATCTGGCGAGTGGAGGCATTGATCGCCTGATCGAAACCGGCCAGGGAACGGAGCGTATGTTGCTGCTCGACGATCGTGTATTTGTGGTTAATGAAGGTGGGTTTGGCCGGGATTCTGTCGTCAGTGTGATCAACCCGGCAAGCGATGAAATCGTGGATGAATTTATTGTGGGAGACAATCCGACAAGCATTCTTGCAGACGCAGACGGAGTGATCTGGACACTCGGCAGAGGTTACACAGCCAATTTTAGCAACCCGGATGATCCGGCAAATACAGACGGAAAGCTTTGCAACTTCCTACCGGATGGAGCCGGAAAGTTTTGCATGGATGTGCCCCGGGGAGCCACAGATCTTGTTATTGATCCCGAAACGGGTACCCTGTATTTTACAGCCGATGGTCAGATTTGGACGTACGCTACTGATGGTTCTCAAACACAACCCGAGACCTTTTATCCCGGTTACTTCTACGAGTTATTCTGGGATAATGACCGTAAGCTGTTGCTTGCAGCAGATGCCGGTGATTTTGCATCAGATGGCAGGATCCTGGAGATCAATGCAGCCGGAGAAGAGACGGGTAGTTTTGATGCAGGAATTGTTCCTGCCTTCCTGATTTCCCGCTAGGTCCGGATTATTTTTTGGACCGCAACTTAAAAGACCAGGTCAGCTCGGTTTCTGAAACGACTGTTCCATCGGCCATACGCCCAACACTTTTCATGGTGATGATTTGTGGTTTGCCGGTGTCTACTGCTTTTTGTACCGTTTCTGCAACCAGCTGACCTTGTTTGCAGGTAAAGTAAGCCCTGGCTGTAGCCTTTTTGGTAAAGACACTTTTTATTTCAGTAACCAGCATCGATACCGAGGGCTGATCCTGTAGGGCCAATTGTGCGAGCATTCCTGTCGATAATTCGGCAACGGCACATTGAGCGGCAAAGTAGGTGGACCGGAAAGGATTTTTACTGCGCCAGTTGTAGGGGAGCATAACCGTGCATTCCTCGCTGGTCACTTCTTTGACTTTTACCCCCCACCAGATCATACTGGGGAGTCTGCCTAGAAAGTACAGGCGCATTTTCCAGGGAGAGTTTACAGAATCGAGAAACTTTTGAGCTTTCGGACCGGTCATAACAGGTTGTTTTTCCTTGCTAATAATTAGTGGTAGCTGGACCGGAGCAGTTATCCAAAGCAATGGATTTGCAGCGGCTTTTTAAATCATCAAAAATGCCTTACTTTTGGGCATTCAAAATTACAAAACCACTAATATCCCGCAAATGAATCTTCACGAATATCAGGGTAAAGAACTTTTGAAAAGCTACGGGGTTGCCATCCAGGAAGGAATGGTAGCTGATACTGTAGACGAAGCTGTTGAGGCATATAAGAAATTGAACGAAGAGACCGGTACAGAAGTTGCTGTTGTAAAAGCACAAATTCACGCCGGCGGACGTGGAAAAGGAGGCGGAGTAAAGCTGGTAAAGAACGAAGCTGAGTTGCGCGAGACCGCAGATTCTATTTTGGGCATGATGCTCAAAACTCCGCAAACACCAGGTGGTTTGGAAGGATCTGGAAAACTGGTACGGAAGATTCTGGTAGCAGAAGATGCTTACCGTCCGGATTTTGATGCCTGTAAAGAATACTACATTTCCATCCTAATGGATCGGGAGCGGAAATCAAATGTTATCATCCACTCCACGGAAGGAGGGATGGATATCGAAACCGTAGCGGAAGAAACACCACACCTGGTACATAAAGAATACATCGATCCCGAATTGGGGCTGCTTCCTTTTCAGTCACGTAAAGTTGCTTTCAATCTGGGTTTGAGCGGCAAAGCGTTTAAGGAGATGGTAAAATTCATTACCAAGCTTTACAATGCTTTCACCGGTTCTGATGCTTCCCTTTTTGAAATTAACCCTTGTCTTCAAACGGCCGACGATCGAATCGTTGCCGTTGACTGTAAGGTAACCCTCGATGACAACGCCCTTTTCCGTCACAAAGATTTGGCTGAGATGCGCGACGTACACGAAGAAGATCCAACGGAGGTAGAAGCCAAAAGCTACGGCTTGAACTATGTGAAGCTCGACGGTAATGTAGGTTGCATGGTTAATGGTGCTGGTTTGGCAATGGCAACGATGGATATCATTAAACTCTCTGGCGGAGAACCAGCCAACTTCCTGGATGTAGGAGGTACAGCAGACGCTGCTCGGGTTGAACAGGCATTTCGGATCATTCTGAAAGATCCTAACGTAAAAGCTATCCTCATCAATATTTTTGGGGGTATCGTGCGTTGTGACCGGGTAGCTCAAGGTGTCGTTGATGCCTACAAAAACATGGGTAACATTGAGGTTCCGATTATCGTGCGCCTGCAAGGTACCAATGCGGATATTGCAAAAACAATTATTGATGAGTCCGGACTAGCCGTTCACTCAGCGATCCTCCTGCAGGATGCTGCTGACCTGGTGAAAGAGGTTGTGGGATAAGATCAATAGGATCAGAATATAAAAAGGGTGGATCAACTTGCTTGATCCACCCTTTATTTTTTGCCTGCAGCCTGTTGGCAGGCAGTTGCTACCAGCGAATCAAGGCCGATCCCCAGGTAAAGCCACTTCCGAAAGCAGCAAGACAAACCAGGTCGCCGTCCTTGATCTTACCGGCTTCCCAGGCTTCACAAAGAGCGATCGGAATGGAGGCTGCTGTGGTATTTCCGTATTTCTGGATGTTGTTCCACACCTGATCATCAGACAAGCCCAGACGTCTTTGCACAAACTGGCTGATCCGTAAATTAGCCTGGTGCGGAATGAGCATATTAATGTCGGAAGTCTCAAGTCCGACTTCATCCAATGCTTCTTTGATTACTTCCGGGAATTTCTGTACGGCCAGTTTAAAGACAAACTGTCCTTCCATATTTGGAAAGATTTGGCCGTCTTTTAGCATCTTATCGGTGATGAAAATTTCACCGTATTTGATGGACTTATCGTATCCAAAGTCGTATTCGATGTCCATTTTATCGAAGTGGTAACCGCCATGAGCTCCTGGGTTTATGAAAGCCAGTTTCTCGGCATAAGTACCATCGGAATGTAATTTTGTTGTTAGGATTCCCGAATCTTCTCGATCATCGGGCTGCACAACCACAGCACCGGCACCATCCCCAAAAATAACAGTTACATTTCGACCACGGGTACTGTAATCCAGTCCCATCGAATGCATTTCTGCACCTACCAGCAGGACGTTTTTGTACATACCGGAACGAACAAACTGATCGGCAATCGACAATCCGTAAACAAAGCCCGAACACTGGTTGCGAATATCCAGAGCACCTGCTTCCATATTGGTGATACCCAGTTCTCGTTGGAGGAGCACGCCACATCCCGGGAAGTAATAATCCGGACTTAGTGTAGCAAAGATTATGAAGTCAACATCTTCCTTAGAAATGCCTGCTCGTTCGATCGCAATTTCTGCGGCGCGAGCCCCCATGGAAGAAGTGGTTTCTTTGTGTTTTAATCCATAGCGTCTTTCGCGGATACCGGTGCGTTCCTGGATCCATTCGTCTGAAGTATCCATGACCTGGGCAAGGTCATCATTTGTTACTGCTGTTTCGGGAACGTAATAGCCGATTCCACCAATTTTTGATCGTATCATAGTTTGGTTTCATTTTACGCTAAGGTACGATATAATAGGCTTTTTTGCAGGACAGCAATGGCGAGGGGGTGATCAGAGTTTAGGGGTCAGATTTACCAATTCGTTGTGCATGGCATAGATGACCAGTCCGGCAGTGTTTCGGGAATCGGTTTTTTCCAATAGTCGATTTCGATGGCCGTCTACGGTTCGGGGGCTAATGAATAATTTTTCGGCTATTTCAGCTGTAGTATGTTGCTCGCAAATGAGTTGAAGGACTTCCAATTCCCGGGTAGAGAGGTCCCTTCCGGGAATGACTGGTTTTTTCTTGATCGGATTCTGCATGTGTTCCCGGATCAGGCTTAAAACGTCGCCGGAATAGTGAAACCCTTTATCATAAACTTCTCTAACGGTAGTTGCTACCAGATTCGGATCTGCATTTTTGGGAAGGTAGGCAGAAGCACCTAGTTCGATCAAATGAATGATGTAGGATCGGTGAAAATGGGAGGAAATAATGATGATTCGGGTATCGGGAAATTCTTTCTGTAGATCCGGTGCTGTTTCTAAGCCGGAGCGGATGGGCATTTGGAGATCCAAAAGCAGTACCTGTGGAAGTTGATCGCTAAGGCGCATCCTTTCCATGAGTTCTGCTCCATTTCCGGCTTCGATAATAACTTCGAAATCCGGGTTTTCTTCAAGGATTAATCGCAAGCCTTTTCGGAATAACAGCTCATCGTCTGCCAGCGCAATCTTAATCATACCAATGGTTGAAGGTGCTCCCAAAATAGGCCAATTCGCCGAAAGGCCACTGAATTGTTGTCAGAGCACGAAGTTAGTTAATGCCATTCGCCGAAAGGCAAATGATTACACCGATACTGTGCCAGCATTGGTGAAAATACCATAATTTTTGATAAGACGGTTTTGACAAGATCCTGATTTGTCCAGGAGTAGCTGGTTTGCAATGTCTGGTAAAGAATAACAGGAAATCCTAATTTAGGATGTCTTTTGGAACCAACATCTGTGTAAAAATAAGTAACTTATTAGATACAGCCAAGGAGCTTGAGGTTGGTTTTCCGATCCAAATACTGGATCAGGAAATAGCAGGTGTGGCCGAAGCGGCTGTAATCATTGCTTTGACTCCTTTTCCCGGAGCTGACAGGTAGCTGATTTGGCAATTGAGATTGGCAAGCCGTCCCTCAATGCTTGACATGCCCAATCCCGGGTTTTCAAGTTTTTTCATATCAAAGCCTGTTCCATTGTCTTCATACTCCATGCTTAATGTTGGGTGGCCTTTTATAGTAATGCGGATTTGATTGGCTTTACCGTGGGTAATGGAATTTTTTATCAATTCCTGGAATGCCCGATAAAGGTGAATGCCTTTTTTTTGAGGAATGGCCGGAAGTTTTTCTTCTTCCATTTCAAGGGTCAGATCTAAGTTTCCACTTTTATTGATTTCGTGTACGAGGTCTCTTATACTTGCCCAGGTACCATGGGTTACCAGGGCAGGAGGGAGGAGGTCGTGTGAGATATTTCGGGTGGTATTAATGATGTGATTGATTACCTCACGGGTAGAATTGAGGATTTCTTCGCCTGCAGATTCACCCTTTATTTGTTTTTCCAGTTGATGAAGGTATAACAGACTTACATTTAATTTTGAGCCTACATCATCATGCAGATCTTTGGCAATTCTTCGGCGTTCCTTTTCCTGAGCTT
Source organism: Bacteroidota bacterium (assembly GCA_018222965.1). Taxonomy (GTDB): domain Bacteria; phylum Bacteroidota; class Bacteroidia; order Chitinophagales; family Saprospiraceae; genus JAAEZH01. The sequence goes on from JAAEZH010000018.1 coordinate 77,273, forward strand.
CCAGGCTGGATATGTTTATAGACTTTTGATGTTCGAGCTTAAGTTCCTGTTGACGGAGTTGTTCCTGAAGAATCTTACGGCGGCTGTATAGGAAAAATACAACCAGAGAAAGTGCCAACAATCCCATGATACCTATAGCCGCAGTGATTAGCCAGATTAATGTGTTTCCACTTATATCCATATCCCCCTGTTTTCCTCTCGGTAATTAGCCGTATTCGATTAATGTTTTCCCAGTAAGCATTTTGATCTTACTGGATTATACCGTTTTCATTGGGCTTGTTTTCACGTGATTTATCAAGGCAAAAATCACTGTAATCAAAAAGATAAGATAAAGACTGGAATTCGTCATCCATAGATGCCTCTGATAGGAGAATTCTATCTCTTGCAAATAGGACCCAAACATAAAGATAAATAGTGAGGTACATTCATAAACAAACAATGGGGGGATGATTTTTCGGATAAATCTTCGGTAAGAAGGCTCCAGGTTTTCAGGATTGGTGAGTCGGAAAAAGCAAATAGCGCTGAATATAATTATTGTCAGGATTACCAGCGAATAAGAATAGGAGCTGAAGCTATTTATAGGTTGAATAAACAGGGTGTTTATCAGGCTAAATGTTACTAGCAGGAATATCGTTGTATACAGAACTTTCCGAAGATCCCGCTTCTCAAACATAAAAATCGGACTAAAAAACAGGCCCAGGCTTATGGCTTTGATCGGAGTAAACAAGTGCATTAGGAAGAGGTTATTGATATTGGCCCGGGCTAGAATAAACGAAGACAACTCCGTTGCGCAGGCCAGGACAATAAACAACCCGAAAGCTTTTATACTAAATGGTAGTTTCTTAAAGTTCCGTATGATTATACCGGATGCCAGCAGGAGACTCCCCATCACACAAAGCGATATGAGTAAACGAATGTTTTCCACCATAATGAGGGAAGAAAATTGACCGGATATTTACCCCGGTTATAGCGGTTATTGGCAATTAGTCAAACCTCCATTACCACCTGAACAGGCAGGCGGACACGGGTTGGTAAAATCTGTAATCAGACTTAGGATGTCATTGCCATTTTCATCAACGCCAACAAATACCAGCTTAAGCGTATCTGAAGGCCCGTCGGTGCGCAGTCCGAGATATGCTCGAAGGTTTTCCACGCCGGCTTCAGCTACAAGTTGGGTAACATCGGCTTCCGGAATCAGGAACCCAATCGCCTGAATGGCTGTCCACTGGGCGGAATCAACGCCTCCTCTCATGTAATCTTTAAAGTTGCAGATCCACTCATTGGCGGTCTTTAAGGAGATGGTATCCGTATAGGTTGGGGTTGGATCGTCTGCCGACATATCAACTTCCTCGGAACTTGCCGGATTGCTCTCTTCCATGGTTGCATTTTCGCCGGAAGGCGCACATGCCATTAAAAATAGTATGGCGAGCAAGCTTAGGGTGGGGTAGGTGTAATTCATATTGTAAATGTGTTTGTTGACGGATTGGTGAAATTAAAGCCAGTCCATACGCTTCTCGAGCTTCTATCTTACAAGGTAAGTTTTCGATATTAATTCAACAAACCTGCAGCGTAATAAGGGATGAGAGACAGGTATAAATACCTAATGGGCTTGCAGGAAATACCTGCTGTATTTTTAGGGTAGCTTTGCTCTTAAATAGGATGCCTGTCTTGGTTAAATTTGCTAAAGCTTGATTATCCGATGATTATACTCCTTGTTGTCCGGCTTTCGCCGAATGATATTGTGTGGTTTCCGGAAAGCCTGCACTCCGAAATTCCTTTTACTAACTTTTAAATTCTAAATCATGGATACACCTATTTTAGGTATGATCTGCATGTTTGGGTTTGATTTTGCTCCAAGAAACTGGGCGAAATGTGATGGACAGTTGATGTCCATTTCAGCAAACCAGGCCTTATTTTCCCTACTGGGTACCATTTACGGTGGAGATGGCCGTACCACCTTTGGCTTGCCGGACTTGCGTGGAAGAGCCGCCTTGCACGAAGGATCTGGTCCCGGATTGTCCCCTCGAACCATTGGCGCCAGGGGAGGTGCTGAAACTACTACCCTGACCGTACCAAATATGCCAGCACACACGCATACCGCCGTGGTAGGAGGTTCTGTACAATTGCCCGTAAGTGGCAATGAGCCGGATACTGACAGCCCTTCCGGTGCGTTCCTTAGTGCACAGTCGGATGACTTTTACAATGGAGCAGCTTCGGCTGGAGAATTTGCCGGCGCCTTGAGTTCCAATCTTACGGTGACAAACACCAATACCGGAGGCAATCTGGCTTTCAATAATATGCAGCCTTTCCTGGTAATCAATTACTGTATTGCTACTCAGGGCCTATATCCGTCCAGAACATAGAGGGACTTCACGTCTTCATAACTATTCACTCAAAAAAAATTATTTATGGAACCTTTTATCGGACAAATTCAAATCTTCGGCTTCAACTGGGCACCTCGTGGTTGGGCATTATGTGATGGTCAGCTTCTGCCCATTGCTCAAAATACAGCCCTCTTTTCTCTGATTGGAACAACCTATGGCGGAGATGGCCGCACTACTTTTGCTTTGCCGGATCTGCGTGGCCGTGCTGCCCTACATCATGGACATGGCCCAGGGCTTTCCACCAGGCCTATTGGTCAAAAAGGCGGAACAGAAACCACTACGCTAAATATGACCAACCTGCCTTCTCATACGCATACTGCAGTGGTAGGAGGTTCTGTACAATTGCCCGTAAGTGGCAATGAACCGGATACAGATAGTCCTTCCGGTGCTTTCCTTAGTGCACAGTCGGATGATTTTTACAATGGAGCCGCTTCTGCCGGAGAATTTGCCGGAGCATTGAGCACCAACCTAACGGTGACCAACGGCAATACGGGAGGAAATATCCCATTCAATAATATGGAGCCATTCCTCGTGGTAAACTATAGCATTGCACTGGTCGGAATTTTCCCAAGCAGAAACTAAATTTGAAATAACTACACTGTTCGGCCGGATGCGTTTCGGCCGAACAGATTTTTAAATAGCTTCTCATGTCCTCAACAACCTCCTTTTACTTTGTCGATCAAAAAAATGCCATCCGGCAGCTGGTGTCTTCCGGCCAAATCAATCGAATAAGCCAGGATAACTTTGCCAAAAAAATAGCCGTTTGTGCCAATAATCGATTGTGGGCTGTTCTCAAATCAGGCCACATCGCCTACACAGATGATGCCCAAAACTGGAAAGAAATCCATTTGAAAAACCTGAAAATCGATAAGATCGAAGGTACACCTCAAGGCAATGCCATCCTCCTGGCAGCCGATGGAAGTATTTACGGACTGGAAAGCGATGGTAAGATGATTATGCTTGCACAGGCGGGGCACTTTACAGATATCTCAGCCGGAGCAGACGGCAGCCTTTGGTTTGTTGCTAAAAAAGCGGGCGAAAAAGAAAATGTTCTGGTCTATACCACCCTCGACCAGCTTCGGCCACAGCCTGTTTGGAGCGGAGCACTCGGTAAGAAAGTAGCTGCCTCTCCAAATGGATCGGTAGCCTTCCTCACCCTTTCGGGAGAAGTGGCCAGTTGCGATCCTTTCAGCATGGGCAGCTTGTGTTCTGAAGCCGGAAAAGCCTTTGGAGATGCTATTTGTGTCGATTCGTCAGAGGGTACTTACTTTGTATTGCGTCAGGAAAAGAAAGGAAAGAAAAACCATGGGCGGGTCTTTGCCTGGAATCCGGAAAAGGATTCGCACAATAGCTGGAGAGAACTCAAAGGAGTAGATGCCCTTGAGATAGCAGCTGCCTAAGCAGTCTTCCACAAAAAATGAAATTCCTTTAGCGCCAGCCATTCAAAATGCGAGTTTGAATTCCTACCTTGGAGCATTCGCCGATTTGAATGGTTTGGAGTTATGGAATTGGACAAGGCTAAAGCTGCCCTTAAAACGTATTTTGGTTATGATGCATTTCGGCCCATGCAGGCCGATATCATTCACCGACTCACCACCGGATCAGACGCCCTGGTCCTGATGCCTACAGGTGGTGGAAAATCTATCTGCTATCAGATTCCCGGTATAATTCTGGAAGGTACCTGCCTCGTGGTTTCTCCACTGATCTCTTTGATGAAGGATCAGGTGGAAGGCTTGCGTGCAAATGGAGTAAATGCCTCCTACCTCAACAGCAGCCTTCGCGGAAGCGAACAACAGCTGGTTGAAAATGAATTCCTCAACGGAGACCTGGATCTACTCTATGTCTCTCCGGAAAAGTTGCTCTCCTCTGATTTTTTTCGAATGCTCCGCCTGACAAAGATCAATCTCTTTGCCATAGATGAAGCCCATTGTATCTCCAGTTGGGGACATGATTTTCGACCTGAATACACTCGCCTGGGGAACCTGAAAACCGATTTTCCGGACGTACCGATGGTCGCTCTGACAGCCACTGCAGACAAGGTAACCCGCAACGATATTCGGAATCAACTGGGCCTTTCAAAGGCAAAATCCTTTATTGCTTCCTTTGATCGTCCGAATCTGTTTTTGGAAGCACGACCCGGCCAGAAAAGAATCGAACAAATCCACACCTTTTTAAAGGGGCATCCCGATCAGGCAGGCATTATATACTGTCTTTCCCGTAAATCTACCGAAGACCTGGCCGATAAGCTCCAGGCAAGGGGCTATCAGGCTGTCGCTTATCACGCAGGCCTGTCTGCCGATACGCGAAACAAGGTTCAGGAGGATTTTGTCAATGACCGGGAGTTGATCATCTGTGCTACCATTGCCTTCGGGATGGGAATCGATAAATCCAATGTGCGTTGGGTGATTCATTATAACCTGCCCAAAAACCTGGAAGGTTATTATCAGGAAATTGGTCGTTCCGGACGAGATGGTCTGCCTTCAGATACCTTGCTGTTTTATAGCTTTCGGGATTTTACAGTGCTCAAAGATATTCTTCAACAAAACGGCGCAAAGAATACGGAGGTGCAGCTGCTCAAGCTGGATCAAATGTATCAGTACGCCACTTCCTCGGTTTGCCGTCGACGCATCTTGCTCAATTACTTCAACGAATTGAGTACCGAAGATTGCGGGAATTGTGATGTTTGTATCAATCCGCCGGTTCGGATAGACGGTACGGAGATTGCTCAAAAAGCTTTATCGGCCGTGGCACGCACCCGACAGCAAGTCGGGGTAAATATGCTCATCGATATCCTGCGGGCATCCGGAAAAAGGGAACTCCTCGAAAAGGGATATCACAATATTAAAACCTATGGTGCCGGCCGGGATTTGGGTTTCCCCGAATGGCGACATTATATCGAGCAGATTCTTCAGATGGGATTGCTTGAGTTGGCCCTCGATGATCATCAGAAATTGCGCTTAACCGAAGCCAGTAAGAAAATCTTATTTGAAGGAGAAGCGGTTTCCCTGGTTGAGTGGCAGAAAGACGGACCGAAAAAACAGGAAAAAGAAGCTGTTTCCCAAACACAATCGGATGAGCTGTTTGAGCGCCTGCGAAAACTTCGGCTACAATTGGCAAGACAAAGAGGCATTCCGCCATACCGGGTGTTTTCAGATGCTACACTCCGGGATATGGTTGAAAAACGCCCGGTCACTGATAGCGAGATGCAGGAAGTATCCGGGGTAGGAGATCGAAAATTGCAATTGTATGGCGATGTCTTCCAGGAAGAAATTAAATCTTATATGCTGGAGAAGACCAAAGCCGGATCACTGGTGAAAGGGGGCGCGCGACTGCTTAGTTTTGAAGCCTTTAAATCAGGCAAAAAGGTCAAAGAGATAGCCGTGGAGCGGGGTGTTTCTGAAAGTACCGTTATTGGTCATCTGCTCCAGTTTTATGAAAAAGGAGATGATGTTGATCTTTCGTTGCTCATTGACAAGGAGGCGATTTCAGCCATCCTGAAGGTATTGCCGGAATTAGAGAAACCTTATAAACCAAAGGAAATTTTTGAAGCCCTTTCGGGGAAATACAAATACGATCAGATCCGAATTGCGCTGGCTTATTACTACCGGGAGTTGGTAGGTGGATAAGCACAAATTTTCTGCTTCAAAAAGAGCACTTTTCCCTACATTTGCTGGAAATATCCAAGCATGAATCCGGATAAAAACGCCATTGCGGAAATCAATTTTACCCTGCCCGGGCAAAAAGCCTTTTACAGGGGGAAAGTAAGGGATGTATATACTCTGGAGGATGATCGGCTGGTCATGGTAGCCTCCGACCGAATCTCCGCATTTGACCATATTTTGCCGAGACCCATTCCCTATAAAGGTCAAGTTCTCAATCAAATTGCCTCCCACTTCCTGCAGGCAACCCGGGATATTTGTCCCAACTGGCTGGAAGCAACACCCGATCCCAATGTAGCAGTAGGCAAAGCCTGCGAACCCTTTAAAATCGAAATGGTAATCCGCGGGTATTTGACCGGACATGCCTGGCGTACCTATAAGTCCGGCAAGCGCGAGCTCTGTGGTGTGGCATTACCGGATGGGATGAAGGAGCACGATAAATTTCCGGAGCCAATCATTACCCCGGCTACTAAAGCCGAAGAAGGACACGATGAAGACATCTCCGCGGCAGGCATTCTGGAGCAGGGCCTGGCGACAGCGGAACAATGGGAAGTTCTTGAAAAATATACCCGGGCCCTTTTTCAACGTGGTACTGAAATGGCGGCCCAACGCGGATTGATCCTCGTAGACACCAAATACGAATTTGGTTTGTACAAGGGCGAAATCACCCTGATTGACGAAATCCATACCCCCGATAGTTCCCGGTATTTTTACCTGGAAGGATACGAAGAACGCCAGGCAAAGGATGAAGGTCAAAAACAACTTTCCAAAGAGTTTGTACGCGAATGGTTGATGGATCACGGTTTCCAGGGACTGGACGGCCAGTTTATGCCCGAAATGCCCGATGATTTTGTCGAGCGGGTAACCGATCGCTATGTTGAGCTGTATGAGCGTATGACCGGTACCAACTTTCAGCGGGCAGATACTTCCTCCATTAAGGATCGCATTGAAGGAAATATCCGCACCTTTCTGAAAGCCTGATACAAGATTAATCAACGAATGAGCGTCACAGAGCCAATGCGTTTAAAACTGCCATTGGGTTGCCGTACACCTTTCCATTCATTGCCGTCTTCAAACAGGGCGTAGACTTTCCAGACGTAAACATCCTGTGGGAGCAGTTCCCCCTTGTAAGTACCGTCCCAGCCAACAGCAGGCTGCCCGTCTTTTAGTTCCGTGGTTTCCCAGATCAAATCTCCGTAAGTAGAGAATATCTGAAGCCGGTATTCCACGATGCCTACGCCCTTTGGTAAGAATATCCGCAGCTCGTCGTCGCCCTGTTCGGGCATTAGTGCGTTTGGCAGATATAAGCTGCCAAATAATTCGGGCTGGATCTGTAAGGCGGCGGTGTCTATACATCCGTTTTCATGAAGGGCAACCAACAGGATCTGCCGAACCCCGTTTTCGGAGAAACGATGTGTTGGATGCGTTTCCTCGGAGATGGTGCCATCGCCAAAATCCCAGGTGTAGCTATCTGCGTTGACCGAGAGGTTGTTGAAGGTCAAAATACCGTTTTGCCCGTCTTCATAATCAAAGGCCGCTACCGGTGAAGACAGAATTTCCAGGGGAACCGGCAAAAGGAGGGTGTCGGCACAGGCTGTACCAAAGGAAGCAGTCAGGCTAATTTGATACGTGCCGCCCTCTGCATAGGTGTGAATCGGATTATCCGATTGCCCGGTTTCTCCATCACCAAAATCCCAGAAGAAAGTATCGCCAATCGAAAAATTGTCGAAGGCTACCTCCTGCGGCGAGCAATAGGCCTCATCCTGAAAGGCAAAATCAGCCAGCGGCTCCGGAAATATCTGTACCGGCATCCCGGTAGAATCGGTACAACCGTATTGATTGAATACGGCCAGGCCTACTTCATATTGCCCCGCTTCCTCATAACTATAGACGGGATTGTTTAGGTTAGACTGGTTCCCGTTTCCAAAATACCAGGCGAATCCATCCGCATCCTGGCTCTCATTGTTGAAAGCGACATTCGCCGGAAGGCCGCAAAAAGTATCTTGCGCCATAGAGAAAGAAGCCACCGGATTTGGCCAGACATCGACGGGCGTAAGGATAGACTCATCCGAACAGCCATTGCTACTCGTTACCGTGAGGGTCACCTGATAATTGCCCGGATCCAGAAAGGTGTGCTCGGGCTGGGCCAGGATGGAACTATTGTCGTCGCCAAAATCCCAGAGGTAATAATTGGCGTCTGTAGATTGGTCGGAAAATTGGACGGTCAGCGGAGCACAACCGTCCACAAGGAGGGGGGTGGCCTGTGCCAAAGGGGCCTCCTGGATTACCAAATTCTGGCTCAGGGAGGATTCACAGGCGGTAAAGGGTGTCGTTCCGGTCAGCGTGACCGTATATGTTCCCGGCTGGTCGAACAACCATTCCGGATTCATTGCAGTAGAAGTGTTTCCGTTGCCGAAATCCCATTCGGCGGAAGCCAAAGAACCCGAATTATTAATAAACTGGATGGGGGTATTGTCGCAAAGTGGCTGATCCCAGCTAAAGTCAAGATCAGGTGCCGGATACACCTCAATATCCATGGTGGTGCTGTCTGCTCCACAGGCATTGCTGGCATACTGGATCACGGTATAAATGCCGCTTTCGCTGAATGTATACACCGGATTTATTTCATCGCTGTTATTGCCATCGCCAAAATTCCAGCTGATGGTGGTTCCCATGCCGGTATAATCGGTAAACTCGACGGTAAAAGGCGCACATCCCTCGGTATTGCTCGCATTAAAAAAGGCGGTTACTTCCTCCGGGTGGACGACCACCTCCTGACTGAGCGTATCAGCTCCACAAACATTTTCTGCAAATAGTGTAATGGTGTAATTGGTCACCGTCGTATCGGTCGTATAGGTTTGGAGAGGAGGGAGGGAGTCGGTGGAAAAATTGCCATTACCCAGGTCCCAGTAAAAACTCTGCGGACTGCCAAGTGTAATATTGTTGATTGCCAAAATCAGGGGCGAACAACCCGTGTCTACCGTAAATCCAAAATTGGCGATTGGCAGCGGATGTACAGTGATCTGTTCTTCCCAACTATCTGTTCCACAGTTGTTTGTGACCGACAATTCGACGGTGTATGTGGTGTCGTTAATGCCCTGAGCATAGGTGATTTCTCCGGGTGGCTGTTCTTCCGTGCTAAATTGCCCGTTGCCAAAATCCCAAAGATATTCTGCTTGTGCGCCCTGGCTGTTGTTGCTAAACTGTACGACAGCTCCCGCACAATCTTCCGTATTGTCGGGCAGGAAATTGGCTGTCGGAGGGGTCGCTATTTCGAGTTGGAAACTGGTATCTTGCTGGCAGCCAAAATTATTGGTAGCCATCAGGTTTACGGTGTAGTTTCCGGCTTGCTGGTAAATGTGAATCGGATCAACGGATGCGGAAGTAGCCCCATCGCCAAAGTCCCATTCGTAATACAAACCATCCGGGGTTTGATTGATAAACTGCACGGGTTCGTCGATGCAACCCAGGGAAGGAAACTCGAAGTCCGGTACGGGCTTTGGCTTAACTGAGATTGTTTTGGGAATTTCAATACTGCATCCCGTAGCCGGATCTTCGTAGTAATAGTTGATTTGGAATTGGCCGATCCCGGTTATAGCCGGATCAAACAAGCCGTTGACCGGATCAATAATGCCGGTACCGCTCCAGGTACCTCCGGCCGGGTCGTAGCCATTGAGTTGCAGGGGCCCGCCGTCGATACAAACCGATTGATTGGGGCCTGCCGTAGTGAAGGTGAGATCCACCACCAATATCCGTACACTGTCGATTACTTCGCAATTGCCTGTACCTATGCTGTAATACAACCAGTGCGAGCCCGGACCAGCCAGAATCGGATCAAAGCTGTTGCCTGTAAATCCGTCGCTGGAACTGGTCCAGTTTCCGCCTTGCGGCGAAGCCAGACTGCTCAGGTCGATGGGGGCATCCTCCATACATACCGATGTGTTTGCTCCGGCTTCCACATTTTCCGGAGCGATTATTTCTATAGCTGCGGTAGCTTCTCCACTGCAATTCAGGGAATCTGTCAGGGTGTAGGTCAGAGAATATATGCCCGGACCAGCTGTTTCATCCGGGTCAAACAGGCCATTCGGATGGACAATGCCTTCCCCTGACCAACTGCCTCCCGGTATACTGGGGAGGGGCAACTGAACGGCACCCGGCGTGTAGCAATATAAACTGTCTCCAACAACGGGCTGTGGGTAATCATTGATCGTCACTTCCAGGCTGTCGGAATCGCTACAGTTGTTGGCGTCGGTAAAGGAATAAATCAAGGCATAATTTCCGGGTGCTATGTTTTGCGGATCCAATTGATCGCCGTTTAGGATGCCGTTTGGATCATTCCAGTTTCCGCCTTGCGGCGAAGGGCTGATCAATACCGGATCATCATTCGCGCAAAGCGAAACAGGAGCGGGTAAATCCACCTCGGGCGGGGCGGTTATACTTACTTCGCTTAGTCCTTCCACAAAACAGGCGCCGGTGCCAAAAGTGTACATGAGCGGATACACACCGGGAGCCAGGCCTTCCGGGTCGAAAATGCCCTCTTCGCTGATACCGGTTCCCGACCAAACCCCTTCTCCCGGATCCGCATTAATCTGTATCGGATCGACATTGCCGCAAATGGTGAGCGGATCGGGCATGATGAGCGTCTCCGGTACCTGCACTTCAAAAGTGTCGGTCCAGAAAGTATCTCCACATCCATTGGAAACCAATAAGTTAACCGGATAGGTGCCCGGGTCGGGATAATTGATCCCCGAAGGAAATGGATCGGTAGAGGAAGAAACGGAACCACCGGGAAATTCCCAGGCATAAGTCGATATCGGATTGCCGTTTTCGTCGTAATTGATCATCCCCGGATCAAAGCTCAGGCTGGCACTCAGGCAGGAATCTGGCAGGGGAAGCGGATCGATTTGCGGCGGACCGGAGACCACGATGGTGGTGTCCCAGACCAGGCTTTCGCAGGGATTGGAGGCGATCAGTTGGATGTCGTACGTACCACCGTCCTCAAATATGATTTCTGGTTCGGTGGATGTTGAATCGGAGCCGGGACTGAATGTCCAGCCATCGGGGGGATTAACTGACCAGCTATAGCTTACATCTTCTCCGCTGGAGTTGTTGGTGAGCGGTACACTCAGGGGGGCGCAGCCATTATTCCCCGTTGTATCTATAGCCAGCGAAGCGTCAATAACTGGCGGCTCGAGGATGGTCACTTCCTGGGAAATCGTAAAGGGGCCACAGGCAAAACTAACCACTGTCATTTCGACCACATACACCCCGGGCGTTTGAAAGAGGATGATCAGGGAGTCCGAATTGAAAATGTTTCCGGAGATGATCTCCCAGTCTTCGCCCGGTATGCCTCCCAGAATATCCCAGGAGGGAGCCAGAACATCCAGGCATTCGGAAGGATTGCCGCTTACCACTTCAATATTCACGGAAGTGTTGTCAAATTCGATCATAGAGCCTGCGCAATTGGACTCGGGAATGACCTCAAAACTCAACTCCGGCGGTTCGCTAACCTCAATGGGTTCGATGGTCGCTGTGGAGGAGTTGCAGGGGTTTGAAGCCACAATTTTTACATCGAAGGCATTTTGATAATTTCCGGTGCTGGTATTTACTCCACAGGAGCTTTCCAGAAAGGTATAAATGAAAGATTCGGGCAGGCTGTCCTGCGGATAGGACGCCACTATTTCTCCATTCACATAAATGGTATACTCCGTTCCCGGCGGATTGTTGTCTGTATTGGTAATTGGAAATTCGAGGGTAGCGGGGGCGCATAATCCGACGGTATTTCCGGGGATCACCAGTCCTACCGACGGGTTGCCGCCATTGTAGAGGGTGTAGGAGTTGGTATACACGCATCCATTTTGATGCGTGGCCGTAATAAACAGCGTAAAATACCCAAAGGAATTATAGGTATGCGAAATGGTATTCGTCTGGGAGAAGGTGTTGTTGTCGTGTGTTTCGGGAGGCGAGTTGTCGCCCCAGTTTATGAGGTAGCTTACATTCTCGGCAAAGGTTTGGGAGGCATTGTAAATTTCGAGGGTCAGTTGTTGATCTCCGTTACAGGCTTTGATTTCATTGCCATTTAACACAAGGATGCCTGGTGGTACACCAATACTTGGGTCTGGAACTGCCAATACAGTCAGCGATTGGGTAGTACAGGAATCTCCGTTTTCAAAAAGGGTGATCTGGTAGGTGGAATCAATAAACAATTCCGGGAAGGAAAAGCTGACCACTTCTCCATTGGAGTCGATTGTTCCATCGCTTTCGAAGTCCCATTCCCAGTTGCTGCCATTGGGATTGTTGACCGAAAATTCTACAGCTTCGGTAGCGCATGGACCTGGGTTGGAGATGCTAAAAGGGCATTGTGCCTGTACCTGTTGTTGGAAAAAGAGTATAAGTGCAGTTAAGTAGATTGCTGGTTTCATGGATTACTGCCTTTGATGGATGATAATTTGTAGCTGGATTTTTGGAGCTTAGAAGAATCGCTTGCAGTCCAGAATTTGTTTGTTGGAGCGGCTTCGGCTTCTTGCCCGTTTACTACCCGGAAAAACGGCGCGAATATTAACCTCAAACACACTGCCCGCTGCCGGCCCGAGACCGGAGTTGTTGAAATCGCCACTGAGGCCGAAGTAGAAGCTTGGCCTTCGGGGATCTTGTCTGCCCCCGGCATTGGTTTGCAATCCGAAAGAGACGATGAGTGCATCGGTGTGTTTTTGATCGGGAGCGTAGTATTTATTCTGGTAAAAGAGACCCAGGTTAAAATGGTCGAGGAGTGCGTACATTCCGATGGTGCCGACAGTGAGGCTTTCGCCGAAATTCATAAAACCGTAGCCTTGTACATCGAATTTGAAATTTGGGCTGATGGCCATCTGTTGGCCAACACCGCGTAAAAAGTGAACCGGGATTATCATTCCGCCGTGCAGGGTTGATCGAGGAGCCGGCGCAACATCCCGGTTCAAAAATGAGTCGTTTCCTTTTCCTGATTTATTGAAGTACTGGGGGAGGTGTTTCATGCTAAAGCCCAGGTGACTACGCACCTGCCTCAGTTGTTTGCTGCCTGCCCGCATATCGCCCTCAAAGCGCCAGACTACCCCAAAGTCTACATCTCCGTAAAGCAGGTTTTCGGTCGCAGGTACAGCGCGGGTACTGTTTACGATGCCCAGGTGCGCATCGAGTTGATCGGTAAAGATCAGTTTGTCCCAATCGATGGATTTTTGAACGACCCTGCCTTCAAATCCGAAGTGCAAATTGTGTTTTTTGCCGGGGATGATGTAGGCGAGTGCCAGTCCGGCTTGTTGCGTAGTAAGCGCTCCGATGCCTTCTTCATCTCGGAGGAGGTGCATGCCCAGTCCCAGTCGGAGGACAGGCAGTTGCCATTCAGCGGTAGCGCCATGTGTATAAAAGGCCCGGTCGACCCGCAGCCATTGGGCCCGGCTTACGCCGGATAATGCGATCCCGTTATTCATACCTGTAAAAGCCGGATTGAGGTAAATCCGATTGGCATAAAATTGTGAAAATGAGGGATCCTGAGCGTTTGTAATTGTGGTAGAAAACAGGAGCGCAAACCCAAATAGCAAGAGGCGGCTCACAAGTGGTAGCCGTGTTAGCATAAGCGTGTGGATAATCGGTTTTTGTAAATATCGGGTGTTCGGACTATTAATCCGGCGGTCGTTTGGGGAGGTAGAGCGTCACAGGAATTTCCTGAAAAATTTAAAGGGTGTTACAAATTAAGAAATTCCTAAAGTGTTCAGGTGTTTAGTTGGGGAATTGTTCGGTGGAGTGGTGATTTTTTTGGTTGAGGTCGTCATTTCGCGTTGCTTCATTCCTCTACTTGCCTGCCATACCTTAAGGGAAGGCAGGGGAGCGTCGTTCGCCTTTGGCGATCGGTGGGGGGAGTCGCCTTGCTTTGCTCGGCGGCTGGGTTGAGGTTTTTTAATGTAAAATGTAAAATGCTTGCCTGCCGAAGCTTGACAAAGCACAGGCAGGAGAAATGTTAACTTTTGAGCGAGGAATGATGATTGGTTTCCGTATCCTGCGTTACACGTTACACGTTACACGTTACACGTATAAAACGTATAAAACGAATCAAAAAGATATATAATTCTTCAAATAACCAAAATGCGGACCGAGTGCTCCATTTTGTGCGACGGTGGCACGTGTGAGGATGTCGCTTTCTTCTTTTTGCAGTTCGGGCAGGATGGATTCCAGAAACTGTTTTCCGAAAGATTCGGAGGCATCGCGGGGTAATTCGTTGGGGAGATTGTCGATGGTCATCATGTCTACACCATCGGGGCTGAAAGCCGGAATCTCCTCCCGGGTATTCGGCGAAAAGCCAAAAACCGGATCGGCGATGGTGCTGGCTTTTATGGTAGAGGGAATGGATGAAACGGGTGCGATATCGCAAGTTACGTCGGCAATGACCTGTAGGTTGAAATTGGAAGAAGCCATTTCTTCGAGCGTGAAGAAAGCGGGCGCATTGTTGTCCCAGTAGATGCCATTGATGAAAATGTCGGCTGATTTGGCGTAGGGAGCGAAAATACTTTTGAAGGCTTCCGGATGTTGATAGAAGTCTTTCTTTTTAAAAGGGGTGCCGTCTTTGCGAGCTGCATAATCGCTGCATTGCAATTGCGTGAAAACGGGCTCTTCGAAACCATTGGATAGGAAGTCGTTGGAAGATACTTCTTTGATTCCCATATCGCGGAGAACCTCGGCAGCTCCTTGTCCGACGCGGCCGGTGCCGGTTAAAACAATTCTTAGTGGCGGCCATTCCATTTCCTGGTAGAGGACTTTTGCTTCGGCATAGTCGTAGCAGTCTTTCATGCGTTTTAGTTCGAATTTGCCGGTGCGTTTTCCATAGGTCCAGAGAGCGTTGTGTGCCCCAACCATGCCGGCAAAGCGACCGAAGGCGATGAGGCGTTTGCCTTTTTCATTGGTCAGCACCTCGTAGTCGATGAGGCGGATATTTTTTTCGAGGATTGCCAGGAGCAGGTCGCGGTTGTAGGCTTGTTCTTTGATGGTATGGGAAAAGAAGAAGTAGGTTTTGTTTGGGAGGAGTGTCTCGATTTCCACTTCTTTTACGCCCAGGAGGATATCGCAATCGGAAAGATCTTCTTGAAGCTGGAGACCTTTTTTCTCATAGTCGGTATCTTCAAAGCAGCGACTGGGGGAGGGGGCGACGACCAGTTCGATATTGGGAAACTGATTGATGATAGCCGCTTGTGCGGGAATGAGTGGAACGCGGCTGTCTGGCGGGCTTTTGGTTTCTTTGATCAATCCGATCTTCATGGTCAGGAATTTTGTGCGGCAAATATAGGAAACGGGAGGGAGAATCGTTAACCGATGATCGTTGAAGGTTTATTGATCCACATGCAATCCTTCGGAACTTTTATCTACCTTTGGGCGTTTAGGATATTGAATACAGCGAGTAATAGAATTACGAACTGTATAATGTTATTTGACAACTGGGGACGTATTGGAATCGACAGGGAAGATTATTTATACGTAAGCATGTCGGAGTATGTTGCTCATCTCCGTTAACAACTGGCAATAACCACTTTTACATGGCACAGGTAACTATGCCATGGCTGCCTAAGACTAGGTCTTAGAAAGCCTTTGGGCCCCACGTTTGACGCCTGATACACAGCGTGCCGCCCATCAACCACCCTTCAGGCTAGTCTGTTATCCCGCTCTGAATAACGGATAAAATTTAAGGAGCTAAGGTGTTTGTCTAAGTTTGTTTTAATACTTTTCAAACACTCGAAAATTTAAATTAAAACTAAGCATGTAGAAGGCGTATGGATGCTTTGTCTGGACGCGAGTTCGACTCTCGCCGTCTCCACAACCTAAATCAACAACCCCTTGCAGGTCTTGACTTGTGAGGGGTTTTGTATTTTTGGGGGGTAGGGAATTAGTAAGTCCTTCAGGAATGGATAAGGGGCCACCATCTACTCTTTTCTGTTTTTTCTATTTATATTACATTTACATTCTGAGAGATCGATGATCATGAAATACCGGAGCAGCCACTCGACGGATCCGCCGAGTGGCCTGAGACCGGTAGTCCTGCAGCAGGACTGTACTATTTTCCTGACCTGGTGAAGTATGTCCAGGAGTTGGGGGAGAAGGTGCGGCGGCTGGAGGAACGGGATTAGTGATAACTTTAATTACACCCAAATATTAATCAAATGATCAACTTTGCCCACTCTGAATTTAATCGGATTATTATTCATAGTATTTTAAAGAAAGAAAAGGATGAGGAACATTCTAGAGTTGTTTTGGACAACAATTTAGTTATTGCTGATGATGAAGTACATAGGACTATTAAGGAGAGAATTAATAAAGCTTGTGGAAAAAGGTCTAAATCCTTTAAACTTCAGATTGAACAATCGGGAGAGAATTCTTTTTTCAATTTGGCCAGCAGCTTATTTGAATCAGATGATAATCATTTTGTTGAGTTGAGTCAATCTATTGCTTCAAAATTAGCTGTATCACAAACTAGGTCTAATATTCCAGGGGGGTATTTAATTGTTATTGAAGGCATATCCATGGATGAGGATAGATTTGTCCTAGTAATTAAAGCTGAACTGCATAATGCATTTTCTACATCAATAGATGAGGTGACAGGACGAAAGCAAATAGAGCTTCTTAGGGAGATATTTCTTTCACCATCAGAGAAGTTTTTCAAAATTGGGTTGTTAAATGAAGGGGGAATCGAAGAGGAGTATCCCAATGATAGATATGAAGCTTTAATTTATGATGAACAATTTAACTCAAGTAGCGCTCGTCAACCTGCAGATTATTTTTACAGAGAATTTCTAGGTTTTACACTTGATCGAAATGATAAAATTCTTACAAAGGGATTTTTTAATGAAACAAGTGATTTGATTAGAAATAGTGATGCTGATCCTTCAGATAAAAAGGATTGCTTAGATGCGCTTAGATCTGTGTATAACGATCAACAAGAGATTGTTGATCCAGTTGATTTTGGCGGACGGTTTTTACCCGAAAACCTTAGAGATACCTATGAGGAGAATATACTAATCCAGCCAAAATACCAAAGACAATTTGGTAAGGATAAGTCATTGCTTGGAAGGACATTAGCAAATAAGAAACTTACTTTTAGGGGTAAAATTACGGTTCAGGCTCCGGCAGAAACTTTTGATGAAAATATTAAAATCATAAGAAATGAAGCCGAAGCCCGAGCTGAATTAGATAATCCTCAGAAAACTGTATTGAGTATATCCGGCCATCCTTATGAAGAATAAAACCTATCTTGAAAAGGAGGAGAATTTATTAAAAGAGTATAATCAGCTTAAGCCTGGATTGATTGAGTGGGGTAAATTCCTGATAAATCATATCCCAAAGTATTTAGAGGAGTTGGGGTATGATGTTAAAAGAATTCAGATAGGCCCGATCATGAGGGTTAAACCAAATAAGTCTGTTATCTCGAATGCATTCTATAGGGGGACAATACAATCATCTAAACCTCTAATGCGGATAGAAGATAAAGTTGGAATAAGGATTGTTGTTCCTTCTACAAAAGATGTAGTTCTGATAAAGGAGAAACTTTGTCATTTTAACAAGCAGGTATATGATATTAGAATAAGTAGGAGGCTAGATAAACATTTAAAAACCCCTAAAGTATTTGATTATCGGTCTCTACATATGAACCTAACGCCCTCCAAAAATTTTGATTCATTTGAAAAGGTCGATCTGGGGAAGAGAAAATACTATACCTGTGAACTTCAGGTTAGAACATTGCTGCAGCATGCCTTTGCTGAAATAGCACATGATACAATTTATAAAGGTCCCTATGGGGCAGATGGAAGTTTGGTAAGGTTATTAAGTCGAGGTAATGCTTTAATGGAAGTAACTGATGAGCATTTTGATAATGCTTATGATATTATGGAGAATGAAGAAACATTGGAATTAAGTTTTACGAAGAGCCTAATTAGCATTGCTAATGATAAGCTTGATGATGCTAAATTCTCTGAATTTGAAGTGGATTCTACACTAACAAGTATGATATACCAAGATTTAGGGCTAGATGAGGATATTTCAAAAGTTGAAAAAACCTTGGTTATGGAGAAAAAGTTAATTGAAAAAACCCTAAATAAGTTTAAGGCATACCTTAGGTATCAACCAGTAATCATTTATATCATTCACTTACTGATTACCAAGACTGACAAAGTTATTAGGTCATGGACTCTTGATGATGAAATATTAAATGAATTGACTTTTTATCTAGGGATATCGGATAGAAAGTAAATCAATAGGCATTTGAGTTGTCTATGGACAATTGGATTTATCATAAGTATTTGATTATCAATTTATTACCTATTTTCTATAAAGTCTCGCCGTCTCCACAACTTAAGAAAGAACCCCTTGCAGGTAATGACTTATTAGTTTTTTTGGCGGGGGGGAACAATGGAGGGGATGTTTTGTGGCATAATAGAAGCTCTTTGGATGCTATCGCGGACTATTACCTATGATATATGTTTTACTGGAATCGTGATTAACCCATGTTCATGGTCAAACTCCTTGCAAACCAATACATTTAAATTTATTGCAATTAGAAATTGGATTGGCCCTTTACTTTTTTATGCGAAAAATTTATCGAAGGATTAAAATTAATAACAAAGCCAATAGAGTCATTAGTTGGTTTAAATCTTCTTGGCCTGATGGATGGGATTTCATTAAGGTCTATCCTTGATCAGATTAGAATTTTACTATTATGGAATTCCATTTTTTATATTTTAGGAAAAAAGAACTTTTTCAAATGGTTAAATATTCCGTTAGACTTTGGTTAGTGTTATGTTTTATGGTTATGGTCACTTCTGTTTTCTCCCAAGATTATAAGTCTTACGTTGAAGCTGGGATTATTTTCTCAATACTAGCTTATCAGAATGACCTTTCAGGTATTGATAATGTAGCATCTGATATTGATCTTTCTTTAGAGTATCAGAAAGCTAAATTAGTTGCATTGCCTACTTCACCAGATGATTCGCCACTTAATATTATTGTATTTGAAATGGATGATGATTTTGGCGAAGCGATATTATCATTCGGGTCTCCTAAAACAGTATTAGGTGTAAAGTCTTTTATGGATTCTTTTCCGGATTTTTTTGCCGAAATCGAAAAGCTGGCATTTATTGAACTTGGGATTCCTGAAGATACTAATAATGCTTATATTCTTCAATATTTGCAGGGTTCTGAATTATATGCAGTTTGCGTTGTTTTAATAGATTTAAATGCTGGAAAAATTATTTTTTCAACATACTCAATTGATGAAAGAATCAAACTTATTAATGCAACTAAGTTTATTTTTAGAGAATACTTAAAAGAATAGTTCAAGGATCTTCTGTTTATCAATTTTACCTGAAAGTGATGTAGTTAAATATTTAAACAACAAATCCCATTTTATTGAAGATGTAATTTTCAATATATGGTAGTATTTTTTTAAGCGAAATTGTATTGGGAGTATTGGGAGTATTGGGTTTGTCCAAGAGGAGAGTTGGTGGGGTTTTGTGTATTGGTAGGTAGATGCAATATTGTATGTGGCGGGGTGTTGGCAGCAATATATAAATCAATAATCTGGGTCTATTAATCCTCAAAACTAATAATGATGGACTTTCCAATGATGTGTGAAAATTTGGCAAGAAAAATTTTTCAATGTGGTAGGTATGACGACCCCTTAGGGAGACTTGCAAATACGGACAGCTGGGGAGGGTTATACTCCGAAGAGTTTTCAGAAAGGCATAGATGTAAAGCTTGGGCGGTGCTTTCTCGCCTCCAGAATGAATATCTTGATAGTAAAACAGGGCGCGAAGATCTTTTTGAAAAATCTAAAGAAATTGAAGAGAAAATTTTAGTGGCAAAAACAAACAAAGAAATCTTCGATTCAATGATTGGACTAAACGAGATAGTTGAAAAGTTAGACTTAAGAGAGTTTCCGCATATCGACTATAGGAATACAAACGACAAAAAATAAATACTGCTGCCAATAAAATACATGTGTCCATGCCTACGCTTGGCTTCAACACAGTATATGTGCCAAACCTTATAGGCGAATCATTTATGCGACATAAATAATTAGTAATGATCCCAAAAAAAGATTTAGAATACTTTTTAAGCATTGATTTAGATGCTCATTCTAGGCAGAGTGACCTCGGAGAAAAAAACTTCGATGCTGCCATAACCCCTTTAAAAGAGATTAAAGGATTCCTTGATGAAATGGTAAATATTGCTCTTGCATTAGATGATTTACCCCAACAACTCTTAGAGGAGTTGGATGTGGAGATGGTGAAGTTTAATAAGGTGTTGGCGGATATCAAAAATTATGATTTAGATAGGGACAATACAGGTTTTGGTAAAAGATCCGAAATTATTAAGAAGATTAACGAATGGCTGAGAAGCATATATAAATTTAAAAATTCACAAGGCCATTACGTAAACCTCCTAAATCTCTACAATACTTTTAAGAACCTTGCACAAGTAGATTTTGACTTAACCCAGAAAGAAGCACGACAGGTTCTGACCAAACTTAAAGAGCAGCGATCAGAATCGGCTAAAATTCTTAAAGAACAAAGAAATGCTGCTGCTGAACAAACCATTTCCGACTACTCAGTATTATTCGAAAAAGAAGCAAATAAACATTCATCTTTAAAACTATGGCCATTTCAAATTGGATTTGCACAATTATGGTTTTTGGGGGCTGTAGGTCTGCTTGTTCTATTTTTCGCTTACTTTAATGATTTGAATTCTTTGATCCCAGTTGATTTTGGTGATTCTGCAGTAGAAGTGGTTGTAGGTAATCTAATTACTCGGTTACTTGTAATCTCATTAGCAATTTATGTTATTTCATTTTGCTTTAGGCAGTTCTCGATCAATTTACATTTATACACAGTAAATAAGCACAGACAAAACGTCCTTGAATCCTTTAGGTTATTTATAGAAACTACTGGAAAGGAGGACCCAAGTATTAGAACAACATTGATGCTAGAAGTTGCAAAGGCTATTTATGAAATTGGTGCTACTGGATATCTTTCAGGGAAAAACCTTTCTGATAATAATCCTTCAATAATTGAATTAACTAAAGTAATTAAAGAATAATAACTGCCAACGACAACTGACCTTGGAGACTCCAATATCGCCTTCAGTTGTGCTTCTGGGCCTGTACAACTGGACTGAGAATAAGGGATGTTTTAGACAGTTGTCTTTTTAGTCCCAAAAAGAGGGCCAACCGTGGTGCTGAGCCTGTACGGTTGGCCATATTTTTAGAGAAAATGGGGCAAGTGTGGTTTATTAGTTTAGTTGGATTTATGGTTGGGGAAAAAGAATAGCATGGTAATTGCCCCAGGAGTAATCCTCCTCTTTCTTGCTCATTTTATAGGTGTCTCCTTGACCCTCCTCAGCGTAGTCTTCAGCTTATTGCTTTGCACGTGTAATTTTTGTACATTTGTACGTACGAAGAATTGATTATGGATTCTAAGCTCACCTTAAAATTGGATGCAAGCGTTATTCAACGCGCAAAGCTATATGCAAAGAAGCAGGATATCAGTTTGTCAAAACTTATTGAGAATTACCTGTCTGTGCTAACCGGTTCAACAGAAGGGGCGGTGGAAATCAGTCCTTTGGTTGAAAGTTTGACAGGTGTGATTGATTTGAAAGATTCATCAACGAAGAAAGATTATGTGGATTACCTGTCAAAGAAATACAGCTAATGGAGAGGATATTGGTTGATACCAATGTGGTATTGGATTTGTTGGGGAATCGAGAAGCCTTTCTTCAAGAAGCAAAAGAACTATTCACCCTGGGAGATAAAGGAGATGTAAATCTATGTGTATCGTCGTTAACCATGGCGAGCACATACTACATATTATCGCAACAATTAAAAGTGGCAGAAGCGAGAAAAGTCCTTCGGCGGTTTAAAGTTTTGGTAGAGGTGCTCAGTGTAGATGATAAAATAATAGAGCTGGCTTTGGACTCTGATTTTAAGGATTTTGAGGATGCGATTCAATATTATTGTGCGATCGAAAATGGGGTAGAGCTAATTATCACCCGGAATCAAAAAGATTTCAAATCGTCTAAAATCCCCGTATTGTCTGCCAGGGAATACATCGGAATGAAAAGTTGAGACTGGCCTATTTGTTCCTGGGTAAATCGTTACTCCCGCTCTCCATACTGCCTGATTCTGAATCCAAGTCTCTTTCTCTTTTCCTTCTAAGCTACCCAATTCGACTTTCTTTACTTTCTCTTTTTTATTAATAGTGACTATTTTTTTCAAGATGGAAACCTGTTAGGTTTTGTATATTGTTAGGAGTATCTAAAATTAGAAATGGGGAGATGTTCTGCTCAATGAAATGGCAATTTTAGGTGTTCTATGCATAGAGGCTAGATGTACTGTCACTCAAACTTCAGGGCACTCTTAATATTGATAATTAGTATAATCCTGTACCACTATTTGCTCATAGTACTCTGCTCCACCTCTGAGGGGGAGCTGTCCGCTTTTAGCGGGCTGAGGGGGAGAACCCCCGTTCTGACTTAATTGTATTTGCCTCC
>JAAEZH010000019.1:0-45858 GCA_018222965.1 Bacteroidota bacterium
TTAAAAACTCCCCCCTTCTCCCCTTCTCTGTGTGAAATAAAAGTTGGTCGGTTAGTTTGTTTGCTGGTAAATCGCTAAAGCATACCTACTCATAACTCATTAAAAACTATTCCCTAAGAATTAAATGTACCAGCACCCAATCTTTGGAGCAAAACAGGAACTACATATTGGTGTCGCTCCCCTGGAGCTTACCATCAAAATCGCAAAAAATGCTACAAAGGTTTGGCTCCGCTGGAGCCTCCAGAGGAGGCACACCTATGTAACAAAAAATATCGGTTTCCCTTTAAGCGCCGTAGGTGCGGCACCTGCTTTTGTCCCTAAATTTATGTGTCAATACAATTAAACCTTAAAAACTAAGAATTAAAAACTCCCCCCTTCTCCCCTTCTCTGTGTGAAATAAAAGTTGGTCGGTTAGCTAGTTTGCTGGTAAATCGCTAAAGCATACCTACTCATAACTCATTAAAAATTATTCCCTAAGAATTAATAATTATCACTTCCCTTTCCCCTGAATGATCACCAGAACCGTATAGAACATGATCTTAAAGTCGAGCGCCAGGGACATGTTTTCAATGTAAAGAATATCAAATTTCAGGCGTTGCAGCATTTCTCCCACATTCGAAGCATAGCCGTATTTGACTTGTCCCCAGGAAGTAATTCCGGGACGAACCTTTAGCAACTGTCGGTAATGCGGTGCTTCTTTTACAATCTGATCGATAAAGAACTGTCGCTCGGGTCTTGGACCGACGATCGACATATCGCCAATCAGGACATTCCAGAATTGGGGAAGTTCATCCAGCCGCCACTTACGCATCACAGCCCCCCAGGGAGTACAACGGGGATCATTGTCGTTGGATAACTGAGGGCCCGCATCTTCTGCATTCACATACATGGAGCGGAACTTGAATATGGTAAAAGGCTGTCCGTTTAATCCAATGCGTTGCTGCCTGAAAAGGATAGGGCCATCCGACGAAAGTCGAACCCGGATCATAATGTAAATGATCAACGGGGAAAGAATGACCAACATAAAAGCAGAGATTCCGATATCCATCAGGCGCTTTACCAGTCTTTGCCATTTGGGCATTAGCCCCTGCTCAATTTCGATTAAAACAGCGCCGAAAACCGAAGTCATTTTTACGGTTCCGAGCATAATATCGTACATATCCGGGATGATCTTAACGAGTAATCTATCTCCAAAATCAAACAGGGAATTCAGAATTTCCCGCAAGCGATTGTGCTCGGAAGTCTCTATGGCAATAATGACTTCTTCAATATTTTCTTCCTGAATAATGGTTTCAATTTCCGGGATGGAGCCCAGTTGAGGCAGAAATTCCTGCAGATTATTCCTGGCTTTTCCCTTGCCATTGGCATCGAGAAAACCGACAAACTCATATCCCAGGCGTTTCTTGCGGCTGTTGATCTCATCATACAGTTCCAGGGCATTCTGGTTTCCCCCAATTATCAGGGTCCTGAAACTTACCTTTCCGGCTTTAAGTCTTCGACTGGCTCTGGTAAGCAGGATCATTCGCACCGTAGCGGTAAAGCCAAAATGCAATAAAAACAAGGTAAAAAAGGAGCCGTAATAGGTGGTGTAATCTCGTACAAAGTCGTCGAGGATCAGGGTGAAAAACAGAAACAAGACCCCAAAGAAACTCAGAAACAAGGTACGGGTCAAAGTTGCCAGACGAGACAGGCGGTAAATGTCTTTGTACTTATCGAAAAGGGAATAAAAGAGAATCCAGCCTGCCGGAATAATGAGTACCCCGTAATAAAAGTTGACATCCTTCAGCATTTCCATGCTGATCGGAGCACCTTCCAGGTATTTGCGGTAAGCAAAAAAACAAGTCCAGGACAACATGGCTGTGAGGAAATCAGCCAGCCGATAGACAAAGGTATCTCTCCGGCGACGCCTGGTCATCCGGAAAAGGGCACTTGTGCTTTTGTGATTGCTACTGTCTTTTACCTGATTCAAAATCTGCTTATCGTCCGGTTCAAAAATGGAGTTGGCTGTAAGGTAAGCCTTTCGGCAAATATTTCCGAAAGGCCCAATTAGAGCCGGCTTTTGTATTTATTGCTTTTGGTAAAGCAACTTCACATTATCAATATAAATTTTGGCAGAATCCTGTGTAAACGCCCCATCTTGAAAGGGAAGCCCGGCAGTCAGGGCTATTCCGTATTCATCAAAGCCCGAAAGGACAACTTCCGATTCGAGGTTGTAATAAATCTTGCGCCATTCGTCATTGGCTCTAACGCCAAACTCAAAAGAACTACCAGTTGACCCACCCTGATATCCTACCAATCCGATCAACACATTAACTTCTGTTTTGATGGTAATTTCCAGCCAGATCGGTGCTGCACCACCCAGCGGAAACAAAGAGTTCTCATCGGTGCTCACATCGATCAAAACATTGGAGGTGTCCAGAAGTATATAACCGGAGCGGTCTCCTTCAAAGACCTCTTCGGTCGTAACGTCTACAAAGGTGCCTTCGTTGCCATCCCGATCGACGGTGAAAATATTACCGCCTACTTCAAAGTCTTCGATAAATCCGATTTCCATCTCGTCCAGATAGCTCGTTTCGAGATTGACGGTATCGGTTTTGCCGGCTACCAAATCGACCGTTTGGGTCATCCGCTTGTAGAAGGGATAAACATTAAGTGAAAAGGTTTGGCCGTTCTGTTTCACCACCGGATCTACGACCAGATCCAACGATCCCTCATTGAGTACTGGCACCAGAGAAGGCAGGGTAAATATTCCGAGGTATTCGCCCCCAACATATACCTGAGCGTTGGTAATGGCATCTTCCAAGCCCCCTTCTGCAACGAGGGGGTTATCTACGACCTCAATCGACTCCAGATAAATATAGGAGGCAATTTTTTCTTCCGGGTTGATGATGTCACAACTGCCGAGCAGCAGCAGGATCAGGACCGGACTAATGTGTTTTAAAAGCTTCATAGCTGATCATTAAAATTATAAATGCGTTTCCGCGTGTTTTTTTACCAGGGCATCAATTTGATGCGCCAGTTCCAGCGCCCGGTAACCGTCTTCCAGAGTTACCCGTACGGGGCTGTCTTTTTGTATCGCTTCCGCGAATGTTTCTAATTCCATTTTGATGGCATTAACCGGCTCAATTTCGGGCAGGTCAATGTGAATAAACTTATCCCCTTTTGGCGTGGGCAATTCCATGGAATTACCGTGTTCGGGTATATCGGCCGCTTTGTCAAACAGGCGAACGACCTGAGCATTTTTTTCCAGAAAATCCAGACTGATGTATGCATCTCGCTGAAACAGCCGCAATTTCCGCATCTGCTTCAGAGACATCCGACTGGCGGTGAGATTCACCACAGCTCCATTTTCAAATTCGATCCTTGCGTTGCAGATATCTGCCGTCTCACTCAGCAATGCCACCCCGCTCGCGCGTACATCCTTTACCGGACTCTTGATCAGATTCAGAATGATATCCAGATCATGGATCATCAAATCCAGCACCACCGATACATCCGTGCCCCGAGGATTGAAGTTGGCCAGGCGATGGGCTTCAATAAACATGGGATTGAGATCCAGATCGTCTACAGATAACAGGGCCGGATTAAAGCGCTCGACATGACCTACCTGCACTTTCAACTTACGCTCCCGACTGATTGCCAGCAGTTCTGCCGCTTCCCGGACTGTATGGGTTACCGGCTTCTCCACAAACATGTGTTTACCAGCTTCCAAAACCTGCTTGCCCATTTTGTGGTGCGTTGTTGTCGGTGTTACCACATCCACTACCTCTACTTCCTGCAACATAGCCTTCAGATCAGGAAAACGTTTGAGGCCGTGGTTTTGAACCACCAAATCTGCCTGTTGGTCGTCTGGATCACAAAAACCGACCAGATCGTAATGATCCGGCAACATCCCCAAACATTTAATATGGATTTTCCCCAGGTGACCTGCCCCCAAAACACCGATCTTGATTTTATCTGGCATGACTCTTTTTTTAAAGTGTGGAGACCGTATCAGGAGGTTGGCTGAAGCGGTCTGTGATTTTTCAGCTACGAAGGTAAAAAAGCCGGACCATTCGAGAATGATCCGGCTTTTCTTATTCGGCGAAAGCCGTATAAAAGCTTTTGCTATTTCAATAGTTGATTAAGATCGGGACTCTCCGCCCATCATATCCATTACCATGTCATTGACCAGATCCATGATCTGTTTGAGGGCATTGGTTTCATCATCTGCCATTTGCAGCGTGAAGGTAGTAGAAGCCGAATCTTTGATCTTGCTGGATGACGTAACCGATAAACTTTCGAAGTTCTGCTTTCCGATATTCAGGAATTCGCCGGGAGCACCACCAAAAGGCATACCGCTACTGGAAACCATGCTGATGGTATTCGGGATATCCCAGAAGAATCGGGAAGCACTTTTTTTCATTGCTTTACACTGATCCTTACTCATTCGACGGTCTTTTGGGAAACCATCTTCCAGCCTGCTGCCGATCAACTCGGTGTCATTGGTAAAAAACAGGATATCGTCGTGCATGGCCAGGTAAAACGCACCGGGCACATCAGGAATCGAAATGCTGTAGTGATTCCCCAGGTTTTGTGCAAGTCCGGTAACTTCGAGGAGGCGAACCAGTTTCAGGATATTTTCTTCATTGCCGTAGCCTGCCATGAAATTGAACTCCGGGAAGAACTCTTTCACTTCTTTTTCTACTTCTGTCGCGTTGAAGTTTTCATCGTACTCGTAGGTCGTTACGGTCTTGGTAAATTCGCTCATACCGGTGAATGCGACTACCGCATCGCCTGAAAATAATTCATAGAGTGCTTCCTCGTCGATGACAATTCCAATGGCATCCAATCCGGCGGCAGCCATTTCGCCCATGCCCGGAAATGATTCCACCACAGGCATAAACATTTCTTTATAGCCTTCGAAAAGCCCTTCCACATCCAGGTTTACATGCAGGTAACCCAGCAATTCGCTGCCATCGATGTATTTAAACATCTTCTTGTTGTATCTGGATTTATAGGAATCTTTCCACCAATCCAGCATTTGCTCATTGCCGAAGATATCCATATCGATATTGATCTGTCCCGGATCAAAATTCATACCGGCATTCATATACATTCCGTCATACAAGCCAGTCAGGACCGAAGTCATGGATCCCATCATGCCCATGCCACCGTAGCCTCCACCTTCTTCGAGGAAAGGCAAAGCAGCATAATCCATCCAGAAATTGAAATCGGAATCATTGGACTTCGCTTTCGCGAATTTCGAATTGGACTGGATGGATTTGTCAAAAGAACGCTCCAACAGCATTTTGGCCCAGGAAGCTGTCTCTTCCATTTGGCGACGATTCTGTTCAGAATAGTAGGCGTCATAATCAAATTCTTCCTCTTCAGGGGTATCGTCCATGAGCGTATCTTCATCTTCTTCGATCATTTCCTCATCCTCTTCCATCTCATAATCCTCCCAGGATTCTTCTTCCATCGGAACTTCTTCTATTCCATAGCCCCAATAATCTTCTTTCAGGTCTGAACCGGCAATAATGAGGGTCCCATTATTCCATCCTATAGCCACATCGTTTTCAGGTTGGAAATAGGAATACCCATTTTGCTGTTCGAGTTTTAGGTTGTCGCCTCCCATCTGCTTAAAGAAATCTCCAAAAGCATCGGCATTGGAAAGGCTGATAGCTACCGCAAAATAAGTGGCGTCAGCGGTGAACTTGGAAAACACCCAGGCATCGCCCATATCATTGAGGCCAATACTCTGCGGATCGGCCATGGCATTGGTGATCTGTTCCCGGGCGGAAGGGGGTGCCATTTGGCCCATCTGCTCAATCAGCATCTGGTAAAAACCCATTTGCTGAAACTCCCGAAGGTTTACTTTTTCGTTGAGGTGTTCCGGATGAAAGCTGAAAGCCAGACTAACATCGGAAGGAATGTGATCGACCGGTTTTTGAGCAAACAGCCCAAAACTCAGACAAATGAACAATAAGGGAAGCGTGCGCTTAATGAAGGTCATCATCAGGTTCTTAAATTAGTTATGTATGGTTCTTTGTGATTTGCTGGTACGGACCACTCCGTGTCTGTATACCTGCCGGCAACAAAGGTACGATGCCAACGGGAATACCAAAGGCTATCACAACAAGGTAAGTTGATCCCTTTAGAATAGTAAGTATTTTCTATGAATCCCCCGGAAATTTCTACCGGATTTATTTGGAATGCAAAACTACGGAATTGGCAATGGTGCGCTCTCCCCGAATCATGGCTCCGATGGTGGATTCCATCATGACCGATTGTTTGTTGGGAGAGATCCGGGCATCGTCGTTTGTACATACCCGAATCGGACGGTCAAAGCGATAGATACTCACCATTTTGCCGGTATCCAGCATATACTGGTACATGCTCGGAATCTCATCAAAATCGATTACCGTAAGCGGGTAGTTGAAATAGCGGCGAAAAGATTTGCCGGTATAGTCGAAGTTGTCAAGTTCGAGAATATCGAAAGGCGTTCGATTTAAGGTGTTGGCAACTTTATTAATGGCTTCATTAAGCACCTGAACATTGGAAAAGCGGCCCTTTACCTCAAAAATGAAATCGGTAAAGTTGCTATTGACTTCCACATTGCTCATCCCATCCATGGAGCGCAGCGCTGATCGCACCCGGCCAACTTCGTGCTCCATTTCCTCTACCGTCGGAATAGCATATCCCTGAAACTCACCCATTTTCAGGTAATTAGCCAAAGTGGATTTACTCTGACTCAGATTGATGGTTACTTTCAGGTCGCCTGAGCCATCAGCAGCCAGATTTACTTCTTCCAGGATCTCAAAGCAGCCGGTGAAACCGAAGGACGCTGTGATCAGTAAAACATATAAGACAAGCTTTTGCATTTCAATGGTAGTTTTTAGTAAAACGAATCTTCACCGGAAAATGTTACGCTGCAATATTGCTTATTTCCAGGCATCCGGATAAAACATCAGAAAGGCAACGAAAAGGGTGATTAATGCGATAATCACACTTGCCATACGAATCGAATTGCGCAAATTCCCTACAAAGGTTTCGATCTTATCCCGGTGTTGCGGATATTTCGGCATGATCTCCTTCTCCATCTTTTCTTTATTAAAGATGTGAGAAGCGCCAAATTCCACACGGTTTTTTATCAGTTCCTTGTAGGCTTTAAATACTTTGACGCGGAAGTAGACATTCCACACGAGCATCGCCAGCACAAGCGAACAAATAATGACAACTATAAGGACATACATAGAATCAAATTGTTGCCGCAAAGATAGAAATTCGCAGATGGGCCTAAACCATCTTTTTTGAACCCCAACTAATATGGTTTGTTGATTAGATCGTTTGTACGTAAGTTCGCTGACATACTTCTCCTACACGACTAAAGACAATTCTATGCGCCAATACCTGACCTTATTATTTCTTTCGCTGTTTGCCACCTGCCTTTCCGCTCAGGACACCTCTATGGATTATTACCTGCCGGATGTAAATTTAGACCGGTCGATTCCCAGTCCGCAGGATGTTCTGGGTTTTGAAGTAGGTAAATGGCATTTGAGTCACGATCAACTTGTGCGGTATCTATACGAATTGGCAGAAGCTTCTGATAACATTCAGATTGAGGAATACGGTCGCACACACGAGGATCGTCCGCTTATTCTCCTCACTATCAGCTCGCCAAAAAATCTCGAAAATTTGGAGGAGATCCGCCAAAGGCATTTGCTCAATGCCGATCCAAATGCAGAAAATGTTGATGTCTCTGATGATCCCGTGGTGGTGTATCAGGGATTTAGCATTCACGGCAACGAGCCCAGTGGAGCCAATGCAGCCGTATTATTGGCTTATTATCTCGCCGCCGGAAAAGGAAGGCAGGTAGAGAAATTTCTCGATGATGCCGTCATTTTATTGGATCCCTGTTTCAATCCGGATGGTTTTCATCGATTTAGCACCTGGGCCAACATGCACAAGTCGGCAGTGGGAAATGCCGATCCCAACAGCCGGGAATTTAATGAAGTCTGGCCAGGAGGCCGTACCAACCATTATTGGTTTGACCTGAATCGCGACTGGTTGCTGGCCCAACATCCCGAAAGCCAGGGAAGGCTGCGTCTATTTCACAAGTGGAAACCCAATGTCCTGACCGATCACCACGAAATGGGCACCAACGCCACTTTCTTCTTTCAACCCGGTGTACCCCAACGCACCAATCCGCTTACGCCCGACAGGAACCAGCAACTTACTGCCGAAATCGGCAACTTCCACGCAGCAGCTTTGGATGAGATCGGATCGCTTTACTACTCTCAGGAAAACTTTGACGATTACTATTATGGAAAGGGATCGACCTACCCGGACATTAATGGGTCGGTAGGTATCCTTTTTGAACAGGGAAGTTCGCGCGGCCACGTTCAGGAAAGTGAGAACGGCCTGGTATTTTTCCCATTTACCATCCGCAATCAATTGAAAACGGCTATTTCAACCCTGGAAGGTTCCGTTTCCCTGCGCAAAGAACTGCTGGATTATCAAAAGGAATTCTATTCCAATGCGGCCAAAGAGGCTTTCGCCGAAAGGCGTAAAGCATTTATTTATGGAGAACTGCATGATCAAACACGCCTGCGGGCCTTTACGGATCTCTTGCAATTGCATCAGATAGAAACCTTTGAGCTCAACAAGGAAGTTCAGGCCAACGGCACTACATTCAAGCCGGGGAAAGCTTTTGTAGTTCCCTTGCAGCAGGATCAATACCGCCTGATCCGTACCATTTTTGAAACCACGGATACTTTTAAGGACAGCCTTTTTTATGATGTTTCGGCCTGGACACTCCCCATGGCTTTCAATCTCGAATTTGAATCGGTGGAAAAAGGAGATCTCGCCGGAAACCCGGTATCGGAATCCAGCTGGCTCGAAATTGAAGCTCCCGAATACAGCGAGTATGCCTACCTGATTGAATGGGATGATTATGCAGCTCCCAAAGCTGCCAATAAATTGTTGGAAGCCGGGTTGCGGGTAAAAGTAGCCATGCAGCCCTTCCAGACCAACCGCCGCAGTTTTGATCGCGGTACATTGATGATCCCGGTTGCCGGTCAATCAATGGGGGCAGAAACACTGCACAATCGAATACTGGCCATAAGCGAAAGCTGTCGTATTAAGGTATATGATGCGGATACCGGGCTCACCCCCGCCGGAATCGATTTGGGCAGCCGACAATTTCAGCGGCTGGAGTTGCCCGAAGTTTTATTGGTGGGTGGCAGTGGCACCTACTCCTATGAAGTTGGTGAGATGTGGTATTTGCTTGAAGAGCGCTTAGGCATTCCGGCAAGTATTGTAGAAGCCGACCGTCTAAGTCGAATCAATCTCGATCGGTATAATGTTATTCTGTTGGCCCATGGGTCTTATGGCAGCCTGGGCGCATCGGGTACCAAAAAACTGCAGGAATGGGTGCGTAGTGGTGGAACCTTGTGGTGCCAGCGGGGTGCTGTAAACTGGGCTATTTCTAATCAGTTGAGCGGTGCCGTTGTTCAAAAAGAAACTGACGAGGCAGAGGCAGAAACCGAAGAGAAACCAGAGTGGCAGACTTACAGCAGCCTTTCGGCGAATAGCGGAAGTCGGGTTATTGGTGGTGCTATCCTTTCGGCGGAAGCCGATTTAAGTCATCCCCTGCTGTTTGGCTTTAAGCGCAATACAATACCGGTATTCCGAAGAGGAACCCTATTTTTGGAAGACACGGAAAATCCTTATGCCAGTCCATTGCGATACAGCAAGGAGCCTGTTCTCAGTGGCTACGTGCATGAGAGTCAGGTGGAGAAGATTAGCGGCAGTCCGGCCCTGGTGGTAAGCCGGGTTGGCAGCGGACGTGTTATTTGCAGTCCGGACAATCTCAACTTCCGGGCTTACTGGTACGGTACACAAAAGCTTACGACCAATGCTATTTTCTTTGGCCATCTGATAAGTGGCAGAGCGGCTGAGGCGGTGAAGCCTCCTCCAGCCAAATAAGGCGTTTTTATAGGTATTTATAACTCAATTCTAAAAAAGCTAAACGTTTATTTTCAACCTGACAGGTTGGCCAACCTGTCAGGTTGAGGATAGACACTTTCCCTTTCCGATTTAATCTATTTCGCTCCTAAAGAAAGTCTTAAAACCAACCTAACTAACTCATTTTTAAACCATTAAGACTTTCACTTAGGCTCCCGTTTTTAGCAGTGAAATGAGGAGTTTTCAAATTAGACCTGTCAGGTTGCTTAACCTGACAGGTCCTCAAGGCACAAGTGCACCCTCTCTCGATGGCCCATTCCGTCATACGGATGTTAAATCATTATCATTTTTTTGGGATAATGACGATTGTCATTTGGAAAATTCAAAGGCACGATTAATTTTGCAGTTGTATTTATTTAGATTAAATCTAAACAAAACTC
This sequence comes from Bacteroidota bacterium, assembly GCA_018222965.1. Classification (GTDB taxonomy): domain Bacteria; phylum Bacteroidota; class Bacteroidia; order Chitinophagales; family Saprospiraceae; genus JAAEZH01. The sequence continues at coordinate 10,389 of JAAEZH010000019.1, forward strand.
AACCTACGATTTAGCATGAAAATCAGCACACTTTCCCGCCTGTTTGTATTTGTATTATTTAGCATTAGTATTCTTTCCTGCGAGAAAGAGGATGACAAAATGAACCCCGATTACACCATCCCCTCTACCTATGATTTTGAACATGTAGATTATTCCGGCCAAAGCACCCGACTGGCCATGATGGGAGAAATAAAAGCTTATTTAAGCAGTGCCCAGGAAGAAGGAGTAAGCCTTGACGCAGATCGCCTCGAAGCCATGTACAGCAACGATGCTGTCAACGCACAGTGGTCTCAGACTTATGATGATTCCAAACAACTGAAAAGCAAAACCTTTGAATCGGAGCAGGAAACTTTCAGCCAATTGCTGAGTATGGCCGCCAATGCCAGCACTTCCACAGAGCCTGCTGCCAATGGAACAGCAGGTCGCCTGAGTAATGCAGATGAAAGCAAAACATACCTGCTCAATGCCAATGGACTGGAGCCGACCCAATTGATCGAAAAAGGCCTCATGGGAGCCTGCTTCTACTATCAATCAACTGCCGTTTATTTTGGCGACGACAAAATGAATGTCGACAACAAAGAAGTAGAACCCGGCAAAGGAACCAGCATGGAGCATCACTGGGATGAAGCCTTCGGGTATTTTGGCGTACCCACCGATTTCCCGATTTCTACCGACGGGCTGGTTTACTGGGGCAAGTACTCCAATTCCCGAAATGCAGTCCTGGACTGCAACCAAACCATCATGGATGCATTCATCGAAGGTCGTGCAGCTATTTCAAACGACGATCTCAACACCCGCGATGAGATGATTGAGATCATCCGCAGCGAATGGGAGTTGATTGCCGTTGGTTCTGCCATCCACTACCTAAACACCGCCGCCGAAAGCAATGATTTTGCCATCCAGGCACATGTGCTTTCTGAAGCCATTGGCTTTATTTATGCGCTGCAGTTTAACCCTTCCAAGAAAATCGATAATACGACTGTAGGAAATCTCCTGACCGATCTTGCCGGTTCGGCCAATTTTGAGGAAATGAATCTTTATGATCTGTCTCCGGCTGTCATACTCCAGGTGAGAGACCAACTGGCCTCTTTATACGAATTGGAGTCTGTCAAGGAATCCCTCTAAAAAACAATTTATGCTTTTGCGAATTTCCACCCTAATTCTCGCAAGCGCTTTCCTTCTATTGGGGAGCGCTTGTAAGAATGATGACGGCGATGACAATCCCATCACCGATTGTATGTCGGATTTTGATCAGGAGACTATGTATGAAAACCTGGTCAATCAACTGATCATGCCATCCTATGACAATTTGCTCAATCAGCTGGCACTACTCGAAGATCAATTAGACATCTTCATGCCCGCTCCGGATGCCCCCAAACTGGAGGCGCTGCAAAATCAGTTTATCGAAACCTGGAAGTCCTGGCAGTGGGCTGCAGCCTTCGAATTTGGCCCGGCAGAAGAAAACTTCCTGCGCAGCAGCCTCAACAACTTCCCCGTAGATACGCAGGCAGTGCATGCCAACATTCAATCCGGGAATTGGGATTTTGACCTGCCCGATAATTACGACAAAGGATTCCCGGCAATGGACTATCTCCTGTTTGGATCTGCAGCTAATAATGCATCCATCGCTGACCTCTTTGCCAATTCGGATGCGCATCGGGATTATGTACAGGCTGTTTTTCAGGATATGTACAATAGGACGCTGGCCACTCAAACCGCCTGGACAGACAATTATGCAGCAACCTTTATCGCTAATACCGGTACCGCTGCAGGCACCAGCCTGAGCCTGGTCGTAAACAACCTGAACCAGTTTTACGAGATCATCAAAAGAGATCAAATCGGGATTCCCAGCGGAGTCGTAACCCTTGGCTTTACCAACCCGGATAAAGTGGAAGCCTACTATTCGGGCATTTCGCTGGGCTTATGCAAAGAAGCCCTTGCCGCCAACGAAGCTTTTTACCTGGGCAACAACCAAAATGGAGATTCCGGCCAGGGCCTGGATGATTTCCTAAGACATATTGGAGCCCTCAAAAACGGACAGTCACTTGACCAACTCATACAAGATCAATACAGTCTGGCCAAATCTGCTCTAGAGGCACTCGAAGCCCCGCTATCGGAGACTGTGGATCAGAATCCGGAGGCAGTTTCTGAGGCTTACGCCGAATTGTCTCGTCAGGTGGTCCAATTGAAAACGGATCTGCCTTCTGCACTTTGCGTATCAATTACATACATCGACAACCCGAGTGATTCTGACTAATCTCCGTCAACATATCACCAAGCCGATTTCAATCGCACCGCTGGTCACCTTTCGCATTTTGTTTGGTGGCCTGATGTGCTTTGGCGCATTGCGCTTTATGTGGTCCGGATGGATAGAAAAGCTGTTTGTAGACCCCGATTTCTTTTTCAAGTTTCAAGGATTTGAATGGGTTCAGGTGCCCGGACCAGCCGGCTTGTACTTCCTGTATGGTCTGGTAGCCCTAAGCGCTCTGGGCATCATGTTGGGCGCCTTTTGCCGGATCAGTACCATTGCCTTTTTTGTCAGCTTTACTTATACCGAATTACTCGATGCCACCAATTACCTGAATCATTATTATCTGGTCTGTTTGCTGGCTTTCATCCTGATCTGGCTTCCGGCCAATCGGGCCTTCTCCCTGGATGCCTGGCGAAAACCGAACCTGACCAGGTATCGGGTGCCCGCCTGGACCATTTATATTTTACTGTTTCAGATCGGGACCGTTTATACCTTCGCCGGACTGGCAAAACTCAATCCGGACTGGTTGTTTCACGCGATGCCCCTGGCTGTATGGTTGCCCGAACATACCAATTTACCGGTATTGGGATATTTCTTCCAGTTTAAATGGACCGCATTTCTATTCTGCTGGATCGGCGCAATTTATGACCTGAGTGTAGTTTGGCTATTGCTTTTCCGGAAAACCAGGCCCTGGGCATATGCATTGGTGGTTCTCTTTCACGCGCTTACCGGATTGCTGTTTAATATTGGCCTGTTTCCACTGATCATGGTCAGTTCGACACTTATTTTCTTTTCTGCCGATTTTCATCGAAAGGCCCTGTCATTTATCGGGTACAGGGAAGCAGAAAATGAGGTAAACTATGAGCCACCCACTGGATTAAATCACATTGGCAAATGGGCTTTGCCGCTTTTTGTAGGCATTCAATTGCTGATGCCTTTCAGACACTGGCTCTATCCGGGGGATGTACTCTGGACGGAAGAGGGTTACCGGTTTTCCTGGCGGGTCATGCTGGTGGAGAAAGCCGGTACCGCCACATTTACCGTGGAGGATTCAGCCAGCTCCCGAAAGAGCGAAGTCATTAACGGCGATTACTTAAGTCTTTTCCAGGAGAAACAAATGGCTATCCAGCCGGATTTCATTCTTCAATTTGCACACTTTCTCCAAACGGAGTATGAGGAAAAACATGGATTTAAAGACCCAATTGTTAAGGTTGAAGCGCATGTGGCACTTAACGGCAGGAGCAGTCGTCCATTTATCGATCCGGAAGTAAATCTGGCACAGATCCAAGCTTCTCTCGCACCCAAAGCATGGATATTAAGAAAGTAATTATGAAAAACCGCTTTCACCTTATTTGCTGTCTTGTCTTTCTCCTTCAACTCTCCTTACACGGCCAACAGTTGATTGAGGGAAAGGTCACCGATGCCGAAAGCAGCGAAGCCCTTTCCATGGCCAGCGTGCAATTGGGGCAATCCTATTCCCAGACCGATGAAAACGGATTTTTCAGCCTTTCCGCCGAGTATGAAACAGACGAGCAATTGATTGTTTTTTTTCCCGGCTATAAAACCGTTTACATTTCCGGAGATCGCCTTTCAGAGCAAAGCGGAGCTGCCTTTCTGGAAATCAAAATGACTCCTCTCCTCTTAGATCTCGAAGCCGTTGAAGTCGCTGCCGAAAGTGCTGGCGGATACAGCCTGAGACGTTTGCGTAATGTGGAGGGAGCGGCCATTTATGCCGGTCGAAAAACCGAAGTGGTAGAGCTCGGCAATCTGGTTGCCAATCTGGCCACCAATAATCCCCGGCAGATCTACCAGGGCATCGCCGGACTCAATATTTGGGAAAACGACGGCTCCGGACTCCAGCTGAATATCGGTGCGCGCGGATTAAACCCAAATCGAACGTCCAATTTCAACACCCGCCAAAATGGCTATGACATCAGTGCCGATGCACTTGGATACCCGGAAAGTTATTACACCCCGCCAAGCCTGGCGCTACAACGCATTGAAATAGTAAGAGGCGCTGCTTCGCTGCAATACGGTCCGCAGTTTGGCGGCCTGCTAAACTTTGTCATGAAGAAAGGACCGGCAGATAAAGCCCTTCAGTATACCACCGCCAATACTGTCGGTTCTTTCGGTTTGCTCAACACTTTTCACAGCCTGGGGGGCAGTGGAAATGGCTGGAATTATTACACTTTTTTTCAGCACAAACAGGGTGACGGCTGGCGACCAAATGCTCCCTTTAATCAGCAGACTGCTTATGCCGCTATTCACAAAGAAATTTCAGACAACTTTCAAATTGGCGTAGAATATACTTTCATGGATTACCTGGCCCAGCAGCCCGGTGGTTTGCAGGATTTTGAGTTTGAGCAGGATCCGCGCCAATCAAAACGCAGCCGAAACTGGTTTGCTGTAAACTGGAACCTGGCGGCCCTTAAATGGGAGTATAAGATCAATGATCGCACCCGTATAGACAATCGTTCTTTCCTCCTCCACGCCTCCCGGAATGCACTGGGCGAGTTGGGTCGGATCAATCGCCCGGACCCCATGCGGGAGCGCGACCTCATTATGGGCAACTACGACAACTGGGGCAACGAAACCAGACTGGTACATCGCTACGACATTAAGGGCAAACCAACTACCTTTTTAACTGGTATACGCTATTATCAGGGACTGAGCAGCAGCCAGCAGGGAGACGCTAATGATGGCAGTGGTCCGGATTTTGAGTTCCTAAATCCGCAAGATCTGGAAAGGTCGGACTATATATTTCCGAGTCGTAATGTGGCGGCTTTTGCCGAAAACCTGTTTAATCTCGGCCAGTGGACCGTCACACCCGGTCTCCGCTTTGAATACATTCGAACCGCCTCGGAAGGCTATTACAAGCATCGGGTATTCTCGGGTGGCGAAGTGATCTTTGAGCAAAAATTCGACGAAAGTCGGGAAAACAGCCGGCACTTCCTGCTAGCCGGACTGGGCATTTCGCGGAAGCTGGGCAAAGACCTGGAGCTGTATGGCAATGTCTCTCAAAATTACCGTTCCATCAATTTCAGCGATCTGGCCATTTCCAATCCGAATCTAATTGTCGACAGCCTGCTCACCGACGAAAGAGGATATAATGCCGACCTTGGATTCCGGGGAACGGCTTTCCAAAATCGCGTACGCTTTGACTTGAGTACCTTTCTGTTGCAATACGACAACCGCATCGGACTGGCAGAGATCGTGGTGCCAGATCCGCTGGTTATTGAGAAAGTCGTAAGTTTCCGTACCAATATTGGCAAGGCTCGTATCGTCGGACTGGAAAGCTACCTGGAAGCCGAACTGATGCAGTTTATTCAGCCCGGGAATCAGGATTTTTCGATCAAAACTTCCCTAAACCTGAGCCTGCTGCACGGAAGATATACCAGGGGACACAGCGATTTCAAGGGAAATGAAGTGGAACTTATTCCGCCGCTCAGTCTCAAAACCGGCTTGGTTCTGGGTTGGAAAAAATTAAGACTTTCCTATCTGTATTCCTATGTCGGCGCACATTACAGTGATGCCACCAATGCTGCCTTTGTAAGCGATGCCACCCGTGGAATTATCCCCACATATTCTGTACAGGATCTATCTATTTGTTATTCCTGGAAATGGCTTCGTTTGCAAACCGGAATCAACAATCTGGCCGATGCCCGTTATTTTACCCGCAGAGCAACGGCTTATCCCGGTCCGGGTATCATTCCGGCAGATGGCCGCAGCTTTTATCTGACTGTAGGCATGCAGTTTTGAAGTCGCGTTAAAAAAGCCTTCGATTTAAACCTCATTCTACCATCCGCTTCATAAAATCTTCCTTGTAAGCTCTACCAATGGGCACAATATGCTCCGGACTCAGGAATATTTGATTGGAAGCTATTTTCTCCACTTTTGAACCATTGATCAGGAAGGATTTGTGGACCCGGATAAAGTCAGCAGGTCCCAGTCTGGTTTCCCAGGAAGCCAGGGTTTCCGGGCTCAGGTATTTTTTATCGGAAAGGTGGATCTCTGTATAATCCATATCGGTACAGATGTAGAGAATATCCCGGCTGTTGACTTTTATGTATTCATAACCCGATTTAATGAAGAAGGCCTTTTCGCCGGAAGGCAATAAACTGGATTTTTGGCCTGCCTGAAATTGATCGGCTTTATTTACGGCTTTCACAAAACGTTCGAATGAAAAAGGCTTGAGCAGATAATCGACCACATCCAATTCATAACTCTGCACTGCATAATCAGAGAAAGCAGTAGTCATGATGACTAAAGGCGGATTGGGCAATGCCCGCAGAAAATCGATACCGGATAATTTAGGCAAATGGATGTCCAGAAAAATCAGTTCGACAGGGTTTTCTTTCAAAAATTCCAGGGCCTGAATAGCATCCGTAAAAGTTTGTTTCAATTCGAGCGTGCCCATATCCCGAATGTACTTTTTGAGTACCCGCTGTGCCGGAGCCTGATCTTCTATGATTACGCAAGTCATGAATTATGGGTCTTATTGGCTGTTTTCAAATCCAATTGCAGGGACACCGAATAGATATCTTTTTGAATATCAATATCCAGTTTGTGGGCATCGGGATACAGAATCCCCAGGCGCTTTTGGACATTCTGAAGACCGATACCTTTGCTCAAACTATCCGTATTGGTTTGCTCGGAAAAGGTGTTTTCGCAGGTAAATTGCAGGTGACCGGAGGGGCTGAGCGTCACTTCGATCTTTATGTATATATCCTGACTCTGGCTGGAAAGGCTGTGTTTAAAGGCATTTTCCACAAAAACAGGCAGGATCAACGGGGCAATTCTAAAATCCCCCTCCGGTATATCCTTGTGAAAAATCACTTCTCCCCTACCTTCAAATTGCAATCGGCTTAGATTGATAAAGTTTCGCAGTTGTTCCAATTCATTGCTGAGCGGAACATACTTCTCCTGGCATTCGTAAAGCATATACCGAAGAACCCCCGACAATTCCAGGATGATTTCCGGTGTTTTGGGCGATTCTTCCAGGGCATGTGAGTAGAGATTATTCAGGTTGTTGAAAAGAAAATGCGGATTGATCTGAGATTTCAGAAACTGCATTTCGCTTTCGCGAACGGCGCTTTGCAATTGCTCCACTTCCCGTTGTTTGGTCAGCGCATCCCAGGCAAACTTAAAGCCCGTCAGAATACTAATCGTTGGGAGCGCGCCAACGAGATTATAGATCACACCCGGAAAACCCAATCCCCGGGTGTCGGGGAAAAAAATCTTCTCCAAAATCCCTTCTTCGACATAGATCACCAGGGCAATCACTGCCAAAAAAGACAGGATGAAAGCCACATATTTCTTCTGGTACAAAAACCGGGGCAACAGCAAATAATTAATAATGCAGGCAGCTACGGCATAATTCAGGAAGAAAGCAACCTCATACAATTCAATACTGGTTTCTTCCCGATCAAAGGAGTAAAAGGAAAACACCAAAGCCAGGAGAATCAGCTGAAACAAAAATTCCCATAGGAAAGGGCGCTTATTTATTCCGGTTTTAATCATAACTCAAAACTAAGTCTATAGGCAGCAGCAGACGAATCCAATCTGCCCAACGGCGCAATTCATCCCCCGATCAACACAGAATCCCCGGATACTGCCGGATCTTCAGATCCCTGACCTATATAGCTTGTTGAACAGGGAGAGGCCATTGAGAAGCAAATTTGCCGTTGGCCGGGCAAAATATGTCGTTGGCCCACAAATATTTTCTGACTTGCAACAATGGCTGCTCCTTTGCATTCAAATAGATGACCCCGGGGCAAAACTTGCTACGAATCTCCGGGAAATCCGCCTGCTATATTGCCAGCTGACAGTTATACCGACGATTTATCGTCAAAAGCCCAAATGTGCTATTTATGACCAACTTACTAAAAAATGGAATAATCCTCTTTACGCTTCTTGCTTTACCGGCTTTCGCCGAAGGTCAAAGCGGATTAAAAATTACGGGTATTGTCATTGACGCCCAAACGCAGGAACCCGTTCCTTATGCGACCATTGCAGTGGGTTCTGTTTCTTCCCAAAAAATGATAGCAGGTACTACTACAGATGATTCCGGAGCCTTTATGGTAAAAACAGATTCGGATGATGTCTATGTCGAAATCTCCTTTATCGGCTATCAGAAAAAAACAATCTCCGAATTTGAAGCGGATGGAGGTATCGTGGAATTAGGCACTATTTCCATTTCACAGGATGCACAGCAATTGGAGGAAGTGGAGGTTACGGCAGAACGTTCTACCGTAGAATTCAAACTCGACAAACGGGTTTTTAATGTTGGTAAAGACATCAGCAGCACCGGCATGGGCGCGCTGGATGTACTCGATAATGTGCCTTCCGTAAATGTCGACATCGAAGGTCAGATTACCCTGCGCGGCAACTCCGGCGTACAGATCCTGATCAATGGTAAACCATCTGTATTGGCCGATGAGGGAAGCAACGCCCTGGGTACCATCACTGCAGACATGATTGAAAGTGTGGAAGTAATTACCAATCCTTCAGCCAAGTATGAAGCCGGAGGTACTTCGGGTATTATCAACATCGTGCTGAAAAAAGAAGAAAAGAAAGGATTCAACGGCTCCATTTCTGCCAATACCGGTATTCCGGACAACCACAGCGTGGGAGGAAGTATCAATTATCGCACAGAGAATTTCAACTTTTTCACCCAGTTTGGGGGCGGATACCGTTCACTGCCCCGTTACCGGGAGAGCATCAATCAAAATAAGATTGAAAATTCCATCATTGAAACTTCCGGTGTAGAATACAGAAATGAAGCTTTTTACAATTTCACCCTGGGCACCGATTATTACATCAACGACCTGAACGTTCTTACCCTCGCCGGTAATTTTGCCTACGAGATTGAAGATCAGCCATCCCAAACCGATTTTTTCTTTTACGAAAACGATGAGCTTGTATCCAGTTGGTTCCGGGAAGAAACCACCGAAGCAACCAACCCGAAGTGGCAATATGACCTGCAGTACAAAAAGGAATTCAAGGACAACGAAGATCACGTACTCCTGTTCAGTACCCTGGGTAACAATTTTAGCAAAGATCAATCTTCCGAATTTGTAAACAACCCTATCCTGGGGAGTGAAATTGATCCAAACCAACGAACACAAACCAATTTTTTCCAGCGCGACTATATTTTCAAATTGGATTATGTAGATCCTATTACCGAAGAAATCACCCTGGAAGCCGGTGCGCAATATGAGATCAATGATGTGGGCAACGATTATGCCGTATTCAATCGTCTGAGCGACGAATGGGTTATAGACTCCAGTCTGACCAATAATTTTGAATACAACCAAAAAGTGCTCGGCGGTTATGGTACGGCCTCTTACGAAGGCGATAAGTGGGGCGTGAAATTGGGAGCACGGGTTGAAAACACACAGCTAAACACCTTGCTGACCACAACCGGTGAAGCAAACGAGCAAAACTATACCAACTTCTTCCCTACCCTGCACTCCTCCTATAAGATTTCTGAGTTTGTGCAATTGCAGGCCGGATATTCCCGACGGATATTCCGTCCGCGACTATGGGATTTGAATCCGTTTTTTAATATACGGAACAACTATAATGTCAGAGTAGGAAATCCCGATCTGCAACCTGAGTTTGGCGACTCTTATGAGGTAACGGCCATTTTCATATTCGGTAAAACATCCATCAACACCAGTATTTACCACTTGTACACCACCGATGTTGTAGAGCGGGTTTCCTTCTTTGACGGCAACACCAACATAACTACTCCCGTAAACCTGGGTACCAATCGCAAGACCGGATTTGAACTCAACGGTAAGTATACACCTGTAAAATGGCTTACGCTGAATGCCGAATTCAACTATGGGTATTTCAACCGGGAAGGTCAGTTTGAAAATCAGAACTTTGACTTTGCCAACGATCAGTGGTCTACCGAAATCACCGCTAAGTTTAAGTTGCCATTAGGTATTGATGTGGAGATCAGTGGTGACTACCGATCAGATGTGGAAACCGTCCAGGGCATGCGTTCCGGATTTGCATTTGCCGATGCCGGTATTCGCAAAAAGTTTTGGGACGGCAAGTTGATCGCCAACTTCGGCGTACGGGATATTTTCGCTTCCCGCATTCGCGAAAGCATCATTGACCAACCCGACTTCTATCTTTACGATTTCTCCCAACGCGGCCGATTCCTCACCCTGGGACTTAGTTATAGTTTTGGGAAAGGAGAAGCCATGACTTACTCTGGCAGAAGACACTAAGATTATTGAGTTGCAAAGGCTTGTGAAACAGTACCAGGGTTTCGACCTGGCGATGCCATCCTTTATGCCCTGTGCATAGGATGGCTGTTCGCTTATACCACCTTTCTGTAGCTTTTAACCGCGGCAAAATTAAACACCACAGCCAGTATGCCGGTTACCCAAAAGTTGTAAGAAACATCTGAAAAGCTGCTTCCTTTTAACAATACCGAACGCATGACATTTACAAAATGCGCGATAGGGTTGGGAACGGTGAGCCATTGTGCCCACTGAGGCATACTTTCAATCGGTGTAAACAATCCGCTCATCAGAATAAAGATGATCACAAAAAAGAAGGTGGTAAACATGGCCTGTTGCTGGGTATCCGATAAATTAGAAATAAACAATCCCAGCCCCAATACGGCAGCCAAATTGACCAGGCAATAAGCAAAAACAACAATCAGATTCCCCCGCATAGGAACGTCAAATAACAGCTTCCCGGCGGTGAGTCCGATGGTCAGCAAGAGTAATCCGATAATCAGAAAAGGAATCATTTTCCCCAGAATGAATTGCCACTTACGAATGGGTGTAACATTGATCTGTTCGATGGTTCCCACCTCCCGCTCGCGCACGATATTCATAGCGGTGAGCAACATCACCAGGATGGTTACCAATTCGCCCATAATGCCCGGTGCCATAAAATGTTTGTAATTCAGTTCTTCATTAAACCAGTAGGCATGTTCCAGTTTTATCTGCGGCCCGGCTCTTTTTTGCACGGCCAGCATTGGAGCTGCATCCTCTCGAATTTCCTGGCTAAACGATTGTATTATCGCACTCAGATAACCCGCTCCTACGGTTGCCTGTTGGCCATTTATCGCATCCACCAATAATTGTATTTCCCCGGATTTATAGCGTAGAAAATCCTTTTCAAATTGGGGTGGAATACTCAGTACCACATCCACTTCTCCAAGCTGCATGCCTTCTTTAGCCCGGGCAACAGAAGCACCTGCATCTACCAGAATAAACCGATCGGATGCCCGAATCTTGGAAATCAACAAACGAGAATAAGCAGAATGATCCTGATCGACTATCGCCAGCTGCACATTGCGCACCTCATTATCAGCGGCATAAGACAACACGATCAATTGTATGATCGGCACCAGCGTGATCAATGGCAGAATCGCTTTGTTGCGAAATATCTGGATAAACTCTTTTCGCACTATGAATAGTAATCGACGCATTTGTAGATTTTAATTCTTAGTTTTTAATTCTTAATTCAACCTTTTCTGGTGAGACTGACCGGCAAAAGCGGCCAGGGTTGAGAATCCGCCGCCGGCGGATGGTTGATTTCTCATCGCCTTTGGCGCTTCGGTCGTCTGTTATTTTTTCCATTCTGGTACATTCCTCATTCTCAATTCTACATTAATCATAAACTACCTTAAAATTCTTCCGGGCTGCAGCCAGCAGTACAAACATCATCAGCAACAGCACCCCGGCAGGGATGGCAATCGCCTCCCATCCGGCTCCTTTTAGCATGATGGCTTTTTCAATGAGGATGAAATATTTAGCGGGAATGATCTTCGAGATAAACTGCAGAATGGCCGGCATACTTGCTATCGGAAAAATGAAGCCCGATAAAAGCATGGTGGGCATCAGCAAAACAAACATTGACATCATCATAGCTGTTTGCTGGCTGTCTGAGCGGGTACTGATCAGAATTCCCAGAGCCAGAGCCACCATTAAATACAATAGGCACAAGGCCAGTAAGAGGGCCAGACTTCCACGCACAGGCACATCAAAAATCAGCCATCCCATAGCAAAGACAACCAGGGCATTGATAAAAGAAAGCACCACATAAGGGGTCACCTTACCCAGGATAATTAGAACCGGATTCAGGGGAGAAACCAGCAATAGATCCATCGTTCCGCTTTCCTTTTCCCGGGCGATAGTCAGGGAGGTCATCATGGCAGAGATCAACATCAATATCAGTGCAACGACGCCGGGAATAAAGTTATAGGCGCCCACCAGTTCAGGATTGTAAAACATGCGGTTTTCTATCGCAACAGCATAAGGCATTTGTTCCGTGGGAAATTGCTCCTGCTGAAAATCCCGGATCATCTGGCTGGCATAATTGGTCAGTGTAACGGCATAGTTGGGCTCTGTGGCATCGCTGATCAATTGGATCGTCGAACCTTCTCCGCCAAGGAAATACTTCTCGAAATCAGGCGGAATGATAATACCCAATTTGACATCCCCCGCCCGAAAGTCTGCTTCCAATGCTTCGATGTTGTGTGGTTTTCTAACCAGTTCAAAATGGCCGGAAGCCGTAAGTTTTGTTATCAATTGCCTGCTTAAATCATCCTGCGCCTGATCCACAATCCCGACTGAGGCCCCTTTAAATTCATTGGTAACTGTATACCCAAAAATCAATACAAGGGCTATGGGCATTCCAAACAGGATCAGCAGGGTACGCACATCCCGCAGGATGTGATACATCTCTTTTTTGACGAAAGCTATGAAGGTCTTTAACATAATCCTGATTTTATCCTCTGGCCAGTTTGAGAAATACTTCCTCCATGTGAGAAGCTTCAAATTGGGATTTGAGTGCTCCGGGCTTGCCCAGCGCTTCGATCTTACCGTCTACCATGATGCTGATCCGGTCGCAATATTCCGCCTCATCCATGTAGTGGGTCGTTACAAAAATGGTGACGCCCCGACTGGCTGTTTCATAGATCATTTCCCAAAACTGCCGACGGGTAGCGGGATCTACTCCACCTGTTGGTTCATCCAGAAATATGATCGCCGGATCATGTACACTCGCAACAGCAAAAGCCAGTCGCTGTTTCCAGCCCAGTGGAAGGTCAGCAACCACTTTTCGGGCGTTGGCTTCCAGATTCAGGCGTTCGATTATCTCGGCAGATTTTTCTTTTATGCGCTTCCGCGAAAGGCCGTACACGCCCCCGTAAAAGCGGATATTTTGGAGAACGGTCAGGTCTTCGTACAAACTGAATTTCTGACTCATATAGCCGATGTGTTCCTTGATCAACTCCGTCTGACTGTAGACATCATATCCGGCAATGGTTGCTTGCCCGCTACTCGGTTTGCTTAAGCCAATCAGCATTTTTATGGCGGTCGTTTTGCCGGCACCATTGGCCCCCAGGAAACCGAAGATCTCTCCTTTCTCCACGTCGAATGAAATGGCATCCACAGCCGTGAAGTCTCCAAACTTTTTGGTTAGATCTATGGCTTGTATGGCGTATTCATTTTTCATGTGGTTTGCATTAGATCCAGAAATACATCCTCTATGGTTGGTTTTGCCGGCTGGAGCCGAATGTCGCTATGTCCCCGGCTGAGCAGGAAATCTTTGATCTCCTGTTCGGGCATTTTTTCCCGGGTAGTGAGGTGTAAAAATTCGCCGAAAGGCGCCACCCGCTCTGCAAAATCTGTATCACGCAGGTCATTCAGGAGGCGATAATAATCGGCTGTGCGTACTGCATATAATGGCTTTTGATAGCTATTAGTAATGGCTTCCGGCGCATCCACGCTCAATATTTTCCCGCCCTGGATGAGAGCTATTCGTTCGCAAAGAGAGGCTTCATCCATGTAAGGGGTACTGACCATTATGGTGATTCCCCGTTCGCGGAGACGCTTGAGCATTTGCCAGAATTCGGCCCGGCTCACGGCATCCACACCGGTGGTCGGCTCGTCGAGAAACAAGACTTTCGGTTCGTGGATCAGGGCACAACACAATGCCAGTTTTTGCTTCATTCCTCCCGACAACTTCCCGGCTCTCCGGTTTTTGAAAGGCTCCAGTTGCTGATAAATCTCTTTAATCAGGTGGTAATTTTCCTGGATCGTAGTACCGAAAATAGTAGCGAAAAATGTCAGATTTTCGGCTACACTGAGGTCCTGATAGAGCGAAAATTTCCCGGGCATATAACCAATAATGCGGCGGATCTTTTTGTAGTCTTTCACGGTATGCAGTCCTTCGACCCAGGCTTCACCGGCATTGGGTTTCAGCAAAGAAGTAAGGATGCGAAAAAGGGTGGTTTTGCCGGCACCATCGGGTCCGATCAAACCAAATAGCTCGCCCGTTTCTACTTCCAGGTTTATGTCTGAAAGGGCCATTACATCTCCGTAGGTTTTGCCGATTTGATTTATTTGAATGGAGGGTTTCATTGACCAGCTGTTTTTTCGCCGGAAGGCTCAATATTGACCTCTGCCGGCATTCCAATTTTTAAAAGACCTTCCGGATTTGCCACCCGTGCCTTTACAGCATAGACAAGGTTTACCCGATCCTTTTTGGTCTGAATGGTTTTGGGTGTAAATTCCGCTTCCTCCGAGATCCAGGAAATAGTACCGGTGGTACGGGCATAGGCGTCGGTCCCCTGATCCGTAAGCACTTCCACCCTACTGCCAAGGCGAAGGGTCTGGAGTTGAACGGCATCGACATAAAAAAGCAGGTCGAGGGTATCCAGACGGGCAATGCGGTAAAGCGGCACTCCCGGTCCTACAAACTCCCCGGCTTCTGCCAGGCGGGTAAGCACCGTTCCTGTCACGGGATTCTGTATAGTGGATCGACGGATCTGTTGATTGACCAGTGCTATCTGCGCCTGAAGTGGTTCTTTTTCAGCAAGAATAGCCTGGTTTTGAGTAGCCGTGCCCGCTCTCACCGCTTCCATTTGTTTGTCTAACACCTCCATTTGTCCGTTGAGATCATCGAGTTGTTTGTCGGTAGCGGCATTACGCTCGATTAAGCGAGCCACGCGATCTCTTTCGCGTACCAGATTGGCTTTTTGCTTTTTTAGCACCTCCAGTTCTTCGAGCGCAGAGCGTAGTTTTTGGGGGAGTGTTCCAATGGTGGCTTCCAATTGTTTACGTTGCAAATCGAGTTGAAGCGTATCAATCAGCGCTACCGATTTACCGGCCTTCAACCGGGCTCCTTCCTGCGCATGGAGAAAATGCAGGCGGCCGGCGGTCTCTGCACTAACCGTGGTTACGACCGCTTCAAAATTGCCGTAAGCGTCTGATTCCTGCTCGGTGTCGCTGCAAGAAGCAAGGAGCAGGGTCATGAGGGCGAGGTATGTTGTTTTCTTGATCATTATCCAGTCTTTTATTGATTGAAATAGCCTCTTTGCCAGAGGAAGTCCAATTGCGTTTGTTTGAGTTTGAGTTGATGAATGAGCAGGTTTTGCCGGGCTTTAAGCTCTGTATTTACCTGGGCCACATAATCGGCAGAGGTAATCACTCCTTCCTCCAGTTGTGCCCCCAACTGATCGAGAATTCGGGCTTGCAACAGCGCGATTTTTTGATCGTATTCAATTTGACTTTCCAGAGCCTGAATACTTGCTGTATAAGCAGCTTCGGCCGATTCGATATTGAAGGTCAGCGTTTGGGCTGCATGGTCGAGTTTCAAAGCTTGCAACTGAAGTTCTTCTTTCTGCAATCGACTGTATTTCCAGTCCAGCAGCGGCCACTGAAAGTTTACACCTACCAGGGCGTATGGCGAGACCGAATTGTCGAGAATATTCAGTGGATTGGGATATCCAACACCTGCCTGGGCATAGACGCCCAACTTGGGTTTTCTTCCGGCATCAATGAGTGCTTCTTTGGATAAAAGCGCGTTTTGCTGCAGTTGTAGCAGATCGGTTTCCGGCCGGTTTATTGCCGGGAAAGCAAAGACTTCCGGCCAGTCCTGCCAGGATAATTGTACATCCGGGGCCAGGTTGACTCCCGTCAATCCGGACAAACTATTAATCATCCCCTGAAGCTGGTTTTCCAGATTGGATTTTGCCGCTTCAATCTCTATGATCCGCACATCCAGTCGATCGAGGTCTGAAGGGAGGAGAACCCCATTTTCCACTCCGGCCAGAATGACTTCCCGGCGGGTATTCAGTTCATTCAGGCTGAGATCAAAAAGAGCCAATTGTTCCCGCTGCAGGTTTATGCCGATAAAAAGCTGATTGATGCGTTGTTGCAGCTGGTGTTTTTCCACTTCCAGGAACTGTTGATCGACCAGAAATTGGGCTTCTGCAAGTTGCTCTTTGCCGTCCTGATATCCGCCATCCAGCAGCGTATACTGCCCTTCTACATACGTGCGCAGGGAATAGAGCGGCAGGTCAATTTCGAAGGGTATCATGGTACCGGGTTCCGGCTCCAGGGAGGTGCTTTCTGATTGTAATCTGCCGTCTGCTTTGAGGCTGATTTGGGGAAGCCGCTGCTTCTGCAATTGAAGCAATTGATTGTCCCGAATTTGAGATAAAATTTCGGTGTCCTTCAATTTTGGATACCGGGTTTCCAGCATCTCATAGGCCTCTTGCAGGCTCAACTGCTCTACATCCTGTGCCATTAGCAGCAGCCCCGGAAGGATTAGGGAGAAGGTTATTAATAATCGCTTCATATCGCTAACTATATTATTTAACTTTTTGGTTAACACTCGTGTAAAAAATTTTAAACGGCCAGTGCCCGCTTTAAAAAATCGAGGATAACGGTTTTGCGTTCCTTCATTAATTCGTGGAAAGCGGGTTCTCCCGTTTCAAATACGTTTACGAATACCGGTTTGGCCAGAAAAGGGAAAACGGTCATCCCCATGATGTTTAGAAACAGATGCATGGGAGGAACCTCCCGAATATTTCCGGCTTCCATCTCTGCCATCATTTGTGCAATAAAGGACTGTAAGGCTGGCATGAGATTGGCGCGTTTTTTCAGGGCTTCAATAAACTGTTCGCGCTTTTGCGAAAGTTCGGTCATCATGAAAATCGGAATTTCCGGATGTTCCAGCAGGGTTTCCAGGTAGATATCGACGAAGTTTTCTACTCTTGTCCAGAACGGCCCTTCCGTACTGATGGCTGCGGCAAAACGGGGAACCACTTCACTGAGGGCTTGATCGAGTACTTCCTGATACAGTTTTTGTTTAGACCGGTAATAATAATGCAACATGGCTTTGTTGATGCCTGCTTCATCGGCGATCTCCTGCATGCGTGTCGCCACAAATCCGTTTTTCACAAAGTGCTTGCGGGCGGTATTAAGGATCAGTTGTTCTGTACTTTCTGCCATACTTAACCATAAAGTTAAACCAAATAGTTAGTAATTGCAAGTTTTAGATTTAGATTGGGAGACTGGAAGCAAGGAGGAGGGCAAAAAAGTTATTCTTTCTCCTTACCGAAGCCGTAAGTTACCTGTCCTTTGAAGTCTTCCGGAAATTCTTCCACGCCTGGAAAGCCCAGTTTGATATCACGTCCGTCATGCGGAATATAAGCAGTACCAAAAAGATAATCCCAGATTGCGAGCGACAGTCCGAAGTTTACCCCATATTTTTTCTCTTCTGGCAAATCATAGGCATGATGCCAGATATGCATCTCGGGGCTGTTAAACAGCTTTTTCATCACGGGCCCCAGTAAAAAAGCGCCAATTAATACGGCCGGAATCAGAATGAAAAAGCGGTAAGCAGCATCTACCCCGTCCATCAGATGGATATCAAATGCGGATGTGGCGATGGCAATGCCAATCAATGCTCCCAGAATCCCCCCTGTAACTTTACTATCAACCGAAATATTGGAGTGGTTGTAATGTCCCACTGCCAGGCTAAAGATGTGGATGATGAAAAAATCATACAGGCCAATCCCCAGCAGGGCAAGCGGAATGTATTCGATGGTGCGATACACAACGGTTTCCATCCAATGAAAACGAAGGTGAGCCGCAAAGCCCATTTCCTTTACAGAGTGGTGCACCTGGTGAAATTTCCAAAGTCTGGGATGCCAGTGCAAAAGGCGGTGTACCCACCATTGAACAAAATCCCTTACGACAAACCCGATTAACAGTATCGCCCACATCGGGAAATTGCGCATGGGGTTTGAAGCCTGCATGTCGAAGCCCGTAAGGCCTTTTATGCCGTTGTTGAAAAAGTTGACGACTAAATCCGAGGCAGCATTATAGATAATGAGGGAGAATAGAAAGAAATTGAAAAACATGTAAAAGAAGTCCAGCCAAAAGTCTTTTCTGAATTTTGCCTGATTCTTGCGCCAGGGAGAAAACACCTCCAGCCCAAAGAAAAAACTGGAAACACCGATCAGCCAATAAAAGTAATTGTGCCAACCGGGATTTGTTATTTCGCGCCACAGGTAAGAAGCATATCCCTGATAACTTTCAATTATGCTGTTCCAAAGGTCCATTTGATCAAATTGTATCCCAAAAGTCCGGATTGTTTTGATAATAACACGTGATCGGGGTCACAGTTTATGGTTAGTTTGAGTTTGTCCCGATAGCAATCGGGATGAGTGTGAGTTTGAGTGTGGGTGTGGGTGTGGGTGTGGGTACAAAAAAAATCCGGATGGTCCACTTTTGGCGGGCATCCGGATTCTGAATTGATTTACAGCATAAAGTTTTTTAGAACTCTCGTCCTTTCAGCATACCGTGCCAATACATTTGAGGGAGCCCATACGCTTTCAGTGCGTACATACTATATCGTTCATTTGCCTGATTGAAAGGAAAACTTTCCATAGGCTGTTTGTCGTAATCAAACTCAGCCAGAATCAGTTTGCCGTAGCCGGTTACCAGCGGACAGGAAGTATAACCGTCATATTCTTTCTCCGGCTGACGTCCTTCCAATTGTGCCATCACATTAGCCGTGGCAACTGGTGCCTGTTTGCGGATGGCAGCTCCGGTCTTTGAAGTGGGCAGATTGCTATTATCTCCAAGAGCAAAGACATTATCGTATTTCACGTGTCGGGTAGTCGATTTATCCACCTCTACCCAACCGGATTCAGCAGCAAGTGGGGAGTTCTTGATAAAATCGGGGGCACTCATTGGGGGTGTGACATGGATCATATCGTATTTTTCTATGCGTTCATCACCCGTATCCAGATTTTTGAAAGTGGCCTCCTTTTTATCCGGGTTCAGGGCTGTCAGGTCGTGCTGCCATACCCGCTCGATGTTGTAGCGGTCTGCTACTCTGGTCAAAGAATCTGCATACTTTTTGACGGCAAAAATGCCCGGGCCGCCTTTGATGAACTTCGCTTTTACATTCGCCGAAAGGCCATGCTTACGCCAATAATCGCTGGCCAGATATGTAATTTTCAGTGGTGCTCCTCCGCATTTGATCGGCGTAGACGGATGCGTAAACAGGGCTGTTCCCTTTTTGAGGGCTTTGATGTTTTCCCAGGTGCTTTCTACCGTTTTGTAATCGTAATTGCTGCAAACTCCGGTACCTGGTTTTCCTACACTTTCTTTCAATCCCGGAATCTGGTCCCAGTTAATTTGGATGCCCGCTGCCACAACGAGTACATCGTAGGTGTGTTTCTCGCCGCTACCGATAGTCAGGCTGTTGTTGTCGGGGTCAAAAGACTCAACCCGGTCTTTTATCCAATTGGCTCCCGGCGGAATGAAATCGGCTTCATTTCTTTCGGAAACTTCTTTTGGGAATACACCGGCTCCGACCAGTGTCCAGATTGGCTGATAATAATGTTTTTCGGAAGGATCTATAATCGTTACTTCCGGAGCGTTGGGTTTATTGCGAAGCATCGCAGCCACAGTCAGGCCGGCAGAACCGCCACCTACGACTAATACTTGATGATGTGCCATGATGTATTTGACATTTTAATTGAAGTAAATGGATGGATTACAGGCGTTTGCCCCATTCCTTAAGGAAATTCATCAGGAATCCGAGACCGCGCTGGCGATCGGGGTCTTTGATAGCCTTCAGCAAGCCAAAAATGCCTCCGACTTTAGCGGGCGGCGTATTGACTGCCTGAACGAGAGCCGTGTTGGCTGTTCCGGCTAAATGAAGTAAAGCCTGAGGATCGTAGCCATTGTCTATAGCATTCCGCATGCCCTCATCTACCACATCGACAACCATTGACATGAGTCCGGGTCCCTGCTCGGCGAATTCGACGAGTTTATCCAGTTTTTTAGTCATTTCAGGAGCCGTAAGTTTCTCGGCGAGATGTAAAGCATTTCCCAGCCTTTCCTCCAGATTTATACCCTGTTGGGAGGCCTGATTGATGCGCTCATCGGCCATATCTGTGACCATAGCTGCCATTCCGGGCGCCTGATCCATGATTGTACTAAGGCGTTCGACGG
Source organism: Bacteroidota bacterium (assembly GCA_018222965.1). Taxonomy (GTDB): domain Bacteria; phylum Bacteroidota; class Bacteroidia; order Chitinophagales; family Saprospiraceae; genus JAAEZH01. The sequence goes on from JAAEZH010000019.1 coordinate 30,936, forward strand.
CTGTTTCCAGCGTATCGATGCGCTGCAACAGTTTATCCAGGGCCATTAGGGTACGTTCTTCAGACAGGCGGGCTCGCACTTGCTGCCCGGCCTCTGAGGCTAACAGGTCTGTTGCGTTTCCGTTTGTTTCCATGATTGAACTATGCTTTTTGAGAAGAAATGCTACTTGAAAACCAGTAGCGACATTCAAATATATGAATTAATGTTCATTTATTATAATGTTGTTTTGTTTGTACATCATCAACCTGTCAGGTCGGCAACCCGTCAGGTCGGCGACCTGACGGGTTGCCGACCTGACGGGTTGAAATAAACGTTTAGCTAAATTGGAAACGGATCGGATCCCTTGTAAACTTTCAACTTTAAAGGGGATACAAATGTTATATGATCATATTTTCATAAATTTGCAGAATGAGTTCAAAAACAGACAAGCCTTTCGTCCTGGACGAAGCAGAAGCCGAACGCCTCGAGCGCATTGCTTTCATTTTAAAAACAGTAGCACATCCGATCCGTCTCGGTATCATTAAACTACTGGAGGAGCATCCAAAATTGAATGTAACAGATATTTGTGAGCGTTTGGGATCTGAACAATCGCTTACCTCGCATCACCTACAGAATATGCGTCTAAAGGGATTACTTAGCGTAAAACGCCAGGGAAGAAGTATGATGTACTCGCTGAAGGAGCGAGACGTATCTTTGATTATTGATTGCCTCGACAATTGTCAGTGCAATATGTAATATAGTGGGCTGTTATTCCGGAAATGACAGCCCGTCATTTTTTTAGCTAATATGAAAATAACAACATATTTTCATATTAAAATCATCATAAACTAATTAGGGAATATGCCTTTATTCGGAAAAGGATCTAAGCTATACAGCATTTTCGCCCACAAATGTCCAAAGTGCCATACGGGCGATTTGTTTGAGACGGGAAGTTTTTCATTTAATAAGCCTTTTGAAATGCCGGATCATTGTCCGCATTGTAGTCAAAACTACATGCCGGAGCCCGGGTTCTATTACGGTTCGATGTTTTTATCCTACATCATGTCGGCATTCTTCTGCCTCTTTTTTATCATGTTTTTCCATTGGGTATTAGACTGGTCGATGGGCGCTTCTTTCCTTCTATTGCTCGCTGTAGGCGGAATCTTTTTCGTATGGTTTTTCCGCTTTGCAAGAGCTGTATGGATCAATATTAACATCAATTATGATCCGGCGAAAGCCGTTAAAAAATAAAATCCTGCAACATGAATTTAAAACCAGATAAAGAGACCTACGACGCCATAGCTAAAATGATTCACAGCGATTCCAGTCCGGTGGGGATTGATGCCAAAAAAACACATATCCTGATCCTGGAGAAATTGCTAAAACTGGAAGAAAAGCTGGATCGGATTGAGAAGAAAATGGAAGAATAGGTGAGAGATGAGCGTTTAGAGTTTAGTTGTAGTGTCACATAAACTTAGGAACAAAACCAAGTGCCGCACCTACGGCGCTTAAAGTGAATCCGATACCTTTTGTTACAAAGGTGTGCCTCCGCTGGAGGCTTACTGTAAATGTGGTTAATGGCTCCAGAGGAGCCAAACCTATGTAGCATTTTTTGCGATTTTGATGGTAAGCTCCAGCGGAGCGACACCAATTCGGAATTCCTGTTTTGACCCTAAGATTGGGTGCTGGTACATTTAGAGTTTAGAGAAGCGTAATATTCCTTCTCTAAACCCTAAACAACCCTCTCAAACTAATTGGTATCTACCTTGCAGGTATTGGCTCCTACCACCGCATAGATCGCACACCAGTTTACCAGGCCTGTAAAGAGGAAGATCACCGCTGCCACGGCCAAAATAATACCTAAAGTGGTTCCTATTGCCACCACACCAGTTGCCAGCAATACTGCCAATACTACTCCTACGATTAGACGGATGTACTTATCCGTAGTTCCTACGTTTCGTTTCATTTTAATTTCCTTTTATTGGTTTACAAAATAATCGATGAGCAATCCGATACCGGTAATCAGTGATAAACAGATCAAGCATACAAGCACCAGTTTTGCCCATTTTGGTAATCCTTGCATACTATAAATGTATGGACATCCAGTTACAGGCTATGGTGACAAAAGTTACATTAGGAAAAATTTACAGCTCGCCCTGAATTTCCAGCCAGCCCCTGTGCAGTTGCACCCTTCCCTGTCCTTCCAGTTGTTTTAGCAGTCGCGAGATCACTTCCCGGCTGGTATGCAGATCGTTGGCAATCTGTTGATGAGAAATTTCCAGTCGGGAAGAACCGTCATTTAATTGCTGCTGATTGCGCAAATAGCGAAGCAGGCGGGAATCCATTTGTTCAAAACATACACTGTCTATCACATCCAGCAATTCGGCAAAACGCACAGCAAAAGTATTGAGGATAAAAGCTTGCCAAAGGGGATAATTGCGATGCAATTCATTTGAAACCTCTGCAGGAAGTGCAATGAGCCTGGTGCCCTTTTTGGCTGTGGCACGAATCTGGCTTTTACCTCTTTGCAGGCTGGAGTTTAAACTGTAGGCACAACTCTCACCCGGACGAATGTAATACAACAGCACGCCTCTCCCCTCTTCGTCTTCACGTACTACCTTGACCAGGCCTTCTACGACGAGCGGGATCACTCTTACCTGATCTCCCACATCAATCAAAATCGTGTCTTCCTCCAATTCCAGCCAATTGGATTTTTCGGCAATGGAATCCAATAAGGCCTGGTTTTGAAGGCCTGAAAAATTGCGGCGCAGAATGCGAGTGGTTTGAAGGTTGTCCATCTGGAAGCATGCTTTGAGGGAAAATAATACTTTTCTCCCTTCCGGGAATGGCTATTCGTGTGGAGACAAAAAAAGTGCCTGCCGGATTATTCTCCGGCAGACACAAAACCCGCCAATTTGACCTAAAGCAAATTTTTGAATCGGCTCATTTCATTGCCGATAATTATTTCGTTCTTGTCTGTAACAAATATCTGAAGTACCGGACTGATCTTCAGTGATCGACATCACGCAGCGAAAAAAAATCAGGCATTGATCAATTCGATTTGGTTTCTGCCCAGCTTTATAATGCCGGTTCTTTCAAGTTGCTTTAAGAGCCGTGAAACAGATTCTCTGGAAGCATTAAGATCCCGGGCAATATCCTGATGGGTGCATTCCAAAACAGCAGATCCGGAGACTTTCGATTTCTCCTCCAGGTAATTGAGCAATCGTTCATCCATTCGCAAAAAGGCAATGCTATCGATGGTTTGAAGCAATTCCATGATGCGGTGATCATAGGCCATCATCACAAACTCTTTCCAGTTTCTGTATTTGGAAATCCATTCATCGACCTGCCTGACCGGGAGGGCCAGGATCATCGTATCTTCTTCAGCAATGGTCCTGATGATGCTTTTTTTCGCCGAAAGGCAACAAATAAAGGAAGCCGGGCAGGTATCTCCTTCCTTTAGGTAGTAGAGAAAAATCTCCCGGCCGGTTGAATCTTTGCGGAGTACTTTTATCGCTCCCTGCATCACAAGGGGAGCCAGCCGGATATAATCGCCGTAATCTAAAATGAGCTCCCCTGCTTTGAAATAGCGTATTTTTCCATACTCGCTGAATTCCCGGAGCAGGGCTTTGTCAGTAATTTGTGGGAAGTGTTCCTTTACCCAGGAGTCGATAGTACTTTGGTCCATGGCTGTCAGGTCAAATTGTTAACGGATACCGAAAACGGGTTTTCAGTTTCCCTGTATGAGCCCATACAGCCGATCAGAATGGGTAATTAGCGGCTGTTTTTATCAGAAAGGATCAAAGGCGCCTGCCCGATTTTTTCCTCCCAGGCATTTAAACCGCCGTCCAGGTTGATCACATTCTTAAAGCCGCTATTCTGCATGAGCGTGCAGGTGCGGAGACTGCGACGCCCCGACCTGCAATACACAAAATATGTTCCTCCTTCATCCAGCTTTTCCAGTTCATCCAGAAACTCGTATGACAAGTAGTCCAGATTTAGGGCTCCGGCCAGATATCCGGTATTAAATTCTTCCTTCCTGCGACAGTCGATCAACACAAAATCACGCTCCGATTCAATCGCCTTTTTAAAGGCCACCGGATCGTAATTTGTCAGCTTTTTCTTAAGCAACTCCCAACGGCTAATTCGACAATGGTCCTTATCATTTTCCATTGGAAAATTATTTTTTGACCATTTGTGCTACTCGCTGCCAGGGGCCGCCATTGTATGCTTCAACTCCCAGTGCTTCCAATTTTCGAGCAGCAGCACCACTTCTGTTTCCGGAGGCACAACAGGTAATCACAGGTTTGTCGGTTTTTCGGAGTTTGCCAATATGTGCTCCCAGGTCAGATAATGGAATATTTACGGATCCTTTTACATGTCCCCGCTTAAACTCACCCGGAGTACGTACATCAATGATCTTCGGCTTTTTTTCGAGGATTTCTTCCCAGTTTGGTTGTTCTCCGCCACCGAATATTCTTTTCAACAGGTTCATCATGTTTTGCAATTTTCAACAAAGGTAAAGCAGAATCAACGGATGATGTTGTGATGCAAATCACACACCTCATTTACCCTGTTTTTTTTCTGCATTGGTCTGAAGAGCAGCGTCCACCCACAAATCTTTTTTGTCACTTGCCTTATACGCCTGAACAGCCCTGTGTACGTTTAAAAACTGGCTGAGCTCTCCGATGTTCTCCATTAGTCCGCTTCGAAACAATCGGTCCCTAACGGGGCCTAAAACGCCACTGATGTAAAAGGTAATTCCTTCTTTGCGGATAGATTCCACTACTTCTGTCAGCGCATCCATACCCGTACCATCGAGGTCGTAGATACTACTGGCATCCAACAAAACCATTTTTAAGTTTTTCCGATTGCGCACCCGGCGCATAATGGCATCTTTAAAATAGTTGGCGTTCCCAAAAAAGAGGGGCGCATCAAAGCGAAGAATTAATATTTCTTCATCTTGCAATGCCTTCGGAAAGCGGGCAACATTTCGGTACTGGTTGGTGCCCGGGATCATTCCGAGGATGGCTACGTGAGGACGGGAACTTCTATACACCATCAATACGATCGATAATATTACACCGGCAAGCACTCCCTGTTCGACTCCCAACAGCAAGGTGACCAGAAAGGTAATGATCATCATAAAGAAGTCTGAACGATAAACCTTCCAGTAATGCAGGGCTGCTTTCCAATGAAACAACTTGCCTACTGCTACAAGGATAACCGATGCCAGTAAGGCATTAGGCAGGTAATAGAACAAGGGCGTCAGAAATGCCAATGTAAGCCCAATTAATACAGCGGTAATAATGCCCGAAAGCTGGCTTTTTGCTCCGGATTCATCATTAATGGCCGAACGGGTAAAACTGGCAGAAGTTGGAATTGCCTGAAAAAAGCTGCCAAAGATCTTGGATAATCCCAATGCGAGTAATTCCTGATTTGGACGAATCGTATGGTCTCTGTGTTTGCTTTCCAAAAACTTGGCAATACTTATTGACTCCATAATACCGATCAGCGTAACGGTAAACACGGTAGGCATTATCGCCTGAATCTGCTCCATAGTAGCCCTGGGAAAAAGAAACCCCGGCAGGCCTTTGGGAACTTCTCCAACTATGCTTACACCGGCTTGATCCAGTCGGAATATCCGAACAACCAGTATGCCAATGATCATCGCAATCAAAGCCGAGGGCAAACGCTTGTTTATTCGCGAAAGCAAAAGAATCAGGAAAATCCCTCCCGCACCAATCGCAAAGGTGATCCAGTGTATTTCATCCAAATGTGCCCAAATATACTGCAGCTTGGCACTGGGATGAGGCAGACCCGGCTCCATGTAGATTCCAAACAGATCTTTGAGCTGACTGATTAGTATTATGACTGCCGCAGCTGAAATAAACCCGAGAACGACCGGTTGAGATAAGAAATTGACTAAAAAACCCAATCGAAGAAAACTCAGGATAATTTTCAAAATCCCAATCAGTAATCCGGTAAGCAATACAAGCTGGACATATTCTTGCGAGAAGGGTTCTGCTACCTGACTGATACCGGCTAAAATAAGCAGGGAGGATACCGCAACCGGTCCCAGTGATAAGCGAATGGAAGATCCAAAAAACGCATAAATAACCAAAGGAATCACCCCCCCGTATAGTCCATAAATGGGAGGCATTCCGGCCAGCATGGCATAAGCCATTCCCTGAGGTACCAACATCACCCCTACAGTCAATCCTGCGATCAGGTCTGCGCGAAAGGATTTCCAGGTTTGCTTTGGCAACCAATCCAGTATCGGTACAAAAGACTTAAAATTCAGCAGTACTCCATTTTGCAAAACCCATCCTTCTCCCCAGGGCGAAGGACAGGTTTAATTTATTCAATCAATTAAATATCGTTGTGGCGACTATTCCTCTTTTTCACTACCCTCCTTTTTATTAAGATAATAAGTTTCCTCTGCCGGACGAATTGGTCGTTTAAACCATAGCGGTCTTCTCAATCCGTCGGGACCGGGAGCCGGGCGTGTCATAGCCAGCCATTCTTTATAATTTTCGAAGGACTTATTGGTATCCACAAATATATCGCCATAAGATTCATTCGGTCCCGGTTTTTCAATCCGTACCCGCTGATGCCAGCAGTGCATACCACTGATTGGATCCGGATGAACCGCATGGGTAATATTTTGATGTACACCGCCATCCGACCAGAATATCCGCTTACTGTCGGGATCTTTGCTCTCAAAGGGGCTGATCCCTGCCAGGGTTTTCATCTTCCAGCCACCGTTTCCATCATTGGAGATGCCCACGGTATTTGTTGCCCAGCGGTTACCGGTTTTGTCTTGCGGACGGCGCCAGCGTCCCAGGTGATGGGAGCAGGCAATCACACCTGGTTTCATTCCCTGTGTAACCCATACTTTATCGATAAAATAACCGATATCTGTATTGAGTTTCACCAGATCTCCGGTTTTGAATCCGAAGCGACTGGCATCGTCGGGATGCATCCAGATCGGATTTCGGTTAGAGATTTCCGTGAGCCATTTGGCGTTTCCGGAGCGGGAGTGAATCAGTGTTGGAAGCCGGAAAGTTGGAACCAGGCAATATTCGCCTTTTTCCGAATCCAGTTTTTCGGGATGGATGTGACTCTTGATGTAGGTTGGAATTCTGTATTCCGGCCAGCCCCAGTCGACCATGGTTTGCGAGTAAAACTCGTTTTTCCGGCTTGGAGTCGGGAACCCGGTACAGGCTTTTCCATCGATCATTACACCGATAGCCTTTCCGTCCTTCAGGATGGTGTTGGTCTTTTCATCGACCGTTGATCCTTCCAATTTTTCGGGACTCAATTCGTGGAGGTGCTTTTGATAGCTGTGTTTCTCCACTTCGAAAGCTCCGTATTTGCGCATATAATCCAGCTCGCTAAGTCCTTCTGCTTTTGCCGCTTCCGGCAAGCCTTTGGTATGCTCAAAAATATACTGATAATATTCGTCAATCGTAATCTTCTCTCCTTTTCGGTAGGGAGACAGGAAGTGTTTTCGGATTCCGAGACTGCCGTCGGGGTCCATGCGCCAGCTGAGTTCGATCCAGAACTCGTCTTCTTCCCAGACTTCGCCCGGATTCACTTCATAGGTAAATTCTACATGCTTACCGGCGCGGCGCGCAGCTTCCCGCAAGACAGGCTGCCGGAAAGCAATCCACATACCGGAGTGTGTGGCATAGCTGTTTAGGTCATGCCTTTCGGCGGAATGGCCCATGGGCAGAACGTAGTCTGCAAAAAATGCCGTTTCATTCCAGGTGGGGGTTAGCGCCACGTGCATGCCCACTTTTTCTTCATCCATTAAAGCTTCCATCCAGGAGAAGCCGTCGGGATACGTCCAGACCGGATTAAACACCCGGGTAAAATACACATCCATCTTGCCTCTGCCCTCTTTCAGGAAATGCGGCAAGAGGAAACTCATTTCAAAGAATGCCAGCGGATATTCATTGGGGAAGTGCAACTCATTCCAGAACTTCTGGGCAGGAGGCACATCGAAAAACTTCGGTTTAAACTTATTCCAGCTATTGGGAGAAGTACCGCCTTTGGTACCCACACTTCCGGTCAAAACATTCAGGAAGTGCAAACCCCGACTAACACACCAGCCTCCGAGATTTCCGGAAGCGGCACTGCGCCAGTTGTGTGTGGCAAATCGCTCTCCGGCGTCCCCGATCTGTCGGGCCACCTCTACAATCTTATCGGCCGGAACTCCCGATTCCTGCTCGGCAAACCCGGGAGTATATTCGGCGTAAGCCTCCCGCATTTTCAGGATATAATTCTCAAAGGTCACTTCCGTATCCGGATGGTCTTTTTCTAAAAAATCGTGCCAGTTGGTCCAGTTTTCGAGAAACGGACGATTGTACAATCCTTCATCCAAAATCACTTTGGCCATAGCCAGCAAGACAGCTGCTTCAGAGCCCGGATATGTGGGCAGCCAGTAATCCGACATGCTCGCCGTATTGGACAGGCGGGGATCCATGGTAGCCAGTTTAGCTCCTTTCATCTTGGCTTCGATGATGCGCTGTGCGTGTGGATTGAAATAGTGTCCGCTCTCCAGGTGGGCTGAAATAAGGAGTATGAACCGGGCATTGGCGTGATCGGGTGACGGACGGTCATACCCATACCAAAGGTTATACCCGAAGCGCGCTCCGGAAGAGCAGATATTGGTGTGGCTGTTGTGGCCGTCAACGCCCCATGCCTGAAGCACCCGGTTGGCATAACCTTCATGTCCGGGACGTCCTACGTGGTAGGCCACTTCATTGTTTCGGCCTTCACTAATCGCTTTGTTGATGCGGCCGGAAATATCATTGAGTGCCTCTTCCCAGCTAACGCGCTCCCATTTGCCTTCTCCTCGTTTGCCCACGCGCTTGAGCGGGTACAAAATCCGATCGGGATCTGTAATCTGATTGATCGTGGCAGGCCCTTTGGCACAATTGCGGCCGCGACTACCCGGATGATAGGGGTTGCCTTCAAATTTCCGAATATTGCCGGATTCTTTGTCGACGTAGGCCGTTAAGCCACAAGCACTTTCGCAATTGAAACAGGTTGTGGGAACAATGGAATAGGCTTTTTTTACCTTTTTAGGGTGTTCTTTGGCCTCGTATTCCTCCCAGTGATCCCAGGATTCCGGTGGTGGAAATTTGGTCAAATCACCAGGTTCGGTCAGTCGGGGAACATTGGGTTCCCGGTTTTCGTGTAGATTGGGGATCAGCTTTAATTTTTCAGCGATCCGTTCTATAATGGAATGTTTCTTAGTCATGACATTAGCTTAAAGGAATCCGCTGAGGTGCTTCCACCCAGATTTTTTCCGTGAAATAAATACCTGCCAGTACGAGTACGCCGGCAAGAGCAGCGATCAGTACATTTGCGCCGGAGATCAGCATAGCGATCGGGATCAGATTACCCAGGGAAATGGCTCCCAGGTAGAACATATTCCGGTAGCGGCCTTTAGTGATCATTTTTACCACCGTTTTGGCATCCTCTGTTGGATGGGTAATGGTAAGCTCCGTAAGCATGGTTAGCAGGTTGACTCCGATAGAAGCAAGCAAGGTGTTTTTGAGGAAAGGTTGCCATTCAGCCAGGCCTTCCACGAAAGTGCTAAGTATCAAAAATACTGCTGCACCTGCCATAAAACTGTGCACCAACATATGGATCGCCAGTGTCGGACTTTGCCAGAAGTCCCGCCCTTTCGCTTGCGCGAATAAGAAAGCCGTGTATACCGCAACAATAACCCCCACAATGGCTGTGAGCCAGTGGAGTCCGGGTATCTTCCAGCCAAAGAAAAGCGAAGCACCCAACAAGGCTATCAATCCACCATAAAGTGTAATGGAATAGCCGCCTTTTACGAGCCAGGATTTCCACTGTGGTCGAAGCAACACGTAGGCAAATCGTTTTGGCTGATCCAGGTCTTTAACCAAAAGCAGTCCGGTCAGCATAAGGAATCCGAGGGCCAGGCCATAACTCCACCAGCTGATGGCATCATTGGCAGCTTTCAGGCCAAACAAGCTGGCCATAAAAGGCACCAGAAATGCTCCGGCTGAGATGGCTTTGGTCCAGACATAACCCGAAACTTCCCATCCCCAGAGGATCCCCTTATCGGGTGTATCGTAGATACGGCGGGCTTTGCCTTTCATGAGCACCTCCACTGACTTTTCAGAACCATTTTGGGCCAGTTGTCCGGCAGTGGTTGTGCTGTTTTCCATTTCCAGGAGAGCGCTTACTACATCTCCATTGCTAAAAGCCATTTTTTCGGCTTCTTTGGCAAAGTGTCCAACGCCTCTTGATTGTGAATTCCAGTAGTATTCGCCTGTTTTATCAGTAGCTGTCGGATTTAAAGAAGATTCATCCGCATCGATATAGAAAAGATTTGGGTTGGTTCCTTTTTCCGCTTTCCGGACTTTCACCTGCTGTCGAGCCAGCAGTTGTGAAATCTCGGTATCGGGATTGTCCATGTCACCGGAGATGATGGCATGTTCCGGACAGACATTTACACAGGCTGGTTCCAAACCGATATCGATTCGGTGGGCACAATAATTACATTTAGCAGCTGTGTGGGAGTTTGGATCGATGTAGAGTGCATCGTATGGGCAGGCCTGCATACAGGATTTACAGCCAATGCAACGATCGTTATCGAAATCTACGATCCCGTCGTCGCGAAAGAATAGAGCTTCTACCGGGCAAATCTCCACACAGGGAGCATCGGTACAATGGTTGCACCGCATGACCGAGAACAGCCTTCGGGTATTGGGAAACTCGCCTTTTTCGACTTGTTTCACCCAGGTCCTGTTGACCCCAACCGGAACATCGTGCTCCGATTTGCAGGCTGTTGTACAGGCATGACAACCGATACATTTTCGGTTGTCTATTACAAATCCGTATTTCATAAATATTAGCTTACCTGCTCCGGTTTCGAGTATGGCGAGGCAAATGGGAATCCGGGAGAATAGTCTGTATTCGACATTCTCTTAGGATCCATATTTTACCTGCCGGTCCTTTTACAACCGGAAGCAAACATGGGTAAATGCAGTCTGTAGCTTTTACAGACCTTTTACTGCTCTGCTTTGGTCGTAGGACAAACGAAGTCGGTTACCGGAACAGCTCCGGAGGTAATGGCTTCGAAGGTATCCTGTACATTGATCAGGTTTTCAAATCCCCTTGATTTGAGAATTGAGGCTGCTACCGTTGACCGGTAGCCACTGCGACAATGCAAATAATAGGTTTCTTTATCGTTAATCTGATGCATGTTTTTGCTGATAAAATCCAGCGGAAAGCTTTGGGCGTTTTCAATATGCTCTCCTTCAAACTCTCCTGGTTTGCGGACATCCAGAATAGAAACTTTCGGCTCTCTGGAATAAACCATGTCAAAATCAGCTGATTTGATGGTTTCGATTTGATCGACTTCCATACCGGCATTTTTCCAGGCATCAAAACCGCCTTTCAAATACCCAATGGCGTTGTCATAACCCACACGTGCCAGGCGCTTCACGGTTTCTGCTTCCCGGCCTGCCGGGGCGATGATCAGAATTTGCTGCATCAGGTCGGGAATCAGCGCTCCCACCCAGGGAGCAAAACTTCCGTCCAATCCGATGAAAATCGAATTCGGGATAAATCCTTTTACAAACTCCTCCTTGTTTCGCACATCCAACAGCAGGGCATCTGTAGCATTGGCCGCTGCTTCAAATTCTTTTGGGTCTAAAGCTTTGGCACCGCGTTTCATGACTGTGTCAATACTTTCATAGCCCGATTTATTGATGCGGGCATTTTCTTTAAAGTAGGAGGGCGGCGGTTGCAGTCCGTCTGTTACTTCCCGGATAAATTCTTCTTTGGTCATATCTGCCCGGAGTGCATAGTTATTGTCCTTTTGCTCTTTGAGTGTACTCCAGGTTTCTTTACTCATATTTTTCCCGCAAGCGGAACCGGCTCCGTGGGCCGGATAAACGATCACATCATCGGGCAGCGTCATAATCTTATTACGCAGACTGTCAAACAACCAGCCTGCCAGATCTTCCTGGGTGAGGCCGGTAGCTTTCTGTGCCAGATCGGGCCGGCCAACATCGCCGATAAATAAGGTATCGCCTGTAAACAGGGCATGTTCTTTACCGTTTTCATCGAGTAGGAGGTAACAGGTACTTTCGGGCGTATGCCCCGGAGTATGTAAAACCTTTATCGTTGCTTTTCCTAGTTTAAAGGTTTCCCCGTCTTTGGCGGTGTATTTTTCGTAGCTTGTTTCTGCCTTGGGACCGTAGATAATTTTCGCGCCGGATTTTTTGGCCAGGTCGATGTGTCCGCTCACAAAATCGGCGTGAAAGTGCGTTTCGAAGATGTATTTAATGGTTGCTCCGCTTCTGGACGCCCGGTCGAGATAGGGCTCTGTCTCCCGTAGCGGATCGATCACGGCAGCTTCTCCATCGCTTTCGATGAAGTAGGCTCCCTGAGCCAGGCAACCGGTATAAATTTGTTCAATTTTCATGGTCGTTCGATTAGGTTTGAGCAGGCAAAATTGGGTCTATTTACATTCCGATGTGCCAATTTATGAATATTCGTTCATATATTCAAACGTTAATGTTTTAAAAGGATTATATTTCGCCAAATTTTATTCCTTCTCACTAGGCTTTTATGCAGCATCCTGAACTCTTACTTTATTTCTTTGGCATTGCGCTGCTTTACTCTTCTGCCGGTTTTGGCGGCGGCTCCAGTTACCTCGCCATACTGGCCTTGTATGGACTGGAAATGTTTCAGGTAAGATCTACAGCTTTGCTGTGTAATATAATGGTGGTGACCGGCAGTGTGATTTTGTTTTACCGGTCTGGCTGGCTGGACTTTCGTCGGGCAGCGCCTCTGGCCATCGCCAGTGTTCCGGCGGCCTTTGTAGGAGGCTGGTTGCCTGTTGAGCCCCGGGTATTTTACCTCACCCTTGGAACCTCTCTCCTATTCGCTTCGCTATTAATGTGGTTTCAGCCACGCCTTTCGGCGAAAGCCTATGAGAAGTCCATAGAATCTGATGCGCCAAAGCCCCGGTGGTTGGGTCCGTTGATTGGAGGTGGCATTGGTTTTTTGTCGGGTATGGTAGGAATTGGAGGAGGTATTTTCCTGGCACCTGTATTGTATTTTATCGGCTGGGACATTCCGAAAAAGATTGCGGCTATTGCGGCCTTTTTCATTTTAGTCAATTCCATGTCGGGCATGTTTGGTCAGATGACAAATCCCGAATTTCACATCGACTGGGCTTTTAGTCTTTTATTGATGGTAGCCGTTTTCATCGGCGGACAGATCGGAGTTAGGACCACCATCCGGCAATTGAGTCAACGGAGTGTATTGCGGATCACGGCCATACTCATCTTTGTTGTAAGTGTACGGATTTTGGTTAAATTGGTCTGACCACAATAGAGCCCCCGTTGCTCATCGTTAAGAAATCCGATTAAATACTAATTGTCCATGCACATGCTCCGCACACTCGGAATACTTTTCTTTCTTAGTTTTCTATCCCAATCCATTTCGGCGCAAGCCAGTGCCAAAACTGGTATTTCTCTTCTCTATGAAAAAACAGAAGGGCATTTGGAAGCTATCCAGTTTTTTGATCCGGAAGACGGAAAAATGGTTTCTGCCTTCAACATTCGGGAAAACAACCCTTTTAACGGGCTGGATTTTCCGATAGCGGGCAGAAACGCAGAGGGACAAGACCAGTATCGCCTGGATTTAACACCGGGTACAAAAGGATATACCCAACTCGTCTCTAAACACAATCAACTCCGCATCTCCGAGTATAGCACCGCCAAAAGAGCAGACAGCAATATCCTATATCGAAAAGTCGGGGATCGTTTTATTATTATCGCTTACAATTTAATGGTACGTGGAGAAGACCAGCGTATAATCGGTGAACGAAGCAGGCTGCTCGTTTTAAATCGGCGTGGTGAGGTAATGCGACAAATTGAAAATAACAAGTACATCATTCGAAACGCGATTCTATCCAATGATGGAAAATACCTGGCATTCATTTTTGGCCACGGTAAGGTACAATCCGGCGTACAGGCTATGAACGGAGCCTGTCTGTATAAAATTGATCAGGACAAAGCCCTCTACTGCGAAGAATCTGGTTCGGATGTACACTATCATGCTACTTTGGAAACGGAGTCGGGACATATGCTTATTTCCGCATGGGTACCCGATTCAAAATCAAACACCCAGTACCTGATGCGCTTTTTCGATATGGAAAAACGGGTATACTACAGCCATAGCTTTGACCGGAAGGATCGGGAGGAGATGGCCCGGGTGCATGATTACGGCATCGAGTTTAAAGACGAAAAAGGCGAAAGCCGGTTTATGCTGTTTGCAGATTTTGAGAAGGAGGTTTTTTAGGGGTGGTTCCGTTGGTTCCGTTGGTTCCGTTGGTTCCGTTGGTTCCGTTGGTTCCGTTCTATTAATTGAAAATTAATCCCTAAAAATTAAGAATTAAAAACTATCAATTCTACATTCTACATTAAAAACCCCTTCATTCAAACTGTTTGATAAAAGCTGTTTTTCTTCTTCTGCTGAGGGGCACTGAAGTTCCGTCCTGTAAAATGATTTCTCCCTCGAACGTGTAGGAATCTACAAAATCAAGATTTACCAGGTGTGAACGGTGTGTCAGGAAAAAGCCGAAGGGTTTTAGGATTTCTGCAAAGTAGCCAATGCTTTTGGAGCTTAGCGCCTTTCCGTTCTTGTGGTATACCTCCGTGTATTTTGCCGCACCTTCACACCGCTGAATATCGTCTACATGCACAAAGGTGTATCCGTTGGAAACGGGAAGTGCAATTTTTCGGGTGGGGCTTTTTCGGCTGGCCAGGAATTCAGCAAATCGGGGATCCATTTCCCGTTTCTGCCTCGGAGGGAATCGCTTTTTCAGGTAAGCAACGGTATTTTTCAATTCCCGGGTATCCACGGGTTTGAGGAGATA
>JAAEZH010000019.1:45868-97631 GCA_018222965.1 Bacteroidota bacterium
GATATCCCAAAGCCAGCATACGGAATGCACGGAGTGCAAAATTATCGTGGGCACTCACAAAGATCACCTCTCCCTGAAAGTTCTGGAGTTTTTCCAGAAAATCGAAGCCATTTATGCCGGGCATGATGATATCCAGAAAAATCACATCGGGATTTAGTTTGGGCATTCGCTGTAAAGCTTCCAAAGGTTCTCCTGTTTCCAGCACCACTTCGATCTCGGGACAATGAGCCTGTATTTTATCTACAAGCGCCTCTCTGGCAAACTTTTCGTCGTCTATGACAATGGTTTTTAATTTCATTTTTCCCGGAGCTTTATGCGTATTAGTGTTCCTTTTGCCTTTTCGCCTTCCTTCAAATCTACAATTTCATAAGCTACCTCAAACTTTCCGGCATCCCGCAGGGTTTTGATTCGGTGATCTACAATTCCAATACCTTTTGACTGGTGATTCCTAAAATGCGATTCCTTAATCTTTTGAGCAGCCTTTCGGCCAATACCATTATCTCTAACTTCCACCTGGAGCCCCTCCGCATCTTCTCTAAAACTCAATTGAAGTTTCTTTTGCCCTTCCTTGTGAAAGAGCCCGTGATTTATTGCATTTTCCACAAAGGGTTGGACCAGCAAGCTTGGCACAGCGATAAAATCAGCAGCCAGGTCTTCTTCTACATTAAAAGAAATATCTAAATCACCTCCAAAGCGCATTTTCTCAATCTCACAATACAGGCGTAGCAATTCGATCTCCTCATCAAGCATGATTTCATTTTGGTCCGACAAATCCAGGTATTTCCGTACCAGACGGGCGAGGTTGGTCAGGTACTGGTCTGCTTTTTCCCGTTCCAACTTCCGGATCGCATTTTGAATGGCGGAGAAGGCATTAAATATGAAATGCGGATTCATACGAGTGCGTAAAGCCTGGAGTTTCAATTCGGCCAATTGGGTTTTCACCCGCTCGCGCATTTCGGTTTCTTGTTGAATTCTCCTCAAGCGGCGATTGTTAAAATACCAGAAGAACAGTATAAGTAGAAGTGAAAGGATCAGATACAATTCCCAGCGCCAGTACCAGGGAGGAACTATGCTAAAGGTCAGGGATTCTTCATCCGAGCGATTTCCAAAAACATCTCTTGCTTTGACCCGAAAAACATAATCGTCCGGAGCCAGGCTCGGGAATAATACATTTCGATCTTCCGTGCGGTGCCAAATGGTAT
The DNA here is from genome assembly GCA_018222965.1 of Bacteroidota bacterium. Classification (GTDB taxonomy): domain Bacteria; phylum Bacteroidota; class Bacteroidia; order Chitinophagales; family Saprospiraceae; genus JAAEZH01. Next base: position 47,071 of record JAAEZH010000019.1, read on the forward strand.
CCACCGGCCAGAGCTGGTATTCATATTCTATCTCCCCCAAACTTGGGATGGACAACAATTTATAATTAAATCGTATACTGTTTTGCCGGTAGGGAATTTGGGTATTTGCTTCGATTTGTATACCGTTTTGCTCCATCCACAATTCGCTAAGTCCAACTTCAAATTTTGGGCTGGTCATATCTTCATGCCCAAATATGTATAATCCGTTATTGGTAACCAGGTGTAAGCTGTCGGGATCGACTTCCAGACTGTTTACTTTCTCGATTCCCAGGCTGTTGTAAAAGTGGAATCGCTCAAAATTTCGATTGGGTTCCGACAGATCCTTTCGAAACACAAGATTCGCCGTAAGGCCATATAAATACGGCCTTGAATAACTCATCTCGTAAATCCGGGTGTCAAATTGATCCAGTTTTATCAGGCGACTGCCGTCGAATGAAAAAATTCCCCCGTTGGCACCGGCAATGATTAAATACTTGTCTTCCACATTCAGCAGGTCCGCAATGGGACCAATCAGAACATCGGCGGATAAATGCAGGGGCGCCATCTCCTCCTCCATTTTAAACAATCCATTATTAGATCCCGCCAGGATCTGATTTTGAAACTGCTCGACACAGGATATATTCGCGCCCGGATACCCGATAAAATAGTGCTTACTTCTTGTAAAATCTATGGGAAGCAGGCTTCCGTTGCGGATTACCCAGCAAACCGAATCCACCATCAGGACATCCCGAAATAGAAAGGTGTTATTGAATGGCTGGCCATTTGTATTAATAAAGTCATCCCTACTACCGTCATAAAGGATTCGGGCTGTCGCCGGATGCACGACAAAATATTCATCAAATAACAGAACATCGTCCTTTGTTTTAAAGACGTTGTTCTGTAAAAAATTAAAGGAGGCTCCAATGGTGGATACGGGCAGATCTAATCGATGCAAACTGTCTTTATCTGTTTTCCAAAAGCGGTTTTCTTCATCGATCAATATTTTACTTCCAGCTATGCCCTTCCCTATCAGCCGGAAGCCCTTTCCGGGAAATCGATGTCGGGCAAACTGCCTGACTTTCCGAAAGATCACCCCACTGGAGAAAGTGCAGATAACTGCCAGGTCTCCAATAATCAGCGTACGTGTTGGAGCAACTCCCTGTAAATCCGTTCGATAGTCCAGACTAAGTTGCTTTTTGACCAGATCGTAGATAGCTGTTCCGCCAGCGTGATCCAAATACACTTTGCCTTCTAGTAAATAGGGCGCGTGTAGCTCGGATACTGCTAAACCGGTCAAGGTGGTTTGCGTACTTCCCGACCTGGAATGATGAATTAACAATTCGCGTTCCGGGAATATCCATATGGAGTCGCTGCTCGTAAACTGTTGATATTCTTTGCGATCAGACGACTGCTGGAAAAATCCGTCAGAGATTCCTTCCAATGAATTTGGCATTGGTTTTACCCCGTCCACATCTACTTTACAGGTAAAATCATCCTTCGTGACTGTATAGCCATTCTCCGTAAGGGAAAGCATCCCAGGCACCATTTTATCAGGATACATCCCATCAACCGTTTGAATTTGTCCGTCTTCCAGGTACTGATGAGGGCCTGTGGAGCCAAACAACCAGATTCGCTTGTCGGCATCTTCATACATGAACCAAATATCCCGATTTACAAGACCTTCTACCTCTCCAAAATTGGTAAAAGAATAGCCGTCAAAGCGGGAGATGCCATTATCAGTATAGAAATACAAGTATCCCTTATGATCCTGTAACACCCCATACACATGATTGGAAGGCAGGCCATCATCGACTGTAAACTGTACATAATCTACAACCTGTGCAGGCATATTTAAGGCAGCTAAAAGGCATAATAAGTTTAGGTGGTATTTAATCACGTTAGGCCTTGATTTCCATTCATTTAGACAAAAGGACCACTCATCCTCTTTTCCGACCACTCCTCTATTTCTCTCCCTTTCGGGGAATGGCAACGGATATCTTAAATGTAAAATTAAAATCGGAAAACGCTAAATGTAAAACGCCTGCCTTTCAGGGCGGCAATTGAAAAATCGAGAACATACTAACACCACATTTGAATTTTTAAAAACCGATCGATGAAAAAGTCACTTTTTACACTCTTACTCCTATTAAGCAGCTTCTGGGCCTATGGGACATTTCCCAATGGCGATTTTGAGCAGCATTCCTGTCAGTCAGGCTGTACCAATCCTTTAAGCTGCGCGCCGGGCTGGGTTGCCAATTCCGGTAATCCACAGATTCTATATTTTGGTTCCACTTGTGAAGGTCCGGTTTGTTCCGGGTTTTACAGCCTTTACCTGAGTCAAAGTCAGGGCTTTTTTTCCAATGTGAGAACCTCTAATCCATTTTTCGGAGCGGATTATATCGTACCTGCCGTAATTCTGGATGCTGCCGTACTATCCAGCAGTGCAACCGGTACCGGTAAAATTCAGGTATTTGGAAAAAACACGAATGGAAGTGAAGTATTGCTGGCGGAATCTGAATGCATCCCTGCTTCCAACCTATCCTGTCAGCAAATGGTGATCCCATTACCCAATGCAGTTGCTGATTATCCCGGACTGGTATTTCAAATATACGACTGTTCCGGGCAGGGAAATATCGGAGGCGTTATCGACAATCTGGAGGTTTGCGACCTTTTTCAGCTAAATACCACTACCCCGGAATGTGATCTGGTTTGTTTTGAAATTGAAGATGATCCTTGCGGCGTAGATTTGAGCAGCCAAATTGTCGACGCACAAATCCTGGTTTTCGAGGATCCAAATGACAATGAACCACTCTTTGACATATTATTTGGAGAACCGACTTGTATCCAAATAGAACCAGGCGAGGCTATCAATTTCTCCATGCTCTATATTATGGAAACCAACAATCAGCAACTGTATAAAATTGAAAGGCCCTTTAGCTGGACCCAGCCTGCTGCGCCACAAACCACTGCCGAATTTATAATTACGGATTATACTGGTGAGGCGGATAGTATTTTCTGCGCCGGGGAATCCATATATTTTCAGAATACCACTACTTCCGATGAGGCGGAATGGTTTATTCAGATATGCATGCGGGATATTGACGATCCAACTTCCAATTATCCCTGCCTCGAATGGAATAGCATTGTACCAGCCGGCCAATGGATGCAGGGAGAAGTTCCTGACAATCCAATTGATCTACTCACCGAAGTTTGGCAACAAGGGCACCCGGACTGGGAGTTTTGGGCCGGATACCAATACACCGTTGGGCTGGCTGTGCGAAACCTTCCCTGTGAAACATGGGTATCACACGATGTTACTTTCATCGTTACGGACTGTGAGGTGGATGCCAGCTTTGCGGTCACTCAAATAGACAGTTGTACCTATTGTTTCCATCCTACAGGAATAAATTCTGACTGTGTAGACTATTTTATTTACAACTGGGACTTCGGAGACGGACATACAGAAACGCGCACAGTTGCCGACACCGTTTGTCATACCTATGAAGCAGATGGAAATTACAATGTCGTTTTAACACTGGAAGGATTTGCCTCAGATCCTTATGGAGACCCGGCTCCGATTGCCTGTGATATGGACATCGATTCCTTCCTGGTTTGTCCACATCAATGTGATCCTGAACCAGAATGTTTCTGCGAAATCACAAACAATGGCTTTAACTTCTTTTCTGATGGTTGTGCGGGGGTCATTCAAATTGAAGAGGCCACCCCAAATGAATGCACCGAAATTGTTGCTTATATAGTGGACTGGGATGATGACGTACAAGAATATTTACCACAGGAAATCCAGGGAAACATTAATTATCTTTTTGATTCAGGCGGACAAAAAAATATATGCTTATCAGTTGTTGGAGTAAACACAGTTACCGGGGATACCTGCACGCAAACAATCTGCGACACATTCCAGGTCAACTGCGACCCCTGTCTTTGCGACGTCACAAACAATGGCTTTAACTTCTTTTCTGATGGTTGCGCAGGAGTGATGCAACTTTCCGAAGCGACCTCCAATGAATGTACAGAAATCTTAACCTACATTATAGACTGGGAGGATAGTCAGGATGTAATTGCCTCTGAAGATTTTGAGCCAACAGCATTTTTCACCTTTGAGGAAGGCGGAACAAAAACGATTTGCCTTACGGTTATTGGTGAGCAGGTAATCAGTGGGGATACCTGTTCTCAGACAATCTGCGACACATTCCAGGTCAACTGCGACCCGGAACCCTGTACTTGCGGGGTACAAAACAACGGGTATAATTTTTCTACAGATGGATGTGCTTTAAGCCTGTTCCCTAATCTATCAACAGCCAACGAGTGTACTGTAATGGATTCTCTGGTTATTGATTGGGGAATAGAAGGAGTTGACCCTATAACGGTAAGCCCCAATACTCAAAACATAAATCAGACCTACCCTGAAAGTGGCAATTATCCGGTTTGTACCATTATTTATGGCCACAATCCACAAACTGGAGAGGTATGTTCAGATTGGTTCTGTTTTATCATCCCCTTTGAATGTTCCGGCAACGGAAATGGGAATGGGTCCGGAGATTCCAATTCAGGAGAACTAAACAACGGCATTTACACTACTCATAAACCCACATTCTTCCATCCCAACCCGGCCAAAGACTGGCTCTACTTAGATGAGGAAGTACTGGCCAATTATGCAAACGGAAGCATTTTGATCTACAATGCTACCGGCCAATTGTTGCTGAATAAACAACTACAGGGACAAAGCGAACTCGACATTAGCTCGCTTCCCCCCGGCATGTATTACATCGGCATCAAAACAGCTGAGGGCATACAAGCAGTAGAAAAATTAATTAAAGAGTAATTAATCAACTTTAAAGAGAAAATCCCGATTCCAGTACCGCTGAAATCGGGATTTTCATTTATCCGAATAGCTCCTTTGCTGCATCTATGGCAGCTTGAAGCCCGTCCGGATTCTTTCCTCCGGCAGAAGCAAAGAAGGGTTGTCCGCCGCCGCCGCCCTGGATGTGTTTGGCCAGATCGCGGATGGCTTTGCCAGCGTGTAAATCGCTGCTTTCTGTTAACGAGCGCGAAATATTGATCATCAGCTGAGGCTTGTCATTTACTGCCGCACCCAGTACTATTACTGCCGGACTGATCTCTTCCTCCAACTGAAACACCAGATTCTTTAGAGCCGCTCCATCAGAGATGGGAACTACTGCTGTCAGCAATTTGTAATCGCCTTTATCTTCGGCCGCTTTGATCAGATCGTCTTTGATAGATCCAGCCTGCTCTGCCTGAAGTTTTTCGATTTCCTTCTTGAGGTTTTTGTTTTCCTCTTGAAGGGCCGCTACCTGACGAGCCGGATGTTGTGCGTTTTTAAACAGCTGACGAATAGCATCCAGTTCATCCATTTGACTGCGCAGGTAAGCCTCTGCTTTGGTACCGGTTACCGCTTCAATACGACGAATGCCGGATGCCACAGAGCTTTCTGATACGATCTTAAACTGTCCGATCTCTCCGGTAGCTTCCACGTGTGTCCCGCCACAAAGTTCCCGGCTGAAGTTCTCGTCGAACGTAATCACCCGCACTTTGTCGCCGTATTTTTCTCCAAAGAGCATCATCGCTCCGGATTCTTTCGCCTGATCAATCGGCACATCGCGATCTTCTTCCAGGATGATGTTGTCGCGGATCTTATCATTGACCATCGCTTCGATAGCCCGAATCTCCTGATCCTCCACTTTTTGAAAGTGAGAAAAGTCAAAACGCAGGCGATTATCGTCTACATCCTGTCCTTTTTGGAGCGCGTGCTCTCCCAGGATCTCATGCAGCGCGGCATGCATCAGGTGGGTAGCGGTATGATTTCGTTCGATATCTACTCTTCTGGCGGAATCTACCTCTGCAAGCACTTCCCACTCGATGTTTTCCGGTAATTTTTCGGTGATGTGAACGATCAGGTCGTTTTCTTTTTGGGTATCCACTACCCGCACCATTTCATTTCCGAAATGCAGAACGCCCTGATCACCGGCTTGCCCACCACTTTCACCATAGAAAGGCGTGCGATCGAGCACGATTTGATAGCGATCTCCGCGCTTGTCTTTTACCTGGCGGTATTTGAGCACTTTGGCATCTTCGACTACCAGTTCGTCATAACCCAAAAATTGAACTTCTTCATCCGGCACCACCTCTGTCCAATCACCTACTGCTTTTTTCGCGTCGGCGCGCGAACGTTCCTTCTGCTCCTGTAAGGCCTTTTCAAAGCCTGACTCATCAATGGTGAGTCCTTTTTCGGAAGCGATCAGGCGAGTCAGGTCAATTGGGAATCCGAAAGTATCGTAAAGCTCGAAAGCATCCTGTCCACTGATCTGGTTATTAGGCGTATCCAACTGCTCGAAGCGGCTCAATCCGTTATCAAGCGTATTCAGGAATGTACGCTCCTCTCCTTCTATGACTTTGGCAACCTGATCCTTTTGCGCGACCAACTCCGGGAAAACATCGCCAAAATAATCCGCTAATAAAGGCACCAGTGAATAGAGTAATGGCTCCTGCACTTCCAGAAAGGAATAATAGTAACGCACCGCTCGTCGCAAAATCCGACGGATCACATAACCCGCTCCGTTATTGGAAGGCAGCTGGCCATCCGCAATAGCGAAACTAACCGCACGGATGTGGTCAACCACTACCCGCATGGCTATGTCGGTATAGGCATCATCGGCATAGCTTGCGGTATATTTTTTACCACTTACCCGCGCCACCTCCTGAATGAATGGAGAGAATACATCTGTATCGTAATTGGAGGTTTTGCCCTGAAGCGCCATACACAGCCGCTCAAAGCCCATACCGGTATCAATATGCCTGGCAGGCAGGTTTTCCAAACTGCCATCGGCTTTCCGGTTGTATTGAATGAAAACCAGGTTCCAGATCTCCACCACCAAAGGATCATCCATATTTACCAGATCCCGGGCATCGCTTTCTTTACGAGCCGCTTCCGGACGCAGATCGTAATGGATTTCGGAGCAGGGTCCGCAGGGACCTGTATCTCCCATTTCCCAAAAGTTGGCCTTTTTATTAAAATACACAGTCCGGTCTGCCGGAATGTGTTTTTTCCAGAATGCTACCGCTTCTTCGTCTGGCCCCAGATTCTCGTCTTTATCGCCTTCAAAGACCGTAATGTACAAACGCTCTTTATCCAGCCCATAAACATCGGTAAGCAACTCCCAGGCCCAATCAATGGCTTCCTGCTTAAAATAATCCCCGATCGACCAGTTGCCCAGCATTTCAAACATGGTATGGTGGTAGCTGTCGCGGCCCACCTCTTCCAGGTCGTTGTGCTTACCAGATACACGCAAACACTTTTGCGTATCGGTAATTCGCGGATTATCGGGAGTCTTATTGCCTAAAAAGAAGTCTTTAAACTGATTCATACCGGCATTGGTAAACATCAGCGTTGGGTCGTTCTTATTGACCATGGGTGCGGAAGGCACCACTTTATGGCCTTTGGAAGCAAAAAATTCTAGAAACTGTTTCCGTATTTCTCTGGAAGTCATAGTAAAACCTGGTTTTCGAAAAAAACTCCCGCAAAGGTAAGTAAGGCGTTTTTATCTAGCTGTAAAGAAGCTCACTATTTTTTAGCAATATGATTACGGGCCATCAACCAGTGGCTGTTGCTCTAGCATTCGGGGAGTTTATTTATTCGCCTTTCGGCGAATGTTTTTGGGGAGAGTACCGCCCTTCAGCGGTACGGGGAGTTGCTCGTTTGCTCCTGCGTCGCAACCTTGCGGGGAGATTGACCAGCCTCTTTACCTGCTATTCCTAATTCTCTCCCCGCAACATCTGCCAAAGGCGGAGGGTGCAACTCCCCTCTTCTGCCGCTGGCAGAAGACTCCCCCGACGACATTACTGACGAAACCGGCTGAAAGCCGGATTTGTCAGTAATGAGGAGAACTCCCCAACAAAGAGGCTACATCACCCATTTTGTCAGCCCCCTTCATCACAATAGATTGTCATGAGATAGTTAAAAAAGACAAATGATTATGTAATAATTACACGAATATGCATCTTTGCAGCCGCCTGAATGAGCGCCCGGATCGGGCTATCATTCGACCCCATCAAAGCCCAACTGCTGCATTCCGGCAGGCTTATACCGTAAAATAATGCCCAACTACCTAACTCTCAATGAGTTATTTTTTTGGTCGATTATTTTGGAATTCAGCTTTGAGGTGCTATTTTTGGGGGCTAAGGGAGGAAAAATCTAAGTTTGTAACTCCGTGTTATTGGTATTAGACTAACTAGAAAGAGTACAGGTTTAGCATTTACTGACCGAACTAATCACTCATGGGAAAAGAAAAATTTTTCTACAACACTCAAACCTTACGGTATGAGAAGGTAGAGGTTACACTTAAAGAAAAACTACTTCGCGTATTTGGATTTTTGTGTGCAGTTGTAGTTACCGGCGTTTTCGCCACATTGCTTATCTGGAAGTTCTTCCCCTCTCCGCACGAGGAGATGTTGCTCCGAGAGAACAGCCAACTTCAAGGTGTTATTACGGATCTTTCCAAGCAGTACGACAAAATGTCGCTGGTGCTTAACAATCTGCAGGAACGCGACGCAAGCGTACACCGCATGATGTTTGGTATGGATCCTATTGATGATAATGTCTGGGTAGGGGGTATTGGTGGACACGAAAAATACGCAGAATACGGAGACCTGCCCAAATCGGGCGACCTGCTCGTTACCACGATGAGCCGCATCGATCGGCTCAAGCGACAGCTCTCCCTACAATCCGAAAGTCTGGATACTATTATTTCCATGGCACAGGACCGGGAAACCATGCTGGCTTCCATTCCTTCAATCAAGCCGGTTCGCTCCGACAAACTGGCCAGAAACATCAAGCTCCTTTCCGGTTTTGGATATCGTATCCACCCTATTCACAAGGTGCGCAAGATGCACGCAGGAATTGACTTTACAGCTCCCACAGGTACTCCGATCCAATCAACCGGTGACGGGAAAGTGGTTCGGGCCGAAAAGCGCAGAACCGGATATGGTCATCACGTAGTAATTGATCATGGTTATGGGTACCAAACCCTTTATGGCCACATGAGCAAGATCAAAGTGAAAGTGGGGCAAACCGTTAAAAAAGGCCAGGAAATTGGTCTTGTGGGAAGTACGGGTACCTCTACGGCTCCGCACTGCCACTACGAAGTACATTACAAAGGGGAGAAGGTCAATCCGATCCACTATTGTATGGACGGACTAAGCCCGGAAGAATACGCCGAGCTGGTTAAACATGCAGAAGTAGCCAATCAATCCTTCGACTAACAGACACACAGTAGTATATCCAAAAGCGACTAAATTTCGTTTAAGGTTTACAATCAAAGAAATATGACTTACTCCATGAAAGACTCTCGATTCGGGAGTCTTTTTTTCATCCTCCTGTTTTGCAGCCTGCATATTCAGGCTTTTAGCCAAACCGATTCTTTACGTACCGACAGCCTGTCTGCCACTGAAACTACAGAAGCTGACACCCGGCTCATAACCGTGGTGGGCGTTGGTGACATGATGCTCGGCACCAACTATCCTTCAACTTCTTACCTTCCGGCGAATGGCGGGAAAGACCTGCTGGCAGATGTAGAAGACATCCTGAAAAGTGCCGATATCACTTTTGGCAATCTCGAAGGTACCATTCTCGACAGCGGAGGAACACCCAAACGCTGCAATAATCCCGACCTCTGTTATGTTTTCCGCTCCCCGGAAAGCTATGTTGAGCACTTTTCAAAGGCAGGCTTTGACTTCCTGAGTCTCGCTAATAATCACTCCGGAGACATGGGCGCTGCCGGACGTTCAAAGACCAAAGAAGTACTCGATGAAGCAGGCATCGCTTATGCCGGACTTGCCGGAACAGACGAATATGCGTTGATCGTCAAAGACAGTATTACTTACGGCCTGGCCGCTTTCGCCCCCAATCGGGGCACCTGCGATATTCGCAATATCAGCCGGGCTAGCGCTATTGTTAAAGAACTGGCCGAAAAGGCCGATATCGTGATCGTATCTTTTCACGGCGGAGCTGAGGGTGCCAAACATCAGCACATGACCCGTAAAACGGAATATTACTACGGAGAAGATCGCGGGAATGTATACAAATTTGCCCATGCCATGGTGGATGCCGGTGCCGATGTGATCTTCGGCCACGGTCCGCACGTAACCCGTGCCATGGAATTGTATAAAGACCGCTTTATAGCATACAGCCTGGGGAATTTCTGCACCTATGGCCGATTCAATGTGCGCGGGCAAAACGGCATTGCGCCTATCGTAAAGCTCTATCTGGATGAAGAAGGGATGTTTCTACAGGGAGAAGTAATTCCTATTTATCAGGCAAAAACCCACGGACCTAAAATCGATGATTCAAAGCGGGTTATTAATACCCTGCGCGAATTAAACAGGGTGGACATGCCCGATTCCCCCCTGCTCCTTACCGAAGAAGGGCTCCTGATGAAAAAATAAAGACCTGAATAGATTAGAGCAAAAAGATAATTGCTCCGTTTTTAATACTCAAAGAGCTTTGGTGCAGCGGAAAATATTCTCAAACCATTTCTCTTTGAGTATTTTTTTTGTCCGGAACTTATTAGTTTAGACAAAGAGAACATTAATCTATGTCTGAACACCAACCCGAAACGCTTTGCCGAAACTGTAAAGAACCCTTACAGCCGGATTCCAAATTCTGCCCTTCCTGTGGTCAGAAGAATACCGACAGTCGGATTACTGTTAAGGAACTCATCAGCGAGTTTTTTGAGGTCGTTCTAAACATAGACAATAAAATATTTCGGAGTTTAAGGGCCCTGTTTATCCCCGGAAAACTAACCGAGGAATATTTTAATGGGCGAATTCGGCGATATTTCCACCCTATAAGAATGTTCTTTGTACTTGGGCTGATTTTTTTGCTGGCAATGGGTATCTATATCAAGCAGGCAGAAGATGCACTCTCCAACCAGATGGAAGATGAAATGACCATTTCTTATGGCTACCAATTGGCCATTGCAGAAGCTGACAGCCTTAAAACTATACTGAAAGACAGCTTTCCGGAGCCCGTGGCCCACCAGGCTATGGACAGTCTGGTGTGGGAGTTAAACAACTCTCCCAGGCATCGTTCTGACAGCCTAGATCTGGAAGAAATCCTTATGGTTGATGGCGATCTCCCCTTAAAAGTAGCACGGAGGGACATTTATGAAATGTCTATGGATAGTTTGTATGAAAGGTATGACATAGAAGGACTATGGCATAAACTCTTTTTAAAACAGCAAATTCGATTTGTAAAATCCGGTTCCCGCTTTGTTTCCTTTTTAGCAGGCAATGCACTTTGGGCCATTATGTTATTCATGCCCTTCCTCGCGGTACTCTTGAAACTGCTCTATGTACGGCGAAACCAATACTATGTGGAGCATTTGATCTTTTCGTTCCACATACACTCCTTCCTATTCTTATTGCTTACGTTATTGTTTGCAATCCTGCGATTTACAGGTGGTAATTTCCTTTGGTTGTTTCCATTCTGGTTTGTGGTTTATTACTTTATGGCCATCCGGCGAGTTTACAAGCAAACCTGGTTTAAAACCATATTTAAAGGAATGGTCATTAGTATTTTATACCTCTTTTTCTCCATCTTATTTATGTTTGCAGTATCCCTAATCAGTTTCCTATTGTTTTAATATGCCCGAGACGAAGTGGTTTGGGGTAATTTCAGGAAAGCTGATCAGAAGAAAAATGAGATAATAATTACTTCCCGTGGCCGAGTCTTGTATAATCAAAAAGACCCATACAAAGCACAAAGACTTTGGCGCCCGTTTGTGATTTTAACCCCAATAGTGCCTTGTTTTTAATTAATGCGTGTACATATGAAATACGAAACTGTAATCGGACTAGAGGTGCATGTGCAACTCAACACCCGATCAAAAGCATTTTGTGGCGACGCAACAGACTTTGGGGCTTCCCCCAACAGCCAGGTCAGTCCGATTTCTCTGGCACATCCTGGTACGCTTCCGCGAATGAATACCCGACAAATAGACTCGGCCATCAAACTCGGGCTGGCACTTGGAAGCCAATTTCCGGAAGAAATACGCTTTGATCGAAAGAATTACTTTTATACTGATCTGCCCAAAGGATATCAGATCACCCAGGATGCGAAGCCGATTTGTCAGGGTGGCAGCCTGCCCATTCGATTAAAAGAGGGCTATCGGGATATCCGCATTCATCATGTACACATGGAAGAGGATGCCGGAAAATCCATCCACGATCAAAAGGAGGCGCATAGTCTGGTCGACCTCAACCGGGCCGGTGTTCCCCTCCTGGAAATTGTTACAGAGCCCGACCTTCGATCCGGTGCGGAAGTAGATGCCTTCATGACGGCCGTGCGCCAACTGGTGCGTTACCTGGATATCTCCGATGGTCATATGGAACAGGGATCGTTGCGTTGTGACGTAAATGTGTCTGTGCGCCTCAAGGGCGAAAGTGTCTACGGCGAAAGATGTGAGATCAAGAATCTCAACTCCATGAAGTTTGCCCGCCAGGCGATTAAACACGAATTTAAACGCCAAACAGAACTGCTGGAAAATGGCCAAAAAGTTAGTAGCCAAACCCGCCAGTTTCATCCCGAAAATGGCACCACTTCTCCTCTGCGCTCCAAAGAGGATGCCCCGGATTATCGATACTTCCCCGAACCGGACATGCCCCCGGTGCCTTTAGAAATGGAGAAAATAAAATCGCTGGCCAAAGAAGCCGGTACGCTTCCCTGGGAATACTATAATACTTTCCACGACACCTACGGCCTTTCGGCGGAAGCCGCCCGAATACTTTCTGAAACCAAAGAAACTGCGGATCACTTTTTGAGGTTGGTCCAACAATCTGAAAACAAACAAAAACAGATTGCCAAAACAGGCAGCAATATTTTGATCCAGCACATCCTGCCCCGGTTCCCGCTTTTGGAAGGATTCCCGCTTAAACCGGCTCAAACCGCCCAATTCTGCCAAATCCTGGTGGCAAAGATCATTCCGACCAGAGCTGCCATCGATGTATTACTCCCTGCCTGGATAAAAGCGCCGGAAAGCGATCCCGAACAGTTGATCGCCGAACTTCGGCTCAATAAACAAACAGATACAGACGAATTGCGGCGTGCACTAACAGCAATAGTTCAGGCACATCCCAAAGAAAAGGCCATCTACAAGGGAGGCAAGCGCAACCTATTAGGATTCTTTATGGGACAGGCATTGCGAAAAGTTGGCAAACACCACGATCCCGGGGAAGTGCGAAAGCTCCTGGTGGAATTGCTCGAAGCCTGAAGCAAATCGAAAACCGGCCTTTCATTACAATATTTGGGACGGTCGATACGCTTATCTGCATAGCATGCGGCAAAAGACTATATTTGTTACGGAAGCCTTTACCATGACGAAAGACCCCCACCCAGACATACGGTATGTACACGCCCTCGCAAGCAATGACCATACATTGATAAAGGAAATCTATGATCAATATTTTCCGCGAATAAGTGCCATGATTCGCAAGAATAGCGGAACTGAGAGCGATGCCTACGACATTTTTCAGGAAGCTTTAATGGTTATTTACACGAAAAGCCAACAAGCAGATTTTCAACTCACCTCTGCCTTTTATTCCTTTCTTTATGGCATTTCCTACCGGCTTTGGCTCAAGGAATTGCGAAAAAAGCATCGGGATGAGGTAACCTTGGAAGACGATCAGGAATTTAGAGATGAATACGATTTAGAAGACGCCATTTTCCTGCGCGAACAACGGAAACTAATCCGGGAAAAGTTTGAGCAGCTGAAAGATCGGTGCCAGCGTATTCTTAATCTGACCCTCAAAGAACAAAAAAGTCATCAGGAAGTAGCCGAGATAATGGGCTTCGCCAATGCCAATGTGGCCAAAAAGGAGAAATCCAAATGCAAAAGCCGCCTGGTAAAAATGGTCAAAGAAGACATCCGCTATCAGGAACTCCTGTAGACATGCGCTACCAACCCCCAATGCCATTTTTTAAAAAGCAAAACCCTGACTGTGCCTGACACCACAGTTTAAATTGGATATTCCATGGCAACTTACGACAACGAAAAACACGACAAAATCGAAAGGTATCTCGCAGGCGATTTGGACGCCGGGCAACGCAAGTCCTTTGAAGAGAACCTTCATAAGGATAAATCACTCCGTAGAGACCTTCAGCTACATAAAGCGGTGGATGCCACCCTGGCTGATGAAAAAGAAACAGCGCTGGAGAAAACGCTGCAAGGCATGCGACCAGCGGCAAAAGTGCGTCGGATCAGCAGACTCAGGAGTATAGCTGCAGCCCTCGCTTTCCTGATTGCAGGATACTTTATGTACAATTTGATCTTTGGCGGACCGGCAGAAGCCGATGGTCCGATTGCCGCCTGGTTTGAAGCCGGCAACATGGATGTAACGGAGTTAAGCGCTGAAAGCGATTTGCTCCTTAGTGAAGGGCAGGATGCCTACAATGCGGGAAAATTCTCGGAAGCGCTAAACAAACTGGAAGCTTACCTGCAACAGGAACCGACCCATGAGTCTGTAAGGATCTTTGCAAGCCGGGCAGCCATTGCAGATCAACAATACGAAAAAGCCCTTAGTCTCCTTACCTGGTTTGAAGGCAAATCAAGTCTCAACATCCAGGAAGTCACCTGGCTAAATGCCCTCGCACTTAGTGGTCTGGACCGCAACGAAGAGGCACGTCCCTTGCTTGATGCATTAAAATCAACAGGTGATGACGAGTGGAAGTATAAGGCAGATGGTCTGTATAATGCGATCTATTAGCATCAATTTTCAGTTTGTATCGAATATTTTTCCGGGCGAATCGTTTACTTTGCATCCATGCAAAAAATGCCTCTCATCCGGATCATCTTAGGATTGTTGCTTTGTAGCAGTCAGTTGTTGGCCCAGAGCCCGCCTTCGGGCGATGGTCCGCCGCAGGGAGGAGACAATCCAAATAACCCCCTGGATGTTGTTGTAGACACATCCATTTACTACTACCTTTTCCCGGGAGACCCCGGCAAATACTACCCCATACAGGATACCATGCTCGGCGATTATTTTTCGCAATATGATCCCATTCGCGGGCCGGGTCGGGATATGTTTAATCTGGGCAATTTAGGGACGCCGCACCGGAATCTCTATTATGAAGCACCGGATTTCCGGGGAGTGACCCTGGGTATCGATCATTATGATGCTTACAGGCTTTCGCCGAATAGTATGCGCTTTTATCGGGTGCAGCAAGCCTATAGCCGAATGGATTTCTCTCAGGGATCCGATCAGGAAGAAACGCTTTTCGGAGCAGAATTTGGCCGCAACTTTGAAGATGGAATCAGCGCTTCCATCAATTTCAGACGACACAATAATCAGGGACATTACAACCACCAGCGTGCCATCGACAGCCGATTTGGAATTGGTTTGTGGTATCAATCTCCCAAGGGGCGGTATGAGTCTTTCTTTACCTACACCAGCAGCTCTGAAACCATCCAGGAGAATGGAGGGATAACCAACGAACTCCGGGATGAAAACGGATTGTTGGTTGACGGGGTGGCGGTACCTATTCGTACAAGTGACCTTATGGCCCGTTACGACCAAAGCCATTTTAGTTACCATCAATATTTTTCTCTTTTCCCGACGCGCGACAGCACCGGCAAGATCAAACCAACCGCCTTTGGGCTCGCACACAATATCCAGTATATCTCCCAGGGCCTGAAAATGTATGATGAGTCGATAAGTGAATCGGAAATCGACAATTTATACGGTCCGCTCGTTACCGACTCGCGCGGCCTTCGCAATTTTGCCCGGATCAATACCATTCGGAATGCGGTGGATATCTTTTTAATAAGACGCCGGCCGGCCGACGATCCGGAAGCACCACCAGTACGGAAGAGTTTTTTAAAAGCAGGTATCCTTTACGACCTGCATACCGTTAATCAGGAGCCATTAAAAGATAATCTGAACAATCTGTTTCTACGCGGAACACTCGATCTTACTCCCGGGCCCGGTTTTCAGGCGAAAGCCTATGCCCATTTGGGTTTTCTATCCAATATTGGCGACTTCAGGCTGCAGGGTACCATTGCTACCGGACTAAAAGAATGGTTTGTACTGGAAGGGGAAGCGATGCTGCAACAAAGGAGCCCTACCCTGACAGAAGAACGGCTTTTCATCAGCCAGCAAGCCGTTTGGGATGAAAGTTCAAACTTTAAGAAGCATACCGAAACCCGCTTTGCAGGCGGCTTATTTCTACCAAAAACCAACACGCGGGCGAGCGTTGCCTGGAACCTGACGGACGGGTATATTTATTACGACTCCCTGAGTTTCCCGAAGCAACTGGACAATGCCTTGAATGTCCTGCAATTTCAGGTAGATCAGCATGTAAAAGTGTGGAAATTGCACCTCGACAATCAGGTGATCCTGCAGACAGGGGTAAACAATGAATTACGCCTTCCCGGCTTTTACAGCAAACACAGCTTTTATTTTCAGGGGTTCCTCTTCCGGGAGGCCATGTTTAGTCGGATAGGAACTGATTTGCGGCTTATTGGTCCGCATACTTCGCTGAGTTATCATCCTCTTACCGGTAAGTTTATTATAAAAGACGGGCAGGAACTGGATTGGCAGCCCCTGCTCGATGCTTTTGTAACCTTTAAAGTGGAGAAGTTTCGGTTTTTCTTCCGCTTTGAGAATATCCTTGCCGGGCTAAACCAATCCTATTACTACCTGATCGATGAATATCCTATCAGACCTTTTGGCATTCGATTTGGATTGTCCTGGCAATTTGTAGAGTAAACCTACAACTCGTAATTTGGCTTCAGCTCGTGGCTTTCGTCGTAAAAGTCGTTGATCAGTTTAACCACCTCTTCGGGATCATCGGTAAGCGGCAACAAATCCAAATCACCGGGGCTGATGTTGTTTTCTTTGCCCAACATTGTATCGGTAATCCAGTCTTTTAATCCGCCCCAAAATTCCTTCCCTACCAGAATAACCGGCACCCGTGAAATTTTATTGGTTTGAATCAGGGTGAGCACTTCAAAAAGCTCATCCATCGTACCAAAACCACCGGGAAGGGCTACAAATGCCTGTGCATACTTCACAAACATTACTTTGCGAATGAAGAAGTAGCGGTGGTTGAGGTTTTTATCCGGATCGATAAATGGATTGTGGCTCTGCTCAAAAGGCAGGTTGATATTGAGACCTACCGAAGTACCTTTATTCAGGTAGGCGCCTTTATTTCCGGCTTCCATAATACCGGGGCCTCCCCCCGTAATAACGCCATAACCTTCGTCGGTCAGGCGGCGGGAAATCTGAACAGCCAGTTTGTAGTATTTATCGTCGGGCTTTGTACGGGCGGAACCGAAGACCGAAACACAAGGTCCTACGGCATTGAGAATTTCGAATCCGTCTACAAATTCTGAGAGAACCTTAAACATGGTCCAGGAATTCTCTCCTTTCATACTCTGCCAGGTTTTACGTTCCTGGCGTTCGTGTAGTTCTTCGTTTACGGGTAAACCGTTTTCTTTATTTTCTTCCATGGTTTCAAGCTTTTAGGAGTCGGCCGAAAAGACAAGCTACATGGATTTTTTGTGCTTTCGGTCAACTTTTAAAGGTATCCGGGCTGCATGGAACCCGGAAATTAAGATATGCTTTCGCTAGTTATTATACTTTTTATAGGTCTCCTCCACAAATTTCGTCACCTCCTCTAAACTGTCAAATCGACTAAATAATTGTTTCAAACTGTCTTCCAGCCTTGCGGCGGATGGGGTTACGTATTGTTCCACATCCTCCTTCGTGATCTCCTTTCCACTGAGTATTACCAGCCTTTCGACCACGTTTCTCAGTTCCCGGATATTTCCTGTCCAGTTGACCTCCTGAAGGGCTTTCAATGCCTCTTCGGTGATTTTCTTTGCAGCCATACCATACTCTCCGCAGATTTGACTGGTGAAGTGTGTGGTAAGCATTGGGATATCCGAGCGTCGCTCATTAAGAGCGGGTACCTGAATGATGATCACAGCAAGGCGGTGGTAAAGATCCTCGCGGAAGTTTCCCTTATTTATTTCGTCCCGCAAATCTTTATTGGTAGCCGCAACCACCCGAACATCCACGGGAATTTCTTTATCTCCTCCTACTCTGGTGATCCGGCTTTCCTGAAGGGCCCGCAATACTTTAGCTTGTGCGGACTGGCTCATGTCTCCAATCTCATCGAGGAAGAGGGTACCACCGTGGGCCAGTTCAAACTTACCCAAACGCTGTTTGTGTGCTGAGGTGAACGATCCTTTTTCATGGCCAAAAAGCTCACTTTCAATCAATTCAGAAGGAATAGCGGCACAGTTTACTTCGATCAGGGGCTTATCGTTTCGATTGCTTTTTTCGTGTAACCATCGGGCTACCAGTTCTTTACCTGTACCATTAGGTCCTGTAACCAGTACCCGGGCATCGGTTTTTGCTACCTGATCAATGGTTTCTTTAATCTTGGTGATCCCTTCCGAATCTCCAATCATCTCCGGGGTAGATTGTTTGGCTACCTTCTTTTTGAGCACCTTGGTTTCCGTGATCAAATTGGATTTGTCGAGGGCATTCCGAACCGTAATAAGCAGCCGATTGAGGTCTGGCGGTTTGGAAATGAAGTCGTAGGCTCCCTTCTTAACAGCTTCTACCGCTGTATCTATATTGGCGTGTCCGGATATCATAATAACCGGAGTATCGGGAGCCAGAATGCGCACCCGGTCAAGTGCTTCCAGCCCATCCATATTAGGCATCTTGATATCCATAATGATGGCATCAAACTTGCCTTTTTTTAATTTGGTCAGACAACCTACTCCGTCTTCGGCTTCCTCAACGGTATATTTCTCAAATTCGAGGATATCCCGGAGGGTGTGCCTGATCGGGCGTTCGTCATCGACAATAAGGATCTTAGCCATAGTGTTATTCTAGTGTTGTTTGTTGGAGCTTTTGATTTTTCGGCCGATAAAGGTACAGTAATTTTCTACTAGAAACCACCTTAGGCTTCTTCCATCAACCTGCGTACCGCCATCCAGGCCATCAATCCCGCGCCCCATTCAAGAGCTGCTTCGTCGATATTGAATGTCGTTGTGTGTACCGGGGAGGTAATTCCCTTCTCCGGGTTTCCGGTTCCCAGTCGGTAAAAACAGCCCGGAGCGTGGTGGGTGTAGTAAGAAAAATCTTCGGCTGTCATCCGAATGGGCAGATCAACTACATTCTCTTCCCCCAGATATTCAATCGCATACTTTTTAGCGGCACGGGTTACTTCTTCATCATTTATCAGGAAGGGATACCCTTTTACAATGCGCAATTCGGCTTCTCCCCCCATACTTTTGGCAATTCCGGCAACGGTTTCCCGCATGATGTCATGCGCTCTCATGCGCCATTCTTCATTCATGGTGCGGAAGGTCCCCAGGGCGTGTACGGCATTAGGAATCACATTGGTGTTTCCGCCTTCTGAGTTTATCTTTCCGATAGTGAGCACCGTTGGGATTGTCGGATCAGATCGTCGGCTTACCACTTGTTGGAGGCCGACGATGATGTGACTGATCAACAATATCGGGTCAATACAATCCTGAGGCAATGCTCCGTGACCGCCCCGGCCATTCACCGTAAGGTAAAGCTCATCTGCCGATGCCATGTACATACCGGGCCGCATTCCGATCTTCCCGACTTCCAGCGGAGGATGTACATGTTGGCCAAATATCGCTTCGGGTTTGGGGTTTTCCAGCACACCCTCTCTAATCATAATAGAGGCACCTCCCGGCATCATTTCCTCTGCAGGCTGAAAAATCAACTTTACGGTTCCTGAAAATGAATCTCTGACCTTATGCAGGATTTGGGCTGCTCCCAACAGGGAAGCTGAATGCACATCGTGTCCACAGGCATGCATGACACCATCGACTTTCGACTTATAGGGTACATCATTGGCTTCTGTGATAGGTAAGGCATCAATATCTGCCCGAAGAGCCACGGTTCTGCTTTCCGGGTTATTTCCCTTAATCAGGGCAACTACACCATTATCTGCTACCCCGTGTTGGTGTTCGATCCCGGCTTCTGTGAGAATTTTGGAAATGAATTTACCGGTCTCTACTTCCTTAAACGACAATTCCGGATTGGCGTGAATGTGTCGTCGCCAATCAGTAACCCGTTGCAGGTTTTTATTGGCTTCTTCCTGAATTCTTTGGAGAATGGATTGCATCAATGCTGTTTTTATTTAACGTCCGCCTTATTGCCGAGATAATGCCAGGCTCTTGCCAGAATATCCAGGTCGCTCGCGGTTCTGTAATCTTTTGCGTAAAAAAAGTTAAGCCTGCCGGTTGTTGTTTTATCTATGTCCTGCACTTGTAGTCCGCTGGTGGTCGACAGTATGCCCTTTCGAATCTGGGGCAGGTCCTTACTGCGCCCGTTGTCGGATGCATAGCCAACCCAGCTGCGATATCCGAAAAGGACGCGAAAAATATTCGGCAACAGCCCCTTTGGTCGTTTCTGAAACCAGATGATGAACGGGCTGGCTAAAAGCAGCAATATGGCCACGATCAGATCGAGTACTCGTTTATTCCGCCTCAACATGGGCTGAGCGATAGCAAACTGAATATCTATGGTATACAATTCGCCTGCTGCATTTTTGGAGCTACTGCCGATGATACTCAGGCTTTCATTGGGCAAAATACGGTAACCAACATTCGGCCCCAGCCGACTCATCCAGTGCATAATGGATTGAGCCGGTACATCTTTGCCACAAAAAATGATTTCATCTACTTTATAGATATAAGTAACATCATCCAGGCGGTCAATGTTACTTAAACTTTCGTTGGCATCGGTTTTTCCATTAACAGAAACCCGACCGATAAGGTTTGTTCGCACTCTGGCTTCCGCCAAAAGTTTTTCGACCCGGGCTGCTTCCCCGGCACTTCCTACGATCACCAGGTTACGGTCTCGTTCTCTTCCTACATCCAGGTTTCTATTTCGCACCAGATGCAGAATTGTTCTCAATCCGATTGTTGCAATTCCGGACCAGATGGCTCCCATAAGAATAATGGCCCGGCTTGGACGGTATTCCAGGGGAAGAAATCCGTAGACGGCTGCCAGAAAAAGCGAACCAATAAGCAGGCCTCTTACAAGCCTGCGAAATTGCCAGGGCTTATCGTAACCACCGGTAAAAAAGATTCCACCTTGCCAGAAAAGGATGTAAAGCGGCAGATTGATGTAATAGAAACTACTTTGATAATAATCCGGATTGTGGTGATAATGCGTCGCCCAAAGGTCTTTGATAAGGACCAGGCCGCCAGCCATAAGAGCTGCCTCCGTTATGGGGAGCCAGGCTTTTTTCAGGAAGCCGTTGACCAGGGTAACGAAAGCCCGTAAATAAATTGCCAGCTGCAACATTAGGACGAATACCCGGGCTTTTTCTCCCTGAAAATGTTTTCGGGCAAAAATGATCATGGCCTGGTAAAAGGTCTTCACATAGTTGAGGCTTCCCTTCTTGGTACTTTCTCCCTTGTAGTGGATGATGGTGGTGCCTGAAAAATAATAATTCTTGTAGCCGGCTTTGATGATCCGATACGAGAGATCGATATCTTCTCCATACATGAAGAAAGTATCATCCAGCATCCCGATTTCATCGATCATGCTTTTTCGCAACATCATAAACGCGCCGGAAAGGACCTCGACCTCGTGATTTTCCATTTCATCCAAGTATCCCAGATGATAGTGGTTAAAAAAACGAGATTTTGAAAAGAGGCGAGAGAGGCCGGTTACTTTAAAGAAAGCCACTTTTGGATTTGGGAAACCCCGCTTGGACTCCGGCAGAAATTGCCCGGATCCATCAATCATGCGCACCCCCAGTCCGCCACCATCCGGATGATTGTCCATAAATTCGAGGCACAGACGGAAAGTATCTTCTTCTACGACTGTATCCGGATTCAGGAGCAGCACATATTCTCCACGAGCTTTTTCAATGGCCTGGTTATTGGCTTTGGAAAAACCGGGATTGTCTGAATTGGCGATCAGGTGTACCTCCGGAAATTTCCGACGCACCATTTCGACAGATCCGTCAATGGAATTGTTATCCACTACAAAGACTTCCGCTTCCAGTCCGACAATAGCTTTGCGAACCGACTGCAGTGCCTGCTCTAAAAAGTAGTGCACATTGTAATTGACAATAATGATGGAAAGTCTTACTCCCTTAGTTTTCGGCATACAGTCGAGGGCTTAGGATCCAGCCCCTGAGTCATGGGCATTTCGGTAAGGTATTCGGGCCTGTATGGATCGACCCAGTGTTAATTCATCTGCATATTCCAGATCACCTCCAAAAGAAACCCCTCGGGCTATGGAGCTGATCTTTACATCTTCTTCTCCCAATTTTTTAGACAGATAATACATGGTTGTTTCGCCTTCGATGGTTGGACTAATCGCCAGAATGAGTTCTTTAATCTCCCCCTGTTGCACCCGTTGAGTCAGGCTGTCGATGTTTAATTGTTCCGGCCCGACGCCCTCTATCGGTGAGATGATTCCACCGAGAACGTGGTACAAGCCTCTGAACTGGCCGGTTTCTTCAATAGCCATCACATCGCGAATCCCTTCCACAACGCACACCAGACTTCGATCGCGGCCCGGATTGCCGCAAATTGTACAGATATCGTTATCTGAAATATTATGACAATCTTTGCAGTGTCGGATATTTTCCCGCATTTGGGTAAGGGCCGAGGCAAAATCCCGGCTATACTCCGGATCCTGGCCTACCAGATGGAGGGTAAGACGAAGGGCTGTTTTTTTGCCAATTCCCGGAAGGGAAGCAAAAGCCTGTACAGCTTCTTCAATCAATTTGGACGAAAAATTCATAATCCCAAAGGTAAGAAATCCGGCATTCAGGTAGGGGTCAAACCATTCCAATGTTCATGTGTTTTACCCCTGGTTTATAATTCTGTACAGGAATGGTCTGAAAATTAGGTTCAAAAGCTTAATTTTGGCCGACCAAATAAGCCATCCACACCAATTTGACTGGAAAATTAAAAGAAAATCATGGCTGAAGTAATTCGCATGCCCCGGATGAGTGATACGATGGAAGAAGGCAATATTGTTGCCTGGCTCAAATCCGAGGGAGAGACTGTAGAATCCGGAGAAACAATCGCGGAAGTAGAAACAGATAAAGCCACCATGGAGCTCGATAGTTACTTCGATGGTGTTTTATTGCATATTGCCGTAAAAGAAGGGGCAGTGCCGATCGACGGCATCATTGCCGTAATCGGTGAAGAAGGAGAAGACTGGGAAGCTGCTATCAAAGAATCTGAAGCTGGCGAGAGCGACAGCACGGATGCTTCTGAAAGCACGGAAGCAGAAACAGAAAGCGCTAAACCAGAACCTGTTGCAGCGGAAGCTCCTACAGCTCCCTCTTCCAATGGCACCTCAGACAAACGCATCAAAGCTTCTCCTCTGGCTAAAAGCATGGCGAAGGAAGCGGGCGTCGATCTGGCCAATGTATCCGGCTCCGGAGATCATGGACGCATTGTAAAAAAGGACATCGAAGCTTATATCGAAAGCAAACCTGCTGCTCCGGTTGAAGCTCCGGCACCTGCTGCTGAGCAGAAGGAGGAAGAAGCACCGGCTGTGGTTCCTTTCTCTTTTGAAGGAGGAGGCGATCGCTATGAGGACCAGCCTGTTTCACAAATGCGTAAAACCATTGCCCGCCGACTTTCTGAAAGCAAGTTTGGGGCACCCCATTTCTACCTCACGATTGAGATAGACATGAAAGAAGCGATGGCCTGGCGCAAACAACTCAATCAGGTATCCCCGGTTAAGATCTCTTTCAACGATCTGGTTGTTAAAGCAGCTGCCGCCTCTCTGCGCCAGCATCCTGCCGTTAACTCTTCCTGGATGGAAGACACAATCCGCCTAAACAAAGATGTAAATATCGGAGTTGCTGTAGCGGTTGAAGACGGTCTGTTGGTTCCTGTGGTCCGGCACGCTGATATTAAAACCCTTTCCCAGATCAATACGGAAGTAAAAGACATGGCTGGCCGTGCCCGTCAGCGCAAGCTCGGTTTGGAGGAAATGCAAGGCAACACCTTCACAATCTCCAATTTGGGCATGTTTGGGATCGAAGAATTTACTGCGATCATCAATCCGCCGGATTCCTGCATTCTCGCAGTTGGATCTATTATCGAAAAACCCGTTGTTCGCGACGGACGGATCGTGCCGGGGAATATGATGAAGGTGACGCTTTCCTGCGATCACCGGGTGGTAGATGGTGCTACCGGCGCTCAATTCCTCCAAACTTTCAAAGAGATGCTGGAACAGCCGGTTCGTTTGCTGGTCTAAACCAGAAGCTATAAAGAACTGTTAGAAATAGGGATGTCGGAGAATACCGGCATCCCTATATTTTTAAATCCTACTAATGAACGAATCCAAAAAGACACTGGTGCTGGGCGCATCGACCAATCCCGCCCGATATTCCTACGTGGCAATAAATGACTTGCGCAATTCGGGGCATGAAGTTGTAGCGATTGGACTCCGGGAAGGAGAGGTAGCGGATGTGCATATCGAAAAGCCCGCTTCCCCCAAAAAAGATATTCACACCATCACCCTCTATCTAAATCCCAAACGACAAGAGGAATATTACGACTATATTCTGCAAACCAGGCCCGAAAGAATCATTTTCAATCCCGGTACGGAGAATCCCGAGCTGGCAGCTCTGGCCCGTAAGGAAGGAATAGAAACGCAAGCGGCCTGTACACTGGTTATGCTTTCGCTGAAAAGCTATTAGGGGAAGGTTTTAGGTTTTAATTGTAGTGTCAAATAAACTTAGAGATACAATGTGCCGCACCTACGGCGCTTAAAGTGAATCCGATATTTATTGTTACAAAGGTGTGCCTCCGCTGGAGGCTTCCTGTAAATGCGGGTAATGGCTCCAGCGGAGCCCAAACCTTTGTAGCATTTTTTGCGATTTTGATGGTAAGCTCCAGCGGAGCGACACCAATTCGTAGTTCCTGTTTTGACCCTAAGATTGGGTGCTAGTGGGTTAATTATTAATTTTTAATGAGGAGTTAGGAGAGATGCGAGTGTGCGCCTCGTTTTGAAGAGAAGAAAATAAAAAACCCGAATACCGGACTTGCTCCAATATTCGGGTTTTCTTTTGGGAAGACTTACTGATTAATAACCAGCATCTTTATTGCCGTCGAAGCTACCGCTTCCAGCAGCAGGTCCTTCCGGGCGTGGCATATCTGTATCGCCTTCCTGTGCGACACGGAATTCAACGCGGCGGTTCATGAAGCTGCTACCATTTGTTGGCACCAGACTTGATTCTTCACCTCCGTAATTGAGGATCAGGCGATCGCGGCTGATTCCGTGAGTCTCAACCAGGTGATCAACAGCCGATTTTGCGCGATTGTAAGATAGTACCTGATTATAACTTTCGGAAGCCGTTTTATCGGTAAACCCTTGTACAAGGATCTTTACATCCGGATTTGCTTTCATCACCTGGGCGATGTTTGCCATATTACCGTAATCGCTGTAGCGAATGCTGTAACTGTCAATATTAAAGTGAACCATTGGCAGGAACCAATCAGCAATTGAAGCACCACCGCCTTTAGTTGTAGTAAAAGCGTTATTGATCATTTGCTCCACATCCTCGCGAGTCACGTAGTCAGGTGCATTGGAATCCTGTGCAACTCCATTGCCATCAACAGACAGCCCCGGAGGAGAATAAGGCTCCTGATCGGTATAATCCGGCACACCATCTTTGTCGCTATCGAGTGTCATACCACGAGTATCTACAGCAGCACCAGCCGGAGAATCTTTCTCCTGGTCGATCATATCGATTACGCCGTCTCCATCGGTATCGGTAAGATCAAAAGTAGGACGCGCTTTCAACTCGGAGATATTGCTCAAGACAACATCCATTGGATTAACCCAATACAGCGGCTCCGATTTTTTACCTCCGGAACGAAGATTGAAGTTCAGTCGGATAGCTGTGTAGTTTAAGATATCTCTCCAGCGGAAATCGACACCGTCAATAAAGTCGGTACGTTTTCCAAACACCGTACTAACTTTATGTTCAAGGCCGACATTCATTCCTTCCCCTATTCGGAAAGTAATACCTGCGCCTGCCTCAATGGCTGGTTGTATATTACCTGCTGACCGACCGCTGATATTCACATCTTCAATAGCGAAATCAGATTCAAGAGATTCAATAGCAGTAGTTGTATAAACAGCACCACCTCCCACAAAAGCCAATAGGTTTACTTTGCGTCGGGATTGGCCATTCCAGCGAAGGTTGTTTAAGGTCATAACCCCTTGCACCACACCGGATGCAAAAGTAGTAGTATGCATGAAATCCTCTTCCTGGTAAAGATTAGCACGTGCCGTCCCCTCTCCAACTGCCAGGCCATACATGGCGTCAAATCGGATAGAGAATACATAATCCAGTGCTTTCCGGAAGTGAATTCCTGCAGCCCAACTTGGGTTCCAGGCTACGTCTCCGGAAGAGAAAAAGTGGCCGCCGTGCAATCCGATCTCCAGGCCATGTTTTGGAGTAGCCTGAATACTGGATGTAGCTGTGGCATCCCCTGCGTCGTCTTGCGCATGGAGGGTATAGGTGGTAAGGGTACTAAGCCCAAGGACCAGCGTAAAGACAAGTAATCTTTTAATTGTCATAGGGTCATTCTTTGTGGGTTAATCAAGAAGGCCGAATAGTCGGCCCTACAAATGTATTGCATATTTATTCGTGTAACAAGTAAAATACTTGCAATCATACCGTTGCCACGCTAATTTATACCTCCTATCCCCACATTATACCTTTCCCTCAACGTTCAGGATGATAAATTCCAACTTTATTTATTGGCCGGATATAGTCTAAACACGTTTATCCCATCAATTTGTTTAGTGCAATCTTCAAAGCAGTCTCTGAAATAAGGGTAGATTCCTTTCTTTCAGCCTGTACTTCGAGTAATCCCTGCTTGATGGTTTCTGATACATCTCCGAAAATCGCATCGTCGGTTACATCAACATCAGGTTGCATCAAATAAGCAAAAACACGCGCCATGCCACAGTTGGCAATAAAGTCGGGAATAAGGCTAAAACGCTTGTCGGCAAAAGTTGCGGTTGGTCCAAAAAAGATACCATCGTCTACAAATGGAACATTCGCTCCACAAGAGATTACTTCAATCCCGCCTTTAATAAGACGGTCTACCTGATCTTTTGTCACAAGTTTTGATGCCGCTCCCGGAATAAAAATGTCGGCTCCTAAATCCCAGATTTTTTCGTTCGCTTCCGCGAATGAAATCATCTTGTCGGTATTCAGTTTATTTCCTTTTTTCTCAATGTACAGCTTTTTCACCGTTTCGAGATCCATACCCGTCGGATCAATTACTCCTCCGTCTTTATCGATCACCCCCAATAACTTAACGCCATCTACGGCCAGATACGCTGCCGCGGCAGAAGCCACATTTCCCCAGCCCTGAATAATTGCCGTTTTTCCCTGAAGATCACTTCCTTTGTAAATGTCGTAATAATGGCGCACCGATTCGGCTACTCCATAACCCGTGATCAAATCAGCTACGGCAAATCGCACCGGACCGTCTGGCACATACTTCGGATCTTCCACGATCTTGGCGCAGCCGTACCGGAGTTGTCCGATGGCATTGATCTTATCGCCTTTGCGACTGTCAAAATGCCCGTTTACAATGCCTTCCTGAGGATGCCACAAACCCAGATCTTCCGTAATTGGAATAACGTCTTTGAGTTCGTCGACATTGAGATCTCCTCCGGTTCCGTAATAGTTCTTAAGCAGTGGAAATACCGCGCGATACCAACGGCGTAAAACCTCTTCTCTTCTGGGATCATTTGGATCAAAATCAATACCGGATTTTGCGCCGCCTATAGCTGGTCCGCTCACGCTGAATTTGATCTCCATCACTTTCGCCAGAGATACTACTTCGCTTTTTGTGAGACCTTTTCGCATGCGGGTACCGCCGCCTGCAGCCCCGTTTCGAAGGGAGTTGATCACTACCCATCCCCGGGCAGAAGTTTCGGAATCATTCCATTCAAATATGATTTCCGGTTGTTTTTCTTTGTAGATTTTCAATAAATCCATCGGGTGTATTTGGTCAGGTTTTATAAAGTAATTCTTAACGGGCAAATCGCATTCGGTAATCAACCGTAATCTTTCCTTTGCGGATGTTATCCAGCTTTCGCTTAATGAGTTTGCGTTTTATAGGCTTCAAATGGTCCAGGAAGAGCACCCCTTCTATATGATCGTATTCGTGCTGGATCACCCGGGCATTGATACCGTCAAAAGTTTCTTCATGCTCCTCAAAGTTTTCATCCTGATAGCGCATGCGGATTTGGGGTTTCCGGTCTACATCGCCGTTTATTTGCGGAATGCTCAAACAGCCTTCTTCATAAGTCCAGGCCTCCCCTTCTTCTTCCAGAATCTCCGCATTAATAAATACTTTCTTGATCCCTTTTTCCTCCTCCCCTTCTTCCATGGTCTGAACGGTATCTACCAAAAACAAGCGGATACCCTTTCCTATCTGCGGAGCTGCCAGCCCCACTCCATTTGCATGATACATGGTTTCCCACATATCCTCAATCAACTTATCCAACCTGGGATAATCTGCATCAATTTCCTCTGCTTCGCGTTTCAGCACAGGTTGCCCATAGGCATAAATCGGTAAAATCATATCTAGTTTTTCTTTGAAAGCCGATAAATCGACCTCAATCAAGCTGCGAAAATAAGCAAAAGGAAGCAGTGGTTATCACCAAATCTCGGATTCGAGGTAATCGTGCAGGATCAATGCGGCTGCTACCCGGTCTACCAGGCCTTTATCCCGGCGCTTTTTTTGCCGGGCACCACTCGCCAGAATCGCTTTTTTAGCATCCTCGGAGGTGTACCTTTCATCCCAGGTGACGACCTGTAGATCGGGATAAAGTTTTCGCAACTTACGCTCAAATCCAACGACTAGATGGGCAATTTGCGCCGGATTCCCATCCGGATGCAAGGGCATGCCCAACACAATACATTCTACTTCTTCTTCCGCTAAGTAATTTTTCAGGAATTCCAACAACTCAGCAGTAGCCAATGTTTCGAGGGGCTGTGCAATTAGCTTTAGGGGGTCTGTTACCGCCAGTCCCGTTCGTTTTGTACCGTAATCTATTGCCAGAATTCTTGCCACGGCGCAAAGATACCATTAGATTTTTTAGGAAAAAATGTTCTTTGCCTCGCCTGCCGTACTGCCAAGGAAGGCAGGGGTTGAGGTTGGTTGAGTTGCCTCGCCTGCTATACTGGTAAGGAAAGCAGGGCTCGCTTTGCTCGACGGTGGGGGAAGTCGTCCGCTTGTGCGGACGGTGGGTTGAGAGCTCGCTGCGCTCGCTTTTTTATCCGCCGGAGGGGGAGGTCTAGGCTCCTATCGTCGCGTCTAGCCCGCCAGAGGTAAGTGTTAGTTTACAGCAGGCGTGGTCAAGCCCACCTTCGGCAGGCTACTGCCTTCGGCGGGCGAAGAAAAAAGGGCTGCCTTAAGGAAGACAGCCCCGTCAAAAACCGTCGCAGGCAGGCGACGCATTATTCTTAGTTGCGCATGATTCTTTTACTTTGGAGGGTCTCTCCGGTTTTCAACTCCATCAGATAAAGGCCGGATGTGGATAAATGGCTGGCAGGGATGATAATTTCCTGAGAGCCCGCTTCTGACCAAATCTGCTTGCGCCAAATTTCCTGGCCACGAATGTCCAACAGACGTATCTCGGTCATTCCCGGGATCTCCATTTTGAAGGATACAATCGCTTCGCCTTTGCCCGGATTGGGATACACCATGAGGTCTGAAGGTTTTGAATCGGCAAACCGCAGTTTAAGATTAACTGATTCTCCTTGCTGATTGATGGCTTCCGGCTGAATGTTTTCTGAATCTTCCGCTAAACGAAGAACTTCAGACATCCTTGCTTCCCCTTTGGCGATAAATTGCAACTGATAGCCGCTCTCCAGCACATCTGAGGGAAATTGAATGCCGGTCAGTATTATTGAACCAGCCATTTTTTGGGTAGCAGATGCCCATTCGCCGAAAGGCAAAATCTCCTTTAATTCTAAAGCCGATTTATCCCAGTTTAATTCCTGTTGCCAGGAGACCAGATCGGTCGGGAGTATTACCTCAACAAGGACCTGCTCTCCTTCTCGTATCACGCGATCGGGAATTTCCAGCCAGGCTTCCTGATAAGTCTGCCTGTCGCCGGCTGAATCCAGATTTAAGGGATCCGCACTATTATTGACGTCTCCAATCTTCACCCCGATAAAGTCGGCATCAGTAATATCGGTGCTCAGGTCATTGACACTGAATACTTCCGGAAAGGGAGGATCAAAGGGGTTTTGCGGATTGGGAAATACATAGGCCGCATCCACAAATCGCCAGGAATCATTGCCGGGAAACTCGCTAATTTCCTGGATGATCAATTTTTGGATTTGCAAGGCATCCAGGGTCGTAATGGTTCCGGAATTGTTGACATCGGCAGCAATGAGTTTATAAGGAGAATCCAGTGTTTGCAAGCCAAGAATATGCATGCTGATCAGCAACATATCGTAAGTGGTCACCCCGTTTAGAGGGCCGATGTCCTTGCTGGGAGTAACAGTATAATCCCCGCCCGCTGCCAGATCGTAAAAGCCGTAAAGCCCATCCGGTCCAACCATTTGCGCTGGCTGTAATCCCTGATTGAGATCCACTTCCACTTCGGCAACCGGCTCATCCGTTTCGGTGAGTATCTGTCCGGCGATACTCAGGTTTTCGGGATCACAATGTCCCAGGTTATCCTGCACAAAGACGGTGAAGGTGCAATAATCAAAATTCCAGGCTTCGTCGAAGACCCACAATGTCAGTTCCTGCGGACCAATATCATCGCAGGTAAAGGTTTGAACGGTATCGGCAAATTGCCCGGTAAAGGTAAGCAAGAGGTCTTCGGGGGCGGTACAATTGTCATAACTGCCCAGGTTGAAGGTATGGACATTGACCTCCACAAAACCGTCTTCCGACATCTCAATGACGGCACCATTCATACAAACCGGCGTCGGCTTTTTGGCATCCACCACATGCAGGATATAGCTGCAGTAGGTAGCGTTTCCACACTGGTCTGTCACCACATACTCTACATTGTAATCGCCCAGTGGCACATTCGGAAACGGTCCGTAGCCCTCCCCGAGATCTGAGGAAATATCTACTTCGAGATTCGGGCTGCAATCGGTTACGAAGGGTTCGTTTAAGGTTACTGTTTCGTAACAAACGGGAGAGGTGATTTTCACAAAAGTGCTAAAGGCACAGAATACTTCCGGCGCCTGATTGTCGATCACTTTTATCACCTGCTCATGGGTCCAGATGCCCTCATCTGTATTCGGATCAAACTGGCACCAGTCGATGACCGACCAGGTACGGATGATCTTAAAACAAGCCGTATCTGATAATTCAAAATAGGCATCTTCATAGCTGATTCCGGTCAGCGAACAGTCGTTGGGCAAAAATTCCGGATAGCCATAATTTACCGGATCGACCGGCAGGCTGTCGGGGTGCAATTGCAAGGTGGAATCACAACTGCTTGCCAGATAATCCTCCGGCCATAGAATATCACTTTCGCCGAAAGGCAAAGGATCTTCTACCTCTACCACAAAGGCACAGGAAGCTGCATTTCCGGAAGGATCGACAGCGGTGTAATTGAAATTCAACTTTCCAATGCCACAATCATTCAGATCTTCGACCACGACCACGTCCAGATCATAGCCACAAGGCTCGGTAACAATCGGATCCCCAAAGGCAGATGGCTCCATGGGAGCTTGTCCGCAGTCGATCACCTGATACTCCGGACATTCAATAACTGGAGCCAGTTTGTCTTCGACTTCAACTTCCACCATACATTGATTGGCATTGCCGAAGGTATCTTCTACCTGAACCTGAACCAGGATGTTATTATTGGCGATATCCGCACAATCAAAAAACACGGTGGGTGTAAAGTCATCGTTGCTGTCCATGCGCCTTGCGGCGAATGAGACTTCGGTACAAAAGTCATAGCTGCCGTCGTCGAGTTCCACTGCCGGCAATTCGGCCACGCCCTGCGCATCGAGTGAAATGGTGGTAAACTCATCGCATATTGCTACCGGAGCAGAGGCATCAATGATGTGCAGCGAAAGGCTACAATCCGATTCATTGCCGCACTCATCGGTGGCTTCAATGGTGAGGTCGTAAATGCCGGCCGGTACATCCTGTAAGAAAACACCTGCCGGGGAAGCTCCGCCGGGCAGTCCGATGATATTTAGTTCAAAAGGCGAACAGGCATCCTGGGCATCGATTTCCGGAAAGAAAAAGTCGGCCACACAGCCGGGGCCGTTGATGCTTACCGCCAGCGAATCCGGGCAGTTTAGCAGCGGTGGTTCCTGATCTGCCAGATGAATAAACTGGCTGTGAATCAGGATCTCTTCCGGTTGACACCAGTTATAGATGGTCCATTTTCGGAGGATTTTATAACTATCGCCACAACCTTCCAGAATCACATCCGACCAGGTGACATTGAGTTGGCATACGCTTTCGCCTTCGTAAAGGGGTAAGCCATTTATAGTTGGGTAACCGCTAATATCCGGGCCGGGTTGGTCATCGCCACAGGACAGGGCATCTTCGTCGTCCAGATCCGGAGGAAAAACGATTAGCTCGGGCTGAGGACGCAGGACTTCAATAATCTGATTGCAGGGTACTGCACTATTTCCGGAAGCATCTACTGCCTGCCATTTTTTGGTGATGATCTTGATAAAATCCCCACCGTCGAGGCAATCAAAGGTTTGTACCTGCTGAGCGCCAACTGTCGGATTCAGGAAGCCATCACAATTATCGGTTGCTGTTGGCGGAGGTACGGTTGCCGGATCTTCGAGGCAACTGATTTGAATGGGTTCTTCCGGACAATCGATAACAGGTTTAAGTTTATCATACACGATGATCTGGCTCCAGCAGGAATTTTCATCGCAGGTATTGGTGATTTGTACGTTCAGGGTTTGTCCAACCATGGAGGCATTCACAACATCTCCGAGATCATTTATTCCGTCAAAAATATGCACTTCAAAAATGGAATAGCTGTCATAGCTGCCTTCCAGGATCACATCCGGGTGCAGCACCTCCATACAATCTTCGTCGAGTGAAATTTGAATGACATTGTTGCAATCCATACTGGCAGCTTGGCTGGCAACCTCCAATTGCTGACTGACAGCCTGTACACAACCTGGTTCACAGTAGGTACAGGGAGCCTGGTCGGGCGTTTGATCGAAAGTGTATTGTACCTCATATTGGCCAATACCCAGCGCTGCCGGATCAAAAACCAGGGCATTGGGTACGAGGATGCTCCCATCGCTGGCATCCAGAATATCAAAAATGCCCTCGCCTTCTGCACCGTTTCCATTGCCTTGCAATTCCTGTACTTCAGAAGATTCACAATAACCGGCAGCCAGCGGATCCATGATTGGTTCCGGATAGGCGCATACGTTGTTAAGTTGGAGTGTATCAACCCCATTACTCAGACTAATGGAGTAGCCTACACCGTCAATGTGCAATCCCTTGAGCAGGTAATAGCCGAGATCTGCCTCCAGCATTTCATTCCCTTCCGCATAGGGAAAAGGAGGAAGGGGCGGTTGCGGACTAGCCTGGTGATAAAAGCCATTAACCTCCAGCACCTTCCAGGATTCTCCGGCTTCTGATTCAACAACGAGTGTTTCGGTAAACTGTCCGTTATTTAAAGTTGTAGCATTTCCCTGTGTACCTGTATTGCTTTCCCGGCAGGCGCAGGCATCAAGTGTATAGGCAATCGGCTCCGGGCAATCTTCACATTGGGCCTGAAGAATAGTCACATTCGCTGTAAAGCAAAAAAGTAAAAACCATAGTTTTTTCAATTTGACCATATCCCGGCCTTCTCGGTAGTCATTTTTCATGTTGGATTGCTGTTTTTCAGTTATTGGGTTTACCCTGCCATTCCCGGATGGCTTAGAGTTTCTTTCAGATGCTGTGACCTGAAACTTTATTATAGAGCATCCACTCCTTAGCAACGCGAGTTGTAAGCAATGGCAGCCGATGCTGTGCAAGAGGCACAAAACGGCCAATGGTCAACGGCAAAACTGCCTTGACCTGTAGGGTTTAGGGAAAGGGGAAATGGGTAGTGCGCCCTATTGGGGGTCACACAAGGCTTTTTGGACGGGGGAGATAACTTTAACTCTTTATGGCTAAAATCAGCCATTAAAACAGTCGGGGGTTATCGAAGCGTTGACAACAAATATAATTGATCGGGCGGACAATCCGGCTTTCGCCGAATAAATATTTAGAAAGGAAGGAATGAAAAGAGCTGAATTAAACAATCCCGGCTGCAGAAAGGCGGATGCAGCCGGGATTGGGATGTTTGTTATTGCTTGGCGATCTGCTTTTTCACCTGGGAAGTTGTATCAAGGCCACTGAGGATTTCAACCTGAATACCGTCTGACAAACCAATTTCTACCGGTTTTTTCTCAAATTCCTGATCTCCGGTTTGAATTTCCACGAAAGTGGCCTCTTCTTCAAAGATCAGATCGCGCTCTTTGATGGAGATAGTGGCCTCTCTTTTATCCAAAATAATATCAGCATTGGCGCTATATCCTGCCCGGAGGAAGATTTCTCCGACCGGCTTGATGGCCGCTTTTATTTCAAACTTGACAGAACCATCTTCTTCCACCCCTTTTGGTGCAATGTATTCGAGGGTCGCGTCAAAAGTTTCGCCTTCGATGGCACCGACGGTCAGTTCGAGTGGCATGCCTTCGCGGAGTTTGCCTACATCCGACTCATCTACCTGGCCTTCAAAGACCAGAGACTGCATATCGGCCACCGTAGCGATGGTAGTTCCTTCGTTGAAGTTGTTTCGTTCGATCACCGAAGTACCCACCTCCACGGGAATATCCAGCACCATTCCGTCAACGGTTGAAGTAACCAGGTTAGCAACCTGTTTCGATTTTCGAGAGGCTCCTTCCTGCAGCAGTTGCAGATTGTTTTCTGCGGCTTCCAGTTCCTGCAGGCGGATGTTTAATTCAGACTCAAAGGCCGCCAAATTGTTGGTAGCAGCAACCTGTACGTTTTCGTATTCGGCTTTAGCCAGTTCCATTTGGGTTCTGAAACTGTTGTACTCCTGCTCGGATACTACGCCGTCTTCAAACAGGGCCTTGCGCCGTTCTTCTTCGCGTTTGGCATCTTCATACCTTAGGCGGGCAGCATCAACGTCCAGTTTCCGGTCGCTAAGTCCGCGCTGGCGTTCCAACTCCCGCTGGGCTTCATTGTATCGAATACGGGCCAGTTCGAGGCTGTTTCGGGCATTATTGATGTTTACCTGGCTGGGAACCAGCTTGATTTTGGCAATTTGCTGTCCCAGTTTAACTTCCTGTCCGGGTTCTACATACAGTGCTTCTACGACACCGGAGACCTGGGGTTTGATCATGACTTCTTTTCGAGGACGCACGGCACCGCTGGCTACCGCTTTTTTCACGATGTCTCGAATTTCCGGTTCTTCGACCTCATAAACAACGGGTTCCTTATTGGCCTGATTGTAAAAATAGATACCGAGCAAAATGGATAAAATGCCGAGGATAACGGCCAGGGTAATGACTACGCCTTTTCTCATAATATTTTCAGTTGGGTGATTTGCTTTTATTCGTCTTTTAGTGCTTTCACAGGCTCAATATTTGCGGCCTGTATGGCGGGAACCAGTCCGGTTAGCGCCCCCGCCAAAATGAGTATAAACATGGCTCCTATGGCAACACCCGGATTTACCTGCGGATTCATAAAAAAGGCTCCGCCATCTCCGGTTGCTATTTTCAAGAGAGCTACTATTCCTGTACTGGCCAGCAATCCCAGATAACCTGCGATAAAAGTGAGGAATACGGATTCCAATAAGATCATACTGATTATGGATCGTGGCGTGGCTCCCAAAGCCTTTCGGATACCGATTTCTTTGGTGCGTTCTTTTACGATGATCAGCATGACATTGCCTACTCCGATCACTCCCGCCAGCAGGCTGCCGATACCGACTACCCAAACCAGAATCCGGATGCCGGTAAAAAGGCCCATGATTTCTTTGAATTCTTCTTCAACATTGTTGGAACGGACTCCCTGAGGATCGTCCGGGTGGATTTTATGCCGCTCCCGGATTACGTCTTTAATCCCCTCTTCCACTTCTGCTACCTGGTATTTCGGATTGATGGTGCAGACAAACCAATTTACTTCTCCTGGTCTGTTGTTTACCTGTTGAGCTGTAGCCAGAGACATAAAGATGGTTTCTTCCACATCCTGGACTTCCTCTTCATCACTGCTGTCTGATCGAAAGATGCCGACAACCTGATATTCAGCACCATTTATTTGGAGATATTCTCCTATTGGTTCTTCATCCGGAAAAAGGACCTCCTGTACCCGACGGCCGATCACTACTTTTTTCCGTCTTTGGTCCATATCCAATGGATTGATAAATCTTCCTTCTTCGAGTACGATGGCATCAATATGGACAAATTCAGGACACTCGCCGCGCACACTAAAGGAGCCTTTGTAATCACCGTGGGTTATTTCACCACTCGGTACAAACATACGCGGAGACATATATTCGATCATATCTCCAAAGCGATCTTCAATCGCCTGAATATCGCCGTCTGTCAATTGATTAAACCGGCCTGCAGGTAATCCGGCATAGGGTTTGGTCGTTCGTTGAGTCCAGACATACATGGCGTTGCGTGCATGGGAGCCAAACATCCCTACCACCCCGTTTTCCAGGCCACTTCCCGCTCCCATTAGGATGACAAGCATAAAAATCCCCCACCAAACGCCAAGAGCGGTCAGAAAGGTCCGAAGCTTATGCTTTCGGATCGTTTCAAATATTTCCTGCCATTTATCGTAGTCGAACATTTTCTAATGTTGAATTTTGAATTTATAATGGTGAATTTTAAATGCTGTTGATTTATAGGAGCTAATACACTTTCCCTAACCACCCATTCAACATTCTCAATTCTTCATTTCTCATTAACATTTTCTAATGTTTCATCGCTTCAATGGGTTGTATTCTGGCTGCCTGCAGCGCCGGTATGAGGCCGGCCAGGGCGCCGGAGAGTACCAGTATAAACAGGGCGATCAGGACAGCTCCAAAGCTGACTTCCGGATTGTAGAAAAACTCCACTTCAATATTATTGGCAACCATAAAGGAATTGATGCCATAAACCAGTCCGAAGCCAGATAATAGGCCGACGTACCCGGCCAACCCGGTCAGGAAAACAGATTCGAGCAGGATCATTCCGATGATGGAGCGAGGGGTGGCACCGATGGCTTTTCGCACACCGATTTCTTTGGTTCGCTCTTTTACAATGATGAGCATGATGTTGCTTACTCCAATTACTCCGGCGATAATACTTCCGATCCCAACAAACCACAAAAAGCCGTCGATCATATTGAATACGGTCTGGAACTGCTGGTACTCCCGCATATTATTGCGGATATATATCGCCTGATCGTCGGCCGGATCAAATTGGTGCAGGCGAGCCATCTGTTGACGTACTCTTTCTTCCACCGCTTTGGATCCTTCAATCGTTGGGTCTGTAACCGTGAGCATCAATTGATGTACGCGCTCGCTACCGGAGTCAATGCGCTGGGCGGTAGTAATGGGTAGATATATACGGCGGCGTTCGTTCTCTCCGCCTTCATCGGTAAAGACGCCAACGACCTGATAGTCGACGCCTTTCACCTGGACGTATTCACCCAGCGGACTTTGGCCTTCCTTGAAAAGTTCTTCTACGATAATATCGCCGAGGACACACACCTTTCGAATTTCATCGATGTCTTTTTGATTAATGAATCGTCCGTGTGTCATGATGGTATTCTCCAGATAGAGATGATCGGGATGGACCGTCCGAACATCGAAGGACAAGGATTGGTTGCCATAATTTACCACATACTCTCCGGTGAGATAATACCTGCCTGTTAGTTTGTCTACGCCTTCCACCTCATTGCGCAACATGTCGTAATCGTCATTGGTAAAACGCATATACCTGCCGGCGGGCAATCCTTCGTAGGCAATGGAAGTTTGGCCCGTATAGACCCAAATACTATTTAGTGCATCGTCGCGAAAATTGTGTTCGAAGCTGTTTCTCAGGCCGGATCCGGCTCCAAGCAAGACAACCAGCATGAAGATCCCCCACCATACACTCAGTGCAGTAAGGAAGGTTCGAAGTTTGTGTCTTCGAATCGTATCAAAAATTTCCTGCCACTTGTCGTAGTCGAACATCTTGAGGAAGTATTAATTTTTAGGTTTTAATTTTTAATTGGCATCTGCTCGTTGGGACTCGGGTTCGATCATGCCGTCTTTTAGGTAAATGATGCGTTGGGTCATTTCGGCGATGTCGTGTTCGTGGGTTACACAGACTACAGTGATACCTTCAGCATTTACATCTGTAAATAATTTCATGATAGAATGGGAGGTCGTTGAATCCAGGGCACCCGTTGGTTCATCTGCGAGGATCATACGGGGTTGTGTGATCAGGGAGCGGGCAATGGCTACCCGTTGTTGCTGGCCACCTGACAATTGAGTGGGCAGGTGATCTGCCCATTCGAGTAAGCCCACTCTTTCCAGGTACTTCAGAGCCCGGTCTTTGCGTTCATTTCTCGGTATCTTTTGATAGTAAAGCGGTAAGGCTACATTTTCCCAGGCCGATTTAAAGGTGAGCAGGTTGAAAGACTGGAACACAAATCCCAAATGCTGATTGCGAAGTTTAGCCGCCTGGGTTTGCGAAAGGTTTTTTACGAGGATATCTCCGAGGTAGTAATTGCCGCTGTCGTAATTATCCAGAATACCCAGAATATTGAGCAGGGTAGATTTACCGGAACCGGATGATCCCATGATGGAGACAAACTCTCCATCCCGAATCTCCAGGTCAATTCCTTTTAGTACTTCCAGCGTATTAAATCCCGTAGTATAGGATTTTCGAATGTTCTCCAGTTTTATCATACAATCGGGTGGTTCTAATCTATGAGTACTTGAAAGAAAGAAAATAATGGTTGACGTTGCAAGTGAATGGACGAATTTGGCCTATTCATGGACGAAATCACTCATATTTGTAATTTTACTCCCCGGAGGGCAGCATAATGCCCGGGAAAGCGTTTCATTGATAGGCTGATAAAAGCTGGCATTGCCCGCATTCTTTGGCCGCTAGCCAGTAAATTGGCCCCTTTACAATTTATAACGCAATACCTTAAAGGTTGTGTGCCTCTTAATCCCATAAGCATTTAATTTTTCCAAAGACACGATGCAGAAACACATTGGTAAATTCATTCGACCATTAAGCTTACTTTCCGCTTTTCTTTTCTTGTTGGCGGGTTGCAGCAAAGACGCTGTTGATCCGGGTACATTGGTGGATGTTCCTCTAACCTTTAATGTCCAGATGATCGAAAAGCTGGACACAAGCGACCGCCGCTTACAATTTCGCGTAAGCACCATCGAATTTCAGGATTGCCTCAACGAGACCATTGATTACAATATGTCTCAGAATTACAGCAATATTCTGCTTTCCCTAAACGAGATTCTGGAACCGGAAACGTGTGAAGAAGGGAATGCCCCCGCTGTTTCCCAGATCCAGCTGGAGCAACTGATAAACAACAAATATCTGGTATCTATTAATCTGAAAAACACGGTAGAGAATGTAGGCGAATTGGAGGTGTTTTCAGACAGATACAGGCTCCAATTGGAGACAACAAATGGCATTCAGATTCTCAATCCGGAGCTCAACCGAGTGCCTGAAAATGTAATCTGGGGAAGTTTTGCTTACCGAAATGAGGACCATTCCTTTTTGGCGGAGGATTTTCAAAATGAACTGGAGATTATTACAACATTCGAGAATTTCCCTGTAGGTGACTACGGCCATTTTTACGTTATCAATAATCAAAACATTTTTGTAGCTGACCAGTCTCCGGAGGAGTTGTCCTTTCGGCAAAATTTCCTGTTTCACTATGATGGAGATTTTGAGGACATCCAGGGTATTCTAAGTGAGTTCAGGAATACCTATCAAAACGAAATCCATATTCTACTAATGGACGATAAAGGCAGAAGCTGGTAGTCTATTCTGCCATTAGCTTGCGACGGCTCTCCTTTAATTCGAAATTAAAGCCGTCCTGCACCAGCTTATCGTAGCGATCATTATCGAATTTGTACAATTTTGCCGGACGATGCGCTACGCCTTCCTGCGTTTCATTCAGATCTATCAGCAAATTCATGGAGAGAATTTTCTTGCGGAAGTTGCGCTTGTCCAGCTCCGTTTCCAAAATTGCTTCGTAAAGATGTTGAAGAGCGGTTAGGGTAAATTTATGCGGCAACAATTCAAAACCGATCGGACGGGTACGAACTCTTTGTTTCAGGAGGTTGTAGCAGGCGTCCAGGATTTGATTGTGATCAAAAGCCAGGTCCTTTACTGTTGAAACGGAATGCCACTTGGCCTTCTGAGCAAAGGAGGCTGCTGTTACCACATATTTATTGATATTGATCAGGGAGAAATAAGCAATAGTAATTACCCGGCCAAGCGGATGTCGGTTTACCGCACCAAATGCACGAACCTGTTCCAGATATACATCTGAAATTCCGGTGAGTTCCTCAAGGACTCTTACCGCAGCTGTATTCAAATCTTCATTGGGATATACCAGGTCACCAGGCAAGGCCCACATGCCTTTAAATGGATCTGCACCCCGCTTAATCAGTAGTACTTTTAGGTCACCCTCATCAAAACCGAAGATCACATTATCTACCGAAAAGGCGGACTTGAAAAAGTTGTTAAATTCCGACATGGTTTTAGATTCTTGCTCCAAAACAGGGTGTTTTTATCCCCTGCAGAAACAACCGTTTAACTGACATCTCATTTCGCTGGCAAAAAATAAGAAATATTTCCTTTGCCAACAATGGAAAGGGTGGTTTTAGTGTATTCCTTACACCTTCTTTGACTAAATTGACACAAAGTCAATATTTTCGGGCATTCCGTTGCTCCTTTAAACAGGGGAACAAACAATCCACTATATTTAAATATCTCCTCTACAGATCATCATGGTCTGGAGCAATACCGGCGTTACGCGTTCGACAGCAGAGCGGTCTTTTAATTTGATCACAATTTCATTGTCTTTGGTATACAGTTCTCCGTTTCGGTAAATTTCAACCAATGGTGCACTTTCGAGTGTTTGCACCCGAACGCCGGGAAATTCATCCGGTGTGGCATCCGGCACAAGTGAAAACCCTTTAGGATCCAAGTGATTCAGGTCCACTCTTGTTTCGATATTACCATTTGCGTGGTTCACAATTCGAAGGATACAATCGTCATCAATACTAACTTCAACGCCTTCCAGATCGGGCATAGCAGCTTCAGATGCGGAAAAAGCTTCCTGAATGGGTTTCAGGCTGGCCTTCAGCCGGCCACTGCGGTCATTTTCATCCAATGCCTTTTCTCGAAGGTTTTGCAATACATCCTGACCGCTTTGCGACGTTTCGGTTTGAACTTCCGTAGATTCGTCCTGAACGGGTTTATCTTCGGCGCAAGCCACAAAAAAGAGGAAAAAGACGACCAGATAGGAAAGATATTTCATGGAATTAATTTTTGCTTTTGGAAATGCGTCCGCTAATAAAAGACTAAATCCCGATCAATAACGGTAGCAAGCACGAAAATATTTACATTTAATTCCATTTCAAACTTTTTTACGGCACTAATTATGCGGCACATCGTATTACTCTTTTTTCTATCCCTCCCCTGTTTTTCTCTGGCACAGGAGGGTTCCGGGGTAGTCATCAACGAATTCATGGCTTCCAGCGACAGCCTTTCGGGTATACAGGATCCGGGAGGAAGCTATGCCGATTGGATTGAGCTATACAACAACAACAGCACGCTGGTCAATTTAAGCGGCTTTCACCTAAGTGATAATTACGATGCCCCGGACAAGTTTGTTTTCCCTGCGGGTGCTACAATCGAAGCAGATGGTTATGTCATTATCTGGGCTGATAAAGACCTAATGGAGGCTGGATTGCATGCTGATTTCAAACTAAATAAGGCCGGGGAAGAGCTCGTATTGTCAAACGCCGATTTTGAAGTACTGGACAATCTGGAATACGGCCCGCAGGTCACCAATGTATCCTCCGCCCGCATTCCTAATGGTACCGGAGATTTTGAGCCAAGAACGCCCACCTTTTCGGCTAATAATAACAGTAGTGTATCAAATATTTATGAGCAAGTAGCAGATCAGATCCGGCTTTCGCCGAATCCCGCTACCGGCCCGATCACGGTTGACTGGCCAGAAAGCCTGCCGGTTCCCGACTCCTGGCAATTGGCAGACCTCCAGGGACGAAGCTATGTCCTCGAGGTAGTTCCGGCTCAGGATCAATTTATCATCCAGACACCTACAGGTTTAAGCGGAATGTTTTTACTTTGGATCAAACTTGACAATCAGTATTTTGTCAAGCCATTGATCATCCAAACTCCGTAAAGTGACCATTAATCTAACCAGTGATACCCTGACCAAACCAACTCCCGGGATGCTAAAGGCCATGATGGCCGCGGAAGTTGGTGATGATGTATTCCAATCTGATCCTACCGTAAATGCATTGGAAGCAAAAGCAGCGGAACTCTTCGGCAAAGAGGCTGCCCTGTATTGCCCGTCGGGCACGATGACCAATCAAATTGCCATTAAGGTTCATACCAATCCGCTGGACGAGATGATTTGCGATCATTATTCCCACGTATATCAGTATGAAACAGGCGGATATGCTTTCAATTCGGGAGTAGCCGTAAATCTCATTCAGGGGACTAATGGAAAAATCACAGCCAAACAAATAGAGGAAGCCATTAAACCTGTTTATGACTGGCTTCCAAAAAGCAAGTTGGTGGTATTGGAAAACACCTGCAATAAAGGCGGGGGATCTTACTATACACTTGATGAGATTCGGCCCATTACTAAATTATGCAGCGACAAAGGACTCGAATTACATCTCGATGGGGCTCGTCTCTTTAATGCACTTGTAGAAACCAATGAGTCTACACTGGATGTGGGTGCTTTGTTTGACAGTATTTCCATATGTCTTTCCAAGGGATTGGGGGCGCCGGTTGGTTCTTTGTTGATTGGTTCAAAAGATTTCATTCGCGAGGCCCGTCGATTCCGCAAAGTGATGGGAGGAGGCATGCGACAGGCAGGATATATCGCTGCTGCCGGCATTTATGCGCTCGACAATCACATTGATCGACTGCGGGAAGATCACCGTCGCGCCCTGGAACTGAGAGATTGTCTGGAAAGCCTGGATTGGGTTGGAGAAATCCGTCCGGTACAAACCAACATCGTGATTTTTGATGTAGTGGAGCCACATACGGCAGAAACTATTCTGGAGAAATTAAAGGAAGGGGGTATTCAGGCATCGGCTTTTGGTCCGAAAACCATCCGCTTTGTTACCCACCTGGACTTTGATGATGAGATGTTGGAGAGGGTGAAGGAAAGCTTAACCGTTTAATGCGAATTAACCGGGAACCTCAAAATTCCTCATTCCCATTTTACATTCAATATTGACGTGGATTCGAAATTAAAAATTGAGCAATAGCAACTAAAAATTAATCACCCTTCTTCTTCCCGGCGTTTAATTTCATCTCTGATTTTGGCGGCTTGCTCGTAATCTTCTTTTTCGAGGACTTC
Organism: Bacteroidota bacterium; assembly: GCA_018222965.1. Classification (GTDB taxonomy): domain Bacteria; phylum Bacteroidota; class Bacteroidia; order Chitinophagales; family Saprospiraceae; genus JAAEZH01. The sequence continues at coordinate 90,756 of JAAEZH010000019.1, forward strand.
TCCGAGCATGTTATTTAGTTCATCAATGCTATAGGAAGAGAGGGAAGATTTTTTCTTGGCGGGTGCCTTTTTGCGGGCCTCTTTGGGTTCGTCCTGATCTTCGAGCACGACACCTGCAGCATCCAGGATAAATTCGTAGGTGTAGATGGGGCAATTAAATCGCACGGCCATAGCCAGGGCATCGGAGGTTCTTGAATCGATCTCGGTTTTTTCTCCATTTTGTAAGCAGATCAGGCGGGCGTAGAAAACGCCATCTACCAGATCATTTATGACTACCTCTTTGAGTTCGACTTTAAAGGTTTCCAGCGCATTTTTAAACAGGTCGTGTGTAAGCGGACGATTGGGTGTCATTCGTTCCATTGCAACAGCAATGGCCTGTGCTTCGAATCCGCCGATCACAATGGGTAAACGACGACTTCCATCCTGTTCGCCCAGAACAACGGCATAATTGTGTGATTGGGTCACACTATGTGAAAGGGCTACAATATCAAGCTCTATCTTTTTCATGTAATACGTCCGGTTTTAAATTTTCCAAGCTTCTCCGGAGAAGGTCAATTTACAAATTTTTACGAGGGCCAAAAGCACAAAGCGGATCAATCCTTTTTAAATTCGGCTTTTGCCTTATTCCAAAGCAGATCCATTTCTTCCAGGCTCATCTCCTTCAGATCGCGGTCTGCTTTTTCTTCAATGTATTCAAAGCGGCGTTTGAACTTCTTATTTACTCTTTCAAGGGCGGTTTCGGGGTCAATTTTAAGAAATCGGGCATAATTGATCAGTGAAAACAAAAGATCGCCAAATTCTTCTTCCCGTTCCGACTGTTTATCGACTTTACCAATGGTTTGTTCAAATTCTTCCATTTCTTCCTGGACCTTTTCCCAAACCTGATCGGTTGTTTCCCATTCAAAGCCGACCTGAGCGGTTTTTTCCTGCATACGCAGGGCTTTTACCATCGCAGGTAACGACTTAGGAACACCTTGGAGCACAGATCGTTTACCTTCAGCCAGTTTAATCTGTTCCCAATTCTTTTTCACCTCTTCTTCATCTTTCACCTCCAGATCCCCATAGATGTGTGGATGGCGTTTCACCAGCTTATCACAGAGATCGTGCAGGGAATCCGCAATATCAAATGCTTGTTTTTCTTCTGCAATTTTGGCATAGAAAACCATGTGCAGCATCAAATCTCCTATTTCCTCTTTGACATCGGGTAAACTGTTGTCGAGAATAGCATCGGCCAGTTCGTAGGTCTCTTCAATGGTTAGTACCCGCAGCGATTGCAAAGTTTGTTTGCGATCCCAGGGGCATTTCTCCCGCAGTTCATCCATTATGGTAAGCAATCTTCCGAAGGCTTCCAGTTTTTCCTCGTAACGAGCCGGTATTGACGCCATTTTGCGTAATTTTGCGGTGCAAAAGAATTTCCGCAAAAATAAACCAATATACCAGACCCCTTGTTTTAGAGGTAGATAAAGTTTGAAGTAATGGACTATTTATATGTATTGTTAGTAATTTTTGGAGTGTTTGCCCTGTCATTCGCTATGATCAACATTCGTCAGATATTCACAGGCAACGAATTTCGAGGCACTTGTGCAACCAACAACCCGATGTTGAAAGACCAGGTTGGGGAATGCACTGTCTGTGGAAAATCGGCTGATGAAGCTTGTAAAATGCCAGAGCCCGGAAAGGCCTGATTATTGATCATCCATAAACCTAAGAAATTAAAAAGGGCTGTTCCGGTTTGGAACAGCCTTTTTTATTGGAGGTCATTTGTCTGAGCCGCCATTGGTCCTTAATCAAAAATATGCCCCATGAATTTTTTCTTGGCATCCAGGTAACTTTGATTTTCCTTCTTAGCCTGGATTACGAGTGGAATTCGACTTATCACCTTTACAGTGGAGTCTTCGACAGCATGTATTTTTTCCGGATTGTTGGTCAGCAGGTGAATCTCCCGGATTCCCAAATCCTCCATTATTTCTATCGCCAGGCCGTAAGCTCTCGCATCAACTTCAAAGCCCAAATGGATATTTGCATCGAGGGTATTCATTCCCTGATCCTGCAGGTTATAGGCTTTTAATTTGTTTATCAATCCGATCCCTCTTCCCTCCTGGCGCAGGTATACTAAAACACCTCCCTTCTTTGCAGCGATTTCCATGGATGCCACCAGTTGTTCGCCACAATCACAACGGTGGGAACCAAACAGGTCCCCGGTCATACATTCGCTATGAATGCGCAAATGAACTGGTTTGGAAGGATCAAAGTTTTTGTGAACAAGTGCCAGGTGCGGCATTTTATCCACAGGATCTTTTGAGTATGCGATCATTTCAAACTCTCCCCAGGGAGTGGGAATCATTGCTTGTGCCTGCCTTTTCATATTTGAGGAGATCGCATTGGTTTCAAAATCTATTACCGGATTTCTCTTTATCATCAATACAGCCTGTGCTTAAAGTAACGGTTTGGCATTATTTGCACAAAAGTAAACTAATTTTCAGGGCTCAAAGTTTTCAGACAGGCATAATAATGCTGGTTCGTTCGTTTTTGATACCCTTTTAAAAGGCAAACATTGAAACCCAGCTGGCTGTAATTCAAAAATGGGGGAGGCAGGATGGATAAGTTTAAGTAAGTTATAAACGAGAAAAGGGATTAAGAGCCGAAGCTCATTAATCCCTTTCTCGGTGGATTTTTGGGCATACACCCTGATCTCCACTAATCAAGCTTGATAACAACCCTTTTTCCGAGGAATTCCGGGTTGTCTGGACCCTTTCAGCAACAAGACTGGTCGATTTTGTTTCCAAAACCTGATCTTGCCTGCCTTGATCACAGCCAATTACCTGGAGGATATTACCTGTGATCGGATCCGGAGATCTGATCCTTCGCCAACCTGAAGGCTGGTTTTGGTCAGCTTCTCCTTTTGATCGCATTGAGAATTTTACCGGCGACCGGTGCTTCCAACAGATAAATCTGATTGAACAAATCCCGAGGGATTAATCCGGCAGGCTGAAGAGACTTGAATGCACAAATTCGTCTTCAGACGCGGTAAAACCCGGTCGGTTTCGGGGAGACCCCGATGCCTTCCGGCTTTCGTCTCCTAAGCAGTTAACCTAAGTTTACTACCCTTTTGAATCATAGTCTTCTGATAAGGCAGAATGAAAACATTCTTTGCAGATAAATCTGCTTGCCTTTTCCAGACCTTAGACCTTGCGACCAATACCTGAGAATAATCACAAACTCAGGCTCGCTATGTAACAATGCGGAGGGCACAGTACGGTTCACCTAAGTGGACCGTCCTGCGGTAGCACAGTCGAAGCGGACTTCGGCCGATTCTCATGCCCAACCGCAGATAAAGGGAGGAATAAATTCCATCTTTACCGCTCAATAGCGATTTTCTTTTATTCTACAAATAAAGAATTTCAAAAAATAAAAAGTCATCATTTTGACTTATAACAGATCTTTATATCTGATTGCAATTCAAATCTAGTATAAAATTTTACGCAGCGCAAATATACTTTTCAACAAAATATCCACAAGAGTTATACACAACTGTTAATTAGTTGCATACCAATGGCTTGCAGCACAGAATAGCTGTTTAAGTGCTCTGTATTAAAGGCACTTTTCCACACTTGAAAATCGGGGATTAATCCTTAATTTGCTGATAATGACTGGGAAACGCCACGCTGGTGTAGTTGAAGTAGCGGCTGGAGGTTGTCATTGGCACTTTATACAGGTTAATAAAGCTGGATAAAAAGCCTGCGAATTCCTCCTGATCGACATTACGAGACTGGGGTTTGAGATGAAAGGCGATGTGATCCACGGATCCATCTGTATCGAAAAAAACATGCAGCCAGGCATGAATTCCGTTGATATCATAATCTACAGTCTCAGCATAGGCTTCCAACTCCTGGATAAGACTCATCCATACGCTGAATGCCTTTTCCATGTCCAGTTCACAAACCTGTAACAGGGACTGCTGGTACTTTAGCATAAGTTCCTCATACTCAGCTTCATGCTCTCCCAGAACAAATACTCTGGGGAGATCATCCTGCAGGCTTGTTGCTGTAGAAGAAGCCTGAGCGAATAGGCCGTTAAACGCTAAAAAGAAGAGACTGGTAGAAAATATTAAGCGAATGCCGTACATTTTATCGAATTTTGTCAAAAATAAAAAATCTCCGCGACCTTCCGAGATAATCGGTAAGTCTTAGGAGTGATCCTGAATTATGGGAATAGATATAATGTTTGTCATTTTTGGTGGAGCGGGTTTCTACTTTGGGTATACCCGGGGCATTATTCGTTCTATCTTTAACGTACTGGGGATCATTCTTGGTCTGGTAGCTACCTTTAAATTTACACCCTCTGTTACCAGGATACTGGAAGACAGCTTTGATTCTAACAGTCCGTTGATGTTTTTATCTGCTGCGCTCATTGTGGGTGCGATCGTTTTCTTTGCTTTGCGTTTTGTTGCAAAGACTATTGAAAATGTATTGGAATCCGTTAGTTTAAATTTCGTCAACCAAATTCTGGGTGGAGCCCTTACCGCTGCCATCACCATATTAGTGTTGAGTTTTTTGATCATGTTTGCCGACCGGTCCAACATCATTGAAGAAGAGACCAAGTCCACATCCGTAACCTACGAGGTTGTTGAGGAATTCCCGACCTACTTTTTCAAGGTTTTTAAAATTGTAAAGCCAATCTTTCTCGACTTTTGGGATGCTACCGTTGATTTTCTCGACCGGGTAGAAGACATGGATGTTGAGCGCACCGAAGAAGAACCTAATATTTTCGACTACGATGAAATCGAAGAAGACCCTAACTAAGCGCTTATTGCTCCTCGACAACTACGATTCATTTACCTACAATTTAAACGATTATCTGTTACAACTCGGTACCGAATGTAAGGTAGTTCGAAATGATGAATGGAAATTGTCTGATTTTGACAATTATCCCATGGATGGCCTTGTACTATCCCCCGGACCAAAGGCTCCTTCCGATGCCGGCTTGTTGATGGCTTTATTGGAAAAACAACATCGTCAGGTTCCCATATTAGGTATTTGCCTCGGACATCAGGCTATTGGAGAACTATTTGGCGCCAAACTGGTTCGAGCACCGGAACCCATGCACGGCAAAACGTCTATGGTTTGGCACGATGATCATCCGCTGTTTGAAGGTATATCTTCTCCTTTCCCGGTGATGCGTTATCATTCCCTGATTTTACAGGATTTTAAGGAAACACCCGTTCGGGAAATTGCCCATACTCAGGATGGCATTTCTATGGCCATTACGCATGACTTTCTTCCGATCACCGGTGTACAATTTCATCCTGAATCGATTGGCACACCTTCCGGAAAACAGCTTCTTAAAAACTGGTTAAATCTCTATTAAGGGTATATTCCTATCTTGGCCTAAAAGGGGGATATGAAAAGCCGTTTAACTGCCTATATTTTTGGAATTGTTGCATTGGTCCATCTCAGTAGCCTTTACTGGGGACTGGAAAATATAGCGGATGCCAGCAAACCTTTTCTATTAATTAGTCTGGGTTTCCACTATTGGCTTTCAGCATCCTCCACGCGGAGGAAGAGAGAGTTCCTACTAAGTTTATTTGCCATTGCGTTTTCTTTTTTTGGGGATGTACTGCTACTTCAACTAAAGTGGCAACCCGAGAAGGGCTACTTCTTCCTGTTGGGATTGGGAAGTTTCTTACTTGCACACGTCTTTTATATGCTGCGCTTCCGCGAAATGCAGGGCAGGCATTTACAAAAACAGCCCTGGCTAATTATTCCGGTATTGCTTTATCTTCTGGCTTTTCTCTGGTACTTATGGCCAGACATTCCGGGTGATTTTCAAGTACCCGTTGGAGTATATGGGGTTGTTATTTCTCTTATGGCGCTTAGTGCGATTCACTATTCCGGAGGGCAATCTGCGTCTATCCGATTTAAGCTCATTGCAGGAGCTATATTGTTCATCCTTTCCGATAGCTTAATTGCTGTAGGAAAATTTAGTTTTCAGGCCGATTTTTCATCCTGGATCATGCTAACCTACATTGCTGCCCAATGGATGATTATCCGGGGCATACTGGAAGCAGAAAGCGTTTAAATCGTCCCTTTATTCCTATACCGCCAAACGGATATGATTAGACGGAAGAAAAACAGCACACAGGCAATTACAGATCCTACGCCAAAGAACATTAACTCTGAATGCACATAGCGCGTCAAAGGACCAATGCGCTCGTAGGACAAACTACCCACTACACTTTCCTGGCCCTTTTCATCGAGATAGGTTTGAAAATGATTTATTTCACTTATCAGATGGAATATGAATGGAATGAGCAAGATGATCAAAACCAGTTTTGCAATTTGCCGGGTTCCCAGGAAGGTATGTTTCAGCAGGAACACATATCTGCTCACGGTAATAAAGGTGACGATAAAGAGGATATTCATCCCATAGAAGGGATAATCGACTACTTCTCTCCAGATAGGGAAAAGGATTCCAAGACTTAGTATGATGGTCAACACCCACCAAACAAGTTCCATTTGAATGCGAAGTGCTTGTTTGTTTGCCATGAATTTTCTCAGTTAGGTTGGCAAAGATAGGGGGAATCTGAGTTCTTAATTTCTAATTCTTAATTTTTAATGCGGAATTAGGAATGTAGAATGTGGCGTTGGTTTCTCGCAGGATACGCAGGTGGAGCAGATTGCGCTGCTTTTTTGTGTTACACAAAGAAAGGGAATCTGAGTTCTTAATTTCTAATTATTAATTCTTAATGAGGAATTAAGAATGTAGAATTAAGAATTTTGAGGTAGGATCCGCATTAAACGTATCAAACGCATAAAACGTAGTACGTATTAAAAAAGGAGAAGGCCGATCACGGATGTCCGTGTCGACCTTCATAAA
>JAAEZH010000082.1 GCA_018222965.1 Bacteroidota bacterium
CGCCGGAACAGACTACCTGATGCCTAAAGTCTCTTTGTGTTGCACACCATTTTTTATGCTCTTTGGTTTCTGGCTCAGACACTACCCAGTTTTTAACGCATTTTGACTCACTGCTCACTAAATAAAATAAGGCCAGATAAAATGCCCAAAGATTCACCCTAAGTAATTAGGCCAGTACACTTAGCTTATAGCTTATAATTTTAAAACCAGGCCCCCAAACGCAATCCGCCTCCAAAACCGCCGTGGTGCTCCGCATACGCCCGCAATTGAAAAAACCGCAAAAAATACAGATCGACACCAGCTGCAAACAAGGGATACCCCCCGCTTGCGTTGGTGTATACGATTTCGGAAAAGCTATCTATCGGAGCGGTACGCAACAAGCGATACCGAGCCAATCCCAGCGAGAAAAAAGGGCGAACATTACGGCCCGGAAAGGGATGGTAATTTATAGAAAAGTCCTGTGAAGTAACACTGGCAACAGCCGGCTGCGAAACCCCCATCACGAGTACCTCAGAATCTGGATTTCGGCTATACCCGATCGCATACGAAAAGGAGATATTGGGGGTCCAGTCGTTTTGACGAATTTCAAGCTGAAGGTTATACTGAATCGCCCGCCCGGAAAAGGCCCGACTTATCTCGTTATATTCCAATCCCGCTAAAACAGCCCCTTGAAAACGGGGACGTGGCTTATAGGTTTTTGCAGGCTGTTCTGCAATTCGACATCGATTGTAATCCCGCACAGACCGCCGCACCAGACTTTTGTTTAAGCCTGCAGCTGTAATGGTTTGTACTTCCAGGCAATCGCCTAATAAACTATTTAGCTGCACCACTTCTTCTTCCACTACCCGAAATAGAGAATCCTTGCGCAACAAATAAGCTTCCCCCGTATTTACACTTCTGACCGGACCAGCTTCCAAATTCCCCACATTGAATCTTTCTGTAGTTTGACCCTGCCCGTTGACCAGCAACATTTCGCGGTTACTTCTTTTAAAACCCGCCGGCACTAAATAGGGATCCAGACTTAAAAGACGACCGTCCTTTCGCAGAAAATACCGATCACCTGAGTATTCCTTGATGTAAAACAAATCCAGGCGCCCCGATTCGTACAATCTTCCAAAACGGTATTCAGTCTCTGCCTCCCGAATCCCTGAATTATCCACTACCGGTACGAGTATTCTTTCAAAGCGGCTGGCTTTCCCAAAGCCGTAAGCCTTTAAATCATCAACCAAAAATTCGTCTACGCCCGACTTTCCCAGGGGATCGGTAGAGAAGCCTACGGACCTGCTCATTTCTTCGACATCAGCCAGCCAAATATATCCATTGATACGATCTCCTTCTGCTGGTACCACATACCCGGGAAGCGATATCTTTTGGGCCGATAATTCAGTCAGCCAAAACGTTAGACAAAGGAGTAAAAAACTGGGATACAGGCGGTACATATCTGGTGTTTCCCTCCAAAATAAGTAAAAACACCCAGCGCATTGATCCATAAAGCGGACAAGCTAAGGTTAATGCGCTTTTTATCTGCCTTACGGCGAATTTGCATTATTCTCCCAATCTCCAACGCAAGCCGATATTCAGGCCAAAACTTCCCGTTTTTTGTACCATCGGGTATGACTCCGGCAAATTATTCCAGGGTCTGTATCGGAATTGAGGATGTGCCCAAAGATCCAGTCCATCGCGTAAAGCATACTTAAGCCCAACACCGGCAAAAAATTCCGGGTATAAATAAGGCCGATGCCAGTCTGCGCCTCCATTAGCAACTCCAATTTCCTCCGGCTCCGCCAATTCCCAGTCCAGTGTTTTTCCTGTTGCCTTTTTCCAGACATTCAACGAGGCACCGCCTTCCAGAAACAAGCCCAGACCTCCATCGGTGGGAAACTCATATCGGACCGCTATCGGAATTGCCAGATACCGGAAATAATTATAATGCTCTACTATACGCTCCGTGGTTTTCAGGACGAGCAGGCTGTCAAATTCTTCCTGCCTGCTTCCGTCGGGAAATTCAATAATCCGTACGAGGCCGGCCGTATCTATTATTTCTTCGGTAGTTGTACTTTCCCAGCTTAGCTTTTGCGCAAATTGCTGGTATTCCAGGCCGGTCCGCAGTCCGAATCCGCTTTTGTGAACCAGGTGAAAATCAATACCGGCATTGAGCACTTCCAGGTTTTGATGAGTTTTCCGGAACACGTTGATTAAATCCGTGTTTCCGGGAGCGGTTGCTTTCAGTTGATTTATCGCCGCACCCGCTCCTGCGTGAAGCCCCAGGTATTGGCTCCACTTTTTCGAGGAGATTCTTTCTGCTTCCTCCGCTTCTGTTTCCGGCTTTCGCCGAATGTCGGCCCATTCCGGAAGGGAAAACATTCTTTCTGCCAAAGCGATTCCAACTATGGGGAGTGCAGGCAATATTTCATTGGTCTCTTGTATGACGGGCGTATCAGACGCAGCAGTTGGTTCTTTCTGCTCATCGGGCTGCAGTAGCAGACTTAAATCCAGGTCTGGGACAACCTGTGTTTCAGAATCAACAGGAACTGATTTATTTTCTTCGTTTTGGGATTTGACAGGGGAAGGGCTGTTGCGCTTGCCCTCCCCTGTTGTCGCTTTGGTTTTTTGGGGTAAATCCCCAGCGGGATTTGACGAAATGCCATCAGAAGTATTGCCGCTGGTTTTATCAGGTGTATTGCCTGTTCCTGCAGCAATAGCTTCTTCTGGCAGCTCCGTTTCAATTTCAGGTTGACCATCATAATCGGGTAAATCCTCCCGGATGGATGACGGTGGTTCTTGTTGTTCTTTCAAGACCTGCTCCTCGATGCCTGCATCACTCAAGCTCCCACTGCCGGTATAAGACTCCGGCCAAAACAGGAAGAGGGACAGGCCGGCAATTAGCAGACCCAGCGGGAACAGGATAAAGAACAATCCCCGTCGTTTTTTCTTTCGTTTTTTCTCCAGTGTGGCCCAAAAGGCATCTTTATCCATCTGCGACGGATGACCGGAGAGCGTCTCGCGCAGGTGTTTCTCAAATTTCTCGTGGCTCATAACTCCGGTTTTCCAATTGATAAATTTTCTCTTGTAGCATTTTACGTGCCCGTTGTAAGCGTGATCTGGAGGAAGCCGTAGCGATCCCCAGCATCTTGCCTATTTCCTGGTGATCGAGTTCTTCCATTACATACAGGTTAAAAACAATTCGGTAGATGTCGGGTAATTGGGCAATTAGGTTGAGTAAAACTTCTGCTCCAAGATGTCCGTATACAGCAGGTGACATTTCGGGTTCTTCTACTTGTTCAAGGCCGGAAACTTCGTATTTCCTGAATTTCTTCCGATAGCGTTGTAAGGCGGTATTAATGACAATGCGACGCATCCAGGCTTCCAGGGCTCCCCGGTCGGGATCGACTGATTTAATGGCTCCAAATATGCGAATGAAACCTTCCTGCAAAACATCTTCGGCGGAAGCCCGATCCGGCACATAGCGGCGACTAACCGTCAGCAACATGGGCGCAAAACGATCCACCAGCAAACGCTCGGCTTTTGCATCCTTGTTTTGGCAGGCTATGATCAGTTCTCGCTCTGTCATGGAATGGGAAGTCTGGCGAAGCGATAAAACTCCGCCAGACTGCATATTTGGGTTTAGGGTCATTGGACCGTGGTTATCAGGGTCCCGGAAACATCATAGGATTCTCCGCCATCCTCCAACAACACTTCAAAATAGATTCTTAGAGGTTCATTGGAATTCCCATACTCGGATACAATTAAGGTAGTAAAATCATGCAGTCCCGAGAAACTGAATTCTTCTCCTGTCGGCAAAATTCCACTTAAGTCCAGATAAGCTTCTTCGAAAGTTCCTGTCTGGGTACCCGGGAAAGCCAGGCTGAAGTCATAGCTGGCCGTTGTAAAATCGTTATACACTGCATCTACTTTCGTAGCATCTCCGGTTATTCCAAAGCTGTTGCCATCAACAACATATCCATCACTCAAATAGGAATCTCCGCCTGTTTGGAGAGAATCGCTGAGATTCAGCATCTCCACTCCATTGATTTTCAACAGGAAATAAGGAGGATCAATCAATCCGCCACAAGCTTGTAAAGCATTAAATTCATTGACGGTTTCAAGTTCAAATTCTACTGTTGCTCCGGCTTCCTGATTGGCACTGTTTATTGGTGTAAGGCTGGCTTCAACACCTTCACAATAAGGGATGTAGGTAGAAAAGTCGCCGTTTGCATCCAATTCCAGACCAAAAACAAGGTTTTCCCATTTCAGGATACAATAACCATCATCGACAGGCGTACCGTTACAATCGAGTACTTTTCCGGCCACCAAAGCAGCGTCGAGATCGGGAATTTGAATCGTACCTAAATCAGCATCATCGGCAAATGGTCCGATTTCCATGCTGAAGATCACTTCATCACAAGGACCGAGAATATTCATTGTCATTAGCTCATTCATGGGAACATCACCACCGAAGCAGCCGGTACTATTTACAAGTCCCGAACTCGTTAGTCCGCTATTTTGAACCTCAATGGATACAGAAACTCCCATGGTTACCGGATTTCCAGTTCTATCCACCACACAACCTGTAAGGCCCACTACCGGAAAAGGCGCATCGCAATTCCAGAAACTAAAGTGACTCACTTTGCCGCTGTACACATTCCCCGAAAGGGTGGCAAAACCCTCTTCGATCCACAAGCCTTTGTCTTCATCAAAATACCAGAGGGGTATTTCGGTGGGTGCGTTGGATAAAAGTTCAGCCGGAACCGGCATCTCCAGGATTGCGCCATTATCGGCATTGGGTTGAAGCTCTTCGCCGGAGGGAGACTGCAACTCAACGGCCATCATTCCGAAGGTAGCCAGGCCGACTTCCGCTCCTTCTGCATCTACTGCTGTGAGATTACCAGGCATCTGGTCAAAGACCGAGGATTCTCCCGGATTGATCCACCTGGCAGCGACCTGTACTTCTCCGGAATAGGCATTACCGGAGGCATCGAGCAGGCTGCCTGCTTCAAAGCGCACTTTTGCGCCGCCGTTGGTTTCTACTTCTCCGCCGGAGGAAGTCATAATCGAGCCAATGATTTCTTTTTCGAGCAGGGTGATCTTCACATTATTTGTCCCGTTTCCAGGAATGAATCTACGCGACCCGTGAAAATAGCCCGTCTTCTCAACTGTGAGGTAAGCACCATTCGCCGAAAGGCTGACCTGATCAAATTTGAAAAAGCCATACTCATCGGTGGTGGTTTCTTTGCTGCCTATGCGTACATCCGCATTTATGACAGCTTCACCGGATTCATCCCCTACAAAGCCCAGAATATTGCCGGTTACAAAGGTTACCGGATCGTCGGTTGGATCATCGGGGATATAAGGGGTGTCTTTGTTACAGGCTGTGAAAAGCCCCATCAGGACGAGGATTACAAACAAGTTTCTCATTTTCATTTTTTAAGGGTTTTTTTATCATTGAAGAAATACGGCAAAAGAACAAGTGATTGTCAGTTCTACAGGTACTTCCGGGCCACTCGGGACGGTTACTTCAAAGTAGCCGCGGGTAATGCCTCCGGAAGTTTCATATTCCAGGATATCCAGATCCTCGAATGGGTATACGTTGGAAAAATTAAAGGGGCCAACGATCGGTGCATTGGTATTTATGGCCAAATAGGCTTCGGTCAGGTCATTAGCAGTGGTCTGAGCGGGGAAAACCAGTTCAAAGTCCAGCATGACTCCGCCGGAAAGGTCTGTAAAACCACCTATCAACTGGGTGGATGGAGCCGACAGTCCGAAGGGGGGACCATCTACCTCTTTCGCCAAATCAATTTCTCCCAATACGTTTTGCAGGGAATCATTGATCCAGAAATAAGATTGATCATTTACCATCAAAGAGATATAGGGGGGATCTTGCAAGGTACCACAGGCAATGAGCGTTCCCGCATCAACATTCTGTTCAAAGGAATAAAATGCCGGATCAGATCTAAGTGCGGTTGAGAAATCGACAGCACTTAGATTGAAATCAGTTTCATCACAATAGGGATAAGCAAAATTAAAGCTCCCGTCTTCCACTTTGAATGCCGAGTAAAAGGAGGAATTGTAAAGCACATATCCATCAGCAACAGGCAGACCATTGCAGTCGATCACATTCCCGGATATCTGAGCAACCAGTTGGTCGGATATGGCGATTTGTCCGAGATTATCGTTGTCGATAAAGGGACCCACTTCCGTTTCCAGAATAAGTTCGCCACAGGCATCTTCGACAGTCATTGTCAGGATCTCCCCGGCTGTAACCGGGGCCGTAAAGAATCCATTTTCTGCTGTCAGGCCATGAGAGGTACCCGCTACTTCATTGAGGTAAAAAGATATATGGATGCCGGGAAGTGCCAGACCAGATTCAGATACTACCTGTCCATTCAGATAAATAAGGCGGCCGGGCAAATCTGCATTCCAGTATGTGAAGTGAGATACCTCCCCGACATACTGATCGCCTTCCAGTTGGGCGCTCCCGGCTTCCACCCAAAGGCCTTCCTCCTGGTCAAAAAACCAAAGGGGGATGATTTCCGGTGCCGCTGAAAGCAAATCTGAAGAAAGCGGAAACGTAATCGTCGCTTTTTTATCCGGCGCTAATTGAATGGTTTGCCCGGATTGAGTTTCCAATTCAAGGGCAAGCATTCCGAAGGTGGAAAGCGATTCAATTTCTCCCTCCAGATCCAATCCGCGCAAATCTCCCGGCATTTGATATTCGAAGCCATTGGTTTGAGGGGTTAAACGGCGGGCATAGACATATACCAGGCCTGTAAAAGAATTCCCCACGGAGTCAACAAAAGCACCTTCCGGAAACTGGATAGCTCCACCAGGCAAATCTATGGTGCCCGGGCTTGCGCCGGATACTTCTCCGGAAAAATTGCGTTGCAATAATTGGATCTTCACGCGATTTACAGCATCCGGCACCGGGGTAATGGTTCGGGATCCCGGAAAGAAACCCGATTTGGAAACCTCCATATAAGTTCTGTCGGATCGCAGCAATTGATCGTCGAAGTAAAATATGCCCAGCGAATCTGTAAGGGTAAAATCATTTCCCAAACGAACTTCAGCATTGCCAACCGGCTGTTCGTTTTCATCCACCACCAGACCAAATACATCTCCGTTCTCATACCTGATCACTTCCGGATCTGGTACAATAGTGTCCTCCACGATATCATCGATATTTTTTCGGCAAGCCGAGAAGGCCAGCGTCAGGAGAAAACCGAAGATCAATATTCGATTATTCATTCTAAATTATTTTGAAGTTGTATAGGGTCAATATCGGGTGTCGCTGAGTATATGCAGCCGGATGTAAGGGCGTTGCAGGCCCAGGCAGGAAAATGCAGGATTTGTTTGTCGGGGGAATGACAGGGGGGGGGGAGGATGGTTGAGGTCGTTCCCTCGCCTTGCTCGGATTCCTCCGGTTGAGTCGCCTCCACCCGTCGGCGTTGGGTGGAGCAAAGCCACTTTGGTTCTATTAATGGTACCTAAATAAACAGGATATCCGATATTCATTTCGTAATGGGCAGGACATTCCACGAAACAACGGAACAAACGGGAGCAACGGAACCAACGGGATAAACGGGAGCAACCATTCCACCCTACACCATTTCACCAGTA
>JAAEZH010000020.1 GCA_018222965.1 Bacteroidota bacterium
TGGTTTTGAGCAAATTGAAATGAAAAACAGAATTAAATTCCCGAACAAGCTCTAAGATTTGGGCGATGGCTTTTTGTTCGGTTAGGGTTGGAGGGAGAGAGATAGGTAATGAAGCGTATTCGGTACTATTAATACCGGGTTGTCCACTTCTCATGGACATTACATTTACCCATCGCCAGTACGCAGAAGTCTTTAAATAGGCATTCAAGTAAGACGGAAGTAAGACTTTTGGATTGGCTTTGACCTTTATCAAGAAACCAGCATATACTAATTTTCTGTCCTCCGAATAATAAAAATAGGACTTGCCAACGCTTGCCCCAGTTCTTGCAAGTACTATGTCTCCCGTCTCTAAATAATAGTTTGAGGCATCAATATGATCAACTGATTTTAAATCTGACTCCACTAATCTTCCATCGTCATCTATATCTGTAATTCTTAGGTACGTTGGCAAATTGAGATTGAATTCAACTGCGGCAGCTCCGATACCATACTTAGGTTGTTCATCCAAACAGAAGCCTAAAAGTTTCACCTCCCAATCCTCCGGAATCACCCCCACCTCCGTTTGCTTATACCCAACCCCTTCTCCAAAACCCGCCACCCGCGTCTTCCCGGTCAACAACTCCTGCATCGCTCCCTGCTTGATCGCTTTCTTCTTCTCGATGAGTTGGTCCAAGCTGGTGATCAGGGCATCAACGTCGGAGAGGGCCGTGGCGATGGCGCGTTGTTCGGTGAGGGTTGGGGGGAGGGGGACGACAAAGGAGCGTATTTGCCCAAAGTTCAATCCTTCACGATTTCCTCCTGCTTGAAAGCTATCAATTTGCTTTTGTCCAATTTTCGATAGCAAAATAAAATTCAGAAACTTTGGTAATATTACTTGCTGACTAGATCGTATTATACAAACATGTTGATTGACGTTCCCTCCAACTAAATCCTTATCTGCAATTGCACTTCTACCAATAGAAGCACCAGTAATGTTTAAGAAAACATCTCCTTGTTTTATTTCTGTTGCCTCAAACTTTGAATGAGTATTATCATCTATAAAGGCCAAGTCGTTCTTTAATAGATTTCCCCAACCAACATTCTGACTTCTAACAAATGGGTGCCCGTTGGTTTTGTAAACTTTTTCTCCCCCTTTGGGAGTTATTCCACTTCCCACTTTTGTTGTGCATTCTCCAAGGAATTTCACTTCCCAGTCATAAGGAATTTCTCCAATCTCAGTATTCTTATATTTAGCCTCTACTAACTCCATACCAACCCCATTTTTTCCAAATGACTAGACACCTTTCCTTCCAATGCAGCCACTTGCGCATCCAACTCGCTCATCGTATGTTCATACCGCTCTGCCAATTCCTTAATCCGCCCGGTCAAGCGTTGAGAAATACCATCGATCTCCGACTGAATATCCGATTGGATCGCTGTCAGCCATTTGTCTTCGATTACTAAGGCTTTGACTTCTTCTTGGGAAAGTTGATGAAATTGAGCTAAGGTAGCCTCATCCAATTCGGTTTGCTTTTGTTTGATCGCCTTTTTTAATTTTGTCTCCCGGTCAAACAACAGCAATAGCTCATTCAAGAGGGTACGAGCTTCCTGCTCTTCCGGATCATGCCTGATGTCTTTGAGGTATTTGGTTGCGGTGGTCTTGCTGATCTTGCCTTTGTCATTGGATGCCTCCGATAATACACCTTCGTCCCCTCCGTGTTCTTCCTCGTATTCGCTGATCTGACTTTGGATGCTTTCCAGCTCTGCTTCCATTCCCTGAATAGCGGTTTGCTCCTTTGCCAGGTATCGATCAACAACCAGTTGCTTGGGAATCAACTCACATGTCCATCCCTTATCTACCTCTTTGCCTTTTTTGTTTTTCTCGATGATACGGGTAACCTTAGCCTCCCATCCGTCCTCAATGATCAGGTAGAGATCATCCTTCATGGTCTCATTCCAATAGTCTAATAGATGCTGGTAAATATCGTAGCGGATAATCAGCGGACGGTTGCTGTACTGTTGTAGAATGGCCTCTGCAATAGTATGAATGAAGGCTTTCGGAGATGTGCTTTCCGTGATCCCTGAAAGGGTTTCATACACCTCCGCCTTCCAGCCTTCAAACAACTGATTGAGTTGTTGGCTATACGCCTTAAATTCGGGATGATCGAAGATGGTATCCTTGATTTCGGATTTCTGAACTTGCAATTGCTGGTATCCATCCCGCAATGGAGTAAACAGGGCCTTTCGCAGGTTTGGATATACGTCCCAGTATTCCTTCAAAGCATCAATGTCGCGATTCGGGATACCTCCGTTTAAGTGAGCGTTCAGGTCTTGTATATCCTCCTCTTCCTGCGTATCGATATATCGCGGGATGTTGAGGTTGAATTCATTCTTTTCAATCTCGGCAAAAGGCACAAAGCGCGAATACTTTTCCAGTTCCCATTGGCTATTGAAAACATCTACGATCTTATGGATATCCTGTTCCCGCAGGCGGTTTTTATTCCCATCCTTTTTGAATCCCTTGCTGGCATCTATCATAAAGATACCTTCCCGCTTCTCCGCATCCTCCTTATCAATTACAATAATACATGCAGGAATACCCGTACCATAAAAGAGGTTTGCCGGAAGACCTATGATACCCTTTATGAGCTTACGCTTGAGGATGTTTTCCCGAATAACAGCTTCTGCATTCCCCCGGAACAAAACGCCATGAGGAAGGATGATAGCCGCTTTCCCGGTACTTTTAAGGGAAGCAATTATATGTAGCAGAAACGCGTAGTCACCGTTCTTAGCAGGAGGCTCCCCGTATCCAATGAAACGGTTATACGCATCTTCCATAGGAACGATGCCCGTACTCCAATTCTTTAAAGAAAAGGGAGGATTACAGGATGCCCGATCGAACCGCTTGAGCGTACCGTCTGGTTCTTTGAATTGGGGATCAGCAATGGTATTCTTACCGGCAATGGATGCCTCCGGGTTGCCATGAAGCCACATGTTCATGATCGCCAACCCCTTGGTTGCGATGTCTTTTTCCTGACCGTAAATGGTCAGCCCATTCGGAGCTTCATCGGCTACTTTTAAAAGAAGCGATCCGCTGCCACAGGTTGGGTCATAAACGGTATAGGATGGTTTATCCAGCTTGTGTACATCAATGATCTTGGCCATCACTCTCGATACCTCAGCCGGGGTGTAAAACTGGCCCTTGGACTTCCCGGATTCGGTAGCGAAGTGCCGCATCAGGTATTCGTATGCATCACCGAGAATGTCGTCATCCTCTGCCCGGTTGTGCTTGAAGTTCAGCGCAGGATTCTCGAAGATGGAAACGAGGTCAGACAGTCGATCCACCTTTTCTTTTCCACTACCTAACTTCTCATCGTCATTGAAGTCGACCAACTCCATTGCACCTTCCAACCCGTTGGCAGCAAATAATGGTCGAAGGATTTCCTTGTTGATCCGGTCGCCAATATCTGGTTTACCCTTAAGCGCAACCATATCATCGAAGCTGGCTCCTTCCGGCACCTCGATCAAACTGTTCTTCCGGTTGGCGTATTTGTCAGAGACGTATTTGACGAAGAGCAGCGTTAAAACATAGTTCTTGTATTGGCTCGCATCCATTCCTCCACGTAGGGCATCACATGAAGCCCAGAGCGAACTGTATAATTCCGATTTTTTTATTGCCATTTGATCTTGCGGATTTAATCTATTGGTAAAATTCAAGGTACTAAAATGAATTTTAATATAAATTACTATTTTAGTTTGCATTTAATCCATCAACCACTCCAAACACCTCAAGATGAAAACCTTTACGCTTTTTACGCTTTTTATTGTTTTTTCTTTTCAGACCTTTTCTCAAGCACCTTTTCCTTTTGAAGATACTTTCGAATCTGGAACGCTCAATTCGGCCTACTGGACCGCATCCCCAAATATCAACGGGGTCAACGGGGTAGTTGAACTTGATGATGGGATCGGGCTCAATAATTCCACAGGAGTAAAAATGGGAAAAACCAGTGATTCCGGAGGATTCACAGCCAATGCCTTGGATCTTTCTATTAATTTATCAGACCAATCTGAAGTCGAATTGACTTTTTGGATCAATGATTACGATGATGCTACCGATGGTATTGATGGTTTGTATTTTAGCGATAATGGAGGAGCCAATTTTGAAAAAGTGCTCGATTTCCTCCCAGAGGAGTGGTGTAATTATAATTATGGTCAGTTTCCTCCCATTGACGTTGACGAACTGGCTTCTTTAGCCGGACTAAATGTTTCAACCAGCCAGTTTGTGATCCGATTTGCACAACGAGGAGATAAAGATTTTTCCGGAACCTCTGACGGGTTTTACATTGACAATATCAATGTTTATGATCCTAACCTAATCTATAAAGAACTTCCGGCCGAGGATGATTTCGAGAATGGTCAGTTCCAGGATTTTTGGGCATGGAATTTTGCCGATCAAACAGCAGGAATCAATGCTGACGAAGCTCCAACCGGAACCATGAACTGGGTCGAAGTGACAGACGGGGTAGGCATCAATAATTCTTACGGAGTCGCTATGGGCCGCCGATGCGATGATGTCTTTACCACCAATGCACTCGATTTGCATTTGAACCTCGCTGGTGAAGATCAGGTTGAACTGACTTTTTGGTTGAATGATTATCAGGACGCAACAGATAATGATGACGGACTGTATTTCAGCGATGACGGAGGTGAAAGCTTTGAAAAAGTACTGGACTTTCTTCCGGATGAGTGGTGCGATTACAATTATGGCCAATTCCCTCCTATTGATGTGGATCAACTGGCCGAAGACTTTGGATTAGAACTTTCCTCCACTTTTGTTATCCGTTTTCAGCAACGAGGAGATAAAGATTTTTCCGGAACTTCTGATGGCTTTTATCTAGACAATGTCAATGTTTATGATCCAAACCTAATCTATAAAGAACTTCCGGTCATGGATGATTTCGAAGATGGTCAGTTCCAAAATTTCTGGGCATGGAACTTTGCCGATCAAACAGCAGGAATCAATGCTGACGAAACTCCAACCGGAACCATGAACTGGGTCGAAGTGACAGACGGGGTAGGCATCAATAATTCTTACGGAGTCGCTATGGGCCGCCGATGCGATGATGTCTTTACCACCAATGCACTCGATTTGCATTTGAACCTCGCTGGTGAAGATCAGGTTGAACTGACTTTTTGGTTGAATGATTATCAGGACGCAACAGATAATGATGACGGACTGTATTTCAGCGATGACGGAGGTGAAAGCTTTGAAAAAGTACTGGACTTTCTTCCGGATGAGTGGTGCGATTACAATTATGGCCAATTCCCTCCTATTGATGTGGATCAACTGGCCGAAGACTTTGGATTAGAACTTTCCTCCACTTTTGTTATCCGTTTTCAGCAACGAGGAGATAAAGATTTTTCCGGAACTTCTGATGGGTTCTACATTGACGAGGTAAAAGTTTACGACCCGAATCTTACTTTTAAAACAATTCCATTTTCAAATAATTTTGATGATGGTCAATTGCCCAATTACTGGGCCTGGAATTTTGCGGATCAAACAGTTAGCATTAACACCAACAATGCACCAACTGGAACTATGAATTGGGTCGAAGTCCTGGACGGTATTGGAATTGATAATTCCTACGGTGTAGCCATAGGACGCAGATGTGACGACTTCTTTACCACAAACGCACTTGACTTACACTTGAATTTAGAGGGCGCCTCCAACGTAAACTTATCTTTCTGGATTAACGACTATCAGGATGAAACAGATGATGACGATGGTCTGTATTTTAGTGATGATGGTGGCGAAACGTTTATCAAGGTAGAGGATTTTGACTTTTCATCAGCCACTGATTACAATTATGAGGAATATCAGGTCAGCATTTCTGACATTGTAGCAAATAGTTCACAATTGGAATTATCCAACAGATTTGTGGTTCGATTTCAGCAAAGAGGAGAAAATGATTTTTCTGGAACTTCTGATGGCATTTATCTTGACAATGTTAACGTAACAGGAACTCCGTCGTCAACAACTAATTACTTAAACAAAGATCAAATTCGGGTTTTCCCATCTCCTACCGAAGGGGTAACCTTTATTGAGGTTCCAGGCCATACTTCAATTCAAAAAATTCAAATCTTTAGTTCTTCAGGAATATTAGTCTATTCAAAGGAATCAGAAAATAACTCAAATAAAGAACAACTTAATCTGAACGCACTACCTGGAGGATTGTACCTCATTTCTGCCACGCTGGAATCGGGTCAGATAATTTCTAAAAAGGTAGTCAAACAATAATATTACCGTATCAGCCAGGATGTAATTTTATAATAAAGAAGAAATGACTTAGGATTAGCTCGCTCGCGCTCGCTGATCCGGAATGGCTATTCCGTACAAGCATTTTCAGCTCCGGCTTCGCCGGTTCCAAAAGAAAAAGCGCCGACGAAATATCTTTCGCTTTGGATTAGCTCCCCTTCGGGTCGCTGATCCGGTAGGTGGGGGCCGAACAAACGGAAATAGCCCTTCCTCCGGAAGGTTTTACAAATGAAAAAGGCGCTGGAAAGAAATCTTTCCGCGCCTTTTTTCTTTGGAAAATGATCCCCAGGGGGATCAGCTATTTCCGCTTGAGGTCGCGAGCGGATTCGAACCGCTGTACAAGGTTTTGCAGACCTCTGCCTAGCCACTCGGCCACGCGACCCTGTTTCAAAATGATCTCCCCTCATTATGAGGTTTTGCCCCCGATAGCTATCGGGGTTGCAGCCACTCGGCCACGCGACCATTTTTAAACGGATGGCAAATATAAAGACTTTTTTGATCCAATACCTAAATCCGTCGGAAAATTATCGGATCAATGTAATACTGCCCTTTTGTTCTACAACTCCGTATGTTGGTGTCTCTAATCGCAATCGGAAAATATAAACTCCCGAAGGCAACAAGGCTCCACCTGTACGACCATCCCAAACCTGCTCGGGATCATCGGTCTCAAAGACTAAGGCTCCCCAACGATTGAAGACCTGCAACTGGTAATCAAAGCCGGGTTCTATGAATTGTACAAACACTTTCCACTCCCGGTTGTTTTCGCCCGTTGGAGAAAAAACATTCGGAATGTACATCTTTGGCTCCGGACGCAAGCAAATCACGTTTGACCGGCTGTTTGCATAAGCCAATTCGCCGGAAGGCAAAAGCTGCGAAAAGCGCGCTTCCACGTAATAACAGACCGCTTCGTCTTTAAGTTCTGATGTCGGAATAAAATCGGTAAACTCCAACTCGTTGCCGGGTACCAAACCCACAAACTCGGTACTCAAGCCCCGCTGTCGATAAATCTCGTATTCAATGACTTCTGCACCGTCCAACCGGAAGGGCGTCCAGTTGATGATAAACTCGCCCGGGTCTGGAGCTTCTCCCTCCAAATACACGGTTCTTATGGCTTTGCTTTTCCAAACTTCCCCGCAATTGTCGACGGAGGAAATGTTATACTCCAGCGGCGCATTATCCGGCACGGGATCGGTTAGAAGAACACTGTTTGACAACTGCAATGGATCGCCCAAATCCGTCCAGGGTATGCTTTGTACGAAATTGCCCTCCGTATCCCGCACTTCAATATTCGCGGAAGCGAGCTCAGCATCTGTGTTCCACAGCCAGCTAACCTCCACCCCTCCATTGATCAGGGTAGCATTGAATATCGCCATCTCGTCTGGTGGCACCACGATATCGGTGGTCGCACACTGATCATTGGATTGCGCCGGACGGTCGGTCCCGTTCTCAAAAGCGATGATTCGGAAACAGTAGTCAGAACCATCTTCCACATCTGAGAAAGTAAATGTTCCGGCATCCGGGCCGAGTGTCGCAATGCCTTCGAAGGGGCCTCCATCCACACTTACATGCACCTCCTGACGATCCGAGCCATTCACGAAAGTGAGAAAAGGGTTCCACTCCAGCAAGTAGGTGCGGGCACACTCATCCTGACTCAAACTCAGATAGGTCGTATTCACCGGATCCAAAAACAAACTGGTATTCCCGCAAGGGTCTAAAGCCAGCACATAATATTGCTCCGATTTGATATTGGCTTCCGCCGAAAAGTCTGTATAGGTACTGCCCGAATAGACCGTATCAATCGGATCCACATTATTACCAATGAGTCGGTAAATAACATATGCAAACACCTGAGGCGAGCTGCTTGGCTCCCACTCCATTTCCACATCGCTTCCGGAAACCAACAAAGTCAGAATCTGTGCCGGATCGGGCGGAAGATTAGAGATGGTATCCGATTGAAGCACCGTTTCCCCCGGACAATTGTAATCGCTCTCCATGTAATAATACCAGGTATCATTACCGGGATTCGGATGAACATAAAAATCCTGCGTTTGATTGCTTACGCTGGCCAGCAAGCTGTACGGGCCATCCGGGTTTTGCGATGCATATATATTATAGCTGTTGAACGGGCCGCAATTGTTGGTCGGCAAGTCCCAAAAGAGGGTGTCACCGCCAACACACAACGGGTCGGGCGGCATTATTTGTGCCTGCAGAAAGAGGGCTTGTAGTACAAATGTGATTGCTAGTATCGGGCGAAACATGTTTTATTTTTCTTCCGGAGGATTAAGAAAGAGAGCAACCTAAATATGCTTTCTTACTTATCCTGAAATTCTTTAAACCTTGCCTCCAGTTTGGTCATGGGGTAACGATCATACAACGCATATTCCAACACAAATTCTTCGCTGATGTTCTTTCGGGAATAAACCAACCCAATATTTTTTGCATAAATTTCCAGTCCGTCGAATTCGTGCTCGGTATGACCTTCGTCTTCAATGTCTACCAATTCCCGAACGTAAAACTGGATCGCATGGTATTCCCGATCCTGAAAAACGATCGTTGTGTCGCCCATATATTGCCGATTCCGGTAAAGCGTGGTGATCGCTCCCGAATCCTGGGGCATGGAGTAGCTTACGCTGAATACATACACAGATCCAACACCACTACTCACAAAGGGAAAAACATTCGACTCCCCAACCTCGGCCTGAATCTGCTGTTGCTTTCCGCTGCTATCGGGCTGTAGTAAATAAAAATCTTCGAGCAGCATGCCGCTTTCCACGGCTTCTTCCCGCACCAACTGGCCGGGCTGAAACTGATCATTATAATAGGTTCCCACTAAAAACTCCTGCCCGTCCTGCTGCAAGTTTAAGTAATACCAATAGTAGGGCGGGTCCATTTCATTGGTTGCCCGGTACTCATAAACCATCCCCTCGTTTAGCGTTTCCAGCGGATAATAATAGGGCTTCAGATAGCTTGGCGCTTTTTCCGTACAGCTTGCGACAAAAATCAACAGGCCTAAAAGTGCTATAAAACGGTAATTCTGTCTAAACATGTTGTTAATTGATCCGGTTCTATGAAAGAATTGCAGACATTTAACGATAATTGCGACAAAGTGGCAGAAAACACACAATGGTACAATTCGTGATTGTGGTAATACGCCCGCAAATATACGCTTACTGTCCTCCCGAAATGTGATTGTTCGTATCTTTGCCTTCCCAAATTAGCCTGTCGGCGAATGGCACCCCGTTTTCGGCAGTACATAAATACGTCAATAGACCATGCTTAAGATTATTAAGAATATTTTCGGCACCAAATACGAGCGAGATGTAAAAGCTTACGCTCCTATCGTAGACGAGATCAACGAAATTTTCGAAGATCTCAACTCGCTCACCAATGACGAGCTCCGAAATAAAACGCTGGAGTTCCGGGAGGTAATTGCCGAACACCTCACCGACATCAATAAAGACATCGATGATGCCAAGCAAGAGGCACATGATGAAGAAGATCTCCTGCGTAAGGAAGAACTCTTTAAAGAAATTGACCTGCTCATTGAAGATCGCGACAAGCAACTCGAAGTAGTTCTCAAAGAGATCCTTCCGGAAGCTTTTGCTGTTGTCAAAGAAACGGCGCGCCGTTTCATGGATAACGAGACAATTACAGTTACAGCCACCGACCACGATCGCCAACTCGCCGCTCAACCAGGTAAAACCTATATCAAAATTGATGGCGAAAATGCGGTTTGGAAAAACTCCTGGGTTGCAGCCGGAGGAGACATCACCTGGAACATGCTTCACTATGATGTGCAGCTGATTGGTGGTATGGTTCTCCACGACGGTAAAATTGCGGAGATGCAGACGGGTGAGGGTAAAACGCTGGTAGCCACGCTTCCCGCATACCTCAACGGGCTTTCGGGACTTGGCGTACACGTAGTAACAGTAAACGACTACCTGGCCCGACGGGACAGTGAGTGGATCGGACCGATCTTCGAGTTCCTGCACCTCACTATTGACTGTATCGATAAGTACAAGCCGCATTCCGATGAGCGTAAGGCCGCCTACAAATGCGACATTATATATGGTACCAATAACGAATTTGGTTTCGACTACCTGCGTGACAATATGGTGCGCAGCCTCGACGAAATGGTGCAGCGCAAGCACCACTTCGCGATGATCGATGAGGTCGACTCCGTTCTTATTGACGATGCGCGTACCCCCTTGATTATCTCAGGCCCCGTGCCCAAAGGAGATGATGAGCAGGAATACAATGCGCTCAAGCCACACGTGGAAAAACTACTCGCCGTTCAGCGAAAGCTGGCTCAACAATATCTTACAGAGGCCAAAAGTCTCTTTGCCGATAACATCCTCGGCCATCAGGAGGGAGAAGCCGGATTGGCACTCCTCCGGGCCTACCGCGCCATGCCAAAATACCGGCCGCTCATTAAGTTCCTCAGCCAGGAAGGGGTAAAAGTCAACCTCCAGAAAGCCGAGAACTACTACATGCAGGAGCAAAATAAACACATGCACCTGGCAGATGCGCCGCTCTATTTTACCATCGAAGAGAAAACACGGAATGTCGAGCTCACCGAAAAAGGAGCTGAATATCTCTCTCAAGGGAACTCGGATTCCAATTTCTTCATCATGCCCGACATTGCGACCGAACTGATCGAGATCGACAACGATGAGTCGATGTCAGAAAAGGAACGCGAGGAAGCCAAGATTAATCTGTCGCAGGACTTTGCCCTGAAATCCAAGCGTCTGCACGCCATGAATCAGCTGCTCAAAGCATATACCATGTTTGAGCGCGACGAGCAATATGTAGTAATTGATGGTTCGGTGAAGATCGTGGATGAATCTACTGGTCGTATGATGGAAGGACGTCGCTATTCCGACGGACTGCACCAGGCACTGGAGGCCAAAGAAAATGTAAAGGTGGGTAACATCACCCAGACCTATGCAACCGTAACCCTGCAGAACTACTTCCGGATGTATCACAAGCTGTCGGGTATGACCGGTACAGCCGAAACGGAAGCCAGTGAGCTTTGGGAAATCTATAAACTCGATGTGGTGGTTATCCCAACCAACAGACCGATCGTCCGGGATGACCGGGAAGATATGGTTTACAAAACCGCCCGCGAGAAATTCAATGCCGTTATCGACGATGTGGTAAAACTCTCCGAAGCGGGTCGCCCGATTCTGGTAGGTACTACTTCGGTGGATGTTTCGGAAAAGCTGAGCCGAATGCTCAACCTTCGAGGCATATCCCACAATGTACTTAACGCCAAACAGCACCAGCGGGAGGCAGAGATCGTTGCTGAAGCCGGTAAGCCGGGTAAAGTGACCATCGCCACCAACATGGCTGGTCGGGGTACGGATATCAAGATCTCCGACGAGGTGAAAAAGGCCGGTGGTCTGGCGATCATTGGTACGGAGCGACACGACTCCAGACGGGTAGACCGTCAGTTGCGGGGTCGTGCCGGACGTCAGGGAGATCCGGGTTCTTCTCAATTTTATGTATCGCTTGAGGACAACCTCATGCGTTTATTCCAATCGGAGCGGATCGCTAAGATCATGGACCGGATGGGACACCAGGAAGGAGAAGTTATCCAGCACTCGATGGTCACCAAGTCCATTGAGCGGGCACAGAAAAAAGTGGAGGAAAACAACTTTGGTATTCGGAAACGACTACTGGAGTATGATGATGTGATGAACATCCAGCGGGAAGCGATCTACAAAAAGCGTTTGAATGCCCTTTCGGGCGAACGTCTGAGCGTAGACCTCAACAACATGTTCAACTCCATGATGACCAGCCTTGTGATCACACATAAGGATAATGGAGATTACGAAACTTTCCGCCAGGATTGTCTGTCCATGATCGGGCTTGTGCCGAATATCGAGGCAGCCGATTTCGCGGAAGCACCTGAAAACAGGCTGATCCAATCACTGGAAGATCAATTCCATGAGTTTTATCACCGGAAAGCGGACTCCATCAAAGAAGTCCTGCTTCCAATCGTAAAAGACGTTCACGAAAACCAGGGAAGTCGCTACAAGCGAATTGCCATTCCATTTACGGATGGAGGTAACAAGATGCTTCCGATTTCTGCCGACCTAAAAGAGGCGATTGAATCTGATGGCAAATCCATCATGACCGATATTGAAAAAGCGGTAACGCTGGCTATTATCGACGACAAATGGAAAGAGCACCTCCGCTCCATGGACGAATTGAAAGAATCGGTTCAGGCCGCTTCTTTTGAGCAGAAAGATCCATTGGTTGTTTATAAAGTAGAAGCTTACAACCTCTTCGAAAATTACATTTACACCGTTAATGAGGAAGTAACCGCTTACCTCTCCAAAGGCACTGTAGTGTTCCGCGACGGGCGTAATGTGGAAGAGGCACGCGAGCAGAAAACAGACCTTAGCAAGGTACAGACAAACCGTTCGGCCGCCGCTGCAAAAGCAGCTGCTGAAGGCGTTAGTCGCCGCAAAGCAAAACCAGCTACCGTTAAAAGAGTTGAAAAGAAAGTGGGCCGAAACGATCCTTGCCCTTGTGGAAGCGGCAAGAAATACAAACATTGCCACGGTCGCAATGCCTAATCAAAATAAGTAGCTCCTGAATTTCAATTTGAATTTCGGGTCAAAAAAAACGGGCGTCAATTCCGCTAATTAATTGGAAAATTCATTTCTAATTTGCGGATTGAGCCCGTTTTTTGTTCTATATTGCGCCTCAATTTATGCCATCTCTGGCAATTCCCCCGGGCGACCGTCTGGCGATAAAAACCTCGTTACAGATCAAGCTCCAAATACCAAATGCTGTTTCGTCTTTTCAGGCGGAATGGTTGGGAGGTGTCAGCGTTGTATAGAAATTTGAGCACATGAATATTGCACAATATATTGATCACACCGTACTGAAACCGGATACTACTTTAGCAGATATCCGCAAGGTTTGTGTGGAAGCAGTAGAACATAAGTTTTGTGCTGTTTGTGTCCCTCCCTACTTCGCAAAAGCAGCCGTAGACATTCTCGAAGACATGCCCGTTAAAGTCGCTACGGTAGTTGGCTTTCCTTTAGGCTATTCTGCTACCGTTGCAAAGGTTGAAGAGATTAAAAGGGCGCTCAATGAAGGCGTTGATGAAATTGACGTGGTCATCAATATCAGTGCTGTGAAAAACGGCGACTGGAACCATGTGCGCAATGACATCGACAGCATGACCCGCAGTACACACCTTCGCGGAAAAGCGATAAAAGTGATCCTCGAAACGGCCATGATGACCGAGGAGGAAATCATTAAACTTTGTGAGATCTGCAACGAAATTGAAACCGACTACGTTAAAACATCAACGGGATTCAACGCGGCAGGTGCCTCTGTCGAGCATGTAGAACTCCTCCGCAAACACCTCAAGCCCGCTATTAAGATCAAAGCATCCGGTGGTATCCGTTCAGCTGAATTCGCAAAAGAATTGATTGAGGCCGGGGCAAACCGTCTGGGCAGCTCCTCGGGTGTCAAAATCGTTGGTTAAGACGCTTCAAGGGTGTTTGTTATCTTTGTACCTTTATTGATAACGACCTGCCTCTTTAACCAACGCATAAAATCATGGTCATGAAACTCTCCAGAACTTTGATTATTACAGGCTTTTTAGCCTGCTTTTTTTGCTTTGGCACAAACCTGAACGCTCAGGTTTCCGTAAAAGCTGAAGGACGCATTGACGAGTTACTCGATGCTTACGTCGACCTCAATAAAAACACAGAGTTTATTAGTGGCTGGCGCATTCAACTCATGGCTACTACCGATCGCCAACGTATGGAAGCTGCTCTACAGCAATTTAGAGCCCTGTACCCAAGCATTCCGATCGATTGGGTCCACGTGAGTCCGTATTTTAAGTTGCGTGCCGGGGCTTACGCCGAAAAACTGGATGCTATGCGCATTTTATACATCCTGAAAAAGGATTACCCCAGTGCTTATCCGGCAGTAGATAACCAGATAAGACCGTTGGAACTGCTAAACTAATAAGGCTTTCGCCGAAAGGCTAAACCGCTTTACATTTACCGTTCGTCATTTTACAATTTACATTCAATAAATGGCTGACCGTCCGGAAAAGTCCATCGATTGGGCAACATTGTCCCTGTATCTGGCCCTGATAGGGATCGGATGGCTTTCCATTTATACAGTAGGTTATGGAGACGGATACCCCTCCAGCCTGAGTAGTTTTATTTTTGATACGGATGTCGGAAAACAAACGATCTGGATCGGCATTGCACTGGTCCTGTTCTTTTTTGTCTACATCATCGAAAAGAACTTCTGGCAAACATTCTCCTACATAATATATGCAGCTGCCCTCCTAGCCCTCATCCTGGTTTTGGTTGTGGGAAAAGAGATAAACGGCGCCAAATCCTGGTTTGCCTTTGGTGGATTTACCCTCCAACCTTCCGAATTTGCCAAGTTTGGAACCTGCCTGGCGATTGCCAGTTACGTCTCCCGCTACGAAGCCAACCTAAAGAACTTTCGCGAGCAACTGACTGCCGTCGCCCTGTTTATGGCACCGGTTCTGCTCGTTCTGGCACAGCCCGACGCCGGCTCTGCCATTGTTTTTATGTCCTTTTTCATTCTGCTTTACCGCGAAGGATTTCCTGCTACTTTCTTCATGCTGGGCTTTCTGGCAGCAACGCTTGGCATTTTAGCCCTGCTGTATGATCCCATGTATATCATCCCCGGACTCCTGCTTCTGGCAGGATTTGCAATCATTTTTCAATTCAAGAATCGAAAAAAATGGATACTGCCGGGTATTGCGATACTGGCAGCAACTATTATATCCATTTACCTGGGCTTTGGACTGTACAGCCTTATTGGGACCAGTCTTTTCGCGCTGGCGCTGGCCATCGGGTTTTTCATTCGACGCAGCAATGGATTTGGCTTACGCCTAATACCCATCATGGTATTGGGAAGCCTGTTGGTATTTGGCGCTGATTACGGGATGAACGAAGTCCTGCAGCCTCACCAGCAGGACCGAATAAATGCCTGGCTCAATCCGGAAAAACTGCAGGAAGCCGGCAGACAGGGCTCTCTATACAATCTCGAACAATCGAAAATGGCCATTGGATCCGGAGGCATCGCCGGACGTGGATTTTTGAAAGGAAGCCACACAAAAGGAAACTTCGTTCCCGAACAATCCACCGATTTCATTTTCTGTACCATCGGAGAGGAACAGGGCTTTCTCGGTTCCGCTTCCATCATCCTGATTTTCCTGTTTTTTATTCTGCGCATTCTTACACTGGCGGAGCGACAACGATCTACCTTCGCGCGGGCTTTCGCCTATGGCGTAGCTGGTATATTTTTCATTCACTTTGTCATCAATATCGGCATGACGATGGGCCTGGTACCAATTATTGGTATTCCCTTGCCATTTATCAGTAAGGGCGGATCAGCGCTGCTCGGTTTTACCTTGCTGGTAGGTGTACTGCTGAAACTCGACCGATACAGATAAAATTTCCAATTTGCTGACATTCGATTTACAACACACCGACCCGGAAAGCAAAGCACGAGCCGGCAAGATCACAACAAATCACGGAGAGATACAGACTCCAATCTTTATGCCCGTTGGTACCATCGGCACGGTAAAAACGGTACACCAGCACGAGTTAAAGGAAACCATTAAAGCCCAGATCATCCTGGGCAACACCTACCATCTCTACCTTCGACCCGGCACTGATATTCTCGAAGGAGCCGGCGGGCTTCATAAATTCATGAACTGGGATCGTCCAATCCTGACCGACAGTGGCGGCTTCCAGGTGTATTCCCTGAGCCACCGCAGGAAGATTACAGAGGAAGGTGTAAAATTCAGATCACACATTGATGGCTCTTCCCATTTTTTCACTCCCGAAAAAGCGATGGATATCCAGCGCTCCATCGGAGCAGATATAGTTATGGCATTCGATGAGTGCACGCCCTATCCGTGCGACTATAAATACGCCAAAAACTCCATGGAGCTCACACATCGCTGGTTGAAGCGCTGCTGTGATTTCGTGGATGAAAATCCGCCGCTTTACGACTATCACCAATCCCTTTTCCCAATCGTACAGGGGAGCACCTATTCTGACCTTCGAAAAATCTCAGCCGAAACCATCGCTTCTTTTAACCGGGAAGGAAATGCTATTGGCGGTTTGTCTGTTGGAGAACCGGAAGAAGAACTTTATGCCATGACCGACATGGTCTGCAGTATACTGCCAGAAGACAAACCCCGCTACCTAATGGGAGTGGGCACCCCGGCAAACCTTCTCGAATGTATAGCCCTGGGCATCGATATGTTTGATTGTGTACTTCCCACTCGTAACGCCCGACATGGATTGTTATACACAAGTGAAGGCATTATGAACATCAAAAATGCCAAATGGGCCGATGATTTCAGCCCGGTTGATCCCCTTGCGCCCTCCCCGTTAAGCCGAAGTCACAGCAAGGCTTACCTAAGACATCTCTTTCAGGTAAAAGAATTTCTGGCACTGCAGATAGCATCTATCCACAATCTTTCGTTCTACCTGTGGCTGGTCGGTGAAGCCCGGCAACGTATTCTCGATGGCTCTTTCCGTAGCTGGAAAGATGAACTACTGCCAAAGCTTCGCCGCCGATTGTAATGTATTACCTTTGCTGCCGATGCTGAAAAAGCTGGATCAATATATCATTCGGAAATTCCTGACGTCCTTCTTCTTTGTGGCTCTTTTGTTCACATTGATAGCAGTGGTTGTAGACTTTTCGGATAAGGTTGAAGAGTTTATCGATGAACCTGTTACTGTCAAACAGGTGCTTGTCGATTACTATCTGAATTTTACCCTTTGGATAAACGGACTCCTCTGGCCACTTTATGTACTCATTGCGGTGATTTTCTTTACATCCCGCATGGCGTATAATTCAGAGATCATTTCCATACTGGGAGCCGGGGTAAGCTTTCGCCGAATGATGCGCCCCTATATGCTATCTGCCTTGCTGCTCACGGGGCTGCACTTTTTGGGAAACCATATAATCATTCCATACGGCAACAAAGCCAAACTCGATTTCGAACGCACCTTTATCTGGAAAGAAAGCGATCGTGGAAAAGTGGAGCATGTAAATATGTTTATCGGTCCGAAGGATAAAATCTATGTGCGCTATTTTCGGAAGAAGGACAGTACAGCTATTGACTTTCAGATTGATCATTTTGAGGGAAACCAATTGGTATCAATCCTCAAGGCAAAAACAGCTATCTGGGACAGTTACCCCAACAACTGGAAACTTAAGAACTACGAGATTCGCACCTTTGATGGCATGAAAGAAACACTTGTTGACGGCGGTAAAGAAGTTCTTGATACGTCTTTCAACCTGACTCCCGATGACTTTGTGCGATACAACAACCAGAAAGAAATGATGACTACCCGCCAACTGGGTGCCTTCATTGAGGAGGAAGCCCAACGCGGACTAAACAACACCCTGATCTATCGAATCGAAATTCAGCGTAGGACCGCAGATCCATTTACAGTTCTAATCCTGACACTTATTGGCATGGCCATTGCCTCGCGCAAAGTAAGGGGTGGCATGGGCCTGCATCTGGCTATTGGGATTGCACTTGGTGCTGTTTTCATTTTTCTTTCCCGCTTCTCCATCACTTTCGCAACCAGCGAAGCTATTCCGCCAATGCTTGGCGTATGGCTGCCAAACATCGTTTTTGCCACTATCGCTGTATTTCTGGTAACCCGAGCCCAAAAATAAGGGTACACCACATTAGCCCTTGTGGAAGGTTTAGGCTTCAACACTTAAACAAAAGCACTTCACCAGTGAATTTCAACTCCAAAACAGCCGGTTTTTGGGCTAAAATCGTCTGTTTCATGTCAAACTTTCATTTTTTATTGAAAAATGAAAAATTTATAATTTAGAACCTATTAACACACAAACAACTGTATAACAACAATTTATAGCAAATAATTAGTGTAATTACATTTATATATTGAAACCACAGCACGATAACCTATAGATTGGACTTGCAAATTGTTTAACAAAACGATATCTTTGGTTAAACAAAGTCAAGAAAAACACTAAACAAATAACCATGTCAGCCTTAGAGTTCAATTCACACTTCGACAAGTTAACTTCCGTTCTCCAGGCCTTTGCATATAATCTGACCAAGAACGGGGAAGATGCTAAAGACTTATTTCAGGAAACCGCTTTTCGAGCCATGACAAACCGGGATAAATTTCGCCCGGGCACCAATTTTAAGGCATGGCTTTTTACGATCATGAAAAACATTTTCATCAACAACTATCGTAAAAAGATGAAAGCCAATACCATCATGGACTCGACCGAAAACCTTTACTACCTCAACACAGGTGGTAATACAATCTCCAACCGAGGAGAAGCTAACATACTGATACACGAATTAAAAGGTATGATCTCCAAATTGGATGAATCCATCCGGGTCCCATTCTTAATGCACTATCAGGGATATAAATACCAGGAAATTGCAGATCATTTCGAGCTCCCGCTGGGCACTGTAAAAAGTCGCATTTTCTTTGCTCGAAAAGAACTGAAAGCGCTTATCAAAAACCGTTACCAAAACGTTTTTGAGTAAGTCCAAAAATACCTTTACTAATAGTAGCCCACCGGCGCCGGAAGTTATTCCAGTGCCGGTTTTTTTATGCCGTTTTTTAAGGGCCGACAGCATATTGGGCTACTTCGCCCCGGCCAGTCTTTGACCGGCTGAGGCGAAGCGAATACCAACAATTTACTGCTTAATCATTTTAACAGGATGAGCAAGCATCATTCCCTGCTGGTCATAAATGCCTGTCAGATACATTCCGTTGGGTTGATCACTAAGATCAATCAATACGAAACCACTACTCACCGATACTGTTTTGACCGTTTGCCCCTGGATGTTAGTTACCCGAAGCACATTATTAGGATGCTGTAAAGCAACCGGAAGCGCAACGAAAAAGTTGCCGGAAGAGGGATTCGGAAGAACCGAAAGAAACAAACCCGGATCCCGGTCCGTAACAGCTGTGACAACCGAAATCGTTTCACAGTATTCAGCTGTACAGGTCTCCCCCGTAAAATCAATACGGGTTACCAACATGCAGACAAAGAAATCATCGGCAGCCGGGAACACATGAGAAATAGACGCTGTGCCACTGGTGTTATCCACGGGCGAACCGTCGCCCCAGATCCAGGACACCATATCGCAGTTATCAATCAGGCTGACCGGTGTAAAGGAGTAGGTAAGCAGACCCGTGGAGACCACTGTAAAACCGTCGTTTATATCGTTTTGAAACTGCGGATTCTCACAAGTGCAGGTATCGTTGGATATTTCCACCATCGGCAAACAAGCATTCACTTTTACCTGACAATTATCACCGTCGGCAGTTGTGTAGTTGACCGTGGCGCATAATTCCGTATCACCCGGGTTTAGGACGATGTTTTCGCATAAATTGATGCCGGAAAAATCCGTGCCATCGCAGTTGATGTCCCAATCAATAGTAGATCCGGCAGGGATATTGGGAGACAGACAGTATGTGTATGTATTCCCCCCCACAAAGGTTTCCTGTATCCCGTAGTTCATTACATCAGTCATAAAATCGGCGCAGCAGAAATCCGAATTCCCATCGCAGGGCAGTATGAAGTCCTTGACGTGCTCCTCGCTGTAACAGGCCGTATTTTGACTCTCCAGACACTCAAGCGTGTAGCAGACCGTTTGCACTCCGCAGGTGTATGTAACGCTGGCCGGATCATTTCCGGATGTGACCTGATCGATATTACCGTCACAGTCAAAATCCCAAAGAATACGCACATTGTAGGGCGCAAAAACTGGCACGGGATACAAGTTGACCGGTCCCCCGGCAGGTGT
Source organism: Bacteroidota bacterium (assembly GCA_018222965.1). Classification (GTDB taxonomy): domain Bacteria; phylum Bacteroidota; class Bacteroidia; order Chitinophagales; family Saprospiraceae; genus JAAEZH01. Next base: position 20,142 of record JAAEZH010000020.1, read on the forward strand.
CCAGTTACTGATATCCACTGCCAGATCTACCTGACTCGGAATTTGCGAAAAATGATCTTCGCAATCTGTACAACTGACCGACACATCGATCAATTCGCAAAGTTCAATGCTACAAGTATCTCCATCGGGCAGAATGCGTTCGATGGTGAGCGTAGCCAGATAGGGACCTGGCGCGGGATAAGCGTGAAAGACACAAGGAATTTGTCCACTTACAGGTCCGGCTCCGGTACCGTCGCCAAAATTCCAGCTTAGCCAGTCGGTTGGCAATATGTTGGCAGGCGCACAGAGTTGATAGCTCGCCCATTGGGCATAGGTAAAACCGCTACCCAGGAATTCGTCATGAAAATCATCGCAACAACAATCCCCTTCGATCAGAACGATAAATGTAACATCCAGTCCTGTACAATTGAACAAATCTAAATTCGCTCCGGGAAAGCTCAGGCTGGCTGTGTATTGTTGGTTTTGAATGGTGGGATTAACTACCACTGAATTGACGTTATTTCCAACCACAATCCCATCATTGTCGGTCCAGGTCCAGACGCCGCCAGGAATGCAGATTGCCGGCACAGAGAGCGTGACCGGATCACCGCACATGCCACTGACAGTTTGGGTGGCAGCCGGAAAGGCCTGCAGGTGCATATTAAACAAGGAAATATTTGGCTGGCTGAACGACGGAGAATTATCTTGCTGCGGATAGACCACCAGATTATTGTAATTGTTGTCGGGGGTAAAGCAGGCTACCATCTGCCGCCGGGTGGTATTCGTGATATTCTGATGGTCCTGGATAAGATATGATGGCGGCCCCGTCACAGCTCCGATCGGACCATTCGTAAATCCGGTAATCAGATGATTCAGGCTGGCGCCGGAACCACCACGCAGATAGGCATACGACAACAAATACCGTTGTCCGGCGACAACAGATGCCGTGGTTTGCATCGCTTCATGTGCCCCATTACTGGCACACCACATCCCAATCACACCGCATTCTCCCTGGGAAGGTATCGGACCAAAATTGCCATTTGGTGTCAACTGAATGCTTCGCCAGCAGGGAAAAAGCCCGGATCCATCTAAATTGAGATAAGAATTACCAGCGATTGGCAGGTCGCACTGGACAGGTAACGAAAACTCCGGGTTACAGATCAATTCGCCCGGACAGGGTGTCTGCACACAGCAAATATTGGGCGGCGGAGGTAAATCCGGACCGGTAGCAATCACACAAAAGGAAGAAGCCATCTGTCCCATATCATTGATGATGCTATAGGGCAGGTAAATGATCGTATCAAGACTAAGCCAGAGTGCGTTGGGCTCGAAGGCCAGAATCGTCCCGTTGGTAAATGCATTCCCAAAAGGTGCAGCAGCCGAAAGATCTACCGTTTCCAGCGTAAGCGTACCGCAATCCAGCGGAAACTCGCCAGAGACAGCTCCAACACAGCCGTCATTGAGGATAAGATCGATTTCGTATCCGTTGGCTTCCGGTGCATAGAGGGTGTCCGGATATGCCTCCAGAAGGAGCGTGTCTATCTGGGCCGACAATCCGGACGCCATGAAAACCAGAAACAAGAACACGCCGAGGCGGCAAACATTTGGTTTTTCCATTGTTCAAAATTTTTATAACCAAATGTACTTTCGGAGCAACGGGCCATCCGATAGAATCTCTAAATGGCGGGCACGATTTTTTATTCGGACGTGCACAGCACGTATTCGGAAAACATGCGTTTGGCACAAGTGTAACAAAATACTTTTTCCGGGGATATAATCAATAAATCAGCTTATGAACCGAATCCTGCTCATTGATGGGGAAGCCAATTCCCGACAGGCCATACGGTCTGTCCTGGATAAAAGTTGTCCGGAAGTAAAAATTGTTGGCGAATGCAAAAACATGGCTACCGGACTAGCTGGGATAAGAAGCTTGATGCCTGACACCGTAATAATGGATATTCGAATTCCGGATGGCTCGGGCTTCGATCTGCTCGAACTGATTCTCGATGTGGATTTCAATGTCCTATTCATTACGGCTCATGAAGAATACGCCCTGCGGGCATTCAAATATCATCCACTGGATTATTTGTTAAAACCGATAAATCCCTTAGAATTAATCAGTGCTATTAGTCGACTGCAATTACTATCCGGGTTTCATAATCTGGAAAAATTACCGCCAACTTTATCCGACCGCCATCGACCGCTTGGCGGGAAGATTACGGTTTGCACGCATGGAACACTGAATTTTATCCGCCTGGATCAGATTCTGTATCTCCAGGCTGACAGTAATTATACGACCTTCTTTCTGCGTAGCGGGGTGAGGCTGGTGGTATCCCGACCGCTGTGTGAATTTGAGCAGGAACTCCCCAGGGATTCCTTTTTCCGGATCCACCAATCCTTCCTCATTAATATGGACGCCGTGGAAAAAGTAATGAATGAGGATGGCGGATATGCTATCCTGGAATCTTCCATAAGGATTCCCATCGCCCGTCGCCGAAAACTAAGCTTTCTACATGCGTTGGGACTCTAATTTTCAATTACACTTCGCCAGGTCGAGCGTAGCCTTTTCACGCTTATTGGACCTGCCAGCCTTGCATTCTTTAAGCTAAAAGGCTCCTCCCAGACCAGTCCTTGGAGTAACTCACTAAATGGCCTATCTTCACCTTTCGGCGGTTTTTGAAAATCATTTGCCTTTCGGCGAATAATCTTCAATAACCTATACGATTTTCCAACCCACTTCTTACAAATGACTCCCGAGGATTTCCAAAGCAGACTCTCCAAATGGCATGAAGAATATGCCCGTGAGCTTCCCTGGAAAGAAACCAGAGATCCATACCTCATCTGGCTGTCTGAGATCATTTTGCAGCAAACCCGGGTGCAGCAAGGATTACCGTACTATCAGCATTTTCATTCGACTTATCCTACTGTAGAAGCGCTTGCCAATGCCCCTCAGGATAAAGTCCTTAAGTCCTGGGAAGGCCTCGGATACTACAGCCGTGCCCGAAACCTGCATGCCGCAGCCAAATACGTTACAGAAGAACTGAATGGGATTTTCCCGGATTCCTACGATGGCTTACTCAAACTGAAGGGGGTCGGACCATACACCGCTGCTGCCATTGCCTCCTTCGCTTTCGACCTGCCTCATGCTGTTGTCGACGGGAATGTTTATCGGGTTCTTGCCCGAATATTTGGCATTGACACACCGATCGATACCACTTCCGGAAAGAAAGAATTTGCAGCCCTGGCCGACAAACTACTCGACCAAAAAGACCCGGCCGGATTCAATCAGGCTATGATGGACTTTGGGGCTCTCCAGTGCACGCCGGGAAACCCGGACTGTGACAACTGCCCTATGGCCAGCCATTGCTTTGCCTGGCAACATCAAAGGATATCCGATTTTCCGGTCAAATCGAAAGCCAAACCCAAAAAGGAACGCTTCTTTCATTACCTGGTTTTCACCGATGGTAAAAACACTTTGATTGAAAAAAGAACAGAAAAAGATATTTGGCAAGGACTCTACCAGTTCCCACTACTCGAACTTTCGGAAGCGAAGCTTACCGCAGAAAACCTGCTGAAAAAGATCCAAAATGCTTATCCGGGAATTCCCGCCATTCAATTCGCCACAAAAACCGAAACGGTACTCAAACAAACCCTTAGCCACCAACGTATTTTTGCCTGCTTTTGGACTCTCCAAACAGACAGGCTCTTTGTACCTGAAGAATATGACTGGAAATTGGTGCAACGATCAAAGCTTGCTACCTTTGCGTTTCCGCGAATTATTGACCGATACCTCAATGATTAATTCCCAGATTAGCATTTGTGTCAAAATACTATAATCGCTATATTTATTAAACAGATTAGAACCAGCCAATAATTGAGCTTGTTCTCTTGCTGCGAAATCACATGATCCCTCTATAAACTTATTAAACCAAAACAAGAAAATGGTAAACCGAGTAACGCTGATTGGAAACACGGGGAAAGATCCGGAAATTCGGACACTGGAAAACGGTGCCAAAGTAGCGACTTTTAGTGTCGCAACCGATGAGGGATATAAAGACAATACAGGAAACTGGGTAGACCGCACCGAATGGCACAATGTCGTTGGCTGGCGCGGCCTGGCAGAACGAGCCGAACGCACCCTCAAAAAAGGTATGCTTGTATATGTGGAAGGCAAATTATCTACCCGTAAATGGCAGGATAAAGACGGCAATGACCGCTACCGCACAGAGATCATTGCAAATTATTTCAGGATCGTCAACAGCAGAGAAAATACTTCGGATTCACAACCACAGAGTAATACTTCTGCAACCAATTCTACCGTAGCTCCTGTAGTACCCGAAGTGTCTGAATCTGATGATGATGACTTGCCATTCTAGGCATTTGCTCTGAAGGCCGCTTGTTTTTGTCGGCCTTCGCATTGTTTAACAAAGTACCAAACATTGGAAAACGAACCCGCGAGTCGACGATCACTCCTTCTTTCTTCTTCCATATTAGCCCTGCTGTTTATTCCGCCTGCCAGCCTTTGGCTATCATTGCTTTTAGTAGTCTTACTGCTATTTAGCTCCGCTTTGGTGTCAGGTTCCGAAGTAGCCTTTTTTTCTCTCTCTCATCACGACTTCGCTCGTCTTCGGGAGGACAATGATACGCCAGCCAAACGGATCCTCACCCTGCACGATAAACCCCGTACATTACTGGCAACTATTCTGATCAGCAATAACTTTATCAATATTGCGATCGTACTCGTTTCTGACTATCTCCTGGGGCAATTGCTGCCCGAAAGCCTCTTCCTCGGCTGGGCGCAAAGCCTCACCAATTCTTTTCCTTTCATCAATGCCCCCCTGGAAAAGCTTAGCGAAACCATTGGATTTACCATCAATGTGGTTGGAGTAACTTTCCTGCTGGTACTTTTTGGAGAAGTCGCCCCAAAGATTTATGCAAAACTCAACAACATCCAACTGGCCAAATTTATGGCCGGACCGCTGAGTTTCATGATGCAGTTATTTCGCCCCATGAGCTTGCTCCTGGTCAAAGGAACCAACATCATTGAGAGAAGACTTGAAAAACGAACCCAGTCGGGCAGCATGACCAGTCGGGCAGAAATTGATGAAGCGATTGAGCTAACCGTTAGCCACGAGCAAAATGCCCGACAGGAAATTGACATTCTTAAAGGCATTGTCAAATTCGGTGATGTAAGCGTTCGTCAGATAATGCAGGCAAGAGTCGACGTAAAAACCATTGATTACAAGACCGAATACACCGAACTTCTCAAAAACATCAAAGAGTGGGGATACAGCCGCATCCCTGTTTACCAGGATGATTTTGATCACATCGTTGGCATCCTGTATGTAAAAGACCTTGTAGGCTCTCTCGATAAAAACGACAACTTCGAATGGCAGTCGCTTATCCGTACCAATCTGTTATTTGTGCCGGAAGCCAAAAAGATCAACGATATGCTCCGCGAGTTTCAACAGGAACGCACACACATGGCCTTCGTTGTCGATGAATATGGAGGCACCTCTGGCATCGTTACCCTCGAGGACATTATGGAGGAAGTAATCGGCGAAATAAGGGATGAGTTTGACGACGAAGAAGAAGTCGAATTTCTTAAACTGGATGCCTTTAACTACCAGTTTGAAGGCAAAACCTTCCTCAACGATTGCTGCCGGGTTATGAATCTCCCAACCGACACTTTTGAGGGAGCACGAGGAGATGCAGACTCCATCGCCGGACTCGTTTTGAACCTCGCCGGTCAATTTCCTAAAAAAGGAGCAGAATACACCTGGGAAAGATTCCGTTTCAAAGTAATCAGCCTGGACAAAAGGCGCATCATTCAAATCTTGGTAACCATACTAGAATCATGACCACAACCCGACTCTTCGGAATTATCACCATACTCACGCTGTTTTTCGCTGCTTGCTCAGAACCGGTTTATACACCCAAACCACGGGCCTTCCCAAAGGTGGATTATCCGGAACATGAGTATAAAACCTTTGTAAACGAGACTTGCGACTTTAGCTTTGAAATGCCTGTTTATGCCCAAATAGAACGGGATTCTTCCTTCTTCGATGAAAAACCGGCTCACCCATGCTGGTTTAATATTTACTTCCCGGACTTCGACAGCAAACTCCATTGTTCCTATACCCCCCTGGGGCCCAACAAAAGTTTTGACGAGGTGCGATCAGATGCTTTCGAAATGGCCAATTACCACAATCGAAAAGCCAATTTCATCGAGGAGGTTTTAATTCAAAATAATATTGGAGCAGCAGGAATTGCTTTTAACTTCGATGGACCCGTCGCATCTCCATACCAGTTCTTCCTCACAGACAGTACCCAGCAGCACTTCTTCCGGGCATCCCTTTATTTCAACACCCAGTCTCGCCCCGACTCTCTGGCACCAATCATTGATTTCCTAAAGGAAGATTTCGACCACATGGTCGCTACCTTTAAATGGGAGTAATCACTCTTTTACCAAAACCACAAACTCCCGGTCCTTACGCACAACGTCTACAAAAAATTGGCGCCAGGAATCATATTCAGAAGCCGGTACTTCTCCCTGGAGTACTTCCAGGTTACGCGTTACATAAATCACTCCGGTTTCTACGCGTACTGTTCGAGCATAGGTGGCAAAGGCTGTTTCCAGACGGTCCTCCTGCTTTGGCATGTTTTCTATAGCATAACCTTCCGGCAGGGTAATCATTATCTCATCACTGGCTTTCCAGGCTTCCCGAATCAAAGCATTCCTGCTTCTGTCAGTGCTTTCAGCAGGCACAATATCCATATCAACCAGCGGACAGAGTTGTACAAACAAACGACTCCCTGCTACTGTGACAAACCGCTCAACATCCAACTGTAACCTGATAGTTGCTTTGGGTTCCTCTTTTTCTATCTCCAGGCTCCAGCCTTTCAATTCAAACGCAGGTAAAAAGAGCCCCTGACGCAATTGCACTTCCTGATCAATTTCTGTCAACTCCTGTTTTATCCACTGATAATACTGATATCGACTTCCGGTATATACCGACTCCACATCCAGCAAAGCCCGGCCATCGGCTTCTACCTCCATCCTCATTTTACGAATCTCCTGATTTTCGGAGGCCTCCGAAACAGGCATGTCAATCAATCGGCCGCCCGACTTTTCGATCAATAATGCTTTTCGGTTTTCATTGTCTGACCCTATAAAGCCTGCCGGATAGTTTCCGGATGTGCATTCCAAAAACAACTCCTCCTCCGGCACATAAAGCAGCATGTGGTTAAACTGCAAACTGGGAAGCAACGCATCAAAATTTGAAGCAGGATCTCTTCCCCGGTAAATCACCACAGGAGCTGATTCTATACCCACCTCTTTAAGCATAGCTCTCATGTAATTGGTCAGCGCCTTACAATCGCCGTACTTATGTTCGCTTACGTATTCTGCGGAGAGCGGCTGCCAGCCACCAACCCCCAACTGAATGCTCACATAGCGCATCTCGGATTGCATATAGTCGTAAAGTATCTCAACTTTTTCACGGTCGGAAGAGACATTCGCCGTAAGGCTAAAAACCTGATTCCTTACCTCCTCAGGCAATTCCTGCCTGTCATCAGCCAGCTTATTGATGAAAGCACCAAAGTCCTTCCAACTGGCAAGACTGCCATCATATCCGTCCAGAGAAAACTGCCTGGGAAGCACCCAAAGAGCCGGCAACACATCCGAGGCGGGGCCGGAAAGTGATTCATACGGTATCGGATGAAGCTTTGACACCTCAAAGGCATATCTGTTTTCATTGTCTGTTTCAGACGCCCTGGGTTTCAGATCAATATTCACCGGAAGGAAATTAACAGACAGGTCGGATGGGGCAATTATATCCATTCGCGCTTGACGCAATGCCTGACCATACCCGGCCACCACACTCCATTCCAGATAGTGCATTTTGGCAAATCCGTCCAGTTTTAAAACATAGGACAACTCAATGGTATAGGGATACTCCCGATGGGTGATTTCTTTGGTTTTATACCGCCCGTCGCTCACCTCTGCCTGAAATGCATTTACCGAATAGTCCTCAAAATCTTTCTCCCGTATGGTCCGTATATACTGCCCATACTTGTCGAAAACCCGGGCTTCAAGATCTACTACTTTTGAATCCTTATCGTAGTACAACAAGGCTCGTTCGAAGCCCGTATCGGGCTCCAGGATCATGGTAGCTTTCTTTACCTTAATTTCTATACTGCCTTTCGGCGAAAATCGGATCTGACGTGCCTCCTCCAAGACCAGTGACTTTGCTCCCAAAGCATAAGTCAGGTCCTCCGATGTCAGGACATAACCTGGCTCCATCTGAGCCTGTACAGCCGTAAAAACCAGCAGAAAAAGTAGTCCGATTAAACTTCCTCGCATCCTTATTTATCCTTTTTTCAAAACGACCGGTTCATTCAGTTTCTCAATGGCTATGTCGAAAAAGCCTTTAATCACTGAGTATTCTTCCGGATTGTAAATAAGCTTGTTTACCTTAATATCAATAATAACCTGAACGCCACCTTCCCTCTCACTAATATTGTATTGAAACAAGCCTCCGTTGCCGTCCATTAAAATCCGTGTAGGCTCCGGCAACTCCTCAATCACAAAGCCTTCCGGAATGCTTAAGTTGTAAATGTATTTATCCTCAATGGGATAGGGGATATTTACCGGATAACTGCGCTCCCCCAGCGAAAAAGGATTTTCGGTAAAGCCGGAATACACGACCGGGTTTACATAGATAAACGCCCCTGCCTGCTGCGCGCCATTCGGAAAATCGAAGCTTATTTCTTCCTTCAGTTTTTCATATACATTCTCCTTTCCTTCCAACGAAAGCTTAGCTACACTACAACCGGGAAATCGCTCTTCAAAAGCCGATTGCCAGGCCGATTCAACAGAGGATTCAATTAATGCGCTTCGAGAATAATACGCTGAATAGCCCTCTTCGCTGGTCTTCATAGTGCCATTAATATGGCCATTCTCATCAACCGACAAATTGGAATAATACACGCCTTTTGAAGGGGTAACCGGGATGCTTATCCAAATCGGATTGGCAGAATTCACCAGCAATGCCCGGCCGTTTAAGGTCTCTACGTGAAGCTGACCGGCAGGCAAAAGCGGGTTGCCCAGATCCAACAACATGGCATCCTGCCCGATAAGAACTGCCACAAAAACATGATTAAACTGATCAATAAAAGGGTATTGCTCAATCATTTGTCCGTGGGAGCGCGTACTCACCAACATAGGGTAAGCATCCAGTCCGGCTTCCTTCAGCAAGGCTATCAAAAGCAGGTTTATCTCCCCGGAAGAGCCCGATCCACGTTCAAAAACATCATCGAGTTTATTCTCTATATACATCCCTCTCGTACCATCCCAACGCACTCTGGCTGCCAGAAAATCATAAATTGCCAGCACCTTTTGGGAAGGCGCGAGGTCTTTTGAAAGTTTAGCCTGACAAGCTTTCCAGGCATTTTTGTATTTGGCCGTCTTCTCCAATTGTTGGCCAAATGCCTCGCTTTGCTCCAGATTTAAGCACACTTGAGACCAGGTGGTAAGCACAGATTGTATTTGACTGCCAGGAAACTCCACCGTACGCAATTGAAATTTGATCTGCGCATAGTAATCCTGCATCGTTGTTATATAGGACTCCTCCTTTAATGCGGGCACATCTTTCATGACAATCCGCATCACATCAAACAAAGCCTCTACACTCTGATAACCGCGATCGTGCTCGGAACCCATGGTGTCATAGCCTGTTCTGGGAAGGCGCATCGTGCGGCGAATCTGATCCGACTCTTCCAGATGTGGCACAACGCTCTGCTTCATATAAATGTAGTTAAGCCACTCGGGAACCTGTAGATTGATTTCGCTCCACAAAACCGGAATATCCTCCTGAAACTGCCAGGGCTCCAGCGAAAATATCCGCTCAGAATCGAGTGTATAACGATACTCTATAACGGAGCCCACCTGCAAATTCGGAACGGCTATTTTGATCACAGACCAATGATCCGTCTCTTCCTCTTCGAAAACATTATCCTTGTCTACGACTACTTTCTCGCCATCTGGCGAAAAGACCTGCACTTTGAGGTTATCGATATCCTCCTGCTTGCTGTAGGAATAGAAATAGATCTGAATATCTCCTTCATCAAATCCCGAGCGATCCAGGATTTTTACCCGGCGGTGCCGCTCTAAACGAAAGCGGGGCGCGTCTTCGGTAAAATCAAACGTTATTTCTCCCACATCTGCCAGCACAACGGCTCCGGCATTCGGATCGGCATCATAAGAAGTCATTTGCAGTTCTTCATTTGATACCTTTCCCCATTTGAGTTTAATATCCTCCTGGGAAAATGAGAAATTGACAAATAGAAACAGGAATACTAAGGACAGGCAGGTTTTCATGTTTTCATTGGTTTAATAATGCAATAGGGGTGCTCTTCCTTGTCCCGAAAGAACACCCCTAAGTTAAATACTTCATGGCTTTCGACAAAAAAGCCGAAACAAATTGAGTTTAGCTTACCGCAATAACTGCACCTCCCCCGTCAGCTCCACCATGTCCTCATTGCTACACTCTACAAAAATCCGATACACGTAGGTGTCCTGCGGAGCGGGTTTTCCGTTATGCATACCGTCCCAGGATGGATCATCTGATGTATCCCGCAAGACAAGTTGTCCCCAGCGATTCCAGATTTCCATTTCCACCCCTCCCGGCACAAAGTCCACATCCGGAATAAAGAAGGTATCGTTTAGGCCATCGCCATTTGGGCTGAAAGCATTCGGCACTTTTTCAGCGAGGGCATCACATTCGCTCACGATGTCAAAGCGGATGCTCAGCACCTGGGTACAGCCATTCTCATCGGTAAGGGTTACAAAAAACTCCTGCTCTCCTTCGATTGGCAAGGTGGTCGGATCCGGGCAGTCGCCACAACTCAGCAGGTCGGGGTCAGACCAATCGTAGGTGTAATTGCCACTGCCTCCCATAACTTCCAGATCTACCGTCTGGCCGGAAAAAACCGTCTGATCTCCCGGGGCTAAACTCAGTGCTTCTGTTTCATAAATGCTTAAATCAAGGTTTACAAGGCTATCACAGCCCTGCCAGGTTTGCAATTCCAGCTCATAACTACCCGCTTCTGTCAAGACTTCGCCACCTAAAACGAGGCTGTCTCCCGGACAAATAGCAGCGGTCAAACTGGTAACCATATCAGGATTTACCGTCAATTCCACACAGCTGATATCCAGGCAACCGCCTGCCAAAATAGTGGTATCGCAATAGGTGCCCGGGCTGTCAACCAACACGCCAAAGATGTCGATGCTTTCACCCGAACAGATTTCTTCTGCTTCTGTATTGACGATGCTTTCATCAATGACGGTTATAGTAACCAAACTGGTATCCGTACAACCGGAAGCGTTTAGTCCGACAATCTGATAAGCTGTATCATCAGTTGGATTGACAACCACAGTCGAGCACTCCGGATCCAGGCAATCGACTGCCGGTGTCCAGGTATAAGAATCCGCACCAGAAACCATCAGGGTATCCGCAAGCCCTTCGCACAGGATTTGATCCTCCGGAACCATCAGATCCGGACTGGGCTCGAAATCTATTATGATACTGTCTACACTGGTACACATGGCTGAATTGGTGACCGTGAGCACAATAGTGGTATCTGCCTCTGCAAGTACGATTGGGTTATACACTCCGGCATCTGATAATATTCCTGCCGGGCTCCAACTGTAAGTCCAGTCCGGATCAAATGCGGCTTCCAATTGAAGGGCTGTACCGTTACAAGCAGTGGTGTCTGCCCCGGCATCTGCTTCCGGCACCGGAAGGACGTTTACAAAAACAGAATCGGTATTGGAGCAACCTTCCGGATCGGTAATAGAAAGCACATACCAGGACGGCGTCAGCGGACTCACTGTCTGCGATTGCAGGAGGGGATCTAAAATTCCCGGTCCGGTCCAGAAATAATCCGCATTGGCCGTAGCCAACAGATTGGCTGAATCGCCCAAACAGATCACGGTGTCTGCAAACAGAATACCGGGTTCGGGCAATACGGTGATCGGATAGTGTGCGGTAATTTCGCAGCCTTCATTGTCTGTCAATTCCTGAAGCATTTCAAATACAGCCGGATTCATTCCTGTATTCTGATACTGGAAAATCGCCGGGCAGCAATCCGGGCAATTCAACCAGGTATCATCTGCCCAGGTGGTTTCCAGCTCCGTATCACACCAACCGATTTCCAGCATGTCGTTGGAGCAGATCACGGCATCGTCTATAGGAAATAAATCTATTCCCGCTTCCGCGAATGCATAATCGCCGCTGCACACACAATGCAGGTCCGGATCAACATAGACCATCAGATCGCAAAGCGCATCTGCCGGAATACTAAAGCTGCCGGTATAAGTTCCGGAGCCCGGAAAATCCGGAATCAAGTCGCCAAACACCAACGGATCGCCCCCTGTGGGAGCACCATCGCCATTCGCGTCAAGCAAAAATTGCAGCGCAAGATCCTGTACATAAACAGCCCCGACGTTTTCAATAGTTAGATTGTAATTCACCAACAGATCCGGACCGTTAGGAGAAGCTTCTATGGAGAAAGCCGTGATGTTATAAACAGGGCGATCAATTTGAATGGACAGGAAGGTGCTCCCCAACTCAAAACTCACGGAGCAATCCTCGCCGGAAGAAACACACAGCGCATTGGTCTGTCGGGTTGCCCGGAACAAAGCGATAAGCTCCCCACATTCCTGCTGTAGGAATCCTTCCACCTCTATGGTAAAGGACACAACGGTCGATGCGGGCAAGCCTTCCGGCAAGCCCCAGGTCAACACTTGTGAGGTTCCGTAAAAACCAATGAGTGGCTCCCCGGAAGGTCCATTGGAAACCGGGCTGTATGAACCCGGCACATAGAATACAGCAGGTGGTAAAACGACCTCAATACTATCTCCGACTACTGTCTCTGCATCCAACAACAAGGCAATCTCCAGCTGGCTTTCGTCCGAGCAAACCACCTCTTCAATGTTTGCATTAATGAATGCCTGAGCATCCGGTGCATTGGTTTCGATACAGAATGGATCGCTTTCGCGAAGGATGTCATTGCTGGGATCATCGCAGGTTTGGAAGCCACTCGCGACAAAAAGCATACTGGAATTGAGCGTAAAATCACAATCTGTCATTCCCAAAAAGCGAATCTGAACCGTATTGGAAGGCTCCAGCGGAATACCCGCCAAACAGTTTTGCAACAGGGAATCACTAAATGTATCGAAGTCCCATAGGTACTGCCCATTGCCCAGGTCCTGGGGATCGGGAATGGGTTCGAAGCCACTTCCTTCCGGATAAGACATTTCACAGCTGCCGGGCAGGATCGTGAATCCTTCGGGGATGTAAGCCAGCAATTCCAGTCCGCAAATGGCTCCCAGATTTGCATTAAATATTTCAATGGTATGATAAGGAACCGTGTCGCAGAGGAATACGCAAGGGGAGGTTGGGCTGAACACCTGCATTTCCAGTTCACCATCCGGCGAAAGCCCCTCCAGCAAAAGCGTATTTTGAAAACAAGGTTCCTCATCTGGAGATTGTAGTTCTTCACAATTCCAGCCATAGCGCACTTCTACAAAATCGGATCCACAGCCGACATTGGTACCGACGAGTCTGAGGTTTCGGATTTCCTCGGGGTCCATATCTCCCAGCTGAAAAATGCCGTTTACCAGAGGGATAGTGCCCCCGTTGTCGATGTCCTCCAGCACAAAATCGGTTACCAGACCACTGGGGGATTCGGGGATCATCCAAACATTGTATGCGATGTCGCTGCTTTGAGAAGCAATGGAGTTGACTATGTTTTCAATGATGAGTTCCCATCGAAACTTATTGTCGTAGCTGGTGTAAACAGGGAGAGGACTTATTAGATCAATGCCTGGATTGAGCGCTCTAAGGCTGTTTGCCGTATCGCCAAGCATAAGCGGATTCACGTCTTCGACTAAGCCGGGGTTAAAAGCAATCTCTGTTTGGCTGTATAAGGGATAAGCTCCATCCAGCTGGCAATCCCGTACAAATCGATGCTGAGTCAGCACCGAAAAACCTTCATCCATGGCAGGCACCTGGCAGGAATCCAGTTGAAAATACCAGCCGTCCGGAATGGGGCCGGGAGAAATCGGTTCATTCACTTTAAAAGGCACTCCGTTTTGCCATTGCACTCTGGAGACTCTCGATTCAACCAACTCGAAACCCGGTGCCGGGTATATTTCCATGTAGTTGTAAATCGCTCCCCAACGGTATTCAAACGGGAAAAAGTCGGGTTCTGCCAGGCTAAAATTCAGGAAATTAGCTCCCAGGAAAATGGATGTATCACAGGGAGGCACGACAAAAACACCGTTTGTAAACTGATAAGCGTAGCCACTCAATTCAAATGCATCGAGATCGCAGCCGCAGGCAATGGTACTTATATTCGGATCATCAGAAACGATCCGGGAGATGGATCCCACGGTGAAATTTACCAAAGCAGCCGGTAAGCCGGTTTCGTTAATTGGGTTTACATTGATCCGGCTCAGTGCGGTAAGGCTAAGCGAATCGCCATGCTCAAGCTCAAAGCCTGGCGGCAGGTCACAAACAGTTCCGTCTCCTAAGTCCAGAACGATAACGTGATGGATCGTATTAAACATTTCGTAAGAGTTGGGCATTTCATCCAACTCACAGGAATAATTCGTACCAGTACTTAAATCGAAAATGGAGAGGACGCCACTAATATAACTTATGCCTTCCGGCGAAATAAGCGGACCGTTTAGAGATGGATCTAATTCCGGAATATTATAAATAAGGTCAAAAATCGCTTCATCAAAAGTAGCACCTGTTTCGTCGGCCACCACAATACCGCTTACGATTGTTTCTATGGTATCGCCTGGCAGGAAACGATCCGTTGCCACAGCATTCATATCAAGCATTCCTCCCGGATCGGGAAAAAAGTCGTTATCATTATCTGCTAAACCATAATTATACCGTCGACTTTCATTGGTAAAATCGTAAAATCCACTGGGGTAGGTCAGGATGGTGTCCGTGGGTTCACAGGCGTAGGGCTGGACTAAGGAAAGGCAACTCTGGTGACTGCAATTGATTGGGTCTGGCGCGCAAATTTGCAAACTGGTAATTACGTTAAAGCCTATTTCCGGAGGCGTCGGTGGATTACAAGTCAGGTATTTATCACAGCTCGTTATCACCGAATCCAGAACAAGCGGCATGGTATCACACAAGAGGTCGCAATCAAACAACAGCTCAAAAGAAAAGCCTGCGGAATCAAGGGGCAAAGGCAGGTCATATTCCAGGTGGATGTTGGAAAAGCCCATGTTGCTGTTTATCTCAAAAACATCCGGATCTACCCCGGCCAATTGAGGAGCATCCAGGGTTTGCCAGATATATCCGCAGGGAAGGTCAAAATCAATGACAAGCGTTCCTTCCGATATATCGAGTGTGTCATGAGAGACCAGATAGTCGTATTCGCAAATGCTGTCATCCTGGAGTGGCACCTGACAATCCGGATCGCTGACTACTCCCGTAACCAAAAACTCGGACGATTCTGATACCGGAATAAAATCCGGAACAGTTATATAGGCTCCCTCCGGGCATTCCTGAAAATAACCGAATCTGTACTCCCAGGAAGAAACGGGGAAACTACATGCTTCCAATTGGCACCAATAGGAATTCCAATGGATGAACACCGATTCTCCGGCACCAAGAATAGGCAATGTAAAACTTACTGAATGGAAAACCGGATTGGGGAAGGTGCAGATGTTTTCATTAAAATTTGCGTTGGCAGAGCCTGTTGCGGGCAAAGAATATGTATTCCCGGAACTATCCACCATTACAGAATTGGCATCGATAGCGGCATCCAGTTGGTTAATGATCAATTCCAAATCCAATGCATCTCCATCACCTGTATTCGTAATAGTCATTCCGTGCAAATGGCCATCCGGACCACAAAAGCAATAGGGTGGAGTAGAGTATGGTTCAAATTGTAAGTCAGGTAATGCGTCAAATGGCTCAATTTCAACAACGGCTGATTGTACTTCATCCTGACAAACCAGATCAAAACAGCCCCAGGCAAATTCGATTTGAGACAACGAACTGAAGGAGGGAATGCCACAATCCAAAACCTCGATCTGTTCAACAATGGTAATGGACTCATTAAACTCAAAGAGAGCATCTCCATCGCCGATTTGTTGAAAGTCACTTGCACCAAGTTCCAGTTCCAGGTAGCCGGGACTGTCTTCTATGATGGTTCCCTGCTGGTTGGTGACATGTATGCCCGGCTGGTAGCTATCCATCATGACAAAACTGGACAAGGGGCCAAAGCGCGTATTTCGAACAGTAAAGCTCCGAACGAGTACATCTCCTTTTTGTCCGGCGAGGTAGGCATTGGTCACATTCGTAATGACCAGAAGCGGGGTCTCCACTTCATACAAATCGGTATTTAAGGATGCGTTTCCATTCGCGAAAGCGACATCAATACTATTGCTAAATGGGGTGGCATTATTGATCAGGTCCACACAATCGCAACCAGCAACTTGCGTAATACTAACAGGCAGATTGCCGGAGGGAGGAATATCGTCCAATTGAAAAACGGGCATTTGGGGATCGCTGACATCCAATTCTGTGGCTCCGGAAATACTGCCGGAAGAATAGGTCATACAATCATTGAGCGAAAGCGTTAATGTTCCATCGGTTAAGGTAAATGACTCCGGATTCTGGATAACCAGGCTGAAAGTTGCCGAATCGCAAACAGACAAATCCTCCGGGTTGGTATAACTTATCGATTGGGAATGAGAATGGGAGACAAAAGATAGGCTTAGCCATAGAGTGGCTAAAATGGGGTAAAAGGATGTTTTCATTGTTTGTGGGTTTCCGGTTTGTGTGATATGTTCCAGGGGTAGAAAGTTACGGGATTGAAAAATAAACCCATTTTATTTAATAAACCAGCCACACAAATGTCAAATATTGGCTCTTTCCGATTCGGGACACTTTTTGTCTGAAAGAACAAGGGAGGATCGAGTAGCAGCACCTAAAGCAAAAGCGGGAAAAACTTGTTCGTTTTTCCCGCTTCAATGCGGCATTAAAATGCCTAAAAGGTTAGATTGAGGTGACGATCGCTAGTCGATCTCGAAAGTAACTTTGACATTAACCCGGAAAGCTTTCACCTTTCCGTCTTTGACAACAACGCTTTGACTTTGTACAAACCCGGAGCGTACATGCTTGAGGGTTTTACTAGCTTGAGCAATTGCGTTTTTAGTAGCATCTTCCCAGCTCTCCTCGGAATCAGCCAGAATTTCAATGACTTTTAATACGGCCATTTGGTATATATTTTGGTTCAAAAATTAGTGAATCATTAATATACAAAAATGGTCCTCCCCAAGCGAAAACAATTCCCATTAATTTCCGAAGGGATCGTCAGTGCTTTTGTATTCAATGTCTACGTTTTCGGCAATCTTTGAGACCTTCACTTCTGTGCGGCGATTGTACTGATGTTGCTTCTCCGAGCAATCGCTTCCATCCTTACAATTATTACGCAATTGAGATTCGCCATAGCCAAAAGCCTTTATCCGATTTCCTTGTACACCCTGGCTTACCAGATAGCGTTTGGCGGCTTCGGCTCGCTCCAGCGAAAGCTCCATATTGTATTCGGCGCTTCCTCTTGAATCGGTATGTGCCACCATCTCAATTTCCATAGACGGATACAGCTTCATCAGATTGGCAAGGGCGTCCAGTTCGCGGGCAGCTCCCCGGCGAATAGCGGATTTGTTGAAATCGTAATAAATATTCTCCAGAATAATAACCGTTCCTTCTTTGATCGGCTCTTTCAGGAAATTATCAGCAACCGGATTTAGCTGCAAATTCACATTTATGGATGGATTTGCGGCCAGCTTATCCGGCTGGGTGGAAATACTGTTTGTGCCTTTGGTATAGCCTTGCTTTTCAGCCTGAATGGTGAAGTCGCAACCAAATGGCAGGCAAGCTTCAAATTCTCCACTGGCATTGGTACGCACTACTGTTTCTTCCTGATTGCATTGATTGGTGATTCGCACGGTGGCGCCGGGCACTGCTGATTCGTAAGCTTCCAGAGAAACCAAGCCGGCAACCAGCACACAGGATTGAGGGTGCATAGGAATCCGAATCGTTTGCGGACCGGTTTCCCCGACGGTGGAATAGACCACCTCGCCCATTTCAAATCCATCTTTTTCGACCAGAAGAATATAGCTCTTTTCGGCTTTAAGCCTGGAAATCGCCTCTCCGTTAGCATCGGTGTACAACAAGGGATCACCCAATTCGGAAGGCTTCTTCCGAACCAGCTTAATTTCCAATTCATTCGGATCGCTGTTTGAAGGATCAAGGTGTACATCGTAGTAATCATTGCCTTCGATAAAACCGTCGGCTGATCGTTCAAACATCCGCACGGAGGCGCCGGAAATTCGTTCGTTTGTTTCTTTGTTGAAAGCAATCAGTTTGGAAGGCAGCTCCAATACTTTATTGATTCCTTTCAGGCCTTCCGGCAATTTCACTTTATAAATATCATCCTTGCCATAACCACCGGAGCGGTCAGAGGCGAAGAAGCCCATGGTCCCTTCATCATTGAGGATAAACCCAAGGTCGTCGCGAGCAGAATTCATCGGCAAGCCGAGGTTAAACACTTTACTCCAGGATTGTCCGCTTACATTGATCATGAAGATATCATAGCCTCCATATCCATCATGTCCGGCAGAGGCAAAGAAAAGCATGCCGCTATTGTGGATAAACGGAAATCCTTCGTTTTGGGGTGTATTTACTTCCGGTCCCAGATTTAGAGGAGCTGTCCAGCTGTCGCCTACTTTCTCAACGACATAGAGGTCAATGCCTCCATAACCGCCAGGCATGTCGGAAGAGAAATACAACCGACGACCGTCTGGCGAAAGCGATGGATGCATACAGGAATAAGCATCGCTGTTGAAAGGCAATTCGCGGATGTTTTCCCAATCGAAAACACCTCGTTTGGCTTCGTAAATTTTGAGTCGGCTTACGCCTTTATCATCTGCTTTGTGAACGCCATTCTGCATATTGTTGCTCGTAAAGTAGATATGGCTTCCGTCCCGGCTAAAGGTTGATGGTCCTTCATGGGTTTGGGAGTTCAGGTTTACCGAAAAGTCCTGAGGCTCCAACGGATTGCCCTCTTTATCTAATTCTGCATAGAAAAGGTCCAGAAAAGTGCCGCCCATTTTCTTATCAACCGGCCCCTGATCGTATCGGTTGGATACATATACGATGCCGTTTTGATAAAAGGCAGGAGACATGTCCAGATCATCCGAATTGATCTTCACCGCGTTGGTGATGACAAATTCCCCCTTCTCATAAAGCTTGTCAGAAGATTTGGATTTGGAAGTGGTTGGTTGAGCCCATAATCCGAATGCCAGAGGCAGCAGAAAAAGGATCGTTACCAGACGTGCAGCGTTTCGTTTGTTTATCATGAATAACAGCTTGGTGGATAGCGAAAGTTTTGGAGAGTTTCAGGTGTCCGGATAAGAATCCGGTTGTCAACAAAAATATGTGATTTTTTCTAATTTGTTGACAGCCGAACGCTTGTCTAACGTAATATTTAGACGCAGTAGTACTCTTTTAGCCACTTTTTCGCCGAAAGGCGGCAAGCAATCAATCTTTTTTTAGAAGAAACGCGGATTAATAAATTCGTTGCCCTCTGCCTGGTTGAAGCAATAGCGCAATACAATCTCGATACTTCCGGTATTGTAATCTTTTAGGTCAGATAAGGTGATATCATAAGAAACGCCAAGCAATAAGTTTTTGGCAATCTGTGCAGCCAGCAAAATGTCAATAGACTCCCCAAAGCCGGTAACAGAAGATCCTCCGAGGCGGTAGGTGGTACCGATCATGTACTTATTCAGGATATTCAATGTAAGGTTGAAATCCCCGTCGAGCGGAGCATTGTTTACATATTTGACCAAAATCTGAGGTTGCAGGCTCGTATTATCTCCCAACGGAATGGAAACGCCTCCCATAAAGTAGTAATGGCGAAACTCGCGGCTCACTTCAATAGAGGTGTTGCCAAAATCGATATTGTTATCAATGATCCTTGGAACGGAAAACCCTACGTAAAACTGCTCTCCACTATAGTAAACACCAGCACCGGCATTGAAAAGAAACTTTTGCTGCATGCCGGCAGGAATACCCGGGTCTGCGGTAATGGGCTGTGTAGCGATTAGGCGATCATCCCCAAAATCCATTCGCAGCGAACGGATAGACCCTTGAAGTCCCATGCTCAGATAACCACGTCCCAGCCTAAACCGATAGGCATAGATTCCGGAAAAGGTGATGTTTTCTGTAATACCTACCGACTCCCGCTGAAGATTGGCCCCAACGCCAACGCGTTGATTCATCAAAGGCATGGAATAGGAAAGGATCTGCGTTTGAGGAGCCCCTTCCAAACCCAGCCATTGGCTTCTGTGAATACCGGTAAGGCAGGGAGATTCATTGGATCCGGCATAACCCGGATTATACCCCAGTTTATAGTACATAAACTGAGTATACTGTGCCTGCTGCTGCCCCAGTAAAGGAAAGCTCAGACACAACATGATTGCCAGTGTAAATATGGATCGCATACGCGTATCTTTTTCGGTTTAGGGAGGGCAACTCCAGCTAATGGAGCTGCCTGTATTTTTATCTGTGAACGACCAGGAAGCCGGTTTGAATCGGAGTCCCGTCGCCAAAATTGATCACATAATAATAGGTGCCGACCGGAACAGGCTCTCCATTGTATTGACCATTCCAGTCATTCAGATAAGGAGCAGCTCTAAAGACTTCATCTCCCCACTGATTGAAAAGCGAAACCTCACTATCCGGATAGGCCGTCGTTTCTGCCAAGCACGGTATCACAAACTCATCATTAATGCCATCGGCATTTGGTGTGATGATCGTTGGTATGACACATGCTGCTTCCCGTCCGATATCAAATCGAACTGTCGCCTCTGAACATTCGCAGGATTCGCTGCAAAGCATATAAATAAATTCATCCTCGCCAATGTAGTTGATGTCTGCCTGATAACTAAAGCTTCCGTCTGCCAGGAGCGTCAGCACTCCATGAGCTGGCGGTGTCACTAACTCTACGAAGAAGTCATCCGGAATAAAGTCATTGACTGATACATCAAACTCAACCAGGTCTGCAAAATCGACAACTACATCATCGTCTTCTGCCACAGGCAGGAATTTATAATCGACCAGGATGGTATCCACGCCGTCATCGCCACATTCTCCATCGTTAAGGGTCCAGATAAATACATTTTCACCGGGCTGAAGATTACAAGCCTGTGATTGATTATCGAATGGATCCTCAAAAGTGATATTTGGATCTGGTGAAGACCACATCCCGGAGGCAACTTCGGGTTCTGTAGCGCCGAGGAAAACGCAACCATCGCCACATTCAAAGAAATCGTTGCCGGCTTCTGATTCGGCATCCAGAACAGTAACCAGCATTTCATCCATTGAAACACCACAGCCATTATCTGGCAGGTTCCAGAAGAAAACGTAGGTGTTGCCCGGAGAAAGTCCTTCTACCGCTGTTTGCGGATTGGATGGCTCGAGGATATCAATAAATATTCCCTGCTCCAGAGGTTGAGTCCAAAATCCATCTCCCAACGCAGGCGGCACTCCATTCAGATTTACGGAGTTTACGGCACATACTTCAATATCGGGTCCGGCATTTGCCATCTCCAGGAGGTCGACAAATATTTCAATCGTGTCTACCGAATAATCTACACAGGCACCATTGGAAAGTGACCAAATAAAGTTATACGTGTTGCCAGGAGCAGTGCCCATTACAGCGGTGGAAGCCATATCCGGATTCACGAGCATGGCTCCTCCCGGGTTTCCTGCTTGTTGAGACCACAGCCCGGATCCAATAGATGGAGCCGTGGCATTGAGAATAACCTGTTCGTTTTCACAGAAGTTCTGATCGGGTCCGGCATTTGCTATCGAAGATGGCGTCTCATACATGTCTACAACAACAGGAGCCGAAAGTTCCGACTCACAGCCGTTAAGGATCGCGACTACGGTAAATTCATACGAACCTTCAGAAAACTGGGTAAAATCATTGATGGTCAGCGTAAGCATTCCGCTTGGCACCCCAATGGAAGTACCATTGTAGAACCAGGCATATTGAGCACCCGGTGTCGCTGATCCGGGAGAAACAGAAAGTGTTAGCGATGAACCCGGGGCATCGATACAAACATCACCACTGGCATTTGCCACAGGCTTATTTGGTGATTCGTTGACGTTTACGAAGGTAGTCAATGGGTCAGATATACATCCTTCTACCTCGACGATCAGGGTGTAGGTACCGGTATTCAAATCAGGATCTGCTTGTTGAATAACCGGACTGCAGTTGGAAGAGCTGAAAGGTGGTGGCCCCAGCCATTCGTATTCAGCACCCGGGATGCAATCGAGGAATTGAAGGATAATTTGTTCTCCTTCACATACCGGGCTGTTGCTGGTTACCGTGCCTGTCGGGATCGGATTCACTTCAATCGTAGAAATACCGGAAGTATCTGTTTCACATCCATCTACCACTACATAGACCGAATAACTCCCATTGTTATCCAGGTTTAAAGGCGGCAATTGAATCGATGGACCACTGGATTGGAAATTACCGACCGGTGTGATCCAGTTATATTGTTCGACCGTACCTTGAAACAGATCGGTCGTTTGTAAGCTTATTACGTCTCCTACACAGTAGGAAGACTCAAAAGGCATTGGAATCGGAGCAGTCGGGTCAGCAAGAATCGACCCCATATCTACCAGCGTAGGGTTTGATTCTGTACTACAGCCGTTGCCATCTGTCACGGTCAGGGTATATTCTCCATTGACCACTGCCGGGATAGCATCGAGTAGCTTTCCGACGGAGTCTACAGAAACGATGGTCCCGTTTACATTCGTCCACTCATAATCATAGGTCCCGTTGTCTTCCGGGAAAACCGTGGCAAACAGGCATACATCTGTTGGTCCCTCCGGACAAGCAGGCGCATTATTGCTCACGCTTGTAATTGTTGGAGCCTGATTGACCACTACATTCACCTCATCCGTTTGATCACAGCCAGCGGCATTTGTAACCGTAACGGTATAAGTTCCGGGTTGCGGATTCATGATCGATTGTAGTCTTCCGTTTAGGATCTGACCGGATGGGGTTTCCCACTGGTAAATCGCACCCGGTGTTTCGTTGACCTGTAGTTCCAGGGTTTCGTTGTTACAAACCGGGCTGTTGCTGGCGGCCTGCACAACCGGCAGGTTGGAAACATATACGGTAGTCGGATTCGAAGGATCCGAAACACATAAATTATCTACCACCTGTAAAGTCCAATTTCCGGCGTAAGCCTGAATGGCATTTTCAAGAACCAGAATACTGGTATCCGTTTCAAAGTTCAGCGTTCCCGGTCCGTCCCACAAATAGGTGGTCACATCTTCGATGTTGGTTTCCAGGATAATCGTATCACCGATACAGGCGGGACTGTTTATGGAGGTATTGTTTCCAACTTGTGGTGTGTCTGGTTTCTCCAGTACATTCACTACCGTAAACGCCGGATCAGATTCACAGCCATTCACGGAAGTGGTAAGGGTATACAAACCATCATTAAGTAAAGTGGCATTGGTAATCGCCAGTGGATTTTGAGCAAAAGACTCATAATTATTCGGGCCTGTCCAGTGCCAGGTATAACCCGGACCTGAACTTGGTGATCCCAGAACAATGGTTCCGCCTTCACAAACATCAATGACATCATCATTGGTCTCTGCTGTTGGAATCTGTGTAATTTCCACACATTGGGAAGCGGAAGGATTAGACACACAACCGTCCCGAACCACGACGACATAAAAGCAGCTATCGCCTGCCATATGTGGTCCCGGGTAAGTGTAGGACGGCACAGAGGTTGATGCAATCAGAAAACCATTGGGGGAGTCCCCGCTGTACCACTGGTATTCAATGGTTGCACCACCTGGAGGAGCGGTTGTTTCCAGCACTATATTTTCATCGGTACAGATGGCATCTTCGTCAAAGCTAATTACCGGTGTCACCGGGAGGTCGTCGATCGGCACTTGTACTTCCCCTTCGGAGGTACAACCGGTCAAGCCTTCAATGACTAATGTATAGGTACCCTGATTGGCACTTGTCACATTAGGTATGATTGGATTAGCCTGAGAAGATGAAAAGTTAGGGCCCGTCCAGCTATAAATGTAATCTGATTGATCCCCGGGCGGGTTAGCAATCAAGAACAGGGTGTCACTTCCACAAGCCGCAATGAAATATTCCGGCTCCGGAGCTTCGCCTTCCACCCGAACCAGCGAATTACAACTGTCTTGATTACCCGCTTCATCTTCTACGGTAAGAACAACATCCACATTTTGGCCGATCATATCGCAGCTAATGACATTCGGCATGACCGAATAATTGGCAATACTGCAGTTGTCGAAACTCCCATTATCAATTTCAGCAGGCTGGATCATATCGGTAACCAGGCCCGAAGGATCTATGTAGACAATTACCGAATCACATAGAGCAGTGGGAGCCTGATTGTCGATGACATTAATCTCATAGGAGCAGGTGTCTGCATTTCCGTACAGGTCTTCTACCACATAGGAAACAGTGGTCGTTCCCTGATTTAATTCTTCCTGTGGTGGCACGCCAGAACTCAATACCGTAGGTGGTATAGTGGTAGCACCCTCCGCAAAATAAGTTGGTGTAATTGTATTATAAGTAATGGTGCAACTGATTGTACTCACACCATCCGGTTCTCCATTATTATTTACAGCTCCCGGATTACAGGGATTGATTCCCGGCTCCGGTCCCGGAGGAGGAATGGGATAATCGACAAACGAACTCGCAACAAGGGTAAAGAATCCGCTTGCTGCCCAGTTATTGAAAGTTGCCGCTGATACGGTAAAGGTGGCGATAGAGGGCGTAGAACAATCACCCGGGGTAACATGCGCCTGCCCGATCTCTGTGGTTCCCAAAGAGTTTGTAAACGGATCCAAAATTTCAAAATACTCTCCCGGATCGTTCACATCTCCCAAAATCGTAAATGCGATAGTTACATCTCCAATAGCTGTCGGGCTCACCCCAAAAAATACAAATCCACGGTCGTCTGCGTTGTAGACTCCGGCATTCGGATTAATGGTAAAAGTCATAAAAGCATCCGTCGGATTAGCTGGCTGTGTTAGCACGACTTCCTGTGTCACTTCACAGTTGTCACTCACACTTAAGGGCAAGGGAATGGAAACAATTGCCGAACAGGAATCCACTCCGGTATTGACACTAAAGTCGGCCGGACAATCCACTACCGGAGGTTCCATATCTTCAACCGTAATCTCGAAGGTGCAACTGCTTTCGTTGCCCGAACAATCGGTTACATAGTAGGTAATCGGATTGACTCCAAGTGGCAGGGTTACCATGAAAGGAGCGATCGGATCAACTTCTATTCTTGGCGCGCCATCAATACTGTATTCCAGCTTTGTGCCGTCCGGGCTTATCGCCGAATAAGCCAGGTTGGCTCGTACGGTTCCGCCGGGGCAAATTGCATTTACGGCAAATCGACCGGCCAGTGGAGACGGATCAGCCGGAATCGCTGTTATCTCAACGATGCCGTCAAAAGCCCAATCATTATAGGTGGCTGCCGGAATGACAAATAGCGTTTCTGAAGAATCACATTGTACGGGAGTCAGGTTGGTATTCCCCAGGAAGGAACCATCTTCTCCGTATACTTCCAGGTATTCCGTCGGACTTTCAGCATCTACATTCTCCAGAGAAATGCTTAACGTAACATCGCTGGCAGCCTGTACCGGCGAACTAGCCACTGCAATCTGGAAGTTTAAGTTATTTATCGGTGTTTCAAGGGTATCTACGGTACCACCCGGGCCCGTAACGGGAAGCACTTCCTCGTAATTCAGGTTGAGGGGTTCGTTGGCACAATCTTCCACAATAAGCGGTGGAGACAACAAAATACTTCCCTCGCAAACGCCCGGATCGGTACCAATGATCTGGTTCTCCGGGCAATCGCTAAGAACCGGAGGGGTATTATCCATCACGGTAAATACAGCCACCGTGGTATCTGCATTCAAACATTCATCTGATGCAATAAACAAGACGGTTTGCTGTCGATATACACCCACTACCGCCGGCATGCAATCTGAAGCAGGCAAAACAGCCGGGAGTCCATCACTTTCATTGACCGCTACCCAGGAAATGTTATTGGAGCAATTATCCTCCGCTATCGCATTTCCATTGGCAGCCACCCAGTCTGCAAATGCCTGTTCGGCATCCGCATTGGAAGTACAGGCAATGTTTTCCTCCTGTGCTTCCTGTGTAAAGGTCGGAGCCAGCTCGTCCTGTAAAATTAGATACTGCTTCGTGGAATCAATATTGCCGCATGCATCCTCAATATACCAGGTACGAACTATGGTAAAACTATTGGTACAGACCTGGTCTGTGAAAAGGTCCTGATAGCTTACCGTGGCTCCGCCATCACAATTGTCTGAAATATTTGAAGGTTCTCCCGTATTTGCCGGATCAGTAGAGGCTTCACAGTCCAAAAAGATAGAATCAGCTTCCGGTGCAAAAAAGGTCGGTGGAATCGTATCTGTCAGATAAATAAACTGAACCAGCTCCCGCTCATTTCCACAGGAATCTGCTACGGTCCAGGTTCGGGCCACTTCGATATTCTGCGGACAGGCTAATGTGGTTGAATCATCTTCAAATCCAACAATGAATCCCGTCAGGCAGTTATCGCTGATACTACCGGGATCAATTTCGCCGGTTATCAGGGGAGCAATATCTGATCCACAGTCCAGCGTAGTATCCATTGGCACCGTAAACAATGGAGCAATGGTGTCAATCACTGAAATTGTTTGTGACAGCTCCGCAAGATTGCCACAGTTATCGGTAACCGACCAGGTACGCACGATGTCATAGGTAGCATCAGAGCAAGACCCGTTTGCCGTTTGCCCGGAGTTTTCAACAAAGCTCACAGCCGGCAGCGATGAGTCGCAATTATCCGTTGCCGTAACCATTGGGGCCGCCGGTATAGCTTCCCCACAGGCGATGGTGATATCGGCAGGTACGCCCGTCAGAACAGGGGCATCATTATCTGTTACTTCAAAGGAAGCCATGGCTGTAACAAACTGTCCACAACCGTCTTCCAGGGTAAAAGTCACATCAATCGTCTGACAGTCCCCGCTGATGAAAGCCGGGCCGTCATGACTCAGTGTTAATACATTACAATTATCGGAGGCCGTAGCCAGAATGGTATTTTGAGCCGCAATTAACCAGGTGTTGTAGGCAGCATTTGCCATCCCGCAATCGCCCGATCCATCCTGTGGGTTCATGCCAATACTGGGTGGTTCTGTGTCTACCCCTACATCTATTTGCTGGGAAATGGTAGTTGAATTGCCCGAATTATCCGTCGCTGTCCAGGTTCGGGTAATCGTTAATGGCGTGCTACAATTTGGTCCCGTTAGCGGTGGATTGTCGACAGCATTTGTAAAGATGTCTCCATCGCAGTTATCTTCTGCAATGATGATAAAAGGAGCCGGGATATCCCCGTAACAATCTACCGAAATATCATCCGGAGCCGGTTGATTAAAAACAGGAGCCAGCGTATCTACAAAGTCTATATCAAAATAAAAGGTATCCTGATTGGACATATCATCTGCAGCAATGAACGCAACGGAAACAGTCTGCACACCAACAACCGGATCGCCTACAGCATAACCCGTCAGGGCCGCATCAACACCTGTTGGAGGTGTAATGATATTGGCCCCCATCGTAGACGTTACAGTAGGTGGCATTCCGTTAAAATTCAGGGTTTGCTCGCAATTGTCTCCAAGATAGAGCGTATCCGGTCCGGTATAACTAAAGTCAAACTGACCGTAAAGAGGGGTAAGACCCGGTAAACACAATAGCGCCAACCAAAAGATTCGGTGTAAGCGGTGTTTCATATAAATCGGTTTAGTCGTATTTGGGATTATCAACCAATTGGGTTTTGGGTAGATTGAAACTGTCGGCAAAAATAGCGATTACTACCTGCATCTTCACCAACACAGGATGGACATGATTCAAAAAAGCCTTGTGTAATGGACACAATGGGGTGGGGTACTTTGGTGAACATGTTCATGGGTAATCGTTTTCAAGTACCGAAAACAGGATTTATTTTCGCCGCAAAATAACAAAAATATCCCGCTATCCGGACTTTTACTACCGAATAATAAACCAACGACAAGTTCAGACAAAACCAGCCTTATTCCTCCTCGTCGCTTTTCAGATCATCCCGATCCTTCAATTTTTTATCTTCAACTTTGTCGTCCAGGAAGCGGTTTAACTTATCCACTTCCAAATTGGTCTTTATTTCGCCAAAAGCATCAATGCTAATGTCAAAGCCAGACAAATCTTTATGGACTTCAGGGTTTCCTTTCTTTGGTTTCTTCTTCGGCATGACCAGAATTTGCGTAAAGATGGCCGTTTTTTTGCCGTTTGTCAAGAGGCCTGCTGCTCCTCAAAGTGGCGATAGGCTACTGCCAGTCGCTCATCTACTTCCTCCTGCCCCAGCAATTCCATCATCTTAAAAACGTCTGGCCCCTTGGTTGTGCCGCTTAAGGCAACTCTTAAAACAGGCAGTACGTCTCCAAAACCAAAGTCGTTTTCTTCCATAAAGCCGGTTACAGCGCTTTTTATGGCTTCCGCCGAATAATCTCCCAGTCCTTTCAGCCCGGATTGAAGATTTTCAAACTGCGGCTTGCGCTCCGGTTTCCACTTTTTCCGGATCACCTTCGCGTCGTATTCAATTACGCCTTCAAAAAAGTAGTAGCCATCTTCCAGGATGTCCGGATAAAAAGTAACACGCTCTTTCAGCATCCCGCAAACAGCAGCCATGAACTCATCGGAGACGACATAACCACGTTCCTTCGCCAGGGGCTGAATGACCACTGCAAGTGCTTCATCAGAACTGGCCTGTAGATATTGCTCGTTAAACCATCTGGCTTTGTCAAAATCAAATCGGGCCCCCGATTTTCCGACCTGCTCCACCGAAAAAGCTTCACACAATCCCTCCAGGGAGAAAATTTCCTGCTCCGTTCCCGGGTTCCAGCCCAAAAAGGCCAGGAAGTTATTGACGGCCGCCGGATCAAATCCGAATTCGCGGAAGCCGATAAAGGAATCTTCCTCGTTTTCGCCATTCCACGAAAGTGGGAAAACAGGAATTCCAAGTTTTGCCCCATCTCGTTTACTCAGCTTCCCTTTGCCATTTGGCTTGAGGATGAGCGGCAGATGGGCAAAAGCCGGCATTTCGGATTCCCAGTCCAGAAAACGATAAAGCAAGACATGGTGCGCAGTGGATGGCAACCATTCTTCCCCGCGAATCACATGCGAGATCTCCATCAAATGGTCATCCACGATATTGGCCAGGTGATAGGTCGGCATTCCATCGCTCTTCAAAATGACCTTATCATCCAGTTCATCTGTTTGAAAATTCACCTCGCCCCGCACTTCATCATGAATGGTCACCGTTTCGCCGGAAGGCACCTTAAGGCGAATGGTATAGGGTTTGCCAGATTCGAGCAATGCTTTGGTTTCAGCCTCTGAAAGGGTCAGGCTGTTGCGCATCTCCATCCGGAGTTTGCTGTCGTATTTAAAGCTGTGGTTGCCGGCTTCTTTTTCTGCCTGTCGGCGAAGGTCTAATTCTTCCGGTGTATCGAAAGCGTAATAAGCATGTCCGTTTTCTACCAGCTGGAGCGCGTACTTCCCATAGAGGTCTTTTCGCTCAGACTGGCGATAGGGGCCATAATCCCCGCCATAGCCCGGACCTTCATCCGGCTCAATGCCACACCACTTCAGAGCTTCTACAATGTAATCTTCTGCTCCGGGCACATATCGATTCTGGTCTGTATCCTCAATCCGGAGGATGAAGGTACCATTTAGCTTGCGAGCAAGCAGGTAGTTATACAAGGCAGTACGTACGCCTCCAATATGAAGCGGACCCGTAGGACTTGGTGCAAATCGAAGTCGAATATTTTGCATACGAAAAAACGCTTTTTACATTTTTCAGTCCTGCCTGCTGAACAGTTTGTCACTCAAGCACCTAATTCTTTGGTTATGAGGA
The DNA here is from genome assembly GCA_018222965.1 of Bacteroidota bacterium. Lineage (GTDB taxonomy): Bacteria > Bacteroidota > Bacteroidia > Chitinophagales > Saprospiraceae > JAAEZH01. Next base: position 50,257 of record JAAEZH010000020.1, read on the forward strand.
AAAAACAGCTCTTTCCAGGCAGCATTCATTCTAACAGAATCGTTACGAGTAAAACATTCCGGAGACAGCTCCAAAATGTGAATTCGAACCGCAAAACTACATAATTCAAAGAGGAATAAAAGATTGTAGCCCTCCTCCATCCCGTAACATATCAAACTAAGGCAAAATGTATCTTGTTCGCACACCCCAGCTTATACAAAATCTCTTTCCAAATTTCAATTGGAAAGTATCTACAGACGACCCTGTTCTGTACCTGACTTTCGACGATGGCCCCATTCCGGAACAGACCCCCTGGGTGTTGGATCAACTGGCTGAGTACGGTGCCAAAGCTACTTTCTTTTGTGTAGGCGACAACATTCGGAAACATCCGGAAATTTTTGATCGTATTATCGATGAGGGCCACCAGGCAGGCAACCACACTTACCACCACCTCAATGGCTGGGCCACCGAAAACATACCCTACTTTCACGATGTAAGACATTGTGCCAAGCAGGTAAAAACAGAGCTTTTCCGCCCGCCTTACGGCAAATTGAGACCGCGGCAGGCTCAATTCCTGCAGCGCCATTATCACATCATCATGTGGGATGTACTCAGCGGCGATTTTGATCCACGGATCACGCAGGAACAATGCCTGGAGAACGTTACAACAAATGCTCGTCCGGGATCCATTATCGTTTTCCACGACAGCATCAAAGCCGGCGGGAAAATGCGTTACGCTTTCTCCGAAACCCTTCGGATTTATTCGGATCTTGGATATCGATTTGAAGCACTTAGTCCGGAAGTTTTGCAGAAGCCGGAGTTGTTGCGTCAATCGGCCTAAAACAAAAAGATTCCCCGGGTCACCGGAGAATCTTTTAATGTTCGACGCTTTGCGGGAGGAGCGAGAGGATGTGTTAAAAATGTATCCGGTCGCAACTCCCTTTTTTATGCCAGTGCCTCTTTAACCTTGGCGGCAATGGTCTTCCCATCCGCGCGGCCGGCTAATTCTTTATTGGCAGTGCCCATTACTTTACCCATGTCTTTCATGGAAGTAGCGCCTAATTTATCTACCAGTTCTTTTATGAAAGCGGTTAACTCCTCCTCAGACATTTGCTGCGGAAGGAATTTTTCGATCACCTCAATTTCTTCGCGTTCCAAAACAGCCAGATCTTCCCGGCCTTGTTTCTCATAAATATCGAGAGAATCCTTGCGTTGCTTAACCAGTTTCTGAAGCATTTTGATTTCATCAGCTTCCGACAAAGTATCGCCGGAACCATCCGTCTTCTGCAGGATTATGGCCTGTTTGATAGCTCGCAATCCACGAAGAGCCGCTTTGTTTTTGGCTTTCATGGCATTCTTCATTTCCGCATTCACTTTCGTTTCAAGTGACATATCTGATTGTTATAATTTGATTGAATATTTCAGGTAGTTTAACCCGCTTCTCCGGATTCAAGTTCCCGTTGCTTGATAATTCGATGCGTAAGGTCCACAAAATCTTTTACAGACAATTGCTCGGGCCTTTCCTTAAACAGGGGTTCCTTAAAGAAGTCGGGATCATTGACCAGCCCTTTAAGGGTGTTTCGAAGCATTTTTCGTCTCTGAGAAAAAGCCTGCTTGACCACGGCGCGAAAGGATGAATTACTTACATCTGCCAATGGTTTATCCAGCCGCTCCAGGCGAATAACAGCCGACTGTACTTTAGGTGGAGGATTAAAAGAACCCGGTTTTACATTAAACAGCAGCCCTCCGGAGTAATATCCCTGCGTGAGGACGCTGATCACGCCGTAATCTTTTTTTCCGGGCTTTGCTACAATCCGCTCAGCCATCTCTTTCTGAAACATGCCTACCATTTCGGGAATTCGATCCCGATATTCCAGCATGCGAAATACGATCTGGGAGGATATATTGTAAGGAAAGTTGCCGATCAGGGCAACAGGCCCGGGCGCTTCCGGAAACGCATCCAGGTTGACCCGCAAAAAATCAGCCTGCAACAACTTATTCATCAGCACCGGAAATTCTTTTTCCAATACGGGAATCATATCCCGGTCTGCTTCAACTGCATACAGGTCCTGCTCCCGGCCGGTAAGAAACTGTGTAAGCATACCTCTCCCTGGTCCAACTTCCAAAATATGGTCGTATCCACTTCCGGAAAGGCTGTCGGCGATGCGTTGCGCGATCGATTCGCTGGTCAGAAAATGCTGACCGTATGATTTCTTTGCTCTCAAATTACTGCAAAGGTATCTGAAAGTTTAGAAGAATAAAAGGGGGAGTCGCTTCGTGCCTCCTTCGTCGGCCCTCCACCGGGGAGCACATCGCCTTTGGCAATGTGGGGGAGTCGCTCATCTGCCTGCGCCTTGGCTCCGGCAGATGTTGCGGGGAGAAATCTTTTACCTTAGAAGACAATGGCTACATATCACTGCTCGACCTGGGGCGAGCAAAGGAGCACGGCCTTAATTTTACCAAAAGGCTCCCCGGCCAAGTGCCGACGAAGGAGGCACACGGCGACTCCCCGTCAATTAGCAGCCTGCCAAAATCAACCCGATTTGGCCGAACAGGGGATTATTATGATCTTGCCATAAATTACAGCGACAAGAGATATGAATAAAATGAAGATAGGCATAACGATGGGTGACATGAACGGGATTGGCCTGGAGGTAATCCTGAAAACCCTCGACCGGGAAGAAATGCTCAATGTATGTACCCCCATCATTTACAGCTCCTCCAAGATCGTTTCCTATCACAAGAATATCGTGGACCTCGAGAATTTCCATTTTCAATCCATAAATAATGCTGAATCGCCTTTCGACGGACGGGTCAATGTGGTAAACTGCTGGAAAGAAACCATAAACATCCAACTCGGAAATGCGACCGAAGAAAGCGGTAAATATGCTTTTGAATCCTTGGAATTCGCCGTTCAGGACCTGAAAAAAGGACTAATTGATGCCATTGTTACAGCGCCTATAAACAAGCACGCCATGCAGTTGGGCGGGTTTAAGCACATGGGACATACCGAATATCTCACCGAAGAACTGGGATCCGGCGAAAGCCTGATGCTGATGGTTAGTGAGCAACTAAAGGTTGGCCTGGCAACCAACCACCTTCCAATTCAGGAGGTTGCCGAAAAAATCAACAAGGAACTGGTCATAAACAAGATTAGACTCCTGAATAAGTCCCTGAAAATGGACTTTGGGCTGGAGCGACCTACGATAGCTGTACTTGGACTCAATCCTCATGCCAGTGACGACGGCGTCATTGGAGATGAAGAAGAAAATATCATCCGACCGGCCATTGTTGAGTGCAAAAAGAACGGCATCATGTGTTTGGGACCTTTTGCTGCTGATGGCTTTTTTGGCTCTGGTCAATACCGCAAATACGACGGCATCCTGGCTATGTACCACGATCAGGGTTTAATTCCGTTTAAAGCCCTTTCATTTGGAGATGGCATCAACTTTACTGCCGGACTAAAAGGAGTCAGAACGTCACCGGATCACGGTACTGCCTATGATATCGCCGGGAAGAATGAAGCCGATCCAAGTTCTTTCAGACAGGCACTGTATCTGGCTATCGACATCAGTCGCAACCGCAAGATCTACAAGGAGATTCGGGATTCCCGGAAAGACAAACGAGAGCAACCCAGCGAAGAAGTATAGAGTTTGTTCGGATTTTAAACTTTGGGCTGCATTTGCCAAATTATGAGACGTTCGCTCCAAAAGCAGATTCTGAACAAACGCTTAGTCTTTTGACCCGGGACTCTTCCTGAGACTTAAGTGTCTAAACTTTTTCACCTCCGAAATCGTCATGAAATCGTAATAGAAAAGGCCAAATTCCTCTATGGTTTCAATGAGTTGTTCGGCATACAACGGGTCGGTGGCATAACCCGCAGCTTCCAATCCGTGCGCCCATCCTTTATAATCCGTTCTTTTCAGATTAAATAAGTTTTTGTAATACTTCCGGTGAAGCAGAAAATTAGTATGATCCAGGTAGGATTCGTAGATACTGGGGTATTTGCGGAAACAGGATTTAATCAAATTACCAAATTGATCCCGGTCATCATCGTAGTGATATACGACCTCTTTGTACCATCCGTCATTGCATTTAATACCAAAATGATTGTTGGATCTCAGTGCAAGCTCACTCGTTCCAAATTCTGATTCAATGATTGCTTGCCCCAGTGTAATACTCGCAGGGATTCCGCTCCGCCACATTTCCTGAACGGCCAGTTCCCGAAAGGTGTAAATGTATACTTCTTCTGCATTGTGACTGGCTGGTCGACTACCGGAAAACAGGCACACGATTCCTGCCAGAACTACTGTTTTAATGGTTCCAGGCTTCATAATACTTGCTTAATAGTACTCCGACAAAATTAACAATATGAAATAGCCAGAACAATTCTGTCATTTCTAATTGATCAATCTGTACTGGTACTTTGTACTACAATAGGGTTTAGGCTCAAAGCTATTCAGCTTGATAATTTTCGACCATGTTGGTCGCCACGGCCTTGGGTAACATTTTAGGGGGGCTTCCGTAATACGCTAAAAAAGGCAAAGACTATACCGTCACAAATGCCTCTACATTATCAAATATTCACTCTTTTCCTGACATCTGCAAGAAAAACGAGGGTCAAAGCCAAAGTCTTTAACAACTTTTCGTTCGGGCAGGCCGCCCAAAAAAAATTAACTTCCATGTTTTACTCAAAATATATACTTTTGCACTTTCTTTTTTTGAGGAAACAATTTTCGGCTTAGCCGCCGAAAAAAGAATTAATAAACTCCAAAACGCAGGGAACATGAGTACAAAAGAGGTTAAAACCCGATACTCGGACGAGGAACTGGAAGAGTTTAGACAATTGATTAAAGAGAAGTTGGCCAAAGCCAAAGATCAATTGGAGTTCTACTTAAATCAGCTGTCTGACCAGGCAGACAACCCGGACGCTAAAGTAAGAGGACTGGACGATGGAATTGGGACGGCAGAAAGCGAGCGTGTCTCTTCTATGGCCGCCCGCCAGAAGAAGCATATTCAGCATCTTGAAAATGCACTAATCCGAATAGACAATAAGGTATACGGTATTTGCCGCGCAACAGGAAAACTCATTTCCAAAGAGCGCCTCAAAGCTGTTCCTCATGCTACCTTAAGTATCCATGCCAAACAAAACCGCTAGCCGGTTTGGCAATAACACCTGCTATCATTGAGTTTGCTTTTGGATTAAATTCCTGATATTTCGGGCAGAAATAATGACGAAATGGTGATTATGCCACAGCGTGTAATCACTATTTTTGTGCCAAACAAGAATATTTTGAAGACATCCCTGAAGATCACATTATTCATTTTAGTTATTCTGTTGATTGACCAGGTCGTTAAGATCTGGGTGAAAACCAATTTGAGCTATGGAGATGAGATATTCATCTTAGGCTGGGACAGAGCCCGTATACACTTTGTTGAAAACAACGGCATGGCCTTTGGCCTTGAGCTTTGGGGGTCCTGGGGAAAACTTATTCTAAGCTTATTCCGCATTGTTGCTGTGAGCTTCCTGATTTACTACCTGCGTATCCTGATTAAGAGCAAGGCTTCTTTTGGCTTGCTTGCCTGTTTTGGCTTAATCCTTGCAGGTGCCCTGGGCAATATCATTGACAGTGCCTTTTATGGAATGATCTTCTCAGAATCAATTCCCGGCGGTCCGGCGGCCGTTATGTTCCCAGATAGTGGGGGTTATTCTACCTTTCTCTATGGAAAGGTGGTCGATATGTTTTACTTCCCCTTGCTTGAAGGGAACTTCCCGCAATGGCTTCCATTCTGGGGAGGCGATCACTTTCTTTTCTTTCGCCCGGTGTTTAATGTAGCCGATACAGCGATTACTACCGGTGTTTTAAGCCTGATTGTTTTCCACCGTTCTTTTTTCACCTCTGATGAAAAAAAGAAGCAGGAAGAAGAACAACAGCTTCAAAACGAAACGGCATCTGCCGGTGATAAACCAACAGATGCCGTTCATCAGGAGGAAGATCCTGCCTGAAAAAACAATTGAATACCTATAAGGCCAGCCGAAGCACCTAAGCTTCTGACTTTAAAAAGGCATCCACAGCTTTTACTGCTTGTGCAACCTTATCGTGGTTTACACTATAGTGAATGAACTTACCTTCCCGACGGGTATTCACCAGATTTTGCTGCCGCAATATTCTAAGATGTTGAGAAGTAATTGACTGCTCAAGCTTTAGCGTATTGTAGATGCGATTCACATTGACGGTTTCATGTTCGTCAATAAATCCCAACAGCCGCATCCGAAGGGGATGAGCCAATGCCCTCAATATCTCCGAAGATTCCAACAGCTTTTCCTGATTGACTCCCAGTTGTGTATCCATCATAACTTATCTCATTAAATATATGTACGAGACAAATATGAGGAATTCTCACTGGAATTTCAACCCGAAAGCCGAGAATACGGTACATTTTTAGAAGAAAACGGTTGTTTCAACCCAAAAAGCGGTAATTAAGCCGCTAATTCTTCTACCAGCCTTGAAATTTGCGACATACGATCCTGATCCAGGGAGTAATAAATGTATTTCCCCTGGCGATCTGTTTTCACTACAGATGCTCTTCGAAGGATGGCTAAATGTTGTGAAGCGACCGACTGCTCCAAACGAAGCTTGATATAAATATCGGTGACTGTCATTACATCGTGCTCTTCCAACAGATCAATAATTCGTTGTCGTAGCTTGTGATTTACTGCGCGAAGCACCATTACAGCTTTGCGCAATTCGGCGTAATCCAGCTTGACGTCAAAAACGCCGTTTTTGAGGATTACCTGTTCGTTTTTCTGCTTTCTCATAAATCGGATTTTACATAAACTAAAAACCTCATATGAGCATAGTACCAAAACCGTACCAAACTCAAAAAAGCCTTTAGACTTTGGGATAAAACACCATCAAGAAACCCTGTAAAAAACTGAAATACAACAACTTGCGGTTAGCAAGAAAAGTATTACAACTTTCTTACACAGGTGCCTTTAAGGGCGTTGAGGGTAAAATAGAAAGCGGTGGAAACAACACGGCGGGTGGGCCGGCTTTTGGGATGTCCACCAAAATTTTGGTGAATGCAAATCTTTTGCATCTCGGTTCTGATGGCCAAGTTACTACAAATTGAAAAAATATTCAATATGTTAAGGATGAACAGGACTATTAACCGAATAAACGACCTTTTTTGGATCTGGTTATGTTGGGCCGTTTTAAATACTCCGGAGAAAAGGATGCCAAATCCTCGAAACGCGATTCGGCGAAAGCCGCATCTGCAAAGGGAATCAAGTGCCGCGCAGCGCAGGAGAGTTCCACAAAGTGAAAATGATCATCCTCCAACACCTCTTCACATTTAGCGGCACCGTTGCCCCCAAACATCAAATGAATACCCTTTTCGACATAATCCGAAAAGCTTGTCTCATCAACAATAAGCGCTTTTTTTTCTTCTGCTACAGAAAGGTCCGGCTTGTAAACAGCCGTGTAGACTTCCATTCGACGAGCATCGATCATCGGACAAAACCAGCTGTCTTTAGAGGCTTTCGCCGAATCCTTATTTAGCAGGGCTAATCCGCCGGCCAGAGAAAGCAGGGTATCGACCGCTATTAGGGGTTTATCCAGCGCATAACAAATTCCTTTAGCAGCAGCCGTGCCTACGCGCAAACCGGTAAAAGACCCCGGTCCGCTACTAACAGATACCGCGTCCAGGTCCTTGAGAAGCCTTTCGGCGGAAGCCATTAAATCCCGAATCAACAGGGTAAGCTGACTGGCGTGAGAATAGTCATCAGCAGCCTCCTTCTCCAGGAGGAGTTGCCCCCCTTCGCTCAGGGCTACCGAGCAAACTTCTGTGCTGGTTTCTATGTGCAGGATCAAAGCCATTGTGCAAAGGTAATCGTTTCCTCTTTTTGGAAAAGAGGCTTTGCAAAGGGGTTCCTCAAACTCTTTTCAATTCCGTACCTTTGTGCGCAATCTAAAGAATATACGATGCTGCTCGACAAGCTGGAAGCCATATACGATCGCTATAAATATCTGCAGGAACAAATGACCGATCCTGAAGTCATCTCTGACATGGATCGGTATACCTCTATCAGTAAGGAATACAAAGACCTCGAGGAGGTTGTTGAAGCCTATCTGGAATACAAAAACATACTTGACAACATTGACACGGCCAAGGAAATGCTCAAAGAGAGCGATCCCGAAATGCAGGAAATGGCCAATATGGAACTGGAGGAGCTGGAGCCCAAAAAAGAAGAACTGGAAGAAAGTATCAGGGTCCTCCTTATCCCAAAGGATCCGGAAGACTCCAAAGATGTTATTGTCGAAATTCGCTCAGGTACCGGAGGAGACGAAGCCGCCATTTTTGCCGGTGATCTGCTTCGGATGTACTCCAAATACTTCGAAACCCTGGGATTGAAAACAGAGGTGGTTTCCCTCAACGAGGGCAGTGCCGGGGGGTACAGCAAAATCGTTCTCGAAGTAAGCGGAAAGGATGTATACGGCAAACTGAAATTCGAATCCGGTGCACACCGGGTGCAGCGTGTACCTAAAACAGAATCTCAAGGACGAGTACATACCTCAGCAGCTACCGTGGTGGTTTTGCCGAAACTGGAAATGGAAGATGTAAACATCAACAAAGCAGACTTAAAAGTAGACACCTTCCGGTCGAGTGGGGCAGGCGGGCAGCACGTAAACAAAACGGAATCCGGCGTTCGTTTTACACACCTTCCAACCGGAATCGTTGCCGAAAGTACCGACGGTCGCTCCCAGATAAAAAACCGGGAAATCGCCCTTACACGCCTTTACCAGAAGGTGTATGATATGCAAAAGGAAGCACATGACAGCCAGGTAGCTGCCGCCCGTAAATCCCTTGTTGGAAGCGGCGATCGTTCCGGCAAAATTCGCACCTATAACTATCCGCAAAACCGGGTAACGGACCACCGCATCAATCTGACCCTCTACAATCTCGATAAGATCATAGAAGGCCAGCTTGACGAAATCATTGAAGCACTCCAGGTAGCCGAGAACGCTGAAAAAATGAAAGCGGCAGAGGAAGACGCATAAAACCTGCTATCGCTTTATTCCTCTTCTATTCGGTCAAACAACCACAATACACCTTCCGAATCTCGAAAGGCCCGAACCCCCAGTCCGGGCTCTACATAGGTGGTAATGGAAGGAGCACATTCGCGGGTTTTTACCACTACTTGCTCCAATTCAATTTCTTCGGGATATACAACAATGTCTTCCGGTTTAAGATGGGTTAGTCCGCCTCCGGCCAGCGAGAAACCCCGGTCATTTTGGAGGAAAACCGACCAGCATTCTACCCGTCGGTCCAGGTCCTCTTCCTTAGGTTTGATCAATACACGCAACATATCAGCGCAAACAATTCCGTCTTCCCATTCTATGTGCTTCCCGGCATCATTGATCCAGGGAAAAACACCCAAACTCCAGAGAATATCCAGATCGCGATCGCCTTCCAGTTTTTGAAAAACATGCTCCGTGCGATAATAGATTTTGGGACCGACACCAATTTGCCGAAACGGGAAATGCGCTTTTTGAAAAGTATAGTTTTCCAATACCGGAGAAGCCCTGAAGCTTTGTTCTTCCCCGTCCAGGTTTGCAAAAACCACCCGACCTTGCTCCGGCCAGGGCATCCACGAACGACTGTCATTCATTAACTCCAGTTTCCCTCCAAGGCCCAACCGCAGGAGGTAAGCCGCTCCGGATGGATGGAGGTTTTGCGTTTTCCGACAGGAAGAAAACAGGAAAAGGAAGGCAATAAAAAGGCTGGCCGCCGAAATGCATCGACAGCGATTAATTAGTACTCGCATGACATTTAATTTTTACGGATTAATATTTTGAGTAGTGACTCATAAGCTTAGGGATAAAACCAGGTGCCGTACCAACGGCCCTTTAAGTGAATCCGATATTTTTTGTTAAAAAGGTGTGCCTCCTCTGGAGGCTTGCTGTAAATGCGGTTAATAGCTCCAGCGGAGCGACACCAATTCGTAGTTCCTGTTGACCCTAAAATTGGGTGCTGGTACACGGCGCTTATCAGAGGTCAGTATTCAACTCCATTAAAAAACCAAAACACCCCGTCCCTGTCCCTGAATTCCCGAACCCGGTTTTTCTTATCTAGAAATACAACTGTTAGACAATCCGGAGCTTCTGCATTACTGCCCACATCATCGACATCCGGAATTTCGGCTGGCGGACCTGATTCACTGAATCCTCTGTCATCCAATAAAAAGGTGGTCCAGCACAAAGGATTATCAAGCGGGTTAGAGCCGGTTTTTATTATCAAAACCTGGAGTAGATCAGCACAGATTAGGCGATCATTTAAGGTGTCCTGCAAAACAGGAAAAATACCCAGATGCATCAGAATATCAGTTCCCAGATTTCCCTCCAGTTTTTGAAAGAGGTGTTCGGTTCTTGCATAGATTTCCGTAGTCACTCCCATACTGGCCATTGGATACCAACAGCTTGCTGGATGAGACGCTTCCCATACTGGCGAAACGGTAAACTTCTGTTCTTCTCCCAAAGAATTGCTAAAGAGAAGTTTTCCCGAACGAGGCCATCCCAGGGAGTATCGGCTTTCCGGTAAAAGCAATAGCTTTTCATTCTCTGTTTCACTTAGCGCAAAATCATCGCTAACGACTCCTACCTCTCCTGTAAACTCACAAGCGGCCAATAATACCAAAAGGACAATAAAGACCCAGGCAGGTAGCAGGCAATAGTTGCCCCCGCAATTTTTTAACTTCGGCATAATTTGATTTGAAACCCTGTCCCGGCGCTTATCCTTCTGTGGTCTTTGGTATAATGAGTACAAAACAATGTCAATTGGTTGTAAACTTCCAGAAGATTTGACTCGTTTTACACGGGCAACCCTCGCTTAATCAGCAGGGGAAAAGTTTATACCTTGCATGCAAAAGAAAATAGATACTATGCTTCGATCTTATGTTAAAGCCGGATTCCTGGCAGTGCTCATGCTGCTTTCTACCGGTCTTTTTTCCCAAACAACCGACTCACAGGTCATCTCTGTTTTTCCGGAAAATCGGATTCAAACCTTTAGCGTCCAACTGGACAATCCGGCTCCATTTATAGCCGCCTCGCTTGTCTGGACTACTAACGGGCTGGCAGGGCATCCAAAGATGCGCGCACAAATTGCAGATGGCAGCTGGACCAACTGGCAAGAATTGGAGCCGGATGGACATAATCCTTTTGATGCGCCACAATATGGCAGCCAGTTGGTTTTTCTCCCTGCGGGCGCACAGCAAATTCAGATTGATTTTGAAGATCCTGAAGCAAGCATTCTCAATGGCGATATTTACCTTTTTAATCCTGGAAAAACCGGAGCCCCAATGGGAGAATCAGCTCCGGCAGTGGAAACGCGCGAATGTCCGTGTCCGCAGCCAGATTTTGAAGGGCGGCTGGATTGGTGCCCGAACGGGGATTGCCCGCAAGATCCAACGCCGGAGCCTACAGATGTAACACATATTATCGTTCACCACTCTGCAGGAGTAAATTCTTCCTCAGATTGGGCTGCTGTCGTTAGAAGCATCTGGAATCAGCATGTTAATGTAAATGGCTGGGACGACATCGGCTATAACTGGCTCGTAGACCCTAATGGTGTTATATATGAAGGCCGGGGAGACGGATTGCAAGGCGCACACTTCTGCGGCCAGAACGGCAATACCGTTGGCATTTGCGTGCTGGGAAATTTCCAGAATACAACACCGACCAACTCCGCCCTTTCCGGCTTACGTAAATTTCTGGCCTGGGAAACCTGTGACCTGGGCGTCGATCCCACCGATTTTGCCTTTCACGAAGGATCAGGTTTAAGTCTGTTCTACATCAGCGGGCACCGCGATGGTTGTTCTACTGCCTGCCCGGGAGATGATTTCTATCCGATGTTTCCAAACCTTCGCCAAAGCGTTCAGGATTATATCGACAACGGCTGTGAAGAGGTAGCTGCGCCCATCGACCTGACCGGCACTGCCCTAAACACCACCAGTGTGTTTCTGGAATGGACGCCAACCAGCGACGCCGGAACCGGCTATGAAATCGAGCGTTCGGATGAAACACCCACCGATTTCCAATGGATCGGATCGGTAAACTCAAACACCCTCGACTTTACCGACAATGTCGATGAGGGAAATTACTATTACCGCGTTCGGGGCTTTGGGCCGCAGGGAGACGGAAACTGGAGCAATGTAGAATTTGTATCGACCATTGGAGCCGCCGTATCTGATAACTGGAATCCTGAATTTGTGCTGCTTTCTCCAATGCCTTTCGGCGAAAGCCTGCAACTTCAAATCAGTGACTCCTATTCCGGGCCTATCCATATGGAGATCCTCAGTCTGGACGGGAAACTGGTAAAAGATCTTGGCTCTATTGATAAATCACAACACGACCTGATTCAAAACTGGCAATTAGGTGAATTGCCGGCTGGTATGTATTTTATTCGTTTAAAAACGGACCAGCAACAGCTCTTACTCAAAACGATTAAACAATAATGCGAAACGGATTATTCCTTCTTGCCGCCTTCCTGATATTTGGTTGTACAGCAGATCTGTCTACTTACAACACCCTTATTGATTCTGTAAAACAAAAATACGCCCCCGACAAACGGGTGGCCATTTGGGAGGTGGAGGTGCAGGCAGGAAATCCAGTCGTCGTAAAAGGAAAAACCAATTTGCCGGAAGCAAAAACGGATTTCCTGGGCAAACTGGACAGCCTTCAACTGGAATATATCGACAGTCTGGAAGTCCTGGAGGCTCAATACGGACTCGTAAGTCTTTCGGTTTGCAATATCCGGTCCAAGCCCAAACACTCTGCAGAGCTGTCGACTCAATCCACCATGGGGCAGGTACTGCGTATTTATGAGAAAGAAGGTGGCTGGTTTCGGGTACAAACGCCTGATAACTATCTGGGCTGGTTGGATTCGGGCGGCTTTCGCCGAATATCGGAATCGGAAGCAAGTCTGTGGGAGAAATCCGATCTCCATGTTTATCTGCCCGAATATGGCTTTGCCCGATCCGAGCCACGCGAAAACGCTACCCCGGTCAGTGATTTGGTAAAAGGAAATATTTTCAACCTTACTAAAAAAGGAGACTCATTCTCTACTGTCGTTTTGCCAGATGGCAAGGAAGCTTTTGTCAAAACCGAGGATATACTTCCATTTAACTCGTGGTGGGAGTCTCGCAAAGCTCAATTAACCGCTGACAGCATTTTGGCAGAAGCCAAAGTTCTTTTGGGTCGACCATACCTCTGGGGAGGCACCTCCGGGAAGGGTATGGATTGCAGTGGTTTCACCAAAGAAGTGTTTTTCCGAAATGGCATGATCCTCCCGCGGGACGCTTCCCAACAGGTACATATTGGAGAAGAAATAGAAACAGACACCACATCCTGGAGCGGACTGGAAGCCGGCGATCTTTTATTCTTCGGCCGCAAAGCCACAGCCGAGCAGAGGGAAAGAATTTGGCACGTAGCTATTTACATGGGAGAGGGGCAAATCATACACTCCTCCGGAGAAGTTAAAATCGAAAGCCTGATCAAAGGACAACCCGGTTACGTACCCGAGCGTGTAGAATCTTTTGTGCGGGCTAAGCGCTTGTTTTAGATGAGCGGGGGTTTTGATTCTGTTTTTGTCGACATGACATGTGGCGTCACATGTCATGTCGGGTTACCTACACCTTAACAGAGGCACAAAGCACTGATTTACAGCCTATTTAATCAATAAGCATTCATTTATTTTGCTCGTCTTCGAAGGGTATCTCACCGACTCGACATGACATGTCGAGTCATTCGTCACATTTTTCAAAACAAAAAGTTGTGTTTATAAAAACATTTTGTTTAATTTTGAGCCTACTACGAACACAAATTGTTTGTTATGGCTCTAAATATTATCTCCTTTCTACGAAAAAACTGGTTCAAGCTTCTCTGTATCGGTCTCCTCATTTATGTTTTCTTTAAAAAAGATCTCAGCTTTCACGTCAACATGAAAGCACCCGGAGAAAATCCGCCTATTTCAAGGGAGAAACCATTGGAGCAAATGACAGATCGCCAGGCTGAAACAAAATCCGCTTCGCTTTTCGATCGGTTGGAACTTCCCGGTTTGAGTAACAATGGTTCGGATCAACTTAAAAAAGCGCTCCAGGTCGTTTCCCGCGACCAAAAAATGGCTTATCTGAAACGTTTTGCCCGGGTGGCAATAAGTGAACGGCAGAAATTTGGCGTACCATCTTCCATCATTCTGGCAAACGCCTTGCTGCAAAGTACTGCCGGACAGTCGGAGATAACTCAAAAAACAAATAACCACTTTTCATTGGCCGCAATGGATTCCTGGGAAGGAACCGTCGAAAGAGTAGGAGGGAGGTCGTACCGAACTTATGAAAACGCCTGGAGCAGCTTCCGGGATCACAGTACCTTTTTGGCAGAATACGACTTTGGCAAGGAGCTTCGGCCGGCCGACACCAACTTTCAGGAATGGGCAAAATTGATTGAAGAGACCGGACTATACGCAGAGTCTGATTTATCCAAGACCCTGCTCGATATTATTTCCGAATTTCAGCTGTACGAACTCGATAGCAAATAGTCCCTTATTCCAGGACACCGCCGCGCTTTTGCTTATAGTAGTTTACACCAGCTCCATAAACCCAACCTTCATGCCCCTTTTTGGTCCGCACTTTGACCCAAGGCTCGTTGGCAACTTCGTAGCCAAGGCTGATTTCTTCCTTGAAATCCGTAACCTCATCCATAAAATACACTTCTTCATAAAGCGGTAATTCTACGATCACGTCGCTCTTTAAGTTGTGCTCTTTACGAACCTTTAATCCATCGATGGTTACATAAAGCCTGCCTACCACCCTGGTTTCTACCTTAGGAGTCTCCGCTTTGGCAGATGCTTGCTCTTCCGTAGCAGCAGGCTCAAGCGCCTGAATCGAATCCAGTAAACGTTGTGCCTCTGCAAGACTGTCGGCCATGGTCAATGGTTGAGGGATAGGGTCGGGACCACCTTTACATTTTGGGACCATCCAGGTAATAAAGGCTATGAAAAAAACGAGAATAATGATAAATTCGACCGACGACAGTATTCCCTTCGATTTTTCTTTACTCATAACAGGCACTTTGGCTTTTCGCAAATTCGGATCGATGATTTAAACATCGCAATATCCGGCTATTTGATTTATCAACGAAAAGTATAATTAATGTCTGAAGAAATTCTTTTTCAAATTGCGCTGACCCAAATTTCGGGTATCGGCCCCAGAACCGCAAAAAAGTTAATCAGCTATTGCGGTGGAGTAGAAGCTGTTTTTAAGGCTTCTGCTAAAAGCCTTGACAGCATTCCGTCCATTGGACCACAGGTTATTGAGGCGATACAATCATTTAAAGATTTTGATCGAGCCAAACGCGAGCTTGAATTTATAAAAAAGCAGCATATTCAGCCGCTATTTTACCTCGATTCAAATTATCCGATCCGACTAAAGCAATACGAAGACGCTCCAATTCTCCTTTACTTTAAAGGCAATACCTCCTTAAACGCCAAAAGAACGCTGGGAATTATTGGTACCCGGCAACCCAGCCCTTATGGCTTAACAAAATGTGCTGAGCTTGTCGCCGAACTGGTTCCCTACCAACCACACATAATCAGTGGCCTGGCTTACGGAATCGACATTCAGGCTCATCGCGCTGCTTTGCGGGAGAATCTGCCAACCATTGGCGTATTGGGACATGGTCTGGACCGGGTTTATCCGATGAAACACCGACAAGTTGCATCAGACATGCTCCAACAGGGAGGCCTGCTTACCGAGTTTCCAACAGAAACCAGACCCGATCGAGAAAACTTTCCCATGCGAAATCGAATTGTGGCTGCACTTTGTGATGCCATCATTGTTATTGAATCTGCGGAAAAGGGCGGTTCCCTGATTACCGCCGATTTTGCCAATCAGTATCACAAAGATGTTTTTGCACTGCCGGGAAGGACCAGTGACCCACAATCTACAGGATGTAACTTTCTCATCAAGACCCATCAGGCCGCACTCCTCGAAAATGCTGCAGATATAGCCTACATTCTCGGCTGGTCAAAGGAGCAGGAAGGGGCCGGGCAGGGGAAACTATTTCAGGAACTGGAATTGGAAGAGCAACGGGTAGTTGATAATTTACGGGAAATGGAAGACGGAAACTTTGACGAACTCGTTTATCGTATGAACCTGACTGCCGGCCAGGTATCCACCATCGTGCTTCAACTTGAATTTAAAGGAATTGTAAAATCTGCGCCTGGTAACCAATTGTTATTGGTTTGATCCCTACTTTTGAACCTAATTAAATGCAACGTGCAAATGCCGCAAATAAATTTTCAATCCATGAAGTTTCGGGTTCTTCTCTCCTGCCTGGCTATCCTGTTTTTTAGCTGTACCCCAAAATCAAACAGTCCGCAACCGGCAACGGATGTTGTTGTTGAATTTAACCCTCCGCAAAACATCATCCTGATGATCGGTGACGGTATGGGCCTTACCCAGATTACAGCCGGCATGTACATGAATGGCAACAAACTCAATCTGGAGCAATTTTCGGTTGTTGGCCTTCATAAACCCTATGCATTTAACGACCTGATTACCGACTCTGCAGCAGGAGCTACTGCTTTCTCAGCAGGTGTAAAAACCTATAATGGCGCAATTGGCGTTAATGCCGATACTGCACATGTACAAACCATTTTGGAAGAAGCTGAAGCCAACGGACTCAACACCGGAGTCATTGCCACCTCTGAGATTACGCATGCAACCCCGGCTTCTTTCTTTGCCCACCAGCCTTCCAGAAACCAGCATGAGGATATTGCAGCAGACATGTTGAAAACGGGGGTGGATCTCTTTATTGGAGGCGGCAAGAAATACTTTGACCAGCGGGAAAATGATGAGCGCAACCTTATGGAAGAGCTTAGAAAAAGCGGATATGTAATTGCCGATTACTTTCATCAGGATTTTGATGATTCCCTAAAAATGGACCCTCAATTCAATTTCGGTTACTTCACCGCTAATGATAAACCACTTCCCGTTGCTGCCGGTCGCGATTATTTACCTTATGCCAGTAAAAGAGCTGTAGAATTCCTCGATCAGCGCAATCCGGACAGTGGATTTTTTCTCATGATCGAAGGTTCTCAAATTGATTGGGGCGGACATGCTAATGACTCCGATTACATCGTCACGGAAATGATCGACTTTGATCAGGCCATCGGGGAAGTACTAAAATTCGCGGAAGCGGATGGAAACACGCTGGTCATTGTTACAGCAGATCACGAAACAGGTGGCTATGCGATCAATCCAGGCTCGAGCATGGACACCATCATTGCAGGATTCACTTCCGGGTACCATACAGGAACACTAATACCTGTTTTTGCTTACGGCCCGGGCAGCGAGCTATTCAATGGCATTTACGAAAACACAGCCATCTTTGACAAGATGCGACTGGCCTTTGGTTTTGATAAAAATGAGGTCAATTAGGAGGAAGAACGACCAGTTCCTGAAAGTTTGCCTGCCGACCATTGTGCAAATTCCCAACGTGGATCGCAAAACGGTATCGAAAATGCCCTGGTTTTTCAGGAACAAATAAATCTGCCTGAAATTTAAGTGTGTCGCCAGGCTCGAGCACCATATTTAGTGCCTCTTTCATCGCAGGGACAGCCTTTTCCACGCGGTCACCTTCATACACATGGGAGTACACTTTAATCTCCCGACTGCTCTCCGAAAAATCAACCGCTTTATCCGTTGGGTTTATCAATAATATTTCCATCGGAACACGATCATCTGTATACAGGCTGTCAACCGGATTCAAAATTTTAATTTTCAGGCGGTTGTATGATCTGAAGTCGTCTGTATAGCCATATTTGGAGTCCTGAATTCCTCCCGGCGAAAAGGGGGTACCATCTGAAAGGTATTCAGAAACCCGCATTACGCGCTTGCCCTGCAGCGCTTCTTCTTCCTCCCAAAGCAGGTCGTATTGATTTCCGGAATGACTCCAATTGTTTACTGTATATGCTTTTTTTCCCGAGTAAAACTGATACTTGGAAGGCCCCCGATAGCTGTTGTAAAAAATCACCGGGAGGGAATCGGCTTTCGCCGAAATGTCTTCTGCCCAGACATCCCAATTGTGAAACTCATTTCGGGGGTTGGTACCTTCCGGCAAAAAATCCCACATAAAATACAGGCGAACAAGTAGAATCAATACTATGGAAGGTATCGAAAGTCCGTAAATCCATTTCTTCCAGGATGGTCTGCTTTTGATAAAATGGTAGGACAGATAAACCGCCGGCAGTAAGGCTGTGGCCGTCCAGTTGGCCTCTGTTCTTTCCTGAAATCCGCGATACAGAAAAAAGCCTAAAACGCCGATCATACACCACTTCAAGCTACGCTCAAAAGCATCTTCCGGCATTCGGCGAAAGCCGGCAATAAGAACCGGAATAGCAACCAATGGTCCAAAAACCAATAGTTGTCCGCCCAGATAATCGCCCAGAAAACGCCACTCATAGGCCTCCGCTCCCCGGTCGATCAGGTGGTATCTGAAGGTGGGGAAGTCATGCGCATATTGCCAGTACAAATGCGGTAAAAACAACACCAGCGCCAAAACAGGGACCAGCCAAAAGCTCTTTCGTTTTACCAGCTTCCAGTTGGGCAAAAATAGAAACAACAGGAATATCGCGCCGTGGTATTTGCTATAAGCCAGGCCTGCTGTGAGTACAGCCAGAAGGATGGCGGTTTTTACAGAATCAGTTTCCAGGTAAGAGCGGAGAACGGGAAGAAATGCCGCTGCAAAAAACACCAGTGTTATATCAGGAGCAGCCATAAATCCACCAATATGGATCAACAGCATGGAAAACAACAAACTAAAAAAGAGGGGCAAATTTTTCGGGCGAACCAGTTTGTACAGAAACCAAACAGTGGCCGTGCTCGCCAATACGATAAAGAAGCGCACGCCTAATTCTCCGGGAAATACAGAAGCCCCCAGCCAAACCAAAAAAGGCGTGGCGGGCGGATGGTCCCAGTACCCCCAGGCCAAATGCTGAGAGAACATCCAGTAGTGTGCTTCGTCGTGGAAAAGTTCGGTAAATCCTGCCTGAACCAGGTTTAGCAGGGTCCAGGCAAGCAACCAGGGCCAGGGAGATTCTTTGGCCCACCTCATTATAAGTGGCGCTCAGCATGGTAGGAAGAACGAACCAATGGTCCACTCTCAACAAAGTCAAATCCTTTTTCCATACCCACCTCTTTATACAGCGCAAAAGTGTCGGGATGTACAAACTCCGCAACATCCAAATGCATTTTGGTTGGCTGCAGATACTGGCCGATGGTCAGGACATCGCAACCATGCTCTACCAGATCATCCATGATCTTAAACACTTCTTCTTTCTTTTCGCCCAATCCAACCATAATGCCGGATTTAGTGCGCTTACCAAACTCTTTGGTACGCTTAATTTGCTCGAGGCTGCGATGGTATTTAGCTTGAGGACGCACTTTGCGGTACAAACTTTCTACCGTTTCCATATTGTGAGAAACAACCTCCTGACCAGCACTAATCATACGCTCCAGCGCAGACCAGGTAGCCCGAACATCGGGGATCAGGGTTTCAATCGTTGTTTCAGGGCTTATTTCTTTAACAGCACGAACGGTTTGATACCAGATTTCTGCGCCCCGGTCTTTGAGCTCGTCCCGGTTTACAGAGGTAAGCACCGCGTGCTTGACCTGCATTAATTTGATCGCTTCGGCAACGCGCCGTGGCTCATCTTCATCATACTCCGGTGGTCGGCCTGTTTTTACGGCACAGAAAGAACAGGATCTTGTACAGGTATTTCCAAGGATCATGAAAGTCGCTGTACCAGCGCCCCAGCACTCTCCCATGTTCGGACAGTTGCCACTCTGACAGATCGTGTGCAAATTATACTCATCCACCAGCGAGCGAACCTTCTTGTAGCTTTCGCCAATAGGCAGCTTAACCCGAAGCCAGTCCGGGCGCTTTTTGCGTTTCTCTACGATGGGTAATTCGTGCATTGGATTGCATTCGTTTTTAGTCAATACCACTGTAATCAGTAGTACAGGAGACAACAATATGGCCACTTAAAAAGTTGCCGGGTTCTTATTGTCGCTTTCCGAACTGCAAATTTACGAAAAGGTTAAGGAAGAATGGACGATTCTCGGCATCCTCTATATCTGCCATGATCGGAACTTCCCGGAAGAAAACATCCAGCATGATGCCCGCTTCGATAGCTTTGGCATATTCATCAAAAGCACCCCAGTCAAAATGAACGGCTACCTGGGTATGTAAACCCGGCGCCAGTCTTAGCTCACCCAGCCCTTTGGACCAGGGGGCTGCTCCATAAATATTCCAGGGATTTAAAAATGAATCTGCAATTTCTTCAGAATATTTTACGGTAATTATTGGAGATGAAGGGTTGGAGGTTTCTGTAGAATATAACTGTAGGTAATAAGGTTTAAGCAAGCCCAGCGAAAAGCCGCCTTCATAGCTTAATCCGATGGCCACTCCTTTTCGTTTGGCTTTTTCAGAGAAGTATCTTTTTTCTCCCATACCGAGGCGGAGGGCATAAAAATTGTTTTGTTTTCCAAAAACAAACGGGCGGGAAACACTAGATCCGCCACCTGTTTGATCGAGGCTGGTGCGATTTTCTTTGTGATGACGCAATTCTCCCAGCCCAATGTGGTAGAAGCGTGTCAGGTAATAGGTACGCAGTTTTCCGAAATTCAGCCCGACAGCCAGGCCACGCGTATGCATCCGAAGATCAAAGGTTGTCTCTTTATTGTAGACAACACCCTTGCCGGTGGTCTCAACTTCCTTTTTAGGCTGAAACGTTTCCTGAGCCTGCATAATCAGAGGCAGTGCCAGGAGCACTAAGACGGATGTAATGTATTTTTTCATAGATCACAATTCAATCGGTATGAGCAATGGATGATTGCCTGGATGCTTTCAAACATTAGAACGAAAAAATGCCTGCAGAATTCTGTTAACAGCACCCTGAGGACGACAACCTTATAAAATTAAAGAATCTGAAGCACAAATGCTTGCATCTAAGGCACCTCTGTGTATAGAAAGGCAGAAAATGGGGTAAGAGTTTAGTCTTTTAGCTTCCTTTCGTTCACTTTTTGCTGTTCAGCCTGCATTTTTTCGTAAAAAGCGGTCCGATCGGTAATTACCCATAGAACCTCAAGCGCTCCGGTCTCACCCAAACTACTCTCAAAAGAGTAATCGTAAAAGCCCGGCAGTTGAGGGTTGGTAGAAGATACCCCTTCGAATTTTACAGGCAGTCGGGGTTCATTGGCTTTTGCCTGCTTGATAAGCACCGGCAAAATGCTTTCCAACAACGGAAAATCATTCAATAGCAACATGCCTGGTGCAAGGGTCAACAAAGTACCTTTCGAGCTGAGCAGTTTGCCTTTTGAATCAATCTTTAAATAGTGAAGCTTGCTGTTTCCCTGGTCTTCAGTAGCTATATCATGCATTTTTTAGGAGTTGCTCCCCAATTGAAATAAATACTTCTTCTACATTTTCCCCTGTTTTGGCGGAAGTCGTAAAATCTATAGCTCCCGGTACGTTTTTTAGAATCTCATCAAGCTTGTCCGCTTCGAGGAGGTCTTTCTTATTTCCAATTTTTCGAATAACAACCCCTGGACACAAGACTTTTAAATACTCCAGATCTTGCTGAATATTCTCATAAGTTGTGGGACGGGTAAGATCAAATACATAAATAAGGGCACTGGAACCAAGAAAGTAGGTAGTTGGTACTTTATCCTGATTCATTTCGCCAGCGATATCCCAAACGAGCAAATTCAATGCGCGGCCACCGACCTCAATTACTTTCTTATCCACCTTAACGCCTATCGTTGTCAGGTATTTTTCGTCAAAGCGCTGATATAGAAATCGGTTAAATAAGGAAGTCTTTCCAACCCCCAGGCTTCCGGTTAATATGACTTTTTTACTGATCATCCCTAATTTTTGGTTCCGGAAAAAATAGATCTTCTAATCCTTTTCGAAGCTGTAAATGTCTGGCATTTTCATCGCCTCTCAATATACTTAGCAGCTTATTTTCAGCAAATTGCTGAATTCTTTCCTCCATGAATTCCCTTTCTTCCGGCAATAAACTACCCCCAACCACAACCGATATATAACAATTGTAATTATTGAAAATATGGATCGAATAATCACCATAATTAATTTGCTCCAAATCCTTGTCGCCCTTCTTAAAAGCATCTTCAACAAAAGACTTTATAGCTGTGAGCATCCCGGCAATGAGATCTCGATCGATGGTTTCTCCTTTAGAAGCACTGCCCAGTAAAATGCCCGAATGCTGTTCCACCACAAAAGCCTCCTCCACTTTCTGCATTTTGGCCCGGGCAAACATCTTTTTCTTGTCTCGTCGGCTCATGCCGAATAAAGCAAATCGAATTCGACCAGGCACCCCCGAATTGAAGGTCTGGTATATCTGTTCAGACATCTCCCGCCTCAGAGAAGCAATTTGCTTTTGAATGTACTTCCGGATCATCTTTCCCATGACCGGATAAATGGTATCCAGTATCTCGTCCTGCGAAGTACGCAATCGGGTTTGCACGATATTATCAACAACCTTATAATAGGTATCCGGAAAGTTTTGCCGCAGCACTTCAAGCTGAGATTCTATCAATGGACCTACCCGTTGTTCCAGCAGTTTTGGATCATTGAGTTGTGCTTTTAACTCTTCCAGCACAATGCGGTCATCCCGCAATATGATCTCTTTCAACTGCTCAAACAATTGAGATTCATAGCTCGCCCCCGGTTTGGGTTCCATATGAGAATCACTCTTCGGCAAAATCAGTCTTTGAGAAGCTGTTGTCCTACTTTCTGCAACAAATTGCCAATCAGGTGGCGATCCTCCCGACTTTGCGCGGAAATCTGATCCTTCAACATCTCTACCTGCTCCGTCAAAAGCGCTTCGATCTTATCCAGCCTGTTGTCAAGGCTTTGCTCCAGCACATCAATGCGGGTTTGCAGGCTTTGCTCCGACTGTTCTATATTTGCTGATAATTCCTGATGCTTCTGATCGACATCCGAAAAGCGGTTGTCATACTCATTCATCTGCTCACCCATCAGGATCTTTCGGATAACTCCAAGGTCTCCCAGATTCATTTTTCCGGGATCAATTTGTTTCTCTGCCATTTTCGGAAGATTTTTACGTTATCTCATGCTGTATCCCATTCGGAATCAGCATAGATTATTCTAAAACAACAATATGTCACTCAGCAACAGCAGGCAGCATACCATATTAGTCTACCATGAGGCTCCAAATCCCCGAATGCGCTATGCCCTGGATGTGTTGTTGACCTATATTCTCCGGCTGCCTTATGAATGGGTTTCAGACTTTAATGTATTTACCCAATCTGACAGCCCCAAAATACGGTATGCAGGGGAAGCTCGAAATTCAAAAGAGGTATTAATTCCTGCATCTGCCTTTTTTTTACCGGATTTCCCGGTAAATAAAGTTCCGAACCTATCTCAATATAATAAAATACCCATACTCTTTGATTGCCCAAATACCGAAGCGGACCTTCCTTTCGATTTGCTGGCAGCTGTCTTTTATTTAGTGGCAAGAGTCGAAGAGTATCAGGACTTCCAGGCCGATACGCACGGACGCTTTCCCGCATCCGAGTCGATTCTTGTGAAAGCGGGATTCCAGGAATGGCCACTCGTCGATATATGGGCATCCCTATTGCTGGAACAATTACAGCAGAAATTCCCCGGCCTCATTGAGCATCATCGGCATTTCCACTATCAACCTACATACGACATTGATCTTCCCTGGAAATACGGCCATCGGCCCACGGCTCGAAAAGTGGGCAGTCTGGCCAAAGATATCCTTCGTGTCAATCTCCAAAATCTGTCTCAAAGAATAAAAATTCAATTGGGAGCGAAAGACCCTTTCAATACCTTCGACCTAATTGAAAGCCTCCATAAACCCAATGCAGAGAATGTTCGTTATTTTTTGCCTTTCGGCGAAAGCGGCCCCTTCGATAAAAATCCAAATCCAACGGATAAAGACTGGCAACAACTTTGCCAAAAACTGCACCATTCTGCAAAAACGGGGATACATCCTTCCTATGCATCTACCGATCAGCCCGAAAAACTCGCGCAGGAATGCGCTCAGTTTGAACGCATTCTCGGTGCCCCGCCCAAAGCCAGCAGAAATCACTATTTGCGCTTCCGACTGCCCGACACTTACCGCCAGCTAATTCGGGAAGGCATACAGGAAGACTATAGCATGGGCTTTGCAGAAACGGTCGGCTTCCGTGCCGGAACTGCTCATGTTTATCCCTGGTATGATCTGGAAAAGGAGGAACAGACAAATCTCATGATCCATCCTTTCGCTTTCATGGATGTTAGCCTGAAAAACTATATGCGGCTTTCGCCGAAAGGCGCCCTAAAAAAAATGCAACTGCTGGCTGACAGAATTTCTCAAAGCGGCGGGCAACTGATCTCCATCTGGCACAACAACTCCCTCGAAACAAAGGGTGAATGGGCAGCATGGACCAGCATGTATGCTTTATGGCAAGAGTGGATTTCCAGTAAAACCGGGTAATCCACTTCCGGTATTTTATTACCTTTAAAAATCGGCAGGAAGTCGTTTTTTTATGCCGATTTTCGGGAGTAAATCGGGCAAACCAATATTTATGTTGTACAATTTTAGTGATCAGACATCCATTGCTGGCAAGTATGTGGCACAACTCAGAGACAGCCACATCCAAAAAGACCGCATGCGCTTTCGGAAAAACCTGGAGCGACTCGCAGGCATTATGGGGTATGAGATCAGCAAAAAGTTGAATTATGTGCAGGTAGATGTGGAAACGCCCCTTGGGCAAGCCACAGCAAAAGTGCCGGACGATAAAATTGTATTAGCAACCATTTTGCGGGCCGGACTGCCGATGCAACAAGGACTACTCAATGTGTTTGATGATGCTGGCTCTGCTTTTGTTTCTGCCTATCGAAGACACCATAAAGACGGTTCGTTCGAAATAAATTTAGAGTACATATCCTGTCCATCGCTCGAAGGTAACGTCCTTATTCTTTCCGATCCTATGCTGGCTACGGGTGCTTCCATCAAGACCGTTCTCGATGCGCTCCTGGAAAACGGAACGCCAAAAGAAATTCACATAATCACTGCCATCGCCTCTGCGCACGGACTGGACCAGGTGCGTCGATTTTTCCCAAATGCCCGAATTTGGGCGGGAGACATTGACGAAGAACTCACGGCCAAATCCTACATCGTTCCGGGACTGGGAGATGCTGGTGATCTCGCATTCGGAGAAAAACTGCAGGATTAAAGAGTTGTCTGACTTTCCACACTTATGATCGAACAATTATCGCCCCTTGCTATTATCGCTCTGATCGGCGGCTACTTTATGCTGCTGATTCTAATCTCCTACCTAACCGGACGTAAGGCTGACCAATCCGACTTTTTTATTGCCGGTCGGCAATCCCCCTGGTTGTTGGTAGCCATTGGTATGATCGGTGCTTCATTATCGGGGGTTACCTTTATTTCTATTCCCGGCAAAGTGGGTGTTGCCGGCTTGAATGAAGGCTTTGCCTATATGCAGGTAGTCTTTGGGTATCTGCTCGGGTACCTGGTTATTGCCACCGTACTCATGCCGATTTATTATAAGCAGGGGCTTGTATCTATTTATGGTTATCTCGAAAATCGTTTTGGGAAAGTTTCTTACAAAACAGGCGCGTTTTATTTCCTGCTTTCGCGCATAATTGGTGCTTCCTTCCGGCTGTATCTAGTTGGCATCGTTTTGCATGAGTTTGTCATGAAATCCTTTGGGGTTCCTTTTTGGGTAACCGTAAGTGCTACCATTTTACTCATTTGGATCTACACCTTCCGTGGAGGGATAAAGACTATTGTCTGGACAGATACGCTTCAGACCTTTTGCATGTTGACAGCAGTCATTTTAACCGTGATCGCCATTAGCAGAGCGATGGATCTGGATTTTGGCGGGCTTGTCACGACCATTCGCGAAAGCGATTACAGCCAGATGTTTTACTTTGAAGGCGGTTGGCAGGATCCCAATAACTTCTTTAAGCAATTTCTGAGCGGAGCCTTAATTGCAATCGTAATGACCGGGCTCGATCAGGATATGATGCAGAAAAACCTGAGTTGCAGAAGTTTGAAAGATGCGCAGAAGAATATGTTTCTGTTTAGCGGCATTTTGATTTTTGCCAACTTGCTCTTCCTGGCCCTGGGAGCATTATTGTATATATATGCCGGATCTACCGGGCTTGAAATGCCTGCTAGCAGCGATCAACTCTTTCCGGTCATAGCCCTTCGGCACATGCCTCCTTATGTTGGGATACTATTCATTCTTGGCCTTATTGCGGCAGCTTATTCCAGTGCCGATTCGGCGCTAACGTCTCTGACCACCTCATTCAGCATCGACTTTCTGGACATGGACAAGCGCACCGATTGGTCTGAATCGGAGAAAAAGCGTACACGCCTTTTGGTGCACATCGCATTTTCTGTGATTCTACTGATCGTCATTCTGGTTTTCCGAAACCTGAATAATGAATCCGTCATCAATCAATTGTTTATCGCTTCAGGATACACTTACGGCCCCTTGCTGGGACTGTTTAGTTTTGGCATCCTGGTCAAACGAAAAGTGCGGGATGAATGGGTTTTGTTGGTTTGTCTGATTGCTCCGGTACTGAGCTACATCATCAATGCAAATTCTGACGAATGGCTAAATGGCTTCAAACTGGGTTTCCTCATTTTGGCCTTAAACGGATTATTGACTTTTCTCGGACTTTTACTCATTTCCCGTTCAACCGTTTCTTCTTCCGATTAAACCATAAAATTATTGTGCTTGTTAAATATGGGTGTGAAGTAAAATGAAAGCGATATAATTTCGCTATATTCATGTCCACACGTTCTGAATTTGAGACAACCAATTAATTAACCAAATTTTCGGTTTTACATGAACCGTATTCTATTCCCGACCGACCTCAGTTCAATTTCAAAAAACGCCTATTTATATACTTCAAAATTTGCCCATCAACTAAGTACGGAAATCACGGTTTTGCACGCACATTCATTTCAGGATGATATTCGGACCATATTTCTTCCAAACAGAGATTTATGGACTAAACTGACAGAATTTGTGCGCGAAGAAGATTCCGGCGAAATGGCAGCAAATGTAAGTTTGCTGATGCGCAAAGGCCGTCCGTTGGACGAAATCATGGAGGTATCCAATAGTAGCCAGTATCGCTACATTGTGATGAGCAAGAAACGTTCATACAATGTATACCGGCGATTAACAGGTTCCAAGACTACCCGAATAATCAAACGGGCCAACCATCCGGTTATCGTTATTCCGGAAGAAACTGACTTCAAACCCATTCGAAATATTCTCGTAGTGGATGCCAACTATCAACGTTTGGCCCGTCCTTTACAAGAACACCTCCTGCTTTTGAGCCTTCGCTGTAAAGCAAATTTACATTATATCGATATAGTGGATGATGGCGTACAGTGGGGTGGCAAACAAAAGCAATTACACCGGGATCAATTGCTGATCCAAAAACATGTTCCGGCAGATCTTGCCCTGGAAACGATCATGGATTATGTGCCAGATCACGAGATTGACCTGGTTGTAATGGTTACAGAACGCAAAGATCTCTTTGGCCAATTGTATCAGCTTAGCTTTGCCAATCAAAAACAGGAATACCGGGAGATTCCCCTGTTGATATTCAACAAGAATTTTTTGAAATCGCAGCAAGAGGATGAAAAAACAAAGAAGGCTCGCGGAATCCCTAAAAAAGTGGGATTATCGGCCTGAAATGTATTTCAATAACTGTTCGTGTTTCTGTAATAAAGCTTGTGTAAGATCGTGTAATTGATCAAAATGAGTAGCACAAGTACGTAACTCCTTTGTAGGGTCTTCCTGCTTTTTGATCTGAAACTGGTGGCAATTGTAAAGACTATTTACAACTGTACGGATTTCTTCAACTTGCTTCACGTGCTCATCAAAGTTGTCGGGTACCTTGATCTTTGGAAGCTCTTCCTCCTTATTAATAAGTGTATCCTGCCTCAAATCCCTTCGGGTAAGATCCAATATGGAGACTTTAAATACCCGGGCAAATTTCAACAGGTTACAAATCTTGGGCTCAGCAGTTCCTTTCTCATAGGATGCTATATTCCCCCGGTTCAATCCAACCCGGCCGGCCAACTCTTCCTGACTGAGATTCAATTGCTTACGCAACAAACGAATGTTTGCAGACAGGAATATTGGATCAGGTTCTTCTTGCATCATTGACATACCTACTTCTCTTTTCGTAATCCCGAGAGTGCTGTTTTAGACTAACGGATCGCTTTTGTAGACGAAAATTACAATAAAATTGGCTTTTTATCCTTAAAATGCCAATCTCCTTAACATTATAGCCCCGACAAAAGTTTGAATTTGCTTATAAAATGTTAATAAATCCTTAAACCTGTCAAAAACAAGTCTAAATAGTAAAGGATATTTGCAATTGAGTCTTTAAAAAGGTAAATTTGTAAATAATAATTACAAAATATAAAAATCACCCATATCATGCTTGCTTCCATATATGACCAACTCGCCAAGGTAAATCAATCCTTGCGGGCCTTCTCGTTAAAATTAACCGGAAACGTATCCGATGCAAATGATTTGTACCAGGATACAGCACTCCGGATTATTAGCAACGCAGATAAGTACCGCCAGGGAACCAACTTTAAAGCCTGGGCTGTTACCATCATGCGTAACATCTTTATTAATAATTATCGGAAGAAAGTTCGTCGCGGCACCATCCTCGACCAAACTCCGAACAATTATTACATCAACTCCGGTGATGTTTCTGTTAGAAACGAAGGGGAATCAAATGCCTCATATAAGGAGCTCGTGGAAATGGTAAGCTCTTTGCCGGATGAATTTAAGCAGCCCTTTTGGATGGCCTATAAAGGATATAAATACGATGAAATTGCTGAGAAGCTCGATGCTCCACTCGGTACAATCAAAAGCCGTATTTTCTTTGCGCGCCGAAAGCTGCGGAAAATGTATGAAGCCGCAAATCAGGAACGTGCATAAAATATTGAATCTGTTTCAAACCAAATAACTTTGGATTAGTTACAGGTTTTAAGAATACTTCAGAAACCGGCACCCCTTCAGGTGCCGGTTTTTATTTTGTCCATTCGAAAAGTTGCACGCACTTCATTATCTTGTTGATCCTGCAATGGGAATATCATGGATAAAAAACTGATCGTAAAATCGGGGAAAGGCGAATTAAAACTTCGAAAGAGCAAAAAGCTTGTCGGACTTAAATCGGCCAAAAATAAAAACCTTCAAAAGAAGGGCTATGTTGATGCCGAACACTTCCAACACCTTGGAGGTTTTCAGGTCGTTTCTCTCCAGACAGAGGATCAAAGCCTGGATGATAAGCTCGACAGCATTCGTCAGGAAAAAGATATAGATCGTGGAACACACGTTTACATTGCCGAAGGAAGCAATCGACCACTTGTTCCAACCGGAGAAATTTATATCACCTTTGAAGAAGGGGTTAGCCAGGAAGAGCAGAATATCGTGCTCGATGAATATTCGCTGGAATTGGTTGAAAGAAGAAATCCGCTTTTGCTCATTGCAGCGGTAACTGATAAGTCTCCAAATCCTATAAAAGTCGCCAATTACCTGCGGGAAATATCGATGATCCAGTCAGCTGAACCAGACCTGGATACCTATCTTGACAGCTATGATTTTCGGCCACCCGGCGACTCCCTCTTTTCCCATCAATGGTATATACAAAACAATGGTCGCCTTCCCGATAGCACCCATGCCATCAAGGTTGGAGCCGATGCAAAAGTTCTGGAAGCCTGGAACAGACTGGGGGGCATGGGTTCCAATGATATTACAATTGCAGTAATTGACAATGGTTTTGACACCAATCATCCGGATTTGCGGGGTAAAATATATAAGCCCTGGGATCTCTGGAAAAACTCCGCTTCCCTTACAACAGGAAACCCCAGATTTACACATGGTACTCCCTGCGCCAGCATTGCTGTCGCTGCATCTAATGGAACCGGTATTGTTGGCGTAGCACCAAATGCCCGATTCATGCCCCTGAGTGGAACCTCTTTTTCGGTAAGAGCCACAGAACAGATGTTTGACTATTGTATAAAAAATGGCGCCGACATTATCAGCTGTAGTTGGGGTACCACTGATCCCAACTTTGCCCTCAATAGTATGAAATCGGCGGCTATTCGAAAAGCGGCCAAAGAAGGGCGCAACGGCAAAGGATGTATCATTCTTTTCGCCGGTGGAAATGACGGCGGAAGCGCCATAAACTTTTATGGATCACACCCGGATGTCATCTGTGTGGGTGCTTCTACCAGTCAGGATCAACATGCTGCCTACTCAAATCGTGGCCGGGAGCTCACCGTTGTTGCTCCTTCAAATGGTGACTGGCCCCTGATAGCAGCCAGAGCATCCTGGGATCCCGGACGTCCGGGCCAGAATGGAAAATTTAAATTTTGGTACGATGGTAAATCCCGCGGTTCCAATTATAAACACTTTGGAGGTACTTCTGCAGCTACACCAATGGTTGCCGGCATATGCGCCTTAATCCTTTCAGCCAACCCGGATTTAACGGCTCGGGAGGTACGGGAAATAGTTATTAGTACCGCCGATAAAGTGGGAAATCCATGGGAATACACTGCCGGTCATTCCGTAAAATATGGCTATGGCCGGGTCAATGCAGACCGGGCTGTCGCCGAAGCGATTAGAAGAAAAAAGACATTCACTCCTCAGCCAAAACCAACTGTAAGTCAGCCGGTTATAACTCCTTCAACTCCACTACCTACGGCAAGTCCTACCCCCATTGGAGACTTACTCCGGTTTAGTGTCCGCAACCAGGCTTCAGAAGGTTGGGGTGTACAGATTGGGGCTTTTGCCGATTTCAAGAATGTGTTGGAAGAGTCTAAAAAACTGGAAGAAAAATACAGCACCCCTGTAATTCTGAAAATATCAGAATCCAACAACAGACACGTATTCAAAATAATTTTAGGAGCCTTCGACAAGGTAAACGATGCGAAAAAGTTGAGCGATCGACTAAAAGCCGACGGCACAAATGGGTTTTTAAGAAATTTAAAAGATCTCTGATTACATTTCCTGCTCGCCCCGTTTTCGATCAAAAACATCCCGCTCTAAAAAATACCTGGGAGGATCCGGCTCCTCGTCAGCCCAGGAAGGCTTTTTCGGAATTTCATCGGCTTCAATCTCGTTTTTATACCAGAATGCGGTAAAAATTCCAGCCAGAGCACCAAGCAGGTGACTCTCCCAGGAAATTCCTTCCTGATTTGGCAAAACTCCGAGGAAATATCCACTGTACAAAAAGGTTACAATCAATGCCAGAACAATAGATTTCAGGCTTCGACGGAAAATGCCGCTCCAAAAAACAAAAGCCAGCAGTCCATATACAACCCCACTTGCTCCGATATGGAACACCCTTCGGCCGAAGAGCCAAACAGCCAGACCCGTTAAAATATAAATGAGAATATAGGATCGTATCGCAACCCGGCGATAGAAGAAAAAGATCATGACCGACAAGACTACAAAGGGAACCGAATTTGACAGCAAGTGATGCCAGTCAGAATGAATTAAAGGCGAAAAGAAAATCCCTTTTATGCCCTGAGTAACCCGGGGATACACACCAAACTGAACCAGGTTAAGGTCCAGC
Source organism: Bacteroidota bacterium (assembly GCA_018222965.1). Classification (GTDB taxonomy): domain Bacteria; phylum Bacteroidota; class Bacteroidia; order Chitinophagales; family Saprospiraceae; genus JAAEZH01. Next base: position 81,996 of record JAAEZH010000020.1, read on the forward strand.
ACGCTTTTCAACAGGTGGATGACCCACATAATGCCTACGAATACCAATGGGAAATTCAAACTCTCGCGAAATCTGCGGGACATACTCATAGGCCTGCTTTTGGATTAATGCCTTAATTCAGTATTTCAACCATATTAATCAGTAAAGGGTTGAGTTCCTGGTGATGTTTGATCGCTTTTTCAAAAGGAGTAAAGACAATATTTTTATCTATTTGCCCTAACATAACGGCTTTCTTGCCCTCCATAAGTGCTTTCACGGATTCCATCCCTAATCGACTGGCCAACACCCGTTCCATACAGGTTGGCCTCCCGCCCCGCTGAACGTGCCCCAGAATTGTTACCCGAATATCAAACTGTCCCTTAAACTTTTCTTCAACAGCTTTGGCAACAGAAAATGCTCCGCCGGCTTCATCCCCCTCTGCAACAACAACAATATTGGCCATTTTATTTATTCCCAGATTATTTTCCAGAATGGAGAAAAGATGATCCGTATCATTTTTACTTTCCGGAATCAATACAGCTTCGGCACCGGTAGCAATGCCAGAACGCAAAGCAATAAACCCGGCATCACGCCCCATTACTTCTACAAAAAACAGGCGATTGTGTGCATTGGCTGTATCCTTAATACTGTCTATCGCGGTCATCGCCGTATTGATCGCTGTATCATATCCAATGGTATAATCTGTACCATACAGATCATTGTCAATGGTTCCCGGAATACCCACAAATGGAATGTCGGGATGTTCCTGCAGAAAAACCCTGGCCCCGGTGAAAGTACCGTCGCCACCAATAGCCACTACGCCCTCGATTCCGGCTGCTTTGAGGTTGTCATAAGCCTTTTGCCGACCCGCTTTCGTCCGAAATTCTTTTGATCGGGCAGATTGTAGAATCGTACCCCCCAATTGAATGATATTACTCACAGAACTTTTATCCATCGGAATAATATCCCCTTCAATCATTCCCTCATATCCACGACGAATCCCAAAAGCCTCTATACCATGGTGAATGGCGGTACGCACAACGGCACGTACACAGGCATTCATGCCGGGTGCATCACCTCCGGAAGTAAATACAGCGATTTTTTTCATTACTTCTGTGTTTGATAACGACGACGTACCAGCTTGATAAAGTTGCGTGCTTTTTTAGACTTTTTCTTTGATGCCCAATCAAAATTACTGGCCAATCCCATCATATAGTCTTTGGCATCGTCAAAACTATCCAGTGAATTCAGTTGATTCACTGCACTGTCAAAAGCACCCTGATCTCCACCAAACAACTCATTAATAGTAAAGATCCGTTCGTTCAACCCCATTGATTTTTTCAAATCTTCAATGGGCAACTCACTCAATTTTTCAGACAATTCCTTCGCTTTTGGTTGTTCAAACAACTCTTCAACTTCCGCGGAAAAAGAACCTGATTTTACTTTTGGTGGCGGTGGCGGTGGCGGCGGACTTGATTTTGCCACTGGCTCTGGTGCCGGTGGTTCTGGTTCTGGTTCTGGCTTGGGCTCCGGCTTGGGTTCGGGTTTCACCGGTTCCAGTTTTTCCTTTAAGGATTCCGGAATTTCAACTACCCGTGGCTTGGGCCGTGGTTTTGGAGGTGGAGCTGCCTTTTCCTGGCGGATCACCTCCACCTCTTCCTCCTGCTCTACCTGCTTTGGCGAAGCAACTGTTGAAGACCCGGTTTCCTGAAACTGCTCATACAGATCCCGGATATATGATTTCATTAAGTCCTTTTCAATCGATGCAATGTTCCCCTCGTCTGATCCCATACTTTTTAAAAGTGTGTTGATCTTTGACAGGAGAATTTGTGCTTTCTTTAGATCCATTGTTATTATTAATTTCAAAACCGAAGAACTTTCGCATTCTTCGGAAAAGAGTAACTTAGTCCTTCTAAGAGCTTATTATATTATCAGTCCTCGGATTTTACTTGCGTTTCCGTATCAAACGTACCGTATAAAGGTCTGGTATAAATGTACTGAAAACGCAACTCTTCCAATAAGTAAAATTTAAATGTTTCTCGAACCCCATTTTAAAGGTCAACGAAGCGGTTGGATAGAAGTTATCTGTGGATCCATGTTTTCCGGGAAAACCGAAGAACTAATCCGTAGATTGAAACGGGCAAAAATTGCCAACCAACGCGTCGAAATTTTTAAACCCCGTATTGATACCAGATATGGGGAGTCGCAAGTCGTTTCTCACGATGAAAATGCTGTCCTGGCAACGCCGATTGATAAATCCGAAAAACTTCTTGATCTGACAGAAGGTGTTTCGGTTGTCGGAATTGACGAAGCACAATTCTTTGACATGATGTTGCCCGAAATTGTTCAGCAACTTGCCCAAAAAGGTAAACGGGTAATAGTTGCCGGGCTCGACATGGATTTTCGCGGAAAGCCTTTTGGACCTATGCCCAATTTGCTGGCTGTCGCCGAATATATTACTAAAGTGCACGCCATTTGCCAACATTGTGGAAACCTGGCCACCCATTCTTACCGTCTCAGTTTGGAAGAAAGTACGGTAGTTTTAGGGGAAAAAGAAACCTACGAAGCGCGCTGCCGCACCTGTTATCATATGGGTAACATTTTAAATCTCCAATCTGAAAATAAGGAAGAAAACGCGAAGACTATAAAATAATTCCCGTGTCTTTGGCCTCCCACAAATAGCGGCAGGCATAGGTTCTGTATGGCCGCCAATCTTCGGCAATTTCTATCATAGCCGCTATTCGCGCTTTTCCTTTTTCAGGCAGTCCCCACCATTTTTCCATGGCTGATTGAATACCCATATCGCCGGTTGGGAAAATATCTGGCCGTCCGAGGGTAAACATGAGGATCATTCGGGCAGTCCATGTTCCAACGCCTTTTATTTGGGTAAGGTGTTCTACTATTTCTTCATCCGACCAGGCGGCCCAATCTGCATGCACGAGATTTTCCTCATCAAATCGCGCTGCGATATTTCGAAGATAACCAGATTTCTGTCTGGATACACCAGCAGAACGCAAGGTTTCATCATCCATTTTTCGAAGTAAATTCGGATCTGGGAACTCCCTGGGAAATAATTTTACAAATCTACTGTGAATCGTACTCGCGGCTTTCGCCGAAAGCTGTTGCGATAAAATCGAAATTAAGAGATTCTCATAAAGGGCTGCAGGCTGCGGCTCGATTTCGGGAAATTCCAATAAATCAACCATCTTCCCCAACACAGGGTCCTTTCTAAAGTGTTGTATGGCAGCTATTTGCATGTTTTTGTTACAATAATTTAGTGGTTTATGCTCAAAACACCTAAATTGAGAATACTTTTTCCTTTCCCCCTCCTCCCCAAAAATTGAATGTAGACATTTTGATTTTCTGTTTCATCAGATATTAAACTTTGTATTCATTTTACTATTTATACCTGTAGGTAAACCAGAAAAGTATCCTGCTTATTCATATGCCCACAGTTGTAATTTTTACAGTCTAACCCTTTAATGCGCATGCAGTTCAGAAATATACTCGTATTGCTTTTTCTTCTTTTATCGACATTCGGCCTAAGCCAAATTTCCTTAAATATGAATTTGCTCGACCGCTGGGATGATGATTCATTGCCCCTTCGTTATGGTGCTGCTTACAGCGATATTTGGGGATATGTCGATCCCTCCGGAAATGAATATGCTCTGGTAGCCACGATACAAGGTATTCATATTTTTGATGTAAGTAATAATGACGGGATGGGAACCGCTTACCCGGTATTGATTGACTTTATCCAGGGAGGAAGCAATAGTTTGTGGCGGGATATTAAGACATATCAAAATTATGCTTATGCCGTTGCTGATGAAGGAGGCGAAGGCTTATTGGTTATTGATCTGTCAAACCTCCCGGCTTCAGCAAGTCTTGCCGCCCAGGTCCAAACTTCTTTTACCCGATCTCATAATATTTTCATCGACGAAGCGGCTGCAAGACTTTATGCCGTCGGCACCAACACGCACAGCCAGGGCATTATTGTAATGGACCTTAGCAACCCAGCTAACCCAGTGGAAATCAGCGATGTAAATCTACCGGCCGGATATGTGCATGATGTATTTGTGCGTGGTGATACCGCTTATTGCTCCCACGGTTCTGACGGACTGTATGTCTATGATTATTCCGTAGCGACTTCTCCGACCTTATTAGGATCACTTACCTCCTACCCCGAATCGGGTTACAATCACAGTTCCTGGTTAAATGCAGATGGCACTCAATTGGTCTTTGCCGATGAAACACATGGGAAAGCACTAAAAATTGCAGATGTAAGCAATCTTGGAGCCATCTCCGTTAGTACCAGCAACTTGTTTGAATCCACTCTTGAAGCGCCGGCCGCTACAAATAGCATTGCCCACAACCCCTTCATAAAAGGAGATTCCGTTTATATTTCTTACTACCACGATGGAGTGCAGGTTTTTAATATTGAAGACCCGGATAATGTATTCAATGTAGCCTATTTCGATACAGAACCAAACAATACAAATTACGCCGGTTTTGAAGGATGTTGGGGTGTTTATCCTTTCCTTCCTTCTGGAAATATTATCGCTTCTGACCAGTTACGAGGACTCTTTGTCTTAGAAGTAACATCCTCATCTGTACCGGTAGAACTAACTGATTTACAAGGACATACAGACAATTCTGACAATATTCTTCATTGGCAAACAGCTACGGAATCAAATACCGCTTATTTTGAAATCCAGCGCAGTCAGGATGGAGAAACCTTCGAATCTATTGGAAAAGTTCAAGCAGCCGGAGAGTCTAATATTCGGAAGGACTACCAATTTACAGATGAAAATCCCTTTATGGGAAACAACTATTATCGGTTGAAAATAATGGACCTGGACGGAAGTTTTGAATACACCCAATTGGTACATTTACTCCAAAGAGCATATACCGGCGACGTTATTCGATTGTACCCAAACATAATCTCAGGTGCCCGGCAAGTAGTCCTTGATCACGATATTGCTCCCGATCAAAAAACTAAACTTAAAATCCGGCTACTAAATTCCAACGGACAGCCAATTTTCGGCAGCATCTCATTTAGCGATCTTGGTCAAAGCCTATATCTGAATATCCCGGACCTTTCCAGTGGAATTTACTTTCTGGAAATCAAAGGGCCCCAAACGGCAAGTATTCAAAGAATTACAGTAAGTAAATAGCAAAATTCCGGTTACCAGATTTTCTGAAAAGACGGGTTGGTCATCCATTCAGACCATTTCTTATTGTAGGTATGAATTTTTTTCGTCTCCACCCCCATTGGCGTTACGATTGGATATCCTTTATTAACCCATTCAAAAATGCTTCCGTATAAATTGTAAACTTTGGAAAAGCCCATCTTTCTCAACTTTTCGCCAATTTTTTCTGATCGATAGCCTACGGAGCAATACAAGACGACCGGCTTATCCCGATCCAGGTTTTCAACACTTGAAGATTCAAAATCCTTATACCCAACAAAAGTAGCCCCCGGAATATGACTTACCTCAAACTCCTCTCGTTCGCGGGTATCTAGTAAGATATAATTTTCTTTTGCTTTGTGCACTTCCTCGACTCCAATCAAGGGAACACTGAAACTCAGCAAGGATCCCAACTTTTCATCAAAAGAAGTTTCATTCAATTTAGGGCGATTTTCAGGAGCTTGTGCTTTACACCCCAAAAAAGGAATTATGCTAAATAATATAAGCAGGAATCTGTTCATTACTTTTCGTTTACAATTCTTCTGGTCCTTCTCCTACCCAATCAGGTAGCCAGGCATCTTCCTCACAAAGAGGAACCAGTTCTTCTTCTATAAACGGACGAATCGCATGAATCGCATCTTCCGGATATAAAACATGCAAATTTGGTCCGGCATCCAGACTAAAATATACCGGATGTCCGGTATCCTCCCGAAATGCCCGAAGCCGGTTAATCATTTCGAGGGTATTCGGTTGCATTAGAATATACGATGGATTTGAGGTCATCATCAGGGCATGCAAACTCAATGCCTCGTTTTCCGTAATTCGTCCAAATGTTTCCAAATCGCCTTGCCGTAATGCCGGGAGTAATTCATGCAAACGCTGGTTGGCTTGCTGATAGCGAGGAGCTGCAAATGGATTTTGTTCCATCAAGCCGTGGCCGGCTCGACTGGATACGCTCTTTTCGGATTTACTCACGATAAGAATATCATCGTGAAATGTTTTGAATAATGGATGTACATGATCTTCCATGGGAATGGCAACCGTATCATCACTTCCTTCCACTTCTCCAAATTTTCCCCAAAGAGCCATCGTTCCGTAAACAGAACGGCAGGCACTTCCCGATCCCAACCTGGCTACATAAGAAGCTTTCCGGTCAAATGCTTCATCATCGGAAAGCGTACCAAAAAGTTTATCCTCTATTGAACAAAGGCAAAGTGCCAATGCTGACATGCTTGAAGCCGATGATGCAATTCCTGAAGAATGGGGAAAAGAATTTCCAGACCGAATGGTCAGATCCATTTGATTCAGGAAAGGAAAAATATCCAAAATGCTCTCCAGGAATTTTTTCTGCTTTTCGCCAAATTCCGGCTTGGGTTCACCGTGAAAGAAAAATTCCAGAGAAACCCCATGTCCAGCTTCCTCCCTTTGTTTATATTCTATCTGGGTTTGAGTTACTGCAGAATTTAGCGTAAAACTAATGGAAGGGTTTTGCGGCAATTGCCTGCCGTGTTTTCCCCAATATTTTATTATTGCCAAATTCGACGGACTCTGCCAGGTGAATTTTCCAGGTTCCAGAGCACTGGACTCCAGAATGAGTTTAGGATTTTTGTAGTCTTGCATGGTACAAAAGTAAGGGATCGGCAAAACATATTACCGACCCCCTTTATTTACTTGATAATCAATTAGTTAAATTAATTTTCGGCTTCTTCTGCCCTTTTTGCGCGTTGCATTGGGTTCTCCCCTCCTCTCCAACTGCGTTGTTTAAACAATTCAAAGCGATTTGGATTGGCTTTCGGGGGAAAATGATTATTCCCGGTATCAATATCTGCTGTTTCGTAAAATGGATCTACCACAAATGATACAGCTTCTTTCTTAGTAACAAATACTTTCGTAACCTGTTGATCCCCAAAGCGCCAAATTTCTGCCGGGATACGAAATACCTCTGAGGAACCATCTGCGTAATTAAAAGCCACAATAATTGGCATTACCAATCCACCCACATTTTCAAAGGTAAGCTCATAATAATTATTACCAGATTCCAGTACTGCACGTTCCTCATCCGATAAACTCTCCATATATTCTTCGTACTCTTTCCGATCTATAGCATCCACTTCCAGTGGATCATATTCCGTATAAAAATCTCTGAGGCTGGTATCGATCTCATCCTGGGTTTTTTCAATCACTTCTTTGTTTCGGATTGAACTGATTCCATTCGGTGGAATTTGATCCCGGGTTTCGGCCATGATCGGATTTTCTACTTCAGGATTTCCTGTTGCCGGTTGATACCACTTAACTTCTTTCAACGCAATATCTACATGATCGTTGGTATAGAACCAGCCTCTCCAAAACCAATCCAGATCTACACCGGATGCATCCTCCATGGTCCTGAATAAATCTGCAGGAGATGGGTGTTTAAACATCCATCTATTAGAATACTCTTTAAATGCATAATCAAAAAGTTCCCGCCCCAATATGGTTTCCCGCAAGATATTTAATGCTGTTGCCGGCTTACCGTATGCATTATTTCCAAACTGAAAAATGCTTTCGGAGTTTGTCATAATTGGAACTATCCGGCTTTTATCACCGCCCATATAATCTACGATTTTATGGGCAGGGCCACGTCTGGATGGATAGTCTCTTTCCCATTCCTGTTCGGTCAAAAACTGCAGGAAAGAATTTAAGCCTTCATCCATCCATGTCCATTGACGCTCATCTGAATTGACAATCATTGGGAAATAATTATGCCCAACTTCATGGATTATTACAGAGATCATCCCATACTTAGTTCGCTCAGAATAAGTTCCATCTGCTTCCGGGCGACCGCCATTAAAGCAGATCATAGGATATTCCATCCCAATTCTATTTGCATGGATAGACCAGGCAACTGGATATGGATAATCAAAGGTGTAATGAGAATACCACTTTAAGGTATGAGCAATGACTTTCGTCGAATATCTTTCCCATAATGGGTTGCCTTCTTTCGGATACATAGACATGGCCATTACCACTTTATCACTCATCTGCACAGCCATGGCATCCCAGATAAACTTACGAGAAGATGCGAAGCCAAAATCTCTTACATTCTCAGCCTTAAAGTGCCAGGTCTTTTTATCAGAACTCTTGTCCTTTTCATTCTCCCTTGCCTCCTCTTCTGTTACAATAACAACTGGTTCATCAAAGGACTCCCGCGCTTGATCCATACGCTTCATTTCAGCTTTTGTCAATACATCCTTCTCATTCTGCAGGACACCTGTTGCTGAAACATAATGATCTTCCGGCACTGTAATCTTGACATCATAATCCCCAAAGGTCAGCGTAAACTCCCCTCTTCCCAAAAATTGTTTATTCTGCCAGCCTTCATCATCAATATAAACGGCCATCCGCGGGAAAAACTGAGCAATGGTATAGAGGTAGTTATCCTCATCTTCAAAGTATTCATAACCCGAACGTCCTCCTATTTTCATTCGATCATTGATATTATACCACCACTTGATACTAAAGGTGAAACTTTCTCCTGGTTCTAAGACGTTGGGAAGATCAATGCGCATCATCGTTTTCACGATAGAATGTGCCAGTGGCTTCCCCGAAGCATCTTTCACGTAGTCAATTTTAAAACCTCCATCAAACCAGGGTTCCAATCGATTCAATTCACGCAGAGTAACATCATCATCCAGTTCAGATTGACTGACTTTATAGCTATCACTATCCAGAGCCCTTCTGTTTTGGTCCAATTGAACCCACAAATAAGTCAACGGATCTGGTGAATTATTGTGGTAACTAATAGTCTCTTCACCGTATATCCGCTGATTCTCATCATCCAGTTCAATCTCCATTACGTAATCTGCCTTCTGCTGCCAGTATTTATGACCAGGAGCACCCGATGCAGAACGATATACATTAGGAGTTGGCAACTTATCGTAGAGCTGCCGAAACTTGTTGGTGTTTTCGTTTTCTTGTTGAGACCATCCCGGCATAGCTAAAAAGGACAACCCAAACACCCAAAGCAAGGCTTTTTTCATACTATATTCTATTTTTAATTGAGCTCCTAAAATAAGGATATACAGCTAAACCCCACATGCAATTAGGATAAGCTGTTGCTATTAATGCAAATGGTTAGACAAAGAATGTTCCACGTGGAACATATCACCCCCGAAAACAATCTCGTCCCCTTTACAAACAACAAAAAAGCCCAATGGTTACATATACCATCGGGCCTTTACATTTATCAATTATACCTATCCAGCAAATACCTGGAGAAGGAATCATAGTCAGGAGGCATTAAATAAGCCACCTTTTCTTTATCTTTTATATCCATCAAAGACTTTGGCAAGGTAATATCCTCTCCTATTATTGACTCAACATCATCTTTAAATTTGGCAGGATGTGCAGTTTCAAGGACCACACCAGTAGTATTCTTCCCTAAATCCGTCTGCCTAAATTGGTCCCAGGCCAACATACCAACAGCACCATGAGGGTCTAATAAATAACCATAACGATTATTAACCTCGCTTAATTTATGCTTGGTTTCACTATCCGAAAAGGAAAAACCAATCATATTGTCTCTAAAATTGTTCCACGTGGAACAAAACAAGTCTTCCAAACGCCGAAAATTAGATGGATTTCCTACATCCATAGCATTAGAGATAGTCCTAATAGATGGCCTGGGTTCATAAATGCCTTGATCTAAATACCGGGGAACAACATCATTTACATTGGTAGCAGCAATAAACCCAGTAATATCCAAACCCATTTTCTTAGCAAACAAGCCAGCCGTAAGGTTTCCAAAATTACCACTTGGAACCGAAAACCACACATCTCCTTCCCTGCTTTCAAGTTGCCGAAAAGCATCAAAGTAATAGAAACTCTGCGGAATCAAGCGGGCTATGTTGATACTATTAGCAGAACTAAGCCGCAATACATTTGTAAGATTGGGATCTAAAAAGGCTTTTTTAACCAAATCCTGGCAATCATCAAAAGTACCTTTTACCTCTATTGCTGTAATATTCTTCCCGTGGGTAGTCAATTGCTTTTCCTGAAGGGGACTAACTTTCCCAGATGGATAAAGAATACAAACTTCAATACCATCAACCCCCACAAAACCAGAAGCTACCGCTCCACCGGTATCACCAGAAGTAGCCACCAATATGACTAACTTTTCATCTTCATGGCGATTAAAATAACCCATTAACTGAGCCATAAAACGAGCCCCAAAATCTTTGAATGCCAAACTGGGCCCGTGAAAAAGCTCTAATACATAGGTATCCTCACTCAATTTCACTACCGGCGCCGGGAAATTTATAGCAGCATTAATTATTCGACGAAGCTCCACATCAGGTATATAATCCTGAAACAAGGCTTTACATACTGAATATCCAATATCCGGAAGGCTCATACCAGGTAAATCCTCAAAAAAGGAAACATCTAGAGTAGGAATATACTCAGGCATATACAAACCATTATCAGGAGGAAGCCCTCTTAAAACCGCTTCCCCCAATTCCACAACCGGTGATTGCCCTCTGGTACTATACAACTTCATACTCTAACATTTAACCGCTCCATCCTGATTGACACCAGAATAAAATAAATCATACTCAATCCTATTATCTGAATAGATTTTAGCCATCCGCTCTCCTACCTCTTCAGCAATAAAACTATTCCCGCAAAGTGCAAATATGGTAGGACCGGCACCAGAAATACTACAGCCAATGGCACCAGCAGCCAATGCACTTTCCTGAATTTCATAAAAATGAGGAATCAAATGAGCCCTTTGTGGTTCTACAACAATGTCTTTCATGGAACGGGAAATCAAATCAAGATCAGTACGGTAAAAACCAACAACAAATGAAGCCAAATTTGCAGCTTGCTTCACCATAGATTTTAGGGGAACAGTATCCTTTAATACAGCACGGGCATCCTTAGTCAAAACTTCAACATACGGATATACAGCCACTACATGCAAACCGGGTGGACAAGGAAGACGCAGTACATCAACCGGATCATGAGACCTAACAAGAACTACCCCACCCAATAAACTTGGTGCAATATTATCAGCATGCAAATCACCAGACGCAATTTTCTCCCCCTCTAATGCAAATGGAATTAAATCCATTTTCTCAAGCGGACGACGCAACAATTCATTCACTGCCATAACTCCGGCAACGGCACTTGCTGCAGATGAACCCAACCCACTACCAAAAGGCATTTTCTTATGCAACTCAAACTCAAAACCCAACTTTGGGTCTCCCAAATGATCGAGTAATGCCAATGCAGATCTACCCGCTGTATTTAAAGTAGGATCTAAGGGTAATTTTCCTTTTGCCCCAAATATTCCGGTAATTCGTATTCCGGGAGTATCCGAAAATCGAGCGATCAGTTCATCCCCAGGTGCATCAAGGGCTAAACCCAAGGTATCGAACCCACATCCCAGATTAGACAGACTGGCAGGAGCAAAAATTTTAATCCCAGCACTCATAACTACTTGTTAATCAATGTTTTACGACAAATAATTGCCAATTTGAATGATTTCAGCGAAAACGCCTGCTGCTGTAACGCTTGCACCGGCACCAGGTCCTCTTACAACCAGTGGCCTTTCCTTATATCTTAAAGAAGTAAATACTATCATATTGTCGCTTCCACTCAAACCATAAAATGGATGTGAGCTGTCAACAGATTTTAATTGTATTTCGGCTTTACCCTCCTGATTCAAACTACCCACAAATCGAAGTACCTTTTCCTCGGAAGCAGCTTCTTTTCGAAGTTGTTCAAAATGTGTATCGTGATCCTGCAACAATTCAAAAAACGCATCAACTGATTTTGCCGCAACAACATCAGCAGGCAAAAAATCAGGCATAACAACTTCATTTGGCTCTAATTCATACCCAGCCTCACGAGCAAGAATAACCAACTTTCTCCGAACATCAAATCCGCCAAGATCATCTCTCGGATCTGGTTCTGTGAATCCCCGCTCTTTAGCCAGCTTAACAATATCAGAAAAACAGGTTTCACCATCAAATGAATTAAAAATAAAAGACAAGGAACCCGACAACACACCCTCAATACTAATAATCTTATCCCCACTTAGAATCAAATCTTTCAAAGTAGATAAAACAGGGAGACCCGCTCCAACATTAGTTTCATATAAAAATTGAACTCCACGTTTTTCCGCAACAGCCTTTAAACGTTTATACTCTAAATAGGTACTAGAAGTAGCAATCTTATTAGGGGTACTTATTGAAATACTACTGTCCAAAATTTCAAAGTAAAAATCAGAAACCTTTTCCGTAGCTGTATTATCAATAAAAATGGTATTAGACATATTCATGGATTTCATCCGCTCAATAAAGACAGGCATATCCATGATTTCTCCATCAACCAACATGGACTTCCAATTTTTAAGATCAATCCCTTCTTCCGAGAAAACCATTTTTCGACTATTCGCCAGACCGATTATTTTAACTTCCAATTGCTGATTATCCAAAAGGAAGTCCCGTTGCCGTTTAATTTGCTCAATCAAAGTTGAACCAATCAAACCAACTCCTACCATAAAGACATGCAACTCCTTTGTATCCGAAAGGAAAAAGGATTCGTGCAAAGCATTTAAACCCTTACGCTCGTCTTTCGCCTGAATAACCACAGAAATATTGCGCTCACTACTACCCTGAGCTATTGCAACTGCATTAACTCCATTTTTTCCTAAAGAATCAAATAACCGCCCAGAAATACCAGGTTGGTAACGCATATTTTCACCAATAACAGCAATAACCGATAAATCCTTTTCAACTCTTACCGGATATACACGACCAGATTGTAATTCATATTCGAATGCCAATTCAGTAACTTCTCTCGCCCGATCAGCATCAACTGGAGAAACAGCAAAACAGATTGAATGCTCCGAAGACCCCTGCGTAATCAAGATGACATTAATATTAGATTGGGCCAAAGCACCAAATAGTCGGGCCGCGATTCCTGGCACTCCAAAAAGTCCGCTACCCGATAAGGTCAATAATGCAATGTTGCTAATAGAAGAAACTCCCTTAACAGGTAAACCGCTATCATCAAAAACACTACTAATACAAGTACCGGAAAAATCAGGATTGAAGGTGTTCCGGATATAAACTGGAATAGAATGCTTCATAGCAGGAAGCAAGGTAGGCGGATAAATCACCTTCGCTCCAAAATGAGACAACTCCATTGCCTCCTCATAAGTAAGCGATGGAATTGTAAATGCCCTTCGAACCTTACGGGGATCAGCCGTAAGTACTCCATCAACATCTGTCCAAATTTCTACACGAGACGCTGAAAGTGCAGCTCCTAAAATAGAAACCGTATAATCGGATCCCCCCCTACCCAAAGTAGTTGTTTGTCCGGATGCATTGGAAGCAATAAATCCCGTAACCACCTGAACCGCAGGATGCGATTTATAATAATCTCGAATTCGATGGTTTGAATATTCAAAATCAACTTTAGCTGATCCAAAACCAGAATCTGTTTGAATAATATTTCGAGCATCCAAATAATCAGACTTCAGGCCAGCAGAAGAAAAATACTGAGAAATCAGATAAGCAGCGTTTCGCTCTCCAAAACTTAACAGATAATCCAGGGTACGGCCAGAAGCTTCCCGAAGCAGAAAAATACCGTATAGTAAATTTTCCAATTCTAAATGGTTTTCAGCCTGAGCATCCAAAACCCGTTCCAACTCATCCCCAACCAATAAAGTCCGGGCAGCATCAATATGCCGATCTTTAAATTCCTGGAAAATATCTCGATACGATTCATCTGCAGCAGCAGCTCGCTTACTCATTTCTAGCAACTGATCCGTTACTCCACCAAAAGCTGAAACAACTAATGTGAATCTTTCACCATTCTCATAATACCCATTCAGAATATCAAGAATACGCTGAATGCGCTCCGGTTTAGCAACCGAAGTACCTCCAAATTTTAGCACGATCATATAGTCGGGCAATTTTAATGTAAAAAAACAAGGAATTTTTGGCAGGACGGAAAGTGCAAAAATATGGGATTTTTACATGGTCTGCCGAAAAGAAAGGTGGTATAAATACGATTATGTAAAAAAAGGATGGACCGCTAAAGCTGTTTCTTCCAGATTACGCATTTGTTGAGCTTCAACTTCGGTCTTGTCTCCCTGTCCCATCAAATGAAAAACACCATGAATGATTACCCGCTGTAATTCCCGATCAAAAGATTGATCCAACTTCTGAGCATTATCCCGCACGCGCTCAATACTAATAAATAAATCGCCTTCTACTTTAGGTGGATCCTGATAAGGAAATGTAATGATATCTGTGTAATAATCGTGATCCAAATGTTCCACGTTTATTTTCAACAAATACACATCCGAACAAAAAATAACCTGTAAAGCAATCAGCTCACAGGATGCATTTGAAATTACCTCTTTAACCCAGGAGCTGACAAGCTCAGGTTTGGATAATTCGAAATCAATGTCTTCAGAAAAAAAGGTAATGGAAGATTCCAGCTCAAATTCGGGATCAGCTGGAAAAACAGGATCTTCACTCATGCAGACTGAATCTTGAATCTCATTTCAACCGTACGGCCATTATTCAAATACTGCAATTTATCACAAAGCTCCCGCATTAGGAAAACACCCCGACCTCCAATCTTAATTAGATTATCGGTACAGGTTGGGTCAGGAATGTTATTTGGATCAAATCCGCCACCCTGGTCAGAAACCCGGAAAGCAACTTCATTGCCACAAGATTTACATTCCACCTTTACGGTCTTGGTTTCATCATTGCAATTGCCATGTATGATAGCATTAGCAACAGCTTCTGTCAAGCTGACCAAAATTTCGCCGTATTTATCTGGTGCAATTTTATAAGGAGATAGTGCCTCCTCGAGAAAGGGTTCTACTTGAGCTACATTCTGTGGATTCGACCTAACTTTCAGCATATAACAATTTCCATTCCTTAACTAAGAAATCCCAACAATCATAAACGATATGATCGCTGAAAAAGTTCCGGATAATGTTACATGGGTTGGCTCAGGGGAAAATTTTCCACATCTGGCACAAGTAGCAAATTGCAACTTTTTTCCCAATGTGTCAAGTATACAACAAGATTATTCCAAAATAAACCGAACAGAATTTGGTATACAAGCTTCAATAGGAAATATTCTAACAAAA
>JAAEZH010000083.1 GCA_018222965.1 Bacteroidota bacterium
CGTTTAATTCGTTTAATTCGTTTAATTCGTTTAATTCGAAAATAGAGGATTAATTAGAATTCAAAATAAGCTTACAGGTAAAACAGAGAGAGTGGTATGTCTTGCTAAGTTGTACATTGCGGTATGCTCAATTAAAAATTAATCCCTAAATGTACTAGCACCTAATCTTAGGGTCAAAACAGGAACTACGAATTGGTGTCGCTCCGCTGGAGCTTACCATCAAAATCACAAAAAGTGCTACAAAGGTTTGGCTCCACTGGAGCCTCCAGAGGAGGCACACCTTTGTAACAAAAAATATTGGATTCACTTTAAGCGCCGTAGGTGCGGCACCTGGTTTTGTCCCTAAGTTAATGTGACACTACAACTAAGCATTAAGAATTCAACATTCTCCATTCAACACTAACTCTTACCTAAACCGGAAACGTCATCACCGGTTGCCAGAGGTGATTAACCAGATCCTCTGATATATCGTGCTTAAACAAGCGACTGAGGCCTGTATATTGATGGCAGGCGATTGCCACAAAGTCAATGCCGGATTCAGCGCTGAAGTTGATTACCCCCTGCTCGATGGTACGATCGGAATAGATGTGCCATTCCACATTCTCCAGATCGTTTGCTTCGATGAAATCGGCTATGTCTTTCTCCACCTCTAAGTTGGTCTTGAAGTGTTTGGGCGTATTTATTTTCAGCAAATGGAGCCTGGCACCAAATGTCTTTTGAATATCCTTCACCATTTTGAGGTTAAGTTCGCCCTTCTCATCAAAATCACTGACCAGCAGGATATCATTGATCATCCATTCCGAACGATCACACTTAAGCGTAAGCACCGGAATTTTTGAGCTCCGTACTACGTGAGCTGCGTGTGAGTTTCGCAGGACCTGTTCAACCCCATAAGCACCGGCAGTACCCATTACGATCAGATCAAAATCACCGGCTTCGGCTTCCTTGACGATATCTTCGTTTACCCGACCGATCTTGGTTTTAACCGTATTGATATCGGGCTTATCGGCGATCCAGCGCTGCAATTTATCATCCAGATCCTTGCTTTGCTTCTGAAATTCCGTAAGGTCTTCCCCTTCATCGTCCTTTATATTTCCGTCCGGATCATAAAAAGCATTTGCGGGAGCTTCCACTACTGAAAAAGCTTCAATACTGGCTCCGGTGGCATTCGCAATTTTATGCGCAATGACATAAGCATAGTCACCCAGATCAGAGCCATCTGTTGGCAGGAGTATTTTCTTCATGGCGATCGTTTTTGATTCGCTAAATATTTCAAGCCTAAAGGTACAGGCTGAATACTCCGGTTTTTGTGATTGTGGTCACAAGTCGGGGGTGATTTCTGTTTGTTCCGTTGGTTCCGTTGGTTCCGTTGGTTCCGTTAAGGAAGTGAAATTGGTGTAATGGTGTAATGGTGTAATGGTGTAGATAATGATTAAAAAATTCATCCTCTCCTTCTATGTGTGAGACTTCCATTTTAACGTAAAACGTTGATCGGGAATCGTTTAGCGGAATAGCTGTTTGGTCGAAATTTAGGTGTTTCCGATTTTCGATCTAAGATTAAAGCTCAACGGAATATTCCGTTTAATTAAAAATTCTCCATTCAGCATTCAACATTAAAAAAGTTGAGCGCCTGCCGCAACCCGATAAACGCTCAACTTTCCTCATTAATCAAACTAAATTTATCCCGTAAAATAAAGGTAAGCAGCTATGATCAGCACAATCACCAAAATTGAAATAGCGACATCCATTTTGGTATAGCTGGCTTTGGTCTCGGCCTTTTGCTCGGCAGAAACAGTGCCCATCGTTAGCCCCTGAATACGTTGCAGATTTGGTGCTTCGGAAGCGTAACTCACCACCACCATCGTAATCGCCGAAACGATAAGGATCAGCACGCTATAGTACTGGAAGAATATGTTGTTAATCACCCAGAGGAAGGACCCCTCTGTATAGGCGTAGCCTTCATTCAACATTACCGGTGTATCGATGATCAGGCGGAAAATCCCTAATGCAAAACCGACGACCATGGCCCAAAGTGCCCCTTTGGCATTTAGTCGTTTATTAAATATTCCGAAGAAAAAGACCACAAATATGGGTGGGGCCAGATAGCCCTGCACACTTTGCAGGTAGTCGTATAATCCGCGACTTCCCTGGATGACCGGAATCCACAACAAACCAATAACGACCATGACACCGGTGGCGATCCGTCCGACGCGTACCAGTTGTTTTTGGGATACATTCGGCTTGAACTTGGAGTAGAGGTCCATCGTAAACAAAGTAGAAGAAGCGTTAAATACGCCTGCCAACGAACTCATCAGGGCAGCCAGCAGTCCGGCTACGACAATTCCCCGTACCCCGGCAGGAAGCACAGTGGCTACCAGCAATGGAAATACCTGTTGGGCCTTGGAATTGATAATATTTCCATCCGCGTCAAGCAACGCATTGGCCAACTCGGGCATTTTGCCACTATCTGCCAACGCAAAGGTGATGAGACCGGGAATAATGAAAATGAAAACCGGCAACAGTTTGAAGAAGGCAGCCGCTATAGTACCGCGACGTGCCTGAGTCAGGTTGGCCGCACCAAGCATCCGTTGAACAATATACTGATCGGTACACCAATACCACAAACCGATAATCGGTGCACAAATCAACATGCCCAGCCAGGGGTAATTGCTGTTGAAATACCAGGCCATTTCAGTGTCTGTATGGACAGGGGCCCATGTACCATCCATGCCTTCCGGAACCATCGGTTTCCAGAGGTTAAACATTTCCGAGCCGGCGATCGCTCTCAATTCATCCCAGCCACCGAGTGCTTTTAATCCGTAGACAGTTACCAGAATAGAACCGAGGATCAGGATGATCGTTTGTATAGCTTCGGTATAGGCTACTGCTCGCAGGCCGCCCATCACCGTATATACACCAGTCAAAATGATCA
Source organism: Bacteroidota bacterium (assembly GCA_018222965.1). Classification (GTDB taxonomy): domain Bacteria; phylum Bacteroidota; class Bacteroidia; order Chitinophagales; family Saprospiraceae; genus JAAEZH01. The sequence goes on from JAAEZH010000083.1 coordinate 2,933, forward strand.
TCAAAATGGAACCGACCCAAAAGCTGTCCAGTCCAAGGAAATTCACCTCCGGGAGCAGCACGCCAAAGACAATACCACCGGCAAAAATCCCTACAGCCACCTTGGTCAGTACGTAGGCAACCAGTGAAATAACTGATAGTACCCAACGGGCTGTTGGCGAAAAGCGTTTCTCCAAAAACTCCGGCATGGTATAGATGCGGGAGCGCATGTAAAAGGGCGCCAGAATCCAGCCCAGAACCAGAAGGCACCAGGCGTGCAATTCGTAATGGGCCATCGCCACCCCATCGGTAGCACCGGAGCCTGCCAGTCCGACGATGTGTTCCGAACCAATATTGGAGGCAAAGATGGAGGCACCGACCACAAACCACCCCAGGTTTCTACCGGCAAGGAAATAGTCATCAGAAGTTTCGTTCTTCTGGCGGATCACCCACCAGGCAATTCCGAGGATCAAGGCAAAGTACAAGGCAATGAATACCCAGTCTATAGTTGCTAATACAGACATAGTTTAAACGGGTTAATATCGTTTAAAAAAATATTCCTGACTTGATTCGGAGATTGTGCGATAAAGGAAAGCGCATCCAGGCACCTGACAAATGTAGGATATACCGTCGGGATGGCCAAATGAAAATTTTGTTGGCGGGAAATGGGGAGATGGTCTCCCCTGCCTTCGGCAGTTGTCGCCCGGGGAGCGTCTGGTCTTCGACCAGTCTGGGGAGAGCAGCAGCGCTTTGCTGGCTGCGGGGAGAGGGTATAGCTATCTTAGACTATTACCCTACTTATTGATAACTTGCTGTGAATAATCATTAAAAATTAAAACCTAACTGTACTAACACAATTACTTAGGGTCAATCTTTGAGTATTCTTTGCGGCCTTATTTTATTTAGTGAGCAGTGAGTCAAAAGGCGTTAAAAACTGGGTAGTGTTTGAGCCAGAAGTTCTGAAGCATTTTATACAGTGTGCAAAACAATGATATTTCAGGCAAGAGTTATGTTGTTCCGGCGAGTTTAGCCAGTTTAGCTTTTTGACTTGCAGCGCAACGTTAAAAATAAAATACAGCCTTGATTTTTGCTTCCTTTGCATCAAGGCAAAGAAGCCGCCGGAGGCAAATACTATTAATTCAGCACGGGGGTTCTCCCCCTCAGCCCGCTAAGCGGACAGCTCCCCCTTAAGAGGTGGAGCGGAGTACCATGGACACATAGTGGTACATAAGAATACTTGTTATCTAAAATAAAATGTCCTGAAGTTTGTGACAGTACACCTAAAAATCAAAAATTGTCAACCCCCGCCCTCCTATTCACCATCTTCCTCCTCCTGCTCCTGCCTTTCTCGGCCTGGTATCTGTTTTTTCGGAAGCCAAAGGAGATTGACAGTCCGTTTCCCGCAAGGTGGCGGAAAATACTGGAAGAGAAGGTCCGCTTTTATGTGCGCCTTTCGGCGAATGAGCGCGCGCGCTTTGAGCGGGAAGTGCAGTATTTCCTGAGTGAAGTGGATATTACCGGGATAGAAACAGACATAACAGATGCAGATCGCGTATTGGTGGCAGCCAGTGCCATCATCCCCATATTTGGATTCAAAGACTGGCGCTACCGAAATTTGAACGAGGTTCTACTCTACGACGGCGCCTTCAATCACGATTACGAAACCCGGATCGGTAAGGAGCGCAACATCCTCGGTATGGTAGGCAGTGGAGGCATGAACCGCATGATGATCCTTTCCAAACCCGCCCTTCACAACGGCTTTGACCAACAACATTCCACCAAAAACGTAGGCATCCATGAATTTGTACACCTCCTCGATAAATCCGACGGTGCGGTAGACGGCATTCCGGAGATATTTCTGAAAGAGCCCTATCTCATTCCCTGGATTAAAACCATGCATCGGGGAATCAAAGAAATACGGCAAGGCAAATCAGACATCAATCCCTACGGAGGCACCAACGAAGCCGAATTTTTGAGTGTAGTCAGTGAGTACTTTTTTCAGCAACCGGAAAAGATGGAGCGGGAGCATCCGGAGTTGTATGGGTTGTTGGGGAAGGTGTATGGACGGGGTTGAGATTGGCAAATGTTGGGTGGAGCTTGGTGAAGAACTGGATTTTTGCGGTCATATATCCAGAGAAAAAAACAGAAAGGTAATTACTTAAGGGCTGTGATTGCCCCACGAAGGCGGGTCGCACATTGGCTTTTACGGAAATAAAACCGTTTTGTCCTGTACAGATAAGGATAGGCGATCTTGAAATGGCCAAATGCAGAGGAGAGGCAGGGAAAGCGGATGATTTATATTATGAAGAAACCTCCGTGTGACTGAGACCTGGGAGTATCCCTTAAATATAGATCAATACGCCATTCTAATCACCGCTCAAAAGAATACCCTTTTCTAGAGTTTGTCGTCCTCCCTCGAGTTGCTTACCTTAAGAAAAAATCATGGAAATAAATCTGTTGTCTTGTGACGCTCAGCGGCCGGATAGAAGAGCAATCGCCAAATGTTTAGCAGAGATTTCAACCAACATGGATGAATCCTTGTCTAACGAACTTACGGATATACTTTTAGAAGGCGACGAGGTAAGTATTGAGGTAGATGATAAAAATTCCAGCTCCGCTTTTAGAGCATTGCGTAAATTGAGTATAGATTACGAAATTGTAGAATGAACTAAATTCAATATAAACGAGGTGTAGCATTTACCGATTTGACAGAGAGAAGAAGGATCAGGAAATGAAATGCACAGTGAAACAAGTTGATAAGATCATTGGGAAAGCGGCCAACATTCAACAGCCACGGATAGCCGGGATTCCTGAGCTACGAACTTGAATAAGGCAGGAGCAAGGACAACCTTGATCTAGTAGATTTGGACACAGTCGAAGAAAGTGATCTAAGTTTTCTTAGATAGTTTTGAGAAGAGTCACTAGATATCCTATTTGAAATATTAGTAACTTTAAACGGTTGTAAATCCTTCCAATACAGGCAAAAACGTTTCAGCTCCTGGACTTCGATCTGTGGCAGAAAATCAATGAAATTAGATAAAGAGAATAAAGCCTTCAACCTCGCTGTGGATTTTATTGAAAACTCCAGGCGGAATCTTTTTTTGACCGGTAAGGCCGGTACGGGAAAAACGACTTTCCTAAAATATATAAAGGACAATACGGAGAAAAAGCTGGCCATTATTGCTCCAACCGGTATCGCAGCGATTAATGCAGGTGGCGTAACCATCCATTCCTTTTTTCAAATATCTCCAAGCGTCTATCCGCCGATGGATAAACGGCTTCGTACCAAGGCTCCGAAAGGGGAAAAAGACCGAAGCACCATTTTTGATCATTTTAAATATTTCGAAAACAAAAAGAAGGTGCTGCGCGAACTGGACCTCTTGATCATCGATGAAATCTCCATGGTACGGTGTGACCTGCTGGATGTGATCGATAAATTATTGAGGGTATATGGAGGTGGAAATCGAGCCTATCCCTTTGGCGGCAAGCAGCTGGTTTTTATCGGAGATCCCTTTCAACTGCCTCCGGTTGCCAAAAATGAGGACTGGGCAGTCTTGGGCCCTTTCTACGATTCTCCATTCTTTTTTTCGTCACAGGCATATCAGCAATCGAATGTGGTAAACATCGAACTGCAGAAAATATATCGGCAGTCAGATCCTGATTTCATCCAACTTTTAAATAATGTGCGCAGTAATCAAGTCACGCTTGCTGATCTGCAGAAGATCAACTCCAGAACCTATTGGGAGGACGAAATCTATGAAAAAGAAATCATGCTTTCAACGCACAATAGAAGCGTGAATGACATCAATCGGAAAAAACTGGAATCACTCCCCCGTACCAGGTATCGATACATAGGCAGAGTGACCGGTCGGTTTAAAGTCGCAGAATATCCCACCCAACTTGAACTGGTACTCAAAGTGGGTGCTCAAGTAATCTTTGTAAAAAATGACGTGGGCGAAGACCGGGAATACTACAACGGTAAAATTGCCACCGTCGTTTCTTTGTCGGAAGAGGAAATTATAGTAGAAGATGAGAAAGGAAATGCCATCACTTTGCAAAAAGAAACCTGGGAAAAGGTGGAGTACGAATGGGATGACAATGAAAAAGAGATCATTGAAAATACCATTGGTACATTTACCCAGTTTCCGATTAAGTTGGCCTGGGCCATTAC
>JAAEZH010000021.1:0-41016 GCA_018222965.1 Bacteroidota bacterium
GAGGAAATCGGTGGCTGGTTGGTTAGCTAGTTGGTCAGGTCCGCTCAACGATACAGGGATAGTTCATTTAACTGTGTCCGGGTTAAGAAAAACTTTTCTGTCTTATGTGATCTCAGCGCTGCTTGGAGGCCGTAGGCCGGAGAGCAGCGCTGAGATCTGCTTTTTGTTCTAGGCCGGTACTCTGCCTGGATACAATTCCAACAGATCCCTTTGAATGGAGACCCAACCCCGGGCTCTTTTGCGCCAGGATTTTTCATTGTATTGTAGTGCCAGGAACACCTGTTTGATCAACGCTGTATCTGATACCCATGCAGCCTTAGCCTTGACTAACTTTCGAATGATGCGATGCAAGGCTTCTACAGGATTAGTCGTATAGATCATGCGTCGCATTTCCAGGGGAAAGTCCATAAATGCCATCAATTCACCCCATTTGTCCTGCCATTGCTCGACAACACGCCCATATTTATGGCCCCATTCCACTTCAAAGGCTTCCAGAGCGGTTTGCGCTTGCTCCACTGTACTACAGCTATATACCTTACGAAGGGCTGAAGCGACTTTCTTGCGATCTTTCTCATCTACGTATTTCAGGGAGTTACGCACCTGGTGTACAATGCATTTTTGTCCAACTGCTTGCGGATAAACATCACTGATCACTTCGGAAAAACCATTCAGATCATCCGTACAGATTACCAAAACATCCTCTACGCCACGCCTTTTGAGATCCTCCAAGACCAGCCTCCAGTTTCTGGCTCCTTCGGAACTTTCCACGTATATGCCCAATAAATCCCTTTGTCCTTCCCAATCCACCGCATAGACCGAATAAAAGGCTCGCAAATCATAGCGGCCCTCGTGCCGTACCTTGAAGTGGATCGCATCCAGATACAGCGTTGCATAAAACGACTTCAATGGCCGATCGCGCCAGGCCTGTATATGCGGTAGTACTTTGTCCGTAATCTGTGAGATCTTGCCGGCCGAAATCTGTACACCGTATATCTTCGCAACCAGCCGGCGTACATCCTCAATCGAGTTGCCCTGAGCATACAGCGCTATGATCTGATCGTCTAATCCACTGCTCAACTCCCGTTCTCGTTTACCTACCAGTTCCGGCTCAAATTCGCTGTTGCGATCTCGAGGCGTTTTAATCCACAATGGACCTGATTCGCTTAGAACCTGCTTGGTCGTCTTTCCATTGCGTTTATTCGTCTTACCATTGGCTCGTTCTTCGTTCAGAAAGGCTTCCAGCTCGCCATCTAGCATCTGCTCTACCATCCCTTGCAACAGCTCACTAAATGGGCTATCTTCACCTAGCAAGCTTCGCTTCGAATACAAGTGTTCTTTCATCCGGGCGTATAGCTCTGGATTCTCCGTTTCCAATTTGTTCTTTTTCTTTGCCATAATGCATCTAAGTTAATAGACACAGTTTAATGAACAGTCTCACGATACACGTTAATCATTTTCATAAGTTGATTCTTTTGAAAAAACGGTCAACCTATTTCAGGGACGGACAATAATTCAACATTCACCCTTCCAAATTCTGCATTAAAAATTCTTTCCCCTCAAACTCAAACCCAAACCCTGACGCTTACGGTCAGGATCTCGTCGCCCGGGGCGAACGAGTCTCACACTCAAACTCAAACCCAAACCCAAACTACCCCACCTGGTATCCTTTTGCCATCTCATGGTATATAGAGAAGCAATCCCTTCCGGCAGGACCCTACTGCCGACAAAACACACATTTATCACTTCACTCAAAAACCTTTCCAATGAAACGTATTAGCGTTACCTTGTTTCTCTTGTTGGGCCTGACATTCTTTGTTAATCAAGACCTGCAGGCTCAGGATTACAGTGGAGATAATCCACAAACCGATTACTTCCGCCACAATGGTTATGACCCCGTTTATGGCAAAGAAACCGTCTATGAAGGGGACACCCTGGCCCGGATCCGATTCCGCGGACATGTAAACGGTGGATTGTGGCATACCGCCACAGAAATTACTTCCTGGATCACCGGTCCGGTGACCGATTATGACTTCCCATCCAACCTGGTTTTCAAAACAGACAGCCTGTTCAGAATGTCTATTCTGCACAATGGTAATGTGGGGGTAAATACCATTACTCCTTCTCAGTTATTTACAGTTTCTCACAATGATCTGCCGGTCATTCGCCTGAATCGGGCTATGGCAGGTGCTCGCGACTTTGAAATTTACAATGGCGGAGATGGCGATCTTTTCTTTCGGGGTGGTTCGGATAATACCGGCGCAGCCCTGACCAATTTTATGGTAATCAATTATGAAGGTTTGGTAGGTATTGGTACCGATACACCAAGCGAATTGCTGACCCTTTCAAATGCAGAACCCGTGCTTCGCCTGGAGCGAAACGGAGCCGGCGAATCAGACTACGAAATTTACAATGGAACCGATGGAAACCTCTATTTCCGAGGTGGATCGGATGACAACGGCAACAACCTCGACAACTTTGTGGTGTTTGACAATACCGGTCAGGTAGGCATCGGAACGGATGCACCGGATCAGTTGCTTACTCTCTCCGATTCAGACAATCCGGTGATTCGACTGGATCGTTCAACCGGTGGAGAAAACGATATGGAGCTGTCGCTGCAAACCGACGGCGATCTGTATTTCCGCGGCGGAGCAGATGATACGGGTGGAAACCTGACAGACCTGATGATTCTCACCAATGAAGGCAAACTGGCTATTGGTACGGCCAATACTCCGACCTCTCTGGGGGCTTCAGACTTAACCAATTATACCGTTTTTGCTGCCGGAGGCGTGTTGACCGAAGAGGTGCGGGTACGTACCGGTTGGGCCGACTACGTATTTGATCCCGGTTATCAGACAAAGACACTGCAGCAGGTAGAGGCTTATATCGCCGAGCATGGAAAACTGCCCAATATGCCAAGCACCGAGGAAGTAGAAGCCGACGGACTCGAATTGGGTGATATTACCGTAAAACAACAGGAAAAGATTGAAGAATTGTTTTTGTACATGATCGAAATGGACAAAGAGCTGGAGAATCTCCGCAAGGAAAATGAGGAGCTGCGTCAGCGCGTGGAAGAACTGGAGAAGTAAGAAATGATCAACTCAAAAACAAAAATCATGAAGACCTTAATAAAAAAGCAAAGCTTTGCCTGGTTGGGGGCTGTTTGCCTGATCGCGCTGGCTTTGATATATGCAAATTCGTCTTTTGATGATCCGACATTCGCGGAAGCGGAAAAAGTGGACAAACTGACGGAAATTGGGGAGCGCTTCCAGCAGGAATTTGACATGACCGTTGATCCTGCTTTGGGCGAAGTTCCCAAACAACGGCTGTTAAAAGCCTACAAAATCGCACAGGCTAAACGCAATTTGCGGGCCTCTGATGACCTCCCGATTTTTTGGAACGAACGCGGTCCGAATAATGTGGGCGGACGTACCCGTACGATTCTGATCGATGCCAATGATGCCAGCGGTCAAACAATCTGGGCGGGTAGTGTAGCTGGTGGCATTTGGCGAACCAATAATATCGATGCTGCTGCACCAAACTGGGTGCCGATCAATGATCTGTTCCAAAATCTTTCGGTGTCCAGTATTGTGCAGGACCCTACCAATCCCAACTCCATGTTCTTCGGTACCGGAGAATGTTGGGGCAATGGTGATGCCGTTCGCGGGTTGGGGATCTGGACCTCTACCGACGGAGGGGCCAGTTGGGCTCAAATGCCGCCGATGGATCCGGGGGGATCGCCTTGTATCAATAAATTACTTTTTGACAATGCCGGAACCCTGTATGCGGCAACCAGCAATCAATTGCGTCGTTTTGATCCTTTCACGGGCACCTGGCCGGCTATTTTGGGTGCCGGAACTTTCGCCAACAACAACTTCATTGCTGATGTAGAGCTTGGCGCGAATGGCGATCTTTATGCAGCTGCCCGCTTTGATGGTATTTACCGGTCTACCGATGGAGGTACTACCTGGAATCCCATAAATGCAGGCTTGCCAACGGCCAATTTTGGGCGGATTGAATTGGCCACAGCTCCGGGAAATGCCGGAACTCTATACGTGATCTATGCCGATACAACCACTGCTAATGCAGGCAATTGTTTGTCTTTGTGGCAGTCAACCGACTTTGGGGCCACCTGGACCCAGCAAAGCTGTCCGGGCAACTTTGGTTCGCAGGCCTGGTATGACCTGATTCTGGGCGTTGACCCGAATGATGCCAACCGTTTATATGCGGGTGGTGTCGGAATATCCGTATCTGATGACGGCGGTGCCAGCTGGAATGGAGTAGCGAATATCCATGCCGATCATCATGCGATCGTTTATTATCCCGGTGATTCTGATCAGGTCCTGTTTGGCAATGATGGAGGCGTTTATAAATCTTATGATGCATCCAACAACAATCCCGGGATATCTGATAAGAATCCGAATTACAATGTCACCCAGTTTTACGCGATGGCGCTACATCCGGATGAAGGCTCAAATTATATGTTGGGAGGAACCCAGGATAATGCAACTCCCAAGTTTCAGAATCCGGGCTTGAGTTCAACCACTTGTGTTTTGTGTTGCTGCGACGGAGGCTGGACTTTTGTGGATCAGGATGATCCGAGTATTCAGATTGCCTCGACTCAAAACGGTTCTTTCAGTATTTCCACCGATGGTGGTGGCTCTTTTGGAAATGTAGTGCCCTCTTCTGATCCGCGATTGTTTATCACTCCGGCAGAGTACGATGATGCGGGCAATATTTTGTACATCTCCGATTCGGCCGGCCGCTTTATCCGGGTGTCGGATGTAGGCGGAGCCAACACGGTAACCAATGATACCGTACCTGCGCTTAATGGCAATCGCGTTTCAGCGATGATGGTCTCTCCGTCTTTTTCTACCCGACTTTATCTGGGTACGACTTCCGGTGGTCTGCTCATGGTGGATAATGCCGATATGGCCGGAGCCTTTACGGTGACTAACCTGAATACAACGGCCACCGGCTGGGTGTCCAGCATTGCCGTTGATCCGGCGAATGAAAGTCACATTGTGTACACTCTGAGCAATTATGGGGTGACCAGTATTTGGGAAACCACAGACGGTGGTACGACCTGGGGCCAGATTGAGGGCGACCTTCCGGATATGCCCGTGCGCTGGTTTATTTTTGCGCCTGGCAATACTGATCAGGGATTGATCGCAACCGAGTTGGGCGTTTGGTATGCCAAGGATCTGGACGGTGCAAATACGGTTTGGTATCCCAGCAACGAATTCGGATTGGCTAATTGCCGAACCGATATGCTGCAAACCCGGGCCTCCGATGACATTGTTGCCGCAGCCACACATGGTCGTGGTATCTACACCACCGACTACTGGACCCTGCTAAACGGTTGTGAGATCAGCCTGGATCTTTCGGGTACGATCGCTCCCGGTTTGTATATGGCCAGCGAGTTTATTACTTCCGATGGGGAAGTACTGGCAGGCAGCAACGTAATTTACCAGGCAGGAGAGTATATTGAATTACTGCCTGACTTTACAGCCGAGGCCGGCTCTAATTTCTGGGGGATTATTCGGGATTGTACACCGGCGATGCCGCTGGTAAATGATGCCGATGATCCGCTTACAGAAACCCTGGCGTCTCAGGAAGCCGAAGAGGAAGTGGATTTCCGCGAAAGCGAAGAAAGTGCTTCAGGCTACGACCCGGGCATACTGGTTCGACCAAATCCGACACGCGACATGGGAATAATTTCCTTTGAGTTGAATCAGCCGGAGAATGTGCATCTGTATATGATGGATGCAACGGGCAAGCTGATACGCATGTTTGCCAGCGGTCAGTTGGAAGCCGGTATTTACGATATGCCTTTTGAGGCAAATGATATGAAGCCGGGTATTTACATGATTGTGATGCGCACCGCCACGAATGTCTGGACAGAGCGTATTGTCGTTGTACGATAACTCAGACGCAAAAAAAGCAAACCGGTTTTCGGATCACTCCGAAAACCGGTTTTTTATTTAAAGTTGGTTAAAGATTATTTGTTTCTTTTAAAAACCCCTTTAAGGGCTTTTTTTAATTCCCCGGGTCGGTTGGATCCCAGGAAGTACACATCTCCGCTTCGGGTGTGAATTTCTACACCGTTTCGACCGTTTGTTGAAAAACGCTTCTCGTGGTTGAAAGTGATATTACCTCCGTGAAATTGCTGTGCAATGGGCGTTTTTACAATGCGATAGCTTTCCACTTCTTCCCATGGAATGCGTTGTTTATGGCTGTGCAGGGGACTTAGTTTATAGGAAATGCCTTTCTCCGTAACAGATAATTTCATACGGAGGCGGGATACATACCAGACCAGTGCTCCAAGACCTAACAGGGTCAGGAGAAAAAAGATCCATTCTGCGGCCGTAAGTTGCTCCCCGGCCAAAAGGAGTTGTGTGAGCCGTCCGGCTGTAAGCAGGAACAGCAGTCCCGTAAGGCCATAAAATAGCAGGCCCTTAAAGCGGGAAGTCTCTTTATATAGTTTCTTAGCCATGGGGTTTGTTTATATGATTTACGTTAAGTTAACTGAAAGTTTACATTAAGTTAACATTGAAAGAACCACATTAACAAGCAATTTGTTCCCTTTTTTTACTTTTTAACGGGTGTTAAGAAGGAGTTTTGAGGATAAAACCAACGCGAAATACATTCTCAATACTAACATCCGGGTCCTCTGCCAGTAGTTTGCGCAGGCGGGAAATGAACACATCGAAGCTTCGTCCGAGGAAATAATCTTTGCGGCCATAGACTTGTTCGACCGCATCTTCCCGGCGCAGAATCCGGTTTTTGTTCAGGCACAGCAATTTCAGGATTTCGGTTTCTTTCTCGGTAATGCGCCGGGTGTGATCTCCAAAAGATAACTCCTGCAAATGCGGATTAAAATGGAAGCTGCCAATCTTAAAGCTTTCGGGGATTTTACTTTCTTCCGGCTTTCGCCGAAAGATGACTTCCAGTTTGCAGAGCAACTCGTCTTCATCGAAAGGTTTGGTAACATAGTCCTCTGCGCCACAGGCATAACCGCGTAACTTATCCTCCTTGCGCGACTTGGCGGTAAGAAACAGAAACGGAATATCCGGAGAGGATTCCCGTAGTTTTTCGGCCAGGCCAAATCCATTTAGTCCGGGCATCATGACATCCAGGATACATAAATCATAGCGATTTCGATTGAGTTCCTGCAATCCCGATTCGCCATCTTTACACAGGCGGGTACGGTAGCCGGCTTCCTCCAGCAATTCAACCAAAAGGAAACCCAGGTTCAGGTCATCTTCAACGAGTAGTATTTTTTTCTCAGGATTCATAGGCAGGGGTTTGGGGCAGTTTAATGCGTACCCGGGTGCCATTTCCGGGATTGGGGTCGATGGTGATTTGGCCTTTGTGCTGTTCTACGATCTGCCTCACATAATACAAGCCAAGCCCAAATCCTTTTTGCCTGTCGCTGTTTTGCATGAAGGGCTCAAACGCCCGTTGCGCCTGAACGGTATCCATTCCGGGGCCGTTGTCGGATACAATAAGGTGTTGCCACGGGCCATCCTGCTCCAGGGCAATCTGTATGGAACAGCCTGTCGGACAGTATTTCAGGGCGTTGTCGACCAGATTTCTAACGGCATTACTAATGTGCAGGGAATCTCCACTAATTCCTGGCAGATTATCCGGAGCGACTATCTCTACCACTGCCTGTTTTTCTTCGATTCGGAAACGCAGATCCCGAACGACCTCACTGACAAGGTTGCTGAGATCAATTTCTTCTTTTTTGCAGGTGAATTCCCCTCGGTCTATCCGGGCAACGTGGAGCATGCTTTCAATCTGTCGTTGCAGGCGCTCGTTTTCGGTTTTGATAATATTCAGATAACGGGTGTCGCCGCCCTCTGTCTTTTTCAGGGCCCGATTCAAGGCCAAAGAGATATTGGTTATTGGTGTACGGAATTCATGTGCCATGCTGTTGAATACATCCACAGATACAGCATGTAAACGGCGTTGGTGTATTAGCCGGAAAACGGTGAGTGCAAATAAGCTGCAGAGGATCAATAATAGCAGGAGGGAAGATCCGGCCATAAAACCCAATTGCTGAAACACGTAATCGTCCTTGCCGTAAAACTGCACCCGCAGGCTATGGTCTTCCTGAGCCAGGGGTTGGAGGGTGGAGCAATAAACAGCAGGCGGGGATTCAGATTCGGTGGCGGGAATAACATCAAAATCAAATTTCAGATCAATTTGGTACCGACTCATAGCCTCATTTAGGGCACTTGCCAGATTGGGGCCCGATACATCGGATCGAAGGTTGGGGGATCGACATTCCTGAATACCCGGAGGTGCCAGGAAGTCAATATTAATGGGCTGCTCCTTGTTGCCTAGTTCATCAATGGCACTACACAAAGCCATGGTCACTTTCTGATCAAACTGTTCTTCAACCAGTTTTTGGGACTTTTTGAGCCAGTTTATCTGGAAGAGCAATAGCAGAATTATCGCAAGAGCTGCTGCCAGGATTATTTGTCCGGGTTTATTAAACCACCTCATATTTGCTGATTTGAACTACAAAATTGCTGAAAATTCTGATGCCAGGTGGTGGTTTAACAACTAACTAACAAGTGCCTAACAGTTGATTATGCCTGTTAACAAGTGATTAGGGCCACCTTTGAACCATTCATTAATCAAAAATAAAAACAATGAAATCTGTACTTCTTTCTTTTAGCCTGCTGCTGGTTTTTGGTTTAACGACCCAATCGGCAAACGCTCAGGTAGCTTGTAAGAGCAAAAGTGAATTGGCTGCACCGAGTCATTCGGCGAAAGCCGCCCAAACAAGCACTGCAGAAACCACGCAGCCTCCAGCATGTAAGCCTTCCCCGGCTTGCAAGCCTGCTGCCTGTCAAACGGCAAAAACGTCTTCCTTTCAACTGGTTTTGAATACAAAAACAGAAACCGAAAAGGCTTCTTGCAATCCTGCACCAGCCAATTGCAGTGTTCCAACCTGTAAATCAGCGACATCAGGAGAAGCAGAAACAGCAGAAGCGCACGCTGTAGAAAAAAGCGATAAGCACAAAGGATAATTAGAGCATGTTATAATGCAGAATGTCAAGCCGGGCTGTCGCCGAATGGGGGCCCGGTTTTTTATTCGATATACCTGACATACTCCTTTTTCTATAAAGGATGCAGTTTGTCGAACTTTCATCCGGCCTCGTAGAATTGAAGCGACACCTTTCAGTAATTGCCTCAATATTTGTCCCATCAATGACCCTTGCGGCAAAACCAACCGGTAATCAATGCTTTTTAGTTAAGCCGCAACCATTGTGTCATATTTGTGTCATTGCGGATGAACGCAACACAAGAAAAATAACCCGACTGTTAACCTTACTCTAAAAGAAATGAAATCCTTCTTAACTCTATTCCTGTCTCTGGGATGTATGCTGGCCACCGCCCAAACCGCCAGCGTGAAAGGGCAACTCACCGATTCCAATGGCGAAGCTGTTATGTTTGCCAATGTACTGCTTTACAGCAAAGCCGACAGCAGCCTCGCGAAAGCTGAAGCGACCAACGAAGCCGGTATTTTTAAGATGCAGGGCATTCCTGCCGGAAGCTATTTCCTTAAATCGACTTATGTCGGACTGGGAAACCTGTTTGTTGAAGATGTAACTCTCCAGGAAGGGGGGGAAGCAGACCTCGGCGTGTTGAAGTTTACTTCTGATGCCGTTGAACTGGCCGAAGCAACGGTTACCGCTTCCCGTGCCATGGTGGAGATTAAACCAGACCGCACCGTATTTAATGTACAGGGAACGATCAATTCTACCGGTTCTGATGCCATTGAGTTGCTTCGTAAAGCGCCCGGTGTTACCATTGATAACAATGAGAATATCAATGTGCTTGGACGTTCCGGTGTGCTCTTATACGTAGACGGCAAACGCCTGCCATTGAACGGGGAGGAGCTTTCCAATTACCTCAAAAACCTGCCTGCCGACCAGATTGATCGCATTGAAATCGTGACCAATCCCGGTGCCAAGTACGAAGCCGAAGGCAATGCGGGTATCATCGATATTCGCATGAAGCGGGATGAAAATCAGGGAGCCAATGGTACCGTTGGCGGTTCTGCAAGTCAGGGTCGCTTTGGAAATTACAATTTAAATGCGAGCGGCAATTACCGAAATGGTTTTATGAATACCTTCGGAAGCCTTGGTGGCGGACAAGGAAAAGGCTTTAATGAAATGGCCTTCAATAGCAACCAAAACGGACTAACCCTCGACGAGTACAACTATAACATACACCGTTGGAATTACATGAATTTCCGGGTGGGTACTGACTTCTTTATCGGAGACAATCACACCATTGGTTTCTTGGTAAGTGGCGGTGGAAGCAACGGCGGTTCAGACGGAACAAATGAAATTGCCATCGCTGCTCAGGAAATGCCTGAAGCGATCGACAGTGTCCTGAATGCTACTACTATTGCGGATCGTATAAATCGCCGCGGCACTTATAATATCAATTACCGCTTTGACAATAAAGATGGCCGTACGTTGAATATTGACGCAGACTATGGGGATTATGACAATGAGAATATGCGTCTGCAAAACAATACCTATTACGACGCGTCTGGGGAAACGATTTTAACGGCGCTGGACACGCGTTTTAATACGCCGACGGATATTGACATCTATTCTTTCAAGGTAGATTATGAAGATAAATTGTTTGGGGGTACGCTTGGCCTGGGTACAAAGCTTGGCCGGGTGGCTTCAGACAATACCTTCCTGGTATTCGATATCGACAATGGAGAAGAAACCCGCAACGACCAAACGTCTAATACTTTTGAGTATCTGGAGAACGTATATGCCGGTTATTTCAACTACGCTCGTAATTTGGGCGAAAAGTGGAGCTTCTCTGCCGGGCTTCGTGCAGAGCAAACCGATGCCACAGGCATGCTGGAAGCTTTTGATGAAGACAAGGAAGAAGATCCGGTAGAACTCAACTACCTGAGTTGGTTCCCAAGTGCCGGATTGACCTGGCAGGCAGCCCCAAAGCACACGCTTTCGCTGAATTATGGCCGCCGGATCAACCGTCCGGATTACAATGTCTTGAATCCATTTAACAATCAGCTCAGCCAGCTTTCTTACGAGAAAGGAAATCCATTCCTTCGTCCGGAGATCGTGAATAATATTGAGCTTGGATATACCCTGGCATACCGCTACAACTTCAAGTTGTCGTACAGCCTGACCACTGACCAGATTACCCGCCTGATCGGACCGGATGAAACGGATCCACGCGCGAGTTTTATTTCCTGGGACAATCTGGCCGAGCAAACGATCATTGGCTTTAATGTGAGTGCTCCGGTACAGTTTACGCAGTGGTGGAATGCCTACTTCAATGCAGGTGCAAACTACCTTGACAACCAGGCCGATTATGGCGAAGGTGCCATTGTAGATGTACAGGCATTCTCCTACAATATTTATCAACAGCATACTTTCAACCTTTTCAAAGGATTGAAAGGGGAGATTTCCGGCTGGTATTCCGGTCCGGGAGTTTGGGGAGGAGTTTTTGAATACGACCCAAGCTGGAGTTTGAATATTGGATTACAGAAACGCTTTTTTAATGATGCGCTTAATGTGCGCCTTACGGCGAATGACCTTTTCTACGAAACCGGTTGGAGTGGAACCAGTTCATTTAATGGTCTGGTATCAAGCGGTCGTGGAAACTGGGACAGCCGTCGGGTTGCCCTGAGCCTCAGCTATAACTTTGGAAACCAAAATATTAAATCCCGTCGTCGCAGTACGGGTATTGAAGCCGAATCCAACCGCGTAGGCGGTGGAGACGGCCAGTAGAATCCGCCAAAAAATCACCCAATTCGAATCCGTTTCTCTTCGTGAGGAACGGATTTTTTATTTGATGTGAGGTGATAAACCCGACATGACATGTCACCCGACATGTCATGTCGGGTTAAATTCCATCCGAAACGACATATGAATTAATTTGGCTTAATTGGCTGATTTTAAGCGATTTAAGTGTGTTGTTTGTAGGTCTGGATGATTTTGGGAGTCACCCGACATGTCATGTCGAGTGGATTTTTTTTATTGCACATCCCCAATCTTAATGCCAGTAAAATCGGCTCCCTGTACCGGATTTTGAAGATCCTCAATGAAAATCCATTCGGGGAATTCCTCCAGCCAGGGATCTTCCGGGTTCGGGAAGGTGTAAGAAGCATCCACAAAACGCCAACTGCTGTTCTGGGGCAGGGAGTCGTAATATTGCAGGATCAATTTGCGTAAGGCTATGATGTCCAGGGTTGTAATGCTGCCTGAGTTGTTGGCGTCTGCTGCAATCCTTTTATAAGGGGAATCAAAAGGGGTTACGCCTAAAATGTGCAAGCTAATCAGGTATAAATCATAGGTAGTAACTCCTTCCAGCCAATCTTTGCTTTCGGTGGGTGTGAGTTGGTAATCTCCGCCAGTGGGGAGGTTAACCGTATACAAACCATCCGGCTGTGTCGGACCAAAGGGGCCTATTCCAGACACCCCAATCCATGCATCATCAACAGGGATTCCGTTTTCGCGGTAAATGGCTCCGCTAATATCCGTCAGATTCGGACAGGCATTGCCGTCTTCCAATACCAAAAGTTCTATGCTGCAATTGCTTTGGTTGCCGCTTTCATCCGTTATCCAGAGGTTTTGGTTTTGCCAGCCCCAATCGTCGCAATTCAATACCATCTCCTGATCATTTAGATTGATACTGAAGCTGAAGTTCAGATCCGAACTGCAATTGTCAAAGCTCCCGGCATCCAGTTGATCGGCGCTAAGTTCCAGCATGCCTCCTGCACCTAAATAGACAGTTAATTCCTCCGGGCAAACAGCAGTTGGTGTTTCACAGTCTGCTACAATGACTTCCACGATTTCTGTGCTACTATTGCCGCAAATATCGGTGAAGGTATAGGTGATTTGATAGTTTCCGGGCTCTGTGTTTTCCAGTATCAGATCTTCGGTGAGGTTTTGATAGGAGCCGAGGTCTCCTTCGATGTCGACGGTGGCTTGTGCATAACAGTCGTTCCAATCAGAAAGAACAGGAATAAGGAGATTAACTGAGCAACCGTTTAAGCCGGTACAATCTTCGATTATATCAAGGGTAAACGGAGGGGCTTCGGCAGAAAGGATCTTGATTAATTGGGTATACTGGATAATCCCGTCAGCTTCTGCCTGTGGGTTTACGCTTTCGCGGAATGTGCGATTATCCTGATCCCCGTCATTGTCCAGATCGGAACCGTATTGGTCTTCCGGAATCTCCGGATATACATTTCCGGCAGATTCATCGAATGTACACCAGTTGATTACGGTCCAGTTTCTGAAAATGTTATAACAGGCATCGGGCACATTCGCCTGAATGCTGTCTTCCCAGGAGATGCCTGTAAGTTCGCAGCTTTCGAAGAATAACTCAGGTTCTCCAAAATCGGAAGCCTGGCCTGCCGGGCAATCCCCAATCCAATCTTCGGGGAAGCTTACGGCCCAATCGGAAACGGATATCACCTCTATGTCCTGAATGTGAGTCCAGATATTTCCGGAAGCATCCGAGATGGTCCAGGTCCGCTGCAGGTTGTAATTAAAATTGGGACAGGTATTTGCATTATCTCCCTGAGTACTAATTTCCTGAAAGTCAATTTCCAACTCCGATTGATCACTGCAATTGTCGATAAAATCGGAAGTATCCAGATCGGCAACTGGCACGGCATCGCATTCAACGGTCATATTTTCCGGGAGGGAGGAACCTGCAAATTCCGGAGCCTCCTGATCCAGGACCTGTACAAAGAAGCTGCAACTCATTGTATTGCCGGAAGCATCGCTTGCCAGATAAATGATCTCTTCCGCTGCTCCTGCCTCAACCAGACTTCCATTCAATGGTCCTGTTGTTTGTTGCACGCCTGCCAGCAAGCAATTGTCTTCCGCATTCGGCGAAAGCCAGTTTACTGTAGCCGTACACGATCCAGGGTCTGTATCGACAAAAAGAGTATCGGTAAGACAAGTTATTTGAGGGGGATTGGTTTCCTGTAAGGAGAGTACCAGGCTACAGCTGGTCTGATTGCCGGAATCATCTGTTGCAATCCAGCTTATCGTGGTGGAGCCGGTAGGAAATTCGGCGAAAGCCAAAGAACTGCTCGAGGGCGCTGCGGCATAATCATGTACAAGCTGAAAAGTACAATTGTCGGAAGCCAGGGCGTCCAAAAACGTATCATCTACGATTAAACTACAATTGGGATCATCTGGGGCCAGATCGATGGTTTGATCCGGCGGACAATCAATTTGCGGGCTTTCTGCATCCACAACGGTGATCTCAAAAGTACAAGTACTTTGACTGCCCTCCGGGTTTTCGTACAAATAGGAAACCGTGGTCGTGCCGGGTTCAAACAAACTTCCGGGAGTAGCGCTTGCTTCTGCCAGGGTGTATGCCCCGCAAATGCCCTGTTGCATATCCGGTTCTACCCAGCTGATCAGGATCTCGCAGGAATCTGTAAGGTTGATAGTCGTATCTGCGGGACATTCAATGACTGGAGGGCTGTCTGGTAAACCGATCTGAACAAATGCCGAGCAATTGCTTTGGTTTTGATTTTCATCGAATGCTGACAGGTCGATCTGGAAGATGCTTCCGGCATCTGCGCAATCAAATTCTGTATTTGAAATGGTTGTTGTGTCTAGTGCGCAATTGTCGGAAACATCGAGGATCAGATCTTCGGCGGAGAGGCTGGCTTGTCCGGCTGTATCGAGCTCAAGCATCAGGGTATCGGTGAGGCAGGTAAGCAGGGGAGGGGTGTCATCAATGGCCAGTATTTCCAGCGATTCGGTGGCACTACATTCATTTTCATCGAGGATGATTAGGTCATAAATTCCGGCCGGGAGATCGCCAATAAGATAGGTGTCGCTGCTTCCTCCATTGGGTTCATACGTTTGTCCGCCATCGATCGAATAGGTAAAGGGCAAGGAGCCCGCAAGGCTGTCGATCAGGATCTGGCCATCCATTGTATTGGGGCAACTGGCGTCGGCAGCACTTGCAACATATTCCGGATTGGGGAAGATGGCAACTAGAACACTGCCTTCTGAAATTACCGGGCATTGGAAATTGTCGACGACAAGCGTAAGTTCGTATTGGGTCGAGCTGTCTGGTTCAACCAGGATCTGATCGCTCGATTGTACATTGTTGAATGTCAGTGTTTGATTCCCGTCAAAAAGTTGGACAGTGTAAGGTCCAAAGCCACCTTCAATAAGGATGTCAATTGGAAGGCTTGCTTCCCCACAAATAGATGTATCTCCTGCGATCTCTGCGGTAATGGTCGGGCAGACACTCATACCCTGAATGGCAAATAGGAAAATGGGGTCATCGCAATCATCACTGGCTATTGTCACATTTGCCGATTCAAATCCAAGCGACAAGGGAGCGAAGCGGATGGTGAGCGTGATAGAATCACCAGGTGCAACGGGACTGCTTCCAGAAACATTTAATATGGAAAAAGCACTGCTTCCGCTAATGTCGGCAAAGGGTGGGGCGTCGAGGTCCAAATCGCTGAGGCCGTCGTTTTTGATTACGAATTCCCGATCCAGAAAAGCGCCTATCTCCAATTGTCCGAAATCAGTGCCATCGACTGTAGTCGGAAAAACATCTCCATTGGAAATAGGGGTGTTTTGCCCGGAGAGATTGATGGCTGTAGGCGGTTCGGTATCGAGAAATAGCAGTTCCGTTCGGCTGCAGCCAACTTTGTCTTCCACATCCAGAATGTAAGATCCGGGAGGCAGATTGGTCAACTGAAAGGAGTTGCCGCTTACAGGCAGCCAGGGGCCGTAATTTAGGCTGTAGGAGTAGTCGGGTTGTCCGCCCGACAAATAAATATCAATCGTACCGTCGAATTGCCCCGGGCAACTATTATTGACTACGCTGGTGCTGTCGATTCGCAGTCCGCAATCCAGCCTTCCGGCGAAAAATCCGGTTGCACCGACGGCAGAATTCACATTGAAAAGTCCAACCAGCAAGGGTTCGTCAGATTCCAGTCCAAGGGTGCCGCTTACATTTGATTCTTTGTAAGTTACCCATTGTGAGGTTCCGGGAACAGCTTGTGGTGAAGCACTTGGCGGGGCTCCATTGATGGTTACAGTCGCTCCTGTTCGAGTGATAATGCCTATATCTGCTGTGCCCAGGAAGTCGGACTCAGCAATATCTTTTACCACCACCCCTTCTACCAGGTTTAGAGGAGGAATGACATTCAATCCGGGGGTTGCTATGCTACTGGATCCTCCGATATTTTGATAAACAAGAATGGGTTTGTTGCCTAAAATATACATGTTGTTTTGGGCCGAATATTCGCCATTGATCCAGATGTAATCCCCTGCATTCATGGGCGAGGGATTGTAAGGGGTAGCGCTTCCGTTGAGGAAGAAATTGGTGCTGCTTTGGGTAGCTACCACGCAAACCGATTCCAGCGGACTGGTATTTGGAGCGCCTCCCTTTATGACGATGTGTTCTATTCCGGCATAATTAAGCGGGATAAGCTGGTCGACACCGATGTCTCTGGAAGCCCCGGCCGGGTCTGGTCCCCCTTTAAAACTGCCCGAGGATACGGCGATGGGTTTGTTGGAAGTAATGAGTGTTCCTATGGCATCATTGAGATCGGCGGTCGCTCCCTGGGCAACATATTGATCAGCGGTAATTCCAATGGTGTAGGATTCGTTTTCCTGCAGGTTGATGGAGTTGTTTAGTGTGGTAAGTGGATTTCCGGCTGCTGGTAAATTTGTAAAGACGACACCGGGTTTAAAATCGGAGAAAGTAACAGTGGTATTGTCTTCTGTAGCGATAACGGAAATAAAACAATTCCGCCAGTTTGGGGAGTTGACCATGGGGTCTATGACCATGCCGGCCCGAAATGCCTGTCCGAGTGCAACCGATCCTTTGGTGGTACAGGAGGTACCGTGATTATTGGTTAAATGCCTGACGTTAGCATAAACGGGACGGGTCGCTTCAACGATCAGTCCATCGGTAGTAATAGTGTTGAGTTGGCTGAGGTTGGTGAGGATGTTTCCGCTTCCGGCAGTGAGTGGTATGTATCCGGTTCCGGGATTGGTGCCCAGGTGTATGGTAGCAGGGGCACCGGAAACTACCGACCCGAAGAAAAGCGTGTTGCCTGCCCCGTCTTTAACCTGCACAGGTACAGAGATGTCGGACTCTGTTGAGATAAACAGGAAGTGATCGCCAATTTCTCCGGCTATTGTAAAGAAGGGTGGGATGTAATGTCTTTTGTCGGGTTGGCCCGATACGGACACGCTTATCAGCAGGGATAGAAATAGGATTAGGAGGCGTACAAAGTTCGCTTTCTGATACATTATGGATGGCTACTTTAAATAAAATTACTGCACAAGTAGTCGGCTGGTATAATTCGTAATATAATATTTTGCCTTTAGGCGAATGGGATGTGGCGTCAGGAAAGTTTTCCAGGCTGCTGTTTTTTTCTGGAGCAAGTTTGATAAATGAAAGCCAGTTTACACATGTAATTTTTGGAAAACAGTTTATGAACCATAATTATTATTTGAAGTTAGGATGGTATTCTCTAATCAATCATAATTGATCATGTTCCAAATTCTAACCAAAAAATTGGGCACGGTACTCCGTGTCAGTGGGAGTGTATTGCCCCTGCTTTTTTTTCTTACATTTTTTACCACATCAACAGAAGCTAAGTCTACGGATGATTTGACTGCTTGTGCAGCCGGAGCCGGGACACTGGTTCCTCTGGATGGCGATTGCCTAATTGACGGATCTGCGGATTTGGTGGCAGGGCCATTAACTGCTCCGGTAGTACCAACTGGATTTATCGGAAGATTTGATGGAGAAAGATCTGCTAATTAGAATTAGCGATCAAAAGGGGGTAAAGCTAAAAGAGCTTTCTGTTTTTAGTGGCACTAACAAACCTCGGATCGATCTAAATGGAATTCCAAAAGGAGCATTGAATATTGAAATATATTCTGTTGCCGGAGACATACTGGTGTCAACCAGTGTCCTGAAAATGTAATTACAATAAGAATAAAAAGTAAAGTGTAATCAGGATTGGGGAGCGTGCTCCTCAATCCTTTTTATTTCCTTTTCTTGTCTGGATGTGGTGCCAAAAAACAGGTGGTCAATTTCCAGTTTTCGGAAAACATTTGGGGCCAGGGGTTTTACCAGGTTTACCATGTTCTGGATGAGCGAAAGTTTATCGGTATCCTTTTCGATCTCCCGGAGGCTCTCTTGCATGAAATGGCTTAGTTCCTGTGTATTGATCTGCTCCAGTTTATAGCGGGCCACCTGTATGTACCAGGGGATTACCGGAAGGTATACAGCTTTATCCCGGTATTTACTATCCCGTTCCAGCAATTTATACTTGCGTGCTACTTTGCAGAGGCGGGCGTATTTTTCCTGTAATAAAACCGATTCGAGATAGGAGGAAAAGAATAAGTGCCAGCGGTAGGCAAAAATCTCATTCCGGTAAGCACGCAGGAAGACGTCCGAATAATTTTCGGCGTTCTTGTATTTCTTAAGTTGATTGAGACATTTGACATAGAAGGCTACGTAACCAATCTTATTGTGGAAGTTTTTGGTCTCTTTCATGTCCTGGCTGGCTGATTTGAGTACTTCCAAAGCCTCTGCAGGCCGGTTTTGACGGAGTAGTATAGCGCTTAAATTGTTTACGTAGAGCAGGGCGTCTTTCACCCGGGTGCGTATAGAGAGGTAACCGAAATGCGTGGCTTTGTCGTATTCCTTAAACTTGGTATGTACCAGCATTCGATTGTGGTAATAGTTTAGTAAAATTCGTTTGGAATAATACTTCCCTTCTTTAAATCGAGTGTCCAGATAATCAAACTTGTCCAGTAAATTATCGTAGCGCCGGTAGTTGAGAAACAGAAAGGTCAGCCGTACCAGGGCATAATACCGGTTCAGCCCGTCGAGGGACTCATCGTAAAATACATCCGAAAGCCATTCTTCCCATTGCAGGCTTTCCTTTTGATTGCCTGAATAATGCTCCACGATATCGGCCGTAGCAGTATGAATCTTGTCATTCACGTCTTTGGATCGCAGGTAGCTTTCCCGAAACTTTCGAAGAAAAGCATCTACAATTTTATGATCCTCATACCGCATACGGATGAGCAGAAAGTGCCGATAGTTTTCAGCCAGTTCGTAGTACTTGGTGAAAAAGAAGCAAGGCCTTTTGTAGCGGGAAATGGATTTGAGCAAACGCTTTTCAGCTGCCGGTTCGATGCTGTCGGTCATTATCTGTTGCTCGGTCTGAATCATCCATTCAAATCGGGCATCCACGTCAATTGCCTTCAGCCGATCGTTGATCCAGTTTTTGAGGTGGCTGTATTTTCGTTTGTCAATTGAAACATCATACGGTAGTTTTTCTCCTGTTCGCTGGCTGTTTTCATGCACTCGTTCCAGAATGCGGAGCTTTACCTTGTCCTCAAATTGTTGATTAGAAAGTAAGTACTCTGTTTCGTGCGGGAGTAATGCATCTGCAAAATCAGTAAAGGTTTGCAACTTGTTGCGCATGATCTGTGCTGTTTGCCATACAGACACAAAAGGAATGTATGGTAGATTAAGAGATGCAATTACTCCACATCTCTAAAGAATTACGCCGCCATCAACACTTAATGTGGCTCCATTTATGAAAGCAGCTTCATCTGAGGCCAAAAAAGCATAAGCATTGGCTATCTCAGCGGGTGTGCCCATTCGCCCCAATGGCGTTCGGTCTCTAAAACTGTCTAACACTTTTTCAGGAATTGTTTCCATCATCTCTGTAGCTATGAAGCCGGGAGCAACAATATTGGAAGTAACGCCTTTTGGACCATACTCCCTCGCCCAGACATTGCTCATGCCGATTACTCCGGCTTTAGTGGCTGCATAGTTTGTTTGGCCAAAATTCCCGGTTAAGCCCACGATAGAGGAAGCAGTAAGTATTCGTCCTGCGCCACTTTCTATGAGATAGGGCCCCAGGGCTTTTGTGCAATGGAAGACTCCGCTAAGATTCACGGCGATTACCTGGTCCCATTGTTCCTGAGTAATCTTTTTCATCGTGGCATCCCGTGTTATCCCGGCATTATTGATCAGGATATGAATGCTGCCAAAATCTTCTGCAACTTTGGCGGCAGCCCGGGTGACAGCATCCGGATCTGTGGTGTCAACGGCATAAAAGCGTACTTGCTTATTCTTACTTACGTAATGATCAGCCAGTGCCTGACCTTTATCGGCGCTGATGTCCCATATGGCAACAGCGGCACCTTCATTGACAAACTTTTCTACAGTGGCTTTTCCAATTCCGTTAGCGCCACCCGTAATGATGGCCGTTTTTCCTTTTAATCGCATGGCTTGATCTGTTTTGGTTTCCAAAACATGAATATAGATCAGCTTTATCCACATTCTCAAAGCAAAACGATGCCCGGCCGATTACAAAAAGGGCTGACAAAAGTACGTTTACTAATGCCAGTGGTATCCAAATAATTGAATAACAGCTTATTAAGCCTGCTCAAATTAGGGGCTGACTTTCTGATTGTGAAGCTACGAAAGAATATGCGGAATCTGACTACCCTCGATTTTGAAATTGATGAATTTGGGCGAGATTGCAACTGAATAAGTCATGGGTGCTTTTTGATCTTTCTTGATCCTTGTTAAAGCATTGTTTTTCAATTGTTTATTACATTTTTTAATTGATTTTATGGCTTCAGTTTTCCTATCGTCAACCCTACTGATCTTTTGGTTTGAAGGGAAATGCGTATTTGGATCGATAATTTGGCGGATAGAATAATATTTTAAAAAACTGTCGAGTAGCCATATCATGTTTTTGGGGTTTCTTTCGGCAAAAGTCTTCATCTAATACTTATGGCATCCTCTGAATACGTTCTGGCAACCAGCATTTTGGTCATCGCATACATGGCCGTTATCCTGTTTTTTGTGATTCGCGGTGCTATGCGTACTCGATCTATGGCAGATTATGCGGTGGGGAATCTTTCCTTTTCACCCCTTGTTGTTGGACTCTCCCTCGCTGCTTCAACCACCAGTGCAGCAACATTTATCATTAATCCGGGCTTTATCGCTCTTTACGGACTGAGCGGGGTGCTGGCCTTTGGACTGGTTATGCCTGTTGGTGTGTTTATTTCCCTGATTGTGCTGACTAAAAGCTTTCGAAAATATGGAAGCAGCGTAAAAGCGCTGACCATGGCTCAGTGGATCGGTTTGCGCTTTGGATCAAAAGGATATGCTCTTTTCTTTGCCTTTCTCTCCCTGCTCCTGATCACTTTTATTGTTTTGATCTGTGTGGGAATGACCAAGGTGCTTTCCAGTGCCCTCAATGTAGGCGAATGGTGGGTCCTGGTGGGATTAGTCGTATTTGTCTTTGGGTACATGATGTTTGGCGGAGCCAATTCGATGGTCTACACCAATAGCATCCAGGCAGCACTGATGATTGTGGTTGCCTTTATTCTGCTGGGATCTGGTTACGAACATTTTAAAGAAGGGGTTAATGGATTTATCGATAAACTGGCTGCGATTGATCCCATGCTGACAGGCGCAGTCAATACAGAAAGCTTTTTATTTCGGGATTATTTTGAAACGGTCTTTTGTGCCTTCATCGTCGGTATTGCGGTTGTTTGTCAACCCCATATTATCACCAAATCCTTATTATTGAAAAAAGAATCTGATGTCAACCGGTATTTATTCGTTGGCATCCTGGTTCAATTTTTATTCTTTTCGGTCGTCATCGCCGGGCTATACGCGCGATTGCGTTTTCCCGATCTAACCGTAGGCGGGGAGGCTCTAAATATGGATGGAATTATTCCCACCTATGTTGTTCAGGAGTTTCCCGTATATGTGGGGCTCATCGTAATACTAGGCTTGCTTTCTGCTGGATTATCAACACTGGAAGGACTTATCCAATCCGTTTCCTCCACCATTACTTCTGATATTATTTCCCCCCTTTCGGGGAATGGTGGTAGCGCATCCGGAGGTTCCGATAAGAAATTGATTTTATCAAATCGCCTGGTGATAGTTTTGCTTGGGGTCGTATCTGTCGCACTGTCCTGGAATCAATTGGTCAATCCGAGTCTGAGCGTAGGGATCTTTGCACAAAATGGGGTCTACGCCTATTTCTCGGCGGCATTTCTGCCGGTGTTATTTGGGATTTTCCTCAAAGACGCGCCGCCGAAAGCAGCAATGATAGCCTCCGGAGTTGCGCTTGTGGTACACTTCGGTTCTTATTATGGCGGCTGGACCTTCTATTTGCAGTCGGCTGTTCGAAATCCGGCGGTAGCAGCTACCTATGCTATTATGGTATCTACGGTAGCGGGCCTGATCGCTTATTTCATTTTTCGACCTTCAAAATCCGGACAAGAATCATCGGCTGTTTCTACTTCCATTGAAAATTAGAATATCATGATATACAAATTAGCCTGGTCTCTGTTGTTGATGGGCCTGTTGCCGCTATCGGTGGGTTGCCAGCAACCAGATTCTGAAACCAACGATAAACCAAAAAGTATGCAGGATTGGATCTATCCCTATGAAACCAAAACGATACAGGTACTGGATACGGTGGATGTGGCATACATCGATGAAGGAAAGGGGGAAACCACCCTGCTATTCATTCATGGCTTAGGAAGTAATCTGAAAAGCTGGCAAAAAAACATTGATGCCCTTCAAACCGATTTCCGATGCATTGCAATGGATTTACCCGGCTATGGAAAATCTGAAAAAGGAGCCTATTCATTTTCCATGACTTTTTTTGCGAAGGCTGTAGCAGATTTGATCCTGGAGCTGAAGCTGGAAAATGTAGTGCTTGTCGGCCACAGTATGGGCGGACAAACAGCCATTCATCTCGCTTTGCAGAATCCGGAGCTGCTGGAGCAAATGGTTCTTGTTGCACCTGCCGGCTTAGAAACCTTTACCCAGGCTGAAGCAGATTGGTTTAAGGCGGTTTATACAGCAGAGGTGGTTCGATCTGTAACGGATGAACAGATAGTGGCTAATTTTCACGCAAACTTTCATCAATTTCCGGAGGATGCTCAGTTTATGATCGATGATCGTTTTCAAATGCGCGAGACGGTGGAATACGATCATTTTTGCAAAATGGTGCCTAAATGTGTTCAAGGAATGCTAAGCGAACCGGTAATCGATCGACTTTCTGAAATACCATTGCCGGTACTGGTTCTTTACGGAGCAGAAGACAGCCTGATTCCCAACCGACTCCTGCATGCCGACCTGACGACAAAATCTGTTGCAGAACAGGGGGTAAGTCGTTTGCAAAACGGACAACTGGAAATGCTATCTCCTTGTGGCCATTTTGTCCAATGGGAGTGTGCGGAAGAGGTAAATGAAGCCATTCGGTCTTTTTTATCCAAGAAGGGGAGTGAATAGTCAACCCTCCAAAACAAGTTCTGTAAAATGCTGGTTTGCAGTAATTTATTCGGCGAAAGCCGGAAAATAAAAAATTTAGTCAACCTTTTCGGGCTGCTCTCAACATGTGGTCAGGCCCAAAGACTGTTCTAACTTAGAATGGCAATAACCCGCATTGAACATTCGAAAACGGGTCAAATTTTACCTAACTAAACGGGATTTCAAATGAAGAAATGGTTTACATTTTTTGCTTTTATACTGGCCGCCACGGCGGTTCAGGCCCAGAACGGAACTGTGGTTGGTTTCGTGACCGATGTCGATAACAATCCGCTTGTCGGAGCGACTATTCGGGTGGAAGGTACCAGTACAGGAACCCTGACGGGGGATGATGGTGCATACCGCTTGCAATTGCAACCAGGCCTTGTGACAATCGCCGCCAACTACCTGGGGTACGAGGGGAAATCAGCCGAAGTGAGCATTTCGGCCAACGAAACTCTAACGATCAATTTCACTCTGGAAGAAGCGGTGATCACCGGAGAAACTATTGTGGTTTCCGGGTCTAAACGCCCGGAGAAACTCACGGAAAGTGTGGCGACCATAGAAACGGTTTTTGCCCGCGAAATTGAGGAGTATGCCGGGGTGCCTGCTGAATTGCTGGCTCGCCAAAAGGGAGTCGACTACTTTCGGGCCGGGGTTTCCGGGATCGGAATCAACATCAGGGGATTCAACTCCAACTTTAACTCCAAGAACCTGCAAGTAACCGACGGGCGTTTGTCTACACTGGTTGCAACCGGGCTTCCATTCGGTCCGCTTAATACGACC
This sequence comes from Bacteroidota bacterium, assembly GCA_018222965.1. Taxonomy (GTDB): domain Bacteria; phylum Bacteroidota; class Bacteroidia; order Chitinophagales; family Saprospiraceae; genus JAAEZH01. The sequence goes on from JAAEZH010000021.1 coordinate 24,175, forward strand.
ATTAAGGAAGATATTGAACGTTATGAGGTTATCCTGGGGCCAAATGCTACTCTTTATGGTCCAAATGCCCACAACGGATTACTGAATACAATCACCAAAGATCCGCGCACTTCAGCCGGTACAACGATTGCGCTAAGTGCTGGTAATCAGTCTTCCTACCGAGCAGCTATTCGCCATGCGCAAGTGATCAATGACAAGCTGGCTTTCAAAATCATGGGTGCTTATTCAGCAGCCGAAGAGTTTGATTATGTGGACAGTGTCTACATTGATCGCGTGGGAGCTGTCGATAGTTTAGGGAATCCAATTCCCGATGGCGTCAAGGAAGGTTACGAAGAATTTCAACTGGATAACACCATCAATTTCCTGCGTACGGAAGCTGCCTTGTATTACAGCGTAACCGATGATGCAGATATCATCTTCAACTGGGGACGCTCAAACAGTAATTATCTGTCGCCTACCAATGTGGGTCGAAATCAGATAAAGGACTGGAGGATAAATTACTACCAGTTGCGATTCACCAGTGATCACTTCTTTGTGCAGGGATATTTGACAGAAAGTAAAACCGATAGTACTTACGCAATCGATGAGCGCACCAAGCAATACTACCGCGGCATTGATGCCGGATTGTCTGAGAAAGAAGCTGCCGGTGGTTTTAGTTACGGGAGTGGTGCCCTTTTTCAGGATGCTTCCCGCCGGTGGAATGCGGAAGCTCAATACAACAACACTTTCGGTAATCTGGAAATGATCATCGGAGCGCAGTATCAATTGGACCAGGCCAATAGTCTGGGAACTTACCTGCTCGATGAAGATGCAGAAGACTACATCAATGTGGGGCAATACGGAGGCTATCTGCACCTGAATTACAACTTTGGGGGCGGCTGGAAAGCTACGGCTGCCGGCCGGGCCGATTACCACGATGTTTACGCGTTTAACTTTGTACCTAAGTTTGGCATCCTCAAATCCTTTGGCAATGGAGCTGTGCGACTGACTTACGGTCAGGGTATTGCTGCGCCTACCATTTTGAATCTTTATGGCAACCTCTTTACCGGACTGATTCTTGGAAATGCTGAAGGATTTACGTTGATAGACGGTACCGAAATCGCAAGTCAGAGTGTTGAAAAACTACAAACCATTGAAGCCGGTTATCGCGGTCAGGTAGTACCAAACAAGCTCTTCCTGGATGTGAATGCTTATTACAACATCAGCCAGGACTTTTTGAGTCCGCTGAAAGTTTTGGGCGTTGCTACTCACCGGGGTGATACTCCAATCGAAGAAGTGCAGGACGGTTATGCGGCTTACCAGGGACTGGTTGCTTCATACGTCAACTTTGGAGAGTTTAATACATATGGATTTGATTTCGGAGCTACCTGGTATATTTCTGAAGCTTTAAGCCTTACGGCGAATTATAGCTACTTCGGTTATTCGATAGATGAAACTAATCTGGAGAACGATTTTGACGGCAGCGGTACGGTCAATTTCCTGGATCTTCTCGTAAACGCACCAAATCACAAAGGCGGTCTCGGATTAAACTACAGCGGCAGCAAACTCTTTGGGAATGTCTATGCGCGTTGGGTGCAGGAGTATGATTATTTCTCCAGTTTCCAGATTGCTTCCCGTTCTTATCCGGATCTGTTGTATCGCGGCGTACCGATCATCGAAGATGCTCGTTCAGCCGACACGTATAACTACGGGCCGCTGGGCGGATTTGTGGACGTGGCTCTTGGTCTTGGATACCGGATCAACGACATCTTTACCATCTCCGGTCAGGTTACAAATGTATTGGGCACCGAGTTCCGCGAGTTTACAGCGGCTCCGCCAACCGGACGGTTGTTCTCTCTTGAGTTGCGGGTAAATCTGCCGGCAATCAAGCCTCTCAACTAGGACTGAATTGATTTAGCATACTAATTTGTGAACATGTGGAACGAGCGAGAAAACCGCTCGTTCCATTCTTATGAAAGGATAAAGCATGCAAAATGCCCGCATTCTTGGGATTGGCGCTTATGCCCCCGAGCATATACTGAATAACCAATATTTTGATAAGCAGCTGGGTGAAGATGTTTCGACCTGGCTGGAAGAAAACGTAGAAATTTTTGAAAGAAGATGGTGTGCGGAAAATGAATCTACCGCCGATCTGTGTGAAAATGCTGCCCGACAAGCATTAGATAGAGCCGGGGTAAAAGCTTCGGATCTGGACCTTATAATTGTCAGTACTGATACGCCCGAATTTGTGTCTCCCTCCACCGCTTCTGTTTTGCAGGATCGCCTTTCGGCGAAAGCCGCCGGAACATTTGATGTCAACACAGCTTGTGCCGGATTTGTAACAGCTTTGGACATCGGCGGCAAATACATGCAGGCTGATGATCATTATCAGAAAGTGCTGGTGGTCGGGGCTTATGCCATGAGTAAATACCTCAATAAGGAGGATAAAAAAACAGTGACTTTGTTTGCCGACGGGGCTGGAGCCGTGGTCTTGGGTGCTATCCCAAAATCTGAAACCCTGGCTGGTGGTCCCGGCTTCCTCGCAAGCGAACTCCGTTCTGCCGGACAGTATAATGAGTGGATGGGAATCTATGGCGGTGGCACCCGGCATCCGATTGATCAAAAAATGATGGGAGAACATTTGCATCAATTGCAATTTGTACGGAAATTCCCCAAAGAATTGAATCCGGAGTACTGGTCGGATATGGCTCGTGTGCTTTGTGATCGCATCGGAGCAAAAATGGCAGATGTGGATCAATTCTTTATTACACAGATCAATGTGAACAGCATTCGGGAAACCCTGGACCTGCTGGATGTGCCTCATGAAAAAGCACACACTATTATGCATCATTATGGTTATACAGGTTCTGCCTGCATACCAATGGCGCTGAATGATGCCTGGGAAAAAAAGATCGTTGGTTCAGGCGATTTGGTTTTCTTCATCGGATCGGGAGGCGGACTGGCCTTCGCCAGCGCCGCGTTCAGACTTTAAACAGCAGATAGGTGAATCAGACAGATTGGACAGGACGCTGGAATTTATACGAACCGGATGCACCGGCTATTCATGATGCAGATGAGGGTATAAGACTCAGTTTTAAAGATTTGCATCAAAAAGGAAGTACCCTGGCTGCCATCCTAAGTCGGGATTACGGGCTTAAACAAGGCGATCGAATTGCCATACTTTCCGAAAACAGTCTGGAGCATTTATTTCTATTCGCGGCAGCGCAAAAAGCCGGCTTTATTCTGGTGCCTTTTAACTATAGATTAGCAGCTTCCGAGTTGGATTACCTACTGACCGATTGCCGTCCCGAATTGTTTTTATATGAATCGGGGTTCGCGTTGAAGGATGCGTCGGGTATCTCTAAAATAGATGCCTTGAAAGAGGCCCGGCATGTGCCACATCAGGAAGCGCTCAAAAAGCTTCGAGCCAGGATGGAGGACAGTGCACCGGAAGAATTTGAAGCACGCCAATTAGAAGCGGATGATCCAATTTTTATCTTGTATACCTCAGGCACCACCGGATTTCCAAAAGGAGCTATTTATACGCATGGGATGTTGTTTTGGAATAGCATCAATACCAGTATCAGTCTTAACCTTGGTACGCAAAGCCGAACGGTCAATGTAATGCCCTTTTTCCATACGGGAGGTTGGAATGTACTCACCACCCCATTTCTGCATCTAGGAGGATGCAGCACTATGCTAAAGCGTTTTGATGCGGGCCGGGTATTGGAATTATTAGAGAGAGAACGTGCCAGTATTTTCATGGCGGTGCCTACGATGCTTCAAATGATTGCCGATGATCCTTACTTTGAATCGGTCGATTTGACCGGGCTGGATTATATCATTGTCGGGGGAGAGCCCATGCCCATTCCGCTAATTGAACGCTGGCAGGAAAAAGGAATAGCTATCCGTCAGGGATATGGGATGACCGAGGTAGGACCCAATCTGACATCCTTGCATCAACGCGATGCCCTTCGGAAAAAAGGATCGATCGGTCGTCCCAATTTTTATGTACAGCATAAGATTGTTGATGAAGAAGGCAGGGTCGTGGGCACCAATGAAACAGGTGAGCTTCTGTTGAAAGGGCCGATGGTTACCCCCGGCTACTGGCGCAACCCGGAAGCTTCGGCGAAAGCCATTAAGGACGGCTGGTTTCATACAGGTGATTTGGTGCGAGAGGATGAAGAAGCTTATTTGTATGTGGTTGATCGCATAAAAAATATGTTCATTTCCGGCGGTGAAAATGTATTTCCCGTGCAGGTTGAACGGATACTTCTTCAGCTTCCCGAAATTGCCGAAGCAGCAGTGGTCGGAGTACCGAATGAGAAATGGGGGGAAGTTGGCAAGGCCTTCATCGTTTTGAAAAAAGAGGCGGAGTTAAGCATAGAGTCAATCCAGGCACACTGCCGGACTCATCTGGCCGGATTTAAGGTGCCCAGGCATTACAGTTTCCTTTCCGAGCTGCCAAAAAACGATACCGGTAAACTGGATCGCAAGCAGCTCAAAAAGGAAAGTCTGCAATGATTTCTTATCGTACCAGGGTCACATCCCCTTCATACAAGACTATTCTTCCGTCCATCATCTCCACGATAGCGTAATAGGCAAAGACTGCCGGATTCATAGGTTTGCCCCGATGCATGCCGTCCCAGCCATAGGCGGGATCATTGGGTTGGAAGTTGGTGCCCCGGAATACCGTTTCGCCCCAGCGGCTAAAGACCAGGAAGGTATTTATCTGCCTTACGGTGCCATCTTTGGCATAGATCATAAACAGATCATTGGTACCATCATCGTCGGGGGTGAAGACATTCGGGATGTAAATAGATTCCGTACTTTCTACGCGGAACTCCACCTGTGCTTCCTCGGTACAGCCGTTGATGTCTGTGATCAGGACGGTATAAACAGTACCCACTACTGGTGTGGCTATCGGGTTGGGGCAATCGGTGCAGCTGAGACCGGTAGCCGGACTCCATTCTATGCTTTGAATGTCTCCAGGCGGAATATTGGTGAAGAGGTTTAATTGATAGCTGTCGCCCAATTCCAGTTCTACTTCGGTTTCCAAAGCGATCTCAATATCCTGCGGATTGAAAATCACTTCAATGTTCTCTACTTCTTCTCCGGTTGCATCCTGTACCACGACTTCATAGCTGTCTGGCGGCAGGTTTTCAAATAGAGGTTCTGTGCTAAAGGTGACACCACCGTCGATGGAGTAGATGTAAGGGGCCAGTCCGCCGACAATATTGGTAATTTCCAGGCTGCCGAAGCCGTCAGTACAGACCGGATCTTGTGCCTGTGTTTCGATGCTCATGTTGCAATAAACCGGACCAAAATTCGCGAAAGCTTCACAGCCAATAACCAGATTGTCCTCAATGGTCAGGCTGTATTCGGTGGTGGCATCGCCGGTAAACGGGCCGATTTGCAAAGGCAACTCATCGTAGGTCCAGCTACCAATCTCTTCTCCATTTTGATCGAGAATGGTGAAGCCGTCGCCGGAGTTTTCTTGTTCAAAATCGATATTGATGTAAAAGGTGCCATCCTCGCAGTCCTCCTCCACAACGATCAATTCGTTGAGCGCGCAGGCGCAATCGTAGGAAAGCTCAATATTCAGACTGGTACAAATGTCGTCGGTAGTTTGAATGACATCCAGAGACACCGTACCGGCATCGCCGGGGCCAATGGTGGGCAGGTCTCCCACCAACTCCAGAAATTCATCGCAGTCTGCATCAATAAGTACATCAATAAAGCAAGGTTCTTCAATGACTTCTATAAACGGGAGCAGGTCGTCGGTTATGACGGTAACCGTGAGGCTGTCCAGATAGGTTTCTTCAGAATCCTGAATACAAAAGGCGGTGAGATAGAAGGTAGTAGTTTCCGGGGCACAGTTGTCATTTTGCAGGCTAAGTCCTACGGGATCTACTATGGCTCCGTTTTCATCGGTCCAGATGGGATCCAGTTCGGCAGAACCGCCCTGCTGGTTGTATGTCAGGTCGAAAGGCTCATTGCTGCAGACCACGATATCCTGGGTGACAATCTCCAGCGGGCATTCGACTTCGCAGGCGCATTCTTTAAACATATACACATCACCTCCCACTCCTTTGGGGTCGTTAAACATGTTGAGCCCATAGGATACGACTCCGGCCGGAGAGGCGGGATTGCCGGCATTTCCATAATTGTATTCTTCAATGGTTAGTATACCATGCGGGCCCTGCTCGTTGAGGATGTCGGCACTGGAGAAGATGAATTCTGTGGTGCCGTTGGGATTGAGGAATTCAGAAACGCCTCCATAGGCATTTTGGTCGCTGAGTGCCCCATTTGAGGTATAGATGATTCCACCCAGAACATCGTAAATGCCTGCCCCGCCATCCTGCAGCAAAATGGCTTGTCCGCCGTGATTGTAGGAAGATTGTATGGAGCTTTGGCAGCCAATGCGCTGCCCGATCAACAAATCGCCGTTGGTGGTAAATTCCATGTCTGAGAAGAAGGCAACAGACCCGATGCCAGAGGGTTCTGGTTGTAATTCGTAGTGAAATTGCTCATCACCCACGTAATTGTCCCAGCTCGCTCCGGCGGGCATCACGCTATTATCTACGGTGCCGACAAAACTGCCATCCGGATTGATGGGAATAGAGTAAACGCCCGGCAGGGTGTTGTTGAAGTAGTCTCCAATGTTTCCGTAGAAGAGCTCGGTGAAGTCGTTGTTGATGTCCAGTCCGTAGGCCAGATCCTCGAGATCTGAAACGCCCGGTACGCCATCGTCGTAGAGGCCCGGATCGTAGGAGTCGAGGATGGTACCAGTGGTGTCAATCCGGTAAATACGGCCATCTTCAAAATTGGTGACGTAAAATTGAAAGTTTACATCGTCAAAGATGATGTTGCCCAATCCGGGGCCGGTTGTACGGTTTATTTGGGTAAAGCCTTCACAGGGGTAGTGGTCAAAATTATACGCCTGCTGGGGCAGTACGGCAAACACGGTTGCCTGTCCGGTAGTGGCATCGAGTTTGTAAACGGTGCCGGCGGCAGCAGTCGAGTTGACACCTCCTCCAATTTCTCCGTAGCGAATGGTGGCTTCGTAGCCAAAAAAGTCGGAGGAGTAATTGGAGGTGGCGGTAACGTAAATATTGGCACAATTGTCGATCGTCAGTCCGAAGATGTTGCCGATGGAATCAACTCTCCAGGAGTCGTGGTGATAGACATCGGTGCTGGCCGATACGTCAATCCTGCCGGCAGCTGGCAAGGCTCCGATCATATCCATGACGGCTACGGTATATTGGGCCTGAGGGGGCATGTCGGTAACCACCCCGCAACTCACCACCACTTTGCCGGTGGTTACAATACTGGTACAATCCGGGTCCGGGTCCCAGGGGAGGTCTCCGGGTTGGGCAGATAAATGCATGCTGATGCTGAAAATCCCCAGGCAGCAAAACAGGCGTATACTTCTATGCAATTGGATTTGGGCGTTCATTGCTTTGGTTTTAGAATGGGATTTATTTGTACGGGTGTATGGGTAAGTGTACTAAAGTTAACCATACGCTGCTTCAAATGCTTACTGCGCCCTTCGTTTTTATGCCCAAAAACTTACAAATGAGATATTTTGCTCTGTATTAAGGGCGCTTTTGGGCTTTTGTCGAAAACTGGCGAAAATACTTCGACCTGTCAGGTCGCCAACCTGACAGGTCGCCGACCCCTCATCCAAACCGCTCCAACAGCCAGGCTTTTTCTGCGACTGCTGCGGTGTTTTGAATTTCATTTTTTAGGGCATTCCGCGCTTCTTTGTCATAGTCGGGGAGGTCGACCAGTTTCCGCATGAAATTTATGAGTTTGGAGTAATTGGTTTTGTGGTATCCCATGATGTTTTTGCGCCGGATAAACATGCGCATGGCCTCCAGATGCGAATTGAGCAAGTCGAATTCCTCCAGTTCATAAAAGATTTTCAGCATGACCGTTTTAGCAGCGAGGTTTAGCAGCAGGTCTTTGTAGTCTGATTTTTGGAGGAGTTGGAGGGCTGCATCGTAATTTTTTCGGCTGTACTCCAGGCGGGCCAGACTGAAGCTATACATGCTTTCGCGGAATGGGCGGCTCAGTTTTGGGCGGTATTCGTGGATAAAGCCTTCCACCCATTCAAACTCATTCAGTACCAGCCCAAGCGTGACGATGTTTCGGTAGGTGAAGCGGGAGAGATTATTGTTTTTGTAAAACAAGCCATGCTCCAGTCCGTCCTGATAAAGGTCAAATTCGTCTTTGAGGTATTTGGGATCCCCCGCATTGTACCGGCGTATGCAGAAGTTAATGGCCAGAATGTACAAGTCTCCCAATTCATCGGCCGGAAAGAAGCGCCCCATGTGGAGTATGGCAGCCTTAAATTCGCCGAAAGGCGCATCAGATTCTGTAGCCGAGAGGGCTTTGTATCCGTGGTAGTAAACCCCGATAGCCGGGATCTCCAGGAGGTTTTCCGATTCTACATATTGCATAATCTCAGGCAGGAGGCCGTATTGGTATTCCGTTTTGTAAACTGCTTGATGCGCGAGTGCCAGACAAGCCTGCCGAAGCTTTTGGGAGATATAATAAATGTCGAGGTCTTTGGAGGTTTTGTGCAGATTGAGATCGCTCATGCGCCTCGAGCTGATCAGGAAGCGGTATTTCTCTTGTTGAATCCGAAAATCATTTTGGAAATACCCGGCATGTCGGTGTTCGATTTTTTCCTGCAGTTTTTCCAATTCGCGCAGCTGGCTTTCCTGCAGCCTGGGCAGATTGCGTTCGCGGTAAATAGCGAGTAAGTCTGTTTTTCGGCTTATTTGCCTTTCGGCGAAAGCCTCTATAAGTAAAAATTGACCAATTGCTTTGGAAAGGTAACTCATCCAAAGCCGCAGCTGCTGGTCGTCGTAGGTTTTTTTCTTGCCGGCTACTTTGGCAAACACAGCTTCTTTGTCGGAAACTTCCCGGAAAAATTGCAACTCCTCAATCAGTACCCTAAATAAGCGGCTAACTTCATCCCGCTTGTTGAAATAGGGAGAGGAAAGAAAGTCCTCCATCCGGCGAATTTCCTTCCTGCTCAGGGTATTTAGGAGTTGGACAACTTTGGTATTTTGCATGGTTTAGGGTCGTTTCCAGAGAATTAGAAGGCTATTTACCCCAAAGACGGGAGTATTTGAAACGAAAACACAAGAATTATAAATAGCAAAATATCAAATGTGTTTTACAGTTTTATATTTAAATAGCTGAAATACAGATAATTAAAAATTAAAAACTAAGAATTATAAATTACAATATACCCATTTTGTCATTGTGGAGCTCCGGGAATACGTCCACTTTTGTAACGATGAATAAATTATGGTCCAATTAAAAGACTCCCAATGAACACGTTTACGATGAAAAAGCAGCTAAACAGCCTACTGATACTTCTCGGGCTTTTGCTAACAACGGCCGGATTCGGCCAGATTACGATATCCGGATTTGTCCTCGATGAAGACAATGATCCCATCCTGGATGTCCCGGTATTGATCGGAGGTAGTGCGAGCAATTTTACTTTTACCGATGCAAGCGGTTATTATGAATTTACTGTTCCTGCTGGCGGGGATTACACCATCACGCCGGTTTCAGATGAACTTGCCATCAACGGAGTATCTTCCCTTGATATTGGTTTGTTGTTGTTTCATCTGGATGGAACCCTGCCGCTCGATTCTCCTTACAAAATGATCGCAGCCGACACCGATAATTCGGGAGTCATTACTGTTGCTGACACGGTGGATATAAGAGCACTAGTGCTTGGGCAGACTACCAGTTTTACCAATAACGCTTCCTGGCGGTTTGTTGCGGCTGATTATGCTTTCCCGAACCCTTCGAATCCCTGGATGGAATCCTGGCCGGAGATCATTAATCTCAACGGTGCAACCACGGACCAGCTGGATCAAAATTTTATCGCCATCAAAATCGGTGACCTGAATAATACGCATATTGATCAGATGGACGCCAGTGTGTGTGCGGTATCCTGTGGTTTTATCACGGGTATGGTTTACCGGGATGAAAATGCCAATTGCCTGGCAGACGGCGGAGAATTGTTGCTGGAAAACTGGAAAGTGGTAGCTGAATCAGCCACCAATACATTTGTGACAACCACCACGGAGTTTGGCACTTATTCCATGTCTGTTTATCCGGCAGATTATACTGTTACGCTGGTTCCGCCAAACAGCCTGTGGGCTCCCTGCAATCAGGATGTCGCGGTTACAATAGATGAAGGGGAACTGGAAATCATTGATTTTGGAAACGATGAGGTAAAGCTTTGCCCGGGTATGGAAGTCGATCTTGGAACACCGTTCTTGCGTCCCTGCTTTGATGGCAATTATTTTATCAACTACTGCAATCAGGGAACAATTTTGGCAGAAGATGCCAGCATTGAAGTAAGTTTTGATCCGGCTATCACCGTGACCGGAAGCTCGATTCCCTGGTCTGTACAGGATGGAAACACATTTACTTTTCCAATTGGTGATGTGGATGTAAATGAGTGCGGGTCTATTACCCTCAATGTTTTTACGGATTGTGAAACCGAGCTCGGAGCGACCCTTTGTTCGGAAGCCCATATTTACCCGGATTCTCTTTGTATTCCTCCTTCTGCCACCTGGGACGGTTCAAATCTTACCGTGGATGCCTGGTGCGATGGTGATTCGGTGCGCTTTGAGGTCCGAAATGCGGGCGAACCCATGAATCAAAGCAGCCAGTATTTTGTGGTGGAAGACGATATGATCATGATGTCTCCAGCTCCGGCTATCCAACTGGCTGATGATGAGGTATATATGGTAACAGTACCTGCTAACGGATCGACCTGGCGCCTGGAGGTGATACAAACTCCGGAGAACCCCTACAACAGTCAGTTAAGTGCCACCGTCGAAGCCTGTGGAGAGAGTGCTCAGGGAGAAGTAAGCTTTGGCTTTGTAACCCAGTTTCCAATGTTTCCGGAAGATCCCTGGCACGATATTGATTGCGTGGAAGCCATTGGTGCTTTCGATCCGAATGATAAAAGAGCCGTGCCGGAAGGGGTAGGTTCTCCACATTATATAGAAAGAAACACGGATATCGAATACACCATTCGATTCCAAAATACAGGTACTGATACCGCCTTTAATGTTGTACTGCTGGATACTATTTCTTCTTTGATGGATGTAACGACGGTACGCCCGGGCGTATCCAGCCACGATTACCACTTCAACATCATTGATGGCCATGTGCTGGAATTTGCTTTCCCGGATATCATGCTGCCAGACAGCAATATAAACGAAGCAGGCTCACACGGTTTTGTGAAATTCCTGATCTCTCAGAAAGCAGATAATGCCCTGGGTAGTCTGATTGAGAATAGTGCTGCCATTTATTTTGACTTCAATGAGCCGGTGATTACCAATACGGCATTCCACACGGTTGGTGAAGACTTCCTGGAAGTGGTCAGCTTTGTCACCGAAGCACCTGAAACCAATCTTAGCTTGGAGGTCTATCCCAATCCAATTGGTTCGGAAGGCAGTCTAATGTTGAAAGATCGCATTCTGACGGATGGTACGTTCCGCTTGTATGACCTGTATGGCCGTTTGCTGCAAGAGCAGGCCTTTAATGGAAGCGAGATTCCGTTTTCTGCAGCGGCCCTAAGCAGAGGCATGTATCTGTTTGAAATCTATGAAGGAAATCAAAAGCTCGGATTTGGAAAACTCTGGGTAGGACAACGATAATCCCATAAACAATTCCTCCCCAAAAAGTATTTGAAATAAAGAAGGCCCGACGGCAATGCACGTCGGGCCTTTCTATTTTCCTGGGGTAAATTATTTACAAACCGCCTGAATCTTTTTGATGTATGTTTTTTGATCCGGGCTAATTACCTGAAGGAGATACGTTCCATTTGGGGAGTTAGGAACTTCCAGGCTTAGTTGCTCCAAAACGCCTTGTTTGATCAATTTCCCCTGCATATCATACAAAGAATAAGAACTGCCGAGCAAGGCAGGATCGGATAAATGGATCTCCGAGCAGAAAGGATTCGGAAATGCATCTAATGGTTCTGCTTGTTGTTGGTCGCTAAGTCCGGAAGCCATCCCCGGACCATAAACTTTCAGGTTTCTCCACCAGCCTCGGTGGGCATTCCCTTGTCCAAAATGCGTATTGCTGATTTCTGTATCCCCTTTTGGACGGTTAAGTTGTCCGGCCATTTCAAAGATCATGGTGCCGTCGAGGTAGATTTGAGAGTTGCCGTCTCCTTCTGAATCGTGAATCAAGGTAAGGGTATACCATTGGTTAAGATTGAGCGGGTCGGAGGAGGTATCGTGATAGCTGCCGTTGTGCAGGGCGCGTATACTGTTGTCTGTGTTGACATGGGCACCCAGATAACGCCACAATCCTCCGGCAACAATAATGGGTTTGTTTGGTACCAGAGAGTCTGTCTTAAACTCTACCTGAAAGGCAAAGGAAGTAGTATCGAGGATATCAAGATTCGGAGTCTCAATCAGTGTGGAGTCAAAATCTACGATGTCAAAAAGATAACCGCCATAAGAGAACACCCCATCGGCACCCTGGTAGGGCGCGTTTACTAATTCAATAGGCTCGTAATTGCCCATAGCATCCTCATCGGTATCGATCAGGGTATAGTTGGCAACGACCTGGAAGTTGCTCAAATCCTGAGCTTGAAGAATAGAAGTAGTAAATAATAGAAATGCTAATAGATGTAGTGGTTTCATCATGTTATTCATTTTAGTTATTGGTTGTTTTACTTATTGGAGTAAAAAAAACAAAAATTCCATGTGGGAGTAAAAACTTTAATCCCAACTTGCATCAAACGCCTGCTCGATCAGATCATTGACGTTGGCGAATCCGTTGGTGGATATACCACCTGCGCTATTGGAAGAAACGGCCACGGTTACCCCATTGTGGAAATGATACCAGCAGGCAGCTGCGCCTCTTCCGGCACTATCGGCAAAACCACCGTTGTGATGAAATTGCTCTCCCCAATCTTCGGATCCATTCACCTGATTGGAATAACATCCCAGGGGTTTGCTTTCCAAAAACATGGCATCCCGCATGGCTGCAGAAATCAAGTCTGTCGTTGTGGCCGCATAGTGCATGGTCTTACAAAGGTCATTCGCCGAAAGGCTTAAAGTGCCCCCACCGGCATTGCCACATTCATCACCCGGGTCCCAGCCATTGCCCGCCGGATTATTGAAGTTGTAATAGAGTACTTCATCGTCGTTGTCGCAGGAGAAATTTACTAGCAGCTGATCGAAGATGTGATCCTGGAGATACGATTTAAACAAGTCGGTAGTTTCTGTCGCACCCACATTGTCCGTTACTTCATTGGTACGGGAGAAAGTGTTGTCTAAAATCGGGATCAGAATACGCAGGATGCAGAAGTTCATGTTCTGATAATTTTCAACGCCATTGTCTGCAGCGTCGATGCCATTGGCTACTTCTGCTTTTATCTGTGCATAGTTTACAGCATCGGAGGCCGGGCGGAAACCGCTTCGCTGACGAAGCAACTGCTCAAAGGTGATCATGTCCACATCGCTTCCGATGGTCCACCAATCCGGGAGGTAATCCACAATTTTGGCAGTTACCGGAATGCTGTTGGCCTCCAGAACCTGAAGGGTGGCAATGGTCGTGATTGACTTGGCACAGCTGGCTACATTCATGTCAACCTGGATGGCATCCACATCAAAAACATTGCCGTCCTGGGAGCGTCTTGCCTGTCCGCCATGTCCCCATTTTTGCAAGGTTTGCTCGTAATAAATGGCATAGCTGTACCCCAGGGTGGTGGATGACAAGCGGCTGTCCAGGTTTTCCGCAAAAGATTCTATACTGAAGCAATCGGTGCCTTCACAGAGCTCGTCCTGGAGGTTGATGATGTCGTCACAACTAAACTGCAGGAAGGTGATGACAATTAAGGATAAAAGGAAAGGCAGGGAACGTACAAATTTCATGTTTCGATTTTTGATAAATAAATAACAGGCCTTACTCGGGTTTGGAGCAGGTTGATCAATGGTGCAAAAGTTTTGCTGGTACTTGCTATTGTGAAGGGGAACAGGGAAGAGGTGTTGAACTAATATACCAATTTTCGGACGAAGGTTACCTTCTGGTAAACAAATTCCTACCTGAGGATTTCAATATGTAAGGAATACCCTCAATCCTGTAAGTCCTTGAAGGCCTGATGAGTTATCTTTAATTACGGCCAAAAATTAAGAAAATGGACCACCAACATCCCGATAAGAAAGCATCCCGTCACGATCATGAAAAGCATGATCACCAGACCCATCACCGGCATATGATGAAGGACTTCAAGCGCAGATTCTGGGTTTCGCTGGGGCTGACGATACCTGTCCTTTTGCTCTCCCCAATGATACAAAGCTGGTTAAATCTGGATTGGTCTTTTAAGGGAGATAACTATGTTTTATTTGCCCTTTCAGTCGTGATTTATTTTTACGGCGGCTGGCCATTTTTGAAGGGACTGAAAGAGGAGTTGAGCGACAGGTCTCCGGGCATGATGACGCTGATTGCGGTAGCTCTGACCGCAGCATTTGTATATAGCTCGGCTGTGGTTTTTGGCCTGGAAGGAAAAACTTTTTTCTGGGAACTGGCGACGCTGGTTGATGTCATGTTGATTGGACACTGGTTTGAGATGCGCTCTGTATTGGGAGCCGGTAAAGCCCTGGAAGCGCTCGCTGACCTCATGCCCGGGGAAGCCTGGTTGATCGAAGAAGGGGAGACCCGAAAAGTGGAGATCGATCATTTAAAAAAAGGACACAAAGTTTTAATCAAGCCGGGAGAGAAGGTCCCGGCAGATGCCCGGATTTTCGAAGGAAAAAGTTCATTCAATGAAAGCATGCTCACCGGTGAAAGTAAGCCTGTTTCCAAATCAGCAGGGGATGAGATTATCGGGGGATCCATCAATGGAAACGGAGCGGTTAAGGCCGAAATATTGCAGACGGGTGAAGACAGTTACCTTTCTCAGGTGATTGGTATGGTTAAGGAGGCGCAGGGGCAAAAATCTAAAACGCAAAGACTGGCTGACCGGGCGGCATTTTGGCTGACCATCATCGCTTTGGTGGCCGGCTTTGGCACCTTTGCAATCTGGATGTTCATGGGGCGGGACCTCGCTTTCTCGCTGGAGCGGATGGTAACTGTCATGGTGATTTGTTGTCCGCATGCTCTGGGTCTGGCTATCCCTTTAGTGGCCTCTATTTCTACCAGCCTTTCGGCGAAAAACGGGCTGCTGATCCGCAACCGAACGGCTTTTGAAGGAGCCCGAAATATCACGACCATCGTTTTCGATAAAACCGGAACCTTGACCAAAGGGACACATGCAGTCACTTCTGTGGAGTCTTACAAAGAAGGCATTTCAGAAGAGGATGTATTGATATATGCGGCTTCCGCCGAAAGTGGATCCGAACACCACATTGCAAAAGGCCTTTCGGCGAAAGCCAAAGAAAAGGAATTGAAACTGCCTGAGTCCTCCGATTTTGAATACGAATCGGGAGTGGGAGTACAGGCTAAGGTGAACGATAAACTGGTGCGTGTCGGCGGTTTTGTATTGCTTGAAAAGCTGGGAGTGGATGCCCCGGAAGATCAGGACACCGGAGCAGAGACCCGCATATTTGTGCTCTTTGACAAAGACCTGATTGGCTCTGTAACCTTTGCAGATGAGATACGCGAGTCTTCGGCACAAGCCATAAAAACCCTGCAACAACAAGATATCAAGTGTAAACTGCTGACTGGTGATAATGAGAAGGTGGCAGCGGCTGTTGCCAAAGAGTTGGGAATGGATGATTTTATGGCAGAAGTTTTGCCCGAGCAAAAACAGGAAAAAATAAAAGAATTGCAGGCTGGCGGGGAGGTAGTGGCCATGACAGGCGACGGGGTAAATGATGCCCCCGCTCTGGCCCAGGCAGATATTGGAATTGCCATCGGCTCAGGAACAGACGTAGCTGCCGAAACAGCTGATATTGTGTTGGTCAATAGCGATCCAAAGGACATTGCCAATTTGCTTTTGTTTGGCCGGGCAACTTACCGTAAAATGGTGCAGAATCTGTGGTGGGCAACAGGCTATAATGCGGTTGCCATGCCATTGGCTACCGGGTTTGTCCCAGGCTTGATGATCAGTCCGGCGGTGGGAGCGGCTTTGATGAGTCTGAGTACGATTGTTTGTGCCCTAAATGCGCAGCTTTTGCGAAGAGTTGTTAGGGATTAAGAAGTTATTTGGAATATGAACTTGAACCGCAAAAGGGCATAAAGCCTTTATGGGTATTGGGTGGTTAGAAAAGGTATCAACCTTTTGGGTTGAGGTCGTCATTTCGCTTTGCTCCATTCCTCCGGTTGAGTCGCTTCGCTTTGCTCAGCGGCCGGGTTGAGATTGGTGGAGTTAAAGAACCGGTAATTTTACTATGGGTATGCACCATTACACCATTACACCTTTCACTGCTACACTATTCCATTCCTCGGGTTGAGTCGCCTCGCTTTGCTCATCGGCCGGGTTGAGATTGGTGGAGTTTCAAAACCGGTAATTTTACTATGAGTATGCACCATTACACCTTTCACCGATACACCATTCCATTCCTCGGGTTGAGTCGCCTCGCTTTGCTCAGCGGCCGGGTTGAGGTTGGTGGAGTGAAGAGCCGGTATTTTACTATGAGTATGCACCATTTCACCTTTCACCGATACACCATTTCACTCTTCGGGTTGAGTCGCCTCGCTTTGCTCATCGGCCGGGTTGAGATTGGTGGAGTTAAAGAACCGGTAATTTTACTATGGGTATGCACCATTACACCATTACACCTTTCACTGCTACACTATTCCATTCCTCGGGTTGAGTCGCCTCGCTTTGCTCATCGGCCGGGTTGAGATTGGTGGAGT
>JAAEZH010000021.1:41026-94341 GCA_018222965.1 Bacteroidota bacterium
TCCTCGGGTTGAGTCGCCTCGCTTTGCTCATCGGCCGGGTTGAGATTGGTGGAGTGAAGAGCCGGTATTTTACTATGAGTATGCACCATTACACCATTACACCTTTCACTGCTACACTATTCCATTCCTCGGGTTGAGTCGCCTCGCTTTGCTCATCGGCCGGGTTGAGATTGGTGGAGTGAAGAGCCGGTATTTTACTATGAGTATGCACCATTACACCATTACACCTTTCACCGATACACCATTTCACTTCCTTAATTAACTACATTTAACATAAACCGAATCTGATCCAAAAACAGTCCTTCCTGAATTCGGAATCCGGGCTTGGAAAAGGAATGTCCGACTCCCTCATACCAAACAATCTGGGCAGGTTCTTTGCCCTCCCTTGCGAGTGTTTCCTGTAAGATGTTTATGCTTTTTTGGGGAGGAACCCTGTCATCCAGCGAACCGAAAAGGCACAGGATCGGACAATCAACATCTCCCAGATAATCTGCCGTCGCATCCATGATGTCTGTTGGCCGGGCATAATGCGGTGCCTGATCAAAGGACAATCGAGGCAGATCCAGGTTAGGATGTTTTTTGGCCAGTTGATGAGCCGTTTCAACCATAGTATTGTCGATCAAGCCAGCGTCGGCACTTACGAAAAACCGCCTCCATACCTCATTGGATTGGGTGATTACATCCTCTGCGAATCCCTGTTGTCGGTGGTGTTCTGCAATTGCATATAGCTGTTGATCCATGCGTGTTTCCAGGGGGGTAGCCAGTAATACCAGGAAAGCTGTTTTGGGTCTTTCGGCAGCAGCCATGATAGCAATTCTTCCGCCCTGACTACCTCCTGCCAGTCCAATTTTATCGGGATCTATTTGCTCTTGTGTAGCCAGCCAATCCATCAATTTGACCAATTGTTCTTGCTTATCGCGGAAGGATTTTGTGCGCAGATTGCCATTTGATTTTCCATTGCCGTAATTGTCATAAATGAGTGTAGCTATCCCATACTCAGCAAACAAGCGGGCCTCCAAATCGAAAACGGAACGATCGTAATTGGCAGCTCCCATTGGAATGATGCAGGCCGGGTGGGGCCCGTTACCAGCCGGGAGATATAAACTGGCTCCGATAATATCTTCATCCAAAACGATCTGGTGGTCCTCAATCTGACTGCTTTCCATGCGCTTACAGACAATGCTTTGTCCATCCGGAAATTGCCAGTGAATATCCTGGTAGTTTTCCTTGATCAGGTCTTGAAATTCAATCACCTCTCCGCTTCTGCTGTACCAGGTGTTTTGTCCGATTCTTTTGAGTGTGCAGTGTTTTTGAGTGAAGGCAGAGTGCAGCCTTAAACGTCCATTGCTTTCCCAGACAATGAGTTTGTTAAGAGCTGATTCGGATGTTTGGGATTGAGATACATAGGTGCCGGTATATGGATTCAGGTTTTCCGGAACCTCCTCAAGGACCTGATAAAAGTGAACGAAGCCACGAATGCCGCTTGGTGTATATATGCGTCCCTGCAGTTTGTCGGTAGTGGGGGGATCTATTTCAAACCGAAATTCCTGCCTATCTGAGGCCGCTTTTAACAGAAGGTATTGATTGGAGCTCAGAACGATGTTAATCCGAAATTTGGAATCAGTCCCTCGATCAGGCAATTCGAAAAAGGTCGAACCGCCTTCTGTGAAAATCCGGGCATATTCCATTTGTCCGAGTAGCTGGATATAGCCCACCCATTCTGATTGTGTAATGATGGGATCATCTTTTTGAGCGGATAGGAGACAGGCATTGCTGGTTGTCAGCAACATTAAGAGGCAGAGTAGTCGCATTGGGTGATCTTTGCATAGACAGATGCTTTTTAGGCGAGTTTTGGTGCAAGAACTTTTTGGAGATTACCTGCGTTTAATTAATGTATATACATGTAAATTGAATCTTTAAATAAAGAGGACAAAATGAAAACCGTATTGCATAAAGCAGAGACAAGAGGACATGCTGACCATGGCTGGTTGAATACACACCACACCTTTAGTTTTGCCGGATACCACAATCCGGAGCGAATGCACTTTGGTGTACTGCGTGTATTAAACGATGATGTAGTAGCTCCGTCTCGTGGTTTTGCCACCCACCCTCATGAGAATATGGAAATTATCTCTATCCCGCTGGAAGGCGATCTGGAACATAAAGACAGCATGGGTAATGTGGCTGTGATCAAAGAGGGCGATGTTCAGGTAATGAGCGCGGGCAGCGGTATTTTTCACTCAGAGAAAAATAAGAATTCGGATAAGCCGGTTAAGTTTTTGCAGATTTGGATGTTTCCGAACAAAAAGAATGTGGAGCCCCGCTATGACCAGATTAGTCTGAAACCGGGAAGCCAAAATGAATGGCAGCAAGTCTTGTCCCCAAACCAGGACGATGAGGGTGTATGGGCGCATCAAAATGCCTGGTTTCATATTGCCACATTGACGGAAGGGACCGAAGATTCTTATTCCATTAAAAATAAAGGAAATGGAGTGTATGCCTTTATGCTGGAGGGAGAGGCAACGATAGAAGGCCAGGAACTTTCAGAAAGGGATGGATTGGGCATTTGGGAAGTGGATAAAATTAAAATAGAGGCAAATTCGAAAACCCGGATATTGTTGATGGATGTCCCGATGAACTAAAAAGGCCTTCCAGGAAAAAAGCCTGCTGCCTCCAAAATGGAGGAGCAGGCTTTTTCAAATTCAAAACTATAACAACTCTTATTTAGTGAGAATCAGTTTGTGGGATTCAACCGAATCTTTTGCATATACCTGAATCAGGTAGGTGCCCGGACTGTATTTTCCGAGATCCAGTCGTAGTGTTCCAAAGCTTGTTTCCTGTGTCATCAGCAATTTGCCGGTAGCTAATTCGCTGAGGCGAATGCTGACTTCATTTCCGAAGATTTCCGGAATGTCGATGTATACCGATCCTTGTTGTGCCGGATTTGGATATACAAAGCTTCCGCTGAGTGATCCAATAGCACTGCTGGTTGCATCTGTAGAGCATGCTTCCTGATACTCAAATGCCCCGATATCGCGTTGGTCGCCAAATACGTCCATGCCGCGTTGGTCGGTTCCGTTGTCGGCTTCATCACCTGCATCAATCGCCGGACTTGGACAATTGAGTGCATGGGTTTGGGTAGTCCCGCCATTATCTGCCAGAGGAGCGAGATTTGCATCCACCGCATCTCCGGCAGAACCTTCAATGTCTGTTGTTTGGGCTGTGAATACTGCTCCATCATCTTCTCCGATCAGATTGTATCCATTGGAGGTGATCGTTCCCATTCCGGAAACATCCTGTCCACTGCCATTTGCCATATTGCCAGCAATGATGGTACTGGAGAATGCTGCGGCATTAGAAGCATCTGTCTGGAAAAAACCACCACCGTCTGTATCAGCAGAATTGGCTGTTATGGTTGATGCATTAACGTTTAAGGATCCTGTATTGGTGATTCCTCCACCACTGGTTGCAGACATATTACCTGAAACGGTGCTGTAAGACAACATGACCATTCCATCCGCATCGTTGTGGATTCCGGCACCTGATCCCATTCCGTTGACTTCATTGTTTGAAATCGTAGAAGCAGAAATTTCAATGGTACCTCCGGCATTAAATATACCGCCACCACCTTGATCGGCTCCGGAGCCTGTGGCTACATTTCCATCAATAGCAACTTCGGTTATGGTCATAAGACCAGCGCCGTTCCAAAGTCCGCCACCTTCAGCGGAAGCGGTGTTGTTGGTTACGGCACCACCGGAGATTTCGATGTCTCCGGGGCCTGTGATGTGTACACCACCACCGTTGCCCGGCGAACTGGCAGTTGAATTGGCGTCGAGGGTTACATCGGTCAGAACAATAGTTGTACCTGAACCGGAGTTGTCTTCAATACCACCACCTGCACGTTCGGATACGTTGGCCGAAATGGTCGAGTTGGTAACGGTTAGTGTACCACCGGCATCATTGAAGATGCCACCACCAGACCCGGCTGTGCCGTCGGCAGCGTTACCTGAAATAAGTGTTTGATTAGAGATTTCAATGGTACCACCGGCATTAAATACACCGCCACCACCTTGATCGGCTGCTGCACCGGAAGCAATATTTCCCTGGATGTCTACACCGGAAATGGTCATGAGTCCGGTACCGTTCCAGAGACCACCACCTTCGGCGGAAGCCGTATTATCAGTAACCGCACCACCGGAAATTTCGATGTTTCCGTCGCCGGTAATATGGATCGCACCACCATTTCCCGGAGAAGCTCCGGTAGTGTTGCTTTCAAAAGTTACGTCTGTAATCACAACAGTTGTTGCGGCACCTGAATTGTCTTCTATGGCACCACCCGCACGCACGGATACATTCCCCGAAAGGGTCGCATCAGAAATCATGAGGCTTGCCCCCACATCGTTGAGGATACCGCCACCGGAACCAGCCATACCATCTGCGGTATTGTTGGTAATGGAAGTTGTTCCATCAATCATGAGGGTACCACTGAGGTTGTAGATGCCACCACCACCCTGGTCAGGGTCATCACCAGAGGCCGTGTTACCAGAGATTTCTACATCAGTTACAATCATAAGACCAGCGCCGTTCCAAAGTCCGCCACCTTCAGCGGAAGCGGTGTTGTTGGTTACGGCACCACCGGAGATTTCGATGTCTCCGGGGCCTGTGATGTGGACTGCGCCACCGTTACCGGGATTGCTGGCAGCCGTGTTTGCGTCGAAAGTAACTTCGGTCAAAACGATTAGGGTAGCGTCACCGGAGTTGTCTTCAATTCCTCCGCCGGCACGTACTGCTGCATTCCCGGAGATTTCTGTATTCATTATGCTTAGGGAGCCATCTGGTCCGTTGAGGATAGCACCGCCGCTTCCGGAAAGACCGGTAGCTGCATTATTGGAAAGGGTACTGTTCATGATGGTCAGCATGCCACCAAAATTGGCGATGGCACCACCGCCTTCAGAACCTAATAAACCGGCCGCTGAACAATCGGATATGGATACATTGTCCAGCATGACTTCTGATGTCTGGATTCGAATACCGCCACCGCTGGTTAGCGAAGCACCATTCATGATGGTCAGGTCAAACATAGTAACCAAACCGGCATCAACAATATTAAATACCCGTCCGAGGTTGTCACCGTCGATCAAGGTATTTACAGTGCCGTTACCCATAATGGTAAGCGAATGGTCAATGGTGATTTCTCCAAGAGAGAGGCTAAGGGGTAATCCGTCTGTGAGTCCGGCAAAAGAGATCGTATCACCAGGGCTGGATGATTGGATAGCCAGGCGTAGTGATCCTGCTATATTGTCATCTACCGTAGTAACCGGAATAATTGTAGCGAATGCCGATCCTATTCCGAAGAAAAGGGAGAAGCATGTAATAAGCATTTGGGGTAAGAAAGATTTTTTCATATTGTAGTTTTTGATTAAAGATGGGTACATGTGTATGTACGGGGATGGATGGGCGAATGGATTGGAGGAGGCTGAGATCGGGAGGTGTCAAATGAGTATTTCCACCTGTAGAATATTGGATTTAATCAGGTCTTAGCCCATTCGAAGTAAATAGAGAAAAGCACCTTTTGCTGGATTGCGGTTGAGTTTAAGCTGAAATAAAAAATCGCCGCAGACTTTTGCCGGCGGCGATCACATATTTATAAGTCAATAAACTTCTCTAACCTTATTGGCGCACTACTTTGAGGCTGCCTTCCTGTCCGTCAATTTGATACCAGGCCAAATAAATGCCGGCTGGCAAGTGTGCCAGAGAAATCTCTTGTTTCTGGTTTTCTGTAAGGAGCAGTTGCCCGTTCATATTAAAGATTCGAACTTCGGAGCGTGCTCCCCTTACAAAGAGCTTGTTGTCTGCAAAATACATCGGCACTTCATCGGAAATGTCTTTTGTGCTTGTTGGAATGCCCACAAACAGTTTTCCGTCTCTGGTAAAGAACTCCGGATTAGTGCTTGCATCATACAGTCCGGGAGCAAGCGATTCTCCATTTATTTCTGCATGTTCCACCTGTACCGTTGCATCGAGACGGATCAATCCATCCTCATACAAGTTGACAAAGAGGCTGTCTCCGGCACAATCCAGATGCGCCAGCGCTACCAGGTTGTGGTCGCCTACTTCGATTAGGCCCTTGCCGAAAGCATTGGCAGCAGCTCCTTCAATCACAGCTACGCTGTTTGGGTTTTCGCAAGGCAGGGTTACGTCCCATATGCCGGTAAAGGCGCTATTGTCTCCGGTCAATTTTACGGTACCGGTGTTTTCGGTATCCGGACGGTGATTGGAAGCAGTTACTTTGCCATCACCGGAGAATGGTCCTCCGAGTGTCATGGAGTGACTGGGCGTATTGGCACTATTCATGCGAAGCAGGATTTCACCAACAATATGGGTAGGGGCATTCAGCGTAAAGCCTGCTCCGGAAGTGGCATAAGAGTAGCTGGTTCCGTTGTTGAGTGTGATCAATCCGGTGGCTTCGTGCACCCCGCGCAGCCGGATATTTCCACCGCCTGAAACGATGATATCCGCTTCAAAATCGAAGGCTGTGGTCTCCATTTCAATTTCGTTGTACACCGTTTCGCCTTCCAGGGGCAGCAGAGCTGGCTGGAAGTGTTCGGGGAGGTCCCAGTTTCCGTTGGAACCACCAATGAAGGTGAATTCACTTGGGCGGCCCACCAGGATGATTCCGGATCCGGAGATCAGGCCCGGGTTGGTAGAAGCCGTGTACTCGCCTTCGTCCTGAATCACGCCGTCGATGTAAAACTCACTCAGCGTGATATCGGCATTCATTTCCAATTGACTACCGGTAACAACATTAAGGGGCGTTTCTACAAAGAAGGCTTCTGATTCGTTGACGATAAGGGTAGCACCCGAAGCGACTTCAATGCCGCGCGATTCACCAAGTGCACCGGGGAGATTCGCCGAAAGGCTGCCCTCTTCAATAATCCACCAGCCACTGAATGCTCCATTGTCGCTATTGAGTGCTACGGTACCGGCGCCTGATTTTTCAATGCGGTGCACACCCTGAATCTCGGCATCCATATTGAGCGATCCCGGATTGATGATGGCAATGGTGTCTTTGGTTTTTAGCCTTCCGGCGAATGTCCTATCGCCTTCGACTTCAATAGTCGCATCGCTGATGGCCAAATAGTTTACATCACTGTCCTCGCTGATGATCAATACAGCTCCTTCCGACAAATTGAGGTCGGCCGGGAAGTAGCCGCCATCGGCGGTGATGGTATCGATACCGGTTACATAAGCGGCTTCGGTGGTATCAGGAACTTCTACCGGATCCCAGTTTTCGGCTTCCAGCCAGCTTTTAGTTGTTCCATTGCCGGTCCAGTCGTAGACAGTTACGGCCGGAGGAATAGCGGTTGGATCCCAACCGTCCATGCCATTGAGTACAGCTTGTACGGTATAATCTGGCGCTTCAATATCTTCCAGCGGACGAATACCCACCCAGTCAGCACGGCCGGACATATCAGCTCCAGGGCCAGTGTTCATGTACTCATAAAGGTGGAGGTCTTCGCTGGTTGGTGCATAGGGCATGTTCCAGGTGGTAGGCCATCCCAGTGGATCGATTTTCTCGGTCATCTCGCAATACAGCCAGGTAACTTTCGGATAATTTTGCCAGGGACGTCCCAGCGCAACATTTCCGTTGTCGTCGCCGGGGGAGGGGCTGCCGGTGGTAAAGGTTATATCACATTCGTTGAAGACAAATCCGTGTGGCTGGTCGATACCGGTGGAAGGAGCGGTAATCCAACCGCCGCCCCAACTGCGGACCTCACACTCCTGAAAAAACACGGTGCCTCCACCATAGATATAGTCGGTACGGCCCGTGATGAGGCAGCCTTGCATGTAACAGCGTTTGGCAGCGCTCCAGAAATAGATGGTATCCTGATAACCGGTGAGATTACAATTGATGAAAATAACCCGGTCGCCTCGTATGGTTGCTGCCTGTGCTTGTCCGACAGGCCCTGCGGTATTTTCAAGGGTCATATTTTCTGCCTTGAAGTTATCGGCATTGATGGTAAGCGTTGCGGCCGTGAGTAGCAGATCTCCGGACCAAAGCATAGCATCATCAGCCGGACACAAGCCATTGAATCCACCACTCTGACAATTGTGCAGGTGGTAGCTGATGATGGTTTCGTCGCGGCTTTCGCCGATCATGGTCACATTGATCTTGTCGGCTGGAACGATCAGTTTTTCGGTATTGTACAATCCCGTTTTGATATAGATGATGGTTTCATCCGGACTGTTATCCGGTACGGCATCAATAGCCTCCTGAATGCTGGTAAAATCACCGGATCCATCGAGGGCTACGATTATATCGGGGGAGAATGTTTGTCCGAGGACGGAGGATAATCCAAATACCAGCAGAAACAGACTGCTGATACTCCGAAGGAAAAATCGGAGATTTTGTGGTGCCGGTAAACGACCGGACATAGCGTTTAAACGATTCATGTTGGCAAAGTTTTTCATGTCGGAATACAAACCAGAATCTGCATCTGTAGGGCAGAATCAGAATTAATCAATAGTAAATGAAGCGGAGTACCGAAGACAGGAAAGTCAGCGGTATAAATTGGTTTGTATGGCATTGAATCTAGAAGAAACCTGCCTATAGAATCATCAGGGGACTAAGATAGCAGGTTTTAATGAAAAATGTAGAATGAAGAATGTAAAGTTGAGAGAGGAGAGAGGATTGACAGAATCGCTCCACCGCTGGAGGGGGGAGCTGTCCGGGTAAGCGGGCTGAGGGGGAGAGAGAATGAGGAATGAAAAATGTAAAGTTGGGGATATGCCTTAAGTGGTTGAAATAGATGAGTGTTGGAGTTCGTCAGAATCGCTCTCCGGCGAGTCCGTTAGGGACGCCAACTCCCCCGAAAACAAAAAGCCCTCTCCTTTTTTCAAAGAAGAGGACCTGTTTTGTAGCGTGAGAGTGACTTGAACACTCGACCTCAGCATTATGAATGCTGCGCTCTAACCAGCTGAGCTACCACGCCATTCGTGATTTCCGCGTTAACGGGACGCAAATTTCAGTAATTCTGGTGATTTATCCAATAGGATGGGATAAAAAATTTATTTGTCTGCATTTTGCTCGAAAGCATATCCCAGGAAATTGTAGAACATCTCCGGCTTGGAAGTGTATCCTCCCTCAAATAATAGGTTCCCTTCAGGGTCCAGGATTGCAAAGTAGGGTTGATTGTAGGTATTGAATTTATCCAGCTGAAATTGCATATTTCTCCCGCCAATGGTGCGGATGGTTTTCCCCTTATCCGTTTTAAACTGGTAGGCAGGCTTCAGGGGAGTTTGATCATCGACCATCAACTGCAGGCAAATGTACTTGGAGAGTCGTTCCTGGATATCTTCCCGACTCAGGATATTCTCTTCAATCTTCTTGCAATTGATCATCTTCCGACTTGAAAAATAGACCAAAATCAGACGACCCTGTTGTTGTGCCATCTCCAGGGCCTTCTTCCAGGCAAATTCCTGGGCACTGCCATCAATTGTCCGGAATGGAGGAAGTATTTCTCTGGGAGCTTCCACCCGCGCCTGGTACAGGTCAATCAGTTCGCCGTAGGTGCGGTCGCGTCCCTGATACTCAACCACCAGTTCATAGAGGCCATCCAGCAATTCATCAGAAGGTTTGAAGGCGCGAATTTTTAGGATATCCTGTTCCCAGGTAACTGTATCAGCGAGGGTGTTTCCAAAAGTTGTCTCTCCTTCGGTTTTTCGATTTTCGCGGGCTTTCAGGGCACCCTGGAAATAGTCCAGCATATCCGAATGTGTGGGTTGATGATCCCAGTCATTCGCCGAAAGGTGGATCAAAAAATTGTGGAAAGGTTTGTCTGTGAGGTACTTCTTTTCCTCCTCATTGAAAAAGCACTGGATGAGTTGAGCAGCTTCTTCCAAAAAGACATCCTGGTTCCAGTTTTTAGTTTCGAGATCAAATGCCAGGGGTTTTCGCAGGAGGGCATTGCAGGCCGGATCCTGTGCCAAAAGCCCGAATGGCAGGCAAAAAAGTAGGATGATTATGTAGTTTCTCATGGTCTTATTTGGTAAACTCTGCCATAAACGCTGGGAATCCCGGATTATTGGGTGCCCGGGTTTACTTCACGATCTTCCAATTGGAATACCCGAAGAGTTGCCGGCCCCCGAAAAGGTTTTGCTCCATCCAGGTGATGATGCGGTACTTGGTTTTTTCGTGCTTCATCAACGGACGGTCAACTTCATAACCCGGCTCAAAATGCAGCTGGTCTTTCCAGTCAAAACGACTGATGAAGTCTTCCATGACTTTGGGGTGGGTACCTTTAAATTCCTTGTACCAGTTCATATTGCCGTAATCGAATACGGGTGCCTTCTTCTTGTAGGCTTCATCCATGGCTTTCTTGCCCTTGTGGATGCTGTCCAGCGATTTGGATTTGGCCTGCATGAGTTTGGGTGGACGCACCCAGCCATAATGGTATATCTCCGCATCGATTTTCTCCACCTGCAATTTGTAAGTACCTTCTTTTTGCCGATAATTGATGCCATCAAAGTTTGGAATCTTACGGAAAGATTGGGCGGAGATGTAGGAGTGCACATCAGGCAGGTTTCGGACAATCCGAATTTCATATGGATACCAGCCGTGGTGGTCGTTGTAGTGCTCGTAGTCTCCAAAGAAGTGTTTGTAAGAAAACAGGAAACCTTCCACTTTCGGATCGTTTAGCCGCTGTTCGCACCTGGTTCGGATCGTGTCGAGGTATTTCTCGTGTACAACTTCGTCTGCCTGCAGGTAAAACAACCAGTCGCCGGTACATGCCTCGCGGGCAATATCCGTTTGGTGGGCATTCTCCATGCCGCGGGGATATTTTTTCAAATCCCAGACGGTGTGAATGATTCGAATCTTATCAGAGCCAATGCTGTTGATGAGTTCTTCTGTCTTGTCGTCGGGATCGCAATCGCCAAGTGCCACCACAAACTCATCACAAATTGGTAAAATGGATTCGATGGCCTCTTTGATCGGGTAGTAGAGCTTGCTCGTATTCTTGGCCATGGTAAAACCACTGATCTTCATCGTCGGGAATTTTGATGGCACAAAGGTAAGTCATCAGGAGCTAAAACCCTGATTTAGTCAGCTACAAGCAATTCGGAGATGCGCATGCCTTCGCCTTCTGCATTGTATTCGATGGTTACTGTACGGCCGCTTCCTTCTGATCGATAATAGTATTCGATCTTTTTCAACCAGCCATTTTCGTCGCGGTGGACGATCAACTCATCCGACCAGGCCAGGTCATGTGGCTCCGGATTTGGGATCACGTATTTCATCTCCGTACCATAGGCCGGAAACTCAAAAGTCTCGGGTATTTCGTACAGTTGTTGAGCCAACAAAAAAGCTTCTGAGAAATAGGCGTGCGGTAAAGTGACGGCTTCTTCTACCTGGATGTAACCACCCCAGTCTTTTCTGTGCATTTCGTAAAGGCAGGCACCATCCCGGTCGCGAATGACTTCCGCATAAGTGTCCGTCTCATGAGGCATAAACGGAGGCGGGAAGAAAGAGAGATAGCCATCGAATACAAATCCTTCTTTACCTTGAAAATGTACTTTAGCCATGCCGCCGGGCACCTGATCTACTTCCATATCCACAGCAGTAGCTTCTTCGATAAGCTCTACCTGAGAAGCGCTGGGAATAGTCGTAATCTTTTTGGACGAGGCACTGGGGCCTTCGCGCATATTTAATCCACTGGGAGCTATTACCCAATAAGTGCCCAACGGACGGGGAGTGCCGTCCTGCGCCAAAATGTCTGAAACAAAAATCAGACAACACAGCACAGAAATGCTAAAAATTTTCATGGACATTCGTTTAAATACCAGTAAATACTTCATCATCGTACCGGATGTTGTAATCTTTGTTTTTTATTGTTAGCTGAGCCTCAAATGGCATCGGATAAATTGGATCGTCTACCGGAAACCACTTCTTTTTCTCCTGATCTACAATGATAAAAAGGCCTTCGTGGTCACCGGCAGCGTAAAAGACTTCCCGGCTTCCTGAAAATTTATCAATGCCGCTTGGTGCAAGAGACTGAATGGTCTTTTCCATATCTGTGGTTGGGGTTCCGATTTCGCTGATACCCAATAACATCTCTGGTCCGAAATTACCCCAGACTTCCGTGTTAAGAGGCTGGCGGGCAATAAATTCCACAATATTTTGATCGGGATCGTAAAAATACATGGCTACGGCATCCCAGGCTGAAAAATCAATGAGCGGATCTCCTTCAAAGGGCAGTAAAGTTGTGCGTTCTTCCAGCCAGGTTTTGGCCTGATCTATTTGGTTGGTAGGGATGTTTATGGCGAAGTGATAGGGCCTGGCATCTTTATGCTTTCGGAATTCCAATAAACTATACCCAATTTTGAAGCTACAGTGTTGATCGCTTTCAGACTGGACTTCCAGACCTAAAACCTTCGCATAAAAGTTCCTTACCTGAAGCAGTTTTCTGCAGTAAAGGCGAAGGTGATGGATCTTCATAATGACTCGTTTAATAAGGAAACGATTTGATCCCGTCTTTTGCTTATTGTTTATTTGCAAATGCCTGCAAATCTTCAATGAGGGGAAGCAGTTTTTCAATAGTTACGTGATCCATGATGACCACCTTATACCAGTTTGGGTTGTGGTGATTATCGGGAACCAAACCATAACGCCGGGCTATTTCCCTGTTCAAATGCTTTTCGCGAATGGTGATGATGTTGGAGTAGTCGTGCCGGTAATAGGAGATATCCAGCTCATCCAGTTTTTCAGTAAACCAATTGGCCCGATTCATCAGGATGAGGATTTTTTCTTTCCAGCCGTAGGGGCCGTTTTTCATCAGGATCATCCATACGGCTACGGCATTTGCTCCGGAACGGCTTCCGATCATGGTGTAATCTTCGCCTTCCACATAACTGGCATCCTTGGTATTGGCATACTGAATAAAGTCCTTCCGAATGAGAAAGATGCCGGTACCATATGGCGCCTGTACCATTTTGTGGGCGTCGAGGGTTACCGAAGTAACCTTGGGGTTGGAAAAGTCGAGGGAGCAATCTTTAGTGGCAAATGGATAAAAGAATCCGCCATAAGCACCATCAATGTGCAAAAAGTAGGGGAGTTCCCTGGCTTCTAATGCATCCGTATAGATGGTGGAATTATCCACAGAGCCAAACATGGTGGTCATCATATTGGCAACGGCAATAAAATACTTTTTGCCATTCGCGGAAGCGGAATCCAACACATCTTTTAAGCCTTCCGCTTTCAATTGTCGGTTGGAGTCCTCGACGGGAATTTTTAGTGCGTCGATCTGAAGAATATTAGCCGCCTTCAGCATGGAGTAGTGTGCATCGGCAGAACACAGAATGGCGATTTCGCTCAGATCGGCCCCTTTTTCCTGCATGAAATAATTCCGGTATATCCAAATAGCCTGCATGTTGGCTTCCGTGCCGCCGGAGGCAACATAACCGTCGGCTTCTTCCGGGGCTTCCATTTGAAGGATATCTTCGGCACAGATCCGAATGACTTCCCGTTCGATAACCTGCGTTCCTTTGAAGAAGGATTCGGAGGTGCCCAGCGTATGGCAACCAATGTGATTCGGGTTGTGGATCAGCGTAGAGAGATAGGGAGCATCTTTCAGGAAGGGCGCATCCTGATAGAAGACCCGGTCATCGAGATGCGATCCGGGCACCCCCAAAATGTTTTCTTCGTAAAAGTTGACGTTTTGGCCGAGTGCATGAAATATGCGCTCTTTGATTTGCTCCTGACTGAGCTTTTTCCAAAGTTTCATAGATGGAATTAATTGACGCCCTCTTGTTTTTCAGCAGCTGCTTCCCGGGGAATGCGGAGCATGGCTACATATACCGGTTCTTCCCCGAAGCTGGATTTGAGGAATATGGTATCGCCCCGGGTTTCTAAGATTTCGACGTTTAGCACATCGCCCGGTTTGTTATCAGAAAAGGGAATGTTGATCTCTTTTACGGTCGCCTTGTAAGTACACTGAGAGGTCCATTCAAGGTCAGCTTTCATGAAATATTTGCTGTCCATATACCGCTCGGTAAGTGTTTTCTCATCGATGAGGATATAAGCAGTTTGATCCCAAAAATTGAGGTAGTTCAGGCGGTTTTGGCGTCTGAATACGGTGCAATCCCGCGGACCGGGAACTTTGACAATGTCAATTTCCTGCTCCTCTGCCGACAGCGGATTGCTATCTGCTTCCGTTGGCGTTTCAAGACTTACCTCGTTTTCAGTTGTATCTGTAGATGCTTCGTTCTGGCAGGCAAATAAGCCGGCAGCCAGCAGAAGTAGAAAGCTAATTTTTTTGAGAATGGCCATGGTTGATTTTTTTGAATTGAATGCAAAGTAAAAAAACTCCGCTTGAATCAACCAGTAAAGGCCGGGATTAGGTGGGGGTTAATGCGATTTTATCAGGGCTTTGGTAAAGGTAGCCTGATCGGTTTGTAACTCCAGCAAATAACTGCCACTGCTAAGTTTGCTAAGGTCGATATCCAGTTGGAGTTCTTCCGGCGGATCGTACACACTTTGCCAGTGGCATATTCTTCCGGCAGCATCCCGCACAAAAACCTGAGCGACCCGGCTGTTGGAAGGCAATATTGCCTGCAACCTCACACTTGTTTCAGTAGGATTTGGGAAGAGGTCAAAAGGGATTGTAGCAAGCTCAGGTACTTCAACAGAGACAGGGGGGCTTAGATTTTCCCGATAGAAAAGTTCGCCAGTGAAAAGGTCGAGCTCGAAGTAGTCGAGGTCGCCGTCACCATCAACATCTGCCAATCTGGGCGTGCTGTTATTGATGGCTGATTTTTCAAATCCCCATAAATTTATTTGCGCTTCCGCGAATGCAATTTCGTCTCCGGAGGAGATGTTTTCGTGGTAGCTAAGGTTGCCGTCAACTTCCGAATGCAGATAATCAGCATCTCCATCCTGATCGAAATCGGCAAAATCACCATTCCCCAGATTTATGTCTCCTTCTCCGAGGTAAGAAAGATCACCGGGCAAGAGGAAATCGGGATTGGTGGCACTGCCATCGTTTTGAACGAGGCATATCTTGGAAGCATCCCCTCCAAGGTAAACGGTGGTGAGAACGTCGAGATCTCCATCGAAATCGACGTCCCCAAAGGCGTGTGGTCGCAGCGAACAATCTTCTAAAAAGAAATCATTTGAAACGGGCGCTGCAAATTCTGGTGTGTTGGGGGTGCCAATATTTTCGATCAGCACAAACGGACGAAGCAAGTCGCCCATTAAAATATCCACGTCATTATCACCGTCAATATCTTCCAGCACAAAGCTGTGAAAAGTCAAAAAATCGGGCTCCGGAACCAGGAGGTTGAAGGGGTTTATGGTGTTGGAACTGAAGTTGGGTAGTCCGTTCACCGGCTTATTTTCGTAGAATATAATCTGATTGCCCTCCTGGTAGTACAGAAACAGGTCTAAGTCCCCGTCTCCGTCCGGATCCGCGAGATCAAATCCGTTGGCAAATTCCAAATTGCCCGTACCGGCTGCTTCCATGCTAAATGGAAAAGTCTCAGCTTCTCCAAATGGTTGTGCATTCAGCGAAAGCGAAAAAAACAAGAACAGCATTCCGGTCAAAATTCGACCTGCCATTGGGTTTGGTGTTATTCCGTAAATGAAGATTCGTCCTTGAGACGAATGAATTGTCAAAAAGTAGCAGTGATGAATTACAATACCGTCAGAATTCGGGGCTTTCGCCACCTATCGACCGGTAAATACTCAATGGGTTTTTCAATACTTCCGTAATCCTAAAAAATCACGTCCTCTGAGTATAACTGGTGAGTTGTTTGGAGTGATGATTCAAATTTACAGAAAACGGTATGAATTGACAAGGAAACGGTAATTTTTTTGAAAAAACCGGTAAAACTACTGCTTGCTGCGAAGTGGCGTGATGGATTTGATGTTGGAATCGATTGGGATGATCTCAATTTCTTCCTTATCCGTATAGACAAATAAGTAATTAGAGTTCATGCCTATTTTATAGCCGGGTGTAGGTTCCTGCTCTCCGAAGTAATTAACCCGCACATTGGGTTGAGGATTTGTCTTTAAGAATTGTTTTTGTTCGCTGCCAATTGTCAGCGCGTAAGCCAGATTTAGCATGATAAACAGGGAAATTACACTGATTGTCCGGAAGCGCTGTCTGCCTTTTTCTGTTTTAGGAGCCATACCAAAATACATTACCTGGTAAAGTTTGGGTGTTTTGCGCTGTAAGAAGCGGTCAAAGGTGAAGGTTATGACAGCGGTGAGTATGGAAATTGCCAAAAAGACAATGGTAATGGGACGCCGGAATGGTGCCAGTAGAAAGTCGAGGATGTCGGAGTACTCAAAGATGTTGATGTCAAACATGAGGTAATAAATGCTCTCAAACAACATCCCGATGATCACCAGACAGAGATAACCGAATGTGAGTACATTTTGCAGCTCCCGAAAGATCATTTCGTAGCGATCTTTTATAATTCCCTGGTCTTTCTTTTTGTCAGACATGGTATCCATCGGCTAAAAGATCGACATATTGGCGGTTTTTTTGCAGGAATGCAGCTACAAAAGGGCATAAAGGCACCAGTTTCAGGTTTCTCCTCCGCACTTCATCCAGCGTTCGCTGAATGATTGTACTGCCCAGGCCCCGGCCTTCCAGAGCCCGATCTACTTCTGTATGCGTCAGAAAGATTTTATTTCCGGCCAGGATGTATTCGATACGGGCGAGATGGTTTTCAATCTGCATCTCAAATCGCTTGGCTGCCTCGTTGTCGATCAGGGGGATATCTTTCCAGTTTTCGGTTGCCATCAGCCTATGAATTCTACTTTTCGATGGGTACCGTCGCAATAGGGTTTGTTGGCTGATTGTCCACAGCGGCAGAAAGCGGTTGCCCGGGTTTTGCTCTCTTCTTTTCCGTCGGGATGGCAAACTTTAATCTCGCCCTTAACAATAAGGGGGCCGTTTGGGGAGATTTCTACTTCTGTTTGTATGGCTTCTGCTTCCTGATTCTGATCTTCTTCATTCATATAAAAGGACAATGCTCCCGAGGGACATTTTTTTACCTGGTCGATCATCGCCTGTGTACCGGCACCTTCTGCATTGATCCAGGGGCGTTTTTCGGTATTAAATACTTCGGGCAGGCCTTTGACGCAGTTGGCGGAGTGGATGCACAATTCGGGTTTCCAGACGATGGTTACCTCGCCGTTGCTGTATTCTTTATTCTTCATGCTGTAATGGGTTTAACTGTAAAATGGAATCCCTGTCAAAAGGTTTATTAAAACGCGCCCAGAATATACTTCAATTTTGCTTCTGCTTTCTGAATTTTGCCCAAAGTTTCCAATTCCTTAATACGCGCATCCAGCCATTTGGTTTCGCGGGAGTTGATCATGAAAAGCGAACTTTCTCCTTGTTGGAAAAGGGCGCGTTCTGCATTCAACAATCGGGCATAGTCCCGCTGGTTTTGTCGATACAGTTCCCACTGACTGCTTAAAATATTCAGTTCGCTTCTGGCTGCCTGGCTTTTGGTGTAGATCTCCCGGGTTTTATTATCCAGCTTAAAATCCGACTCCCGTATCTTAATATCTGCTAAAGCCAAAGCGCCGCGTTCCTTTCTAAGCAAGAGGGGCATGTTAAACTGCACGCCCCATTTGTAGTTGGCCGGATTGTAAACGAAATCTCTTTCGCCGGAAGGCACAAAAAGCAAGGGCTGATAGCTGAGATTTAACTGAGGTTTGAGTTGCTCTTTTTTCCAGCGACGCTCAATTTCCATCTGATCAATTTGCAAAGCGGCTGCCCGAAGCATCGGATGTCCGTTGCGCAAACTGTCCATGCCGGGCAACAATACAACAGGATCGGGTTGGATGGCCTCAATTGTTTCGCGATCCGGCGGACGCGTATCTTCCTCTAAGGCCAGCGGAGCTTCGTTGATCCAAAGCAGGTTCTCGAGCATGAACTGACTTTGCTGGTATTGCAATTCCGCATCCTGTAAGGCAATCTGTCGGTTTTGCCATTGGATACGGGCTTCGAGGGTGTCGACCATCGGACGGTCGCCCAGGCGCGCGTATTCTTTTACTGCTTTCAGGCGGTCTTCCGCCAATTGAAGGGCATCTCTTCGAATGTTGAGTTCGTGATAGGCTGTAAACCAGTTCCAGTATGCATAAGCCGCCTCAAAAATGAGTTGGTTTAGCATGAGATCTCGCTCCGCAAGGCTTAGTTCCCGTGCTACTTTAGCTTGTTTGAGCACGGCTCGACGCTGGTCAATGATCAGCCCTTGTCCGAGCGGCAGACTTATGCCGCCATATAGCAATCCGTCTTCCGGTTGGGTATTTTCGGGATTCAGGTATACGCCCTGGGTGTGACTATACCCGGCTTTCAATTCGAGTCCGGCCCAGGTTTGTGCTTTGATGCCCACATCGGCCAGGCTGAAGTACTTTTTTCCGTCAAAATACTTTTGCTCCATCCCTGCTCCTAGCTTCGGATCAAAAGCTCCCCGGGCCTTAAGCAATTCGGCTTCCGCTTTTGCCGGCTGGAGTCTGGCGATTTTACTCAGCGGATGGTTTTGCCGCACGATTTCCAGAAACTGCTGCGGACTTAAAATGCCGGCATTTTCCTGGCTAAAGCCAAACAGGGGCAACAGGAGCCAGAGAAAAATGGATAAGGTCCTCATGCTATTTGTATTTGGGCTTTCTGTCTTTGGGCAATTTTTCTTTTTCCGTAGACTGGTAGAAATTTGGCGGGAAACCATTGATTTGCCGCCAGAGTTCATACCATATCGGTACATCATTGAGGAGGGCCATCGTTTGGACGCCCGTACCTACGCGAATGGCTTCAGGCCAGTCGGCTTCATCATCATCGGGGGCAACCAGGATTCTAAACAAGCCATTTTGATTGGCAAAATTGTCGATTGCAAACACTTTTCCGCCAAAGGTTCCAATAGAGGCATCGGGCCATCCGGCAAAAACCACGGCGGGCCAACCGTCAAACTGGATACGTACCTTTTGCCCTTTCTGAAGCAGTGGCAGGTCCATGGGGCGGATGTATGTTTCCACGGCCAAATCGTATTCGGCAGGCATAATGGTGACAATCTCTTCGCCGGCTTTTATGTTCTCTCCAATCCCGACTTTTAATGCCTGGGTAATGTAGCCGTTTTGCGGAGCGGTGATGTAGTATAATTGATTTCTGCGTTCGTAGTTGACATACTGATTTTCCAGTTTACTCAGGCTTCCCATCGCATCAAATTCGCTGGAAAGCGCTGAAAAACGTTCGGACTCAGCCTTGGCTATTTTATCGGCAAATTCGGCTTCCAGATTTGTCAGCTGTAGGATGAGGTTGTCAACCTCGTTTCGGCTCACAGCCAGTTTATTTTGCTGAGCGATGAGCTTTGCTCGGGTTTCCTGTACTTTCAAACGCCTTTTTTCCAGGTCGGTTTGCGATTTTAAACCCTGAGTAAAGAGCTCTTCCATCCGCTTGAGCTGAGCCTCTGCAATGTCGAAAGAAGCTTCTGCTGCCTGGAGGTCAATGCTGTCACTTTGCAGTTTGAATCTGGCTTGTTGCAATTTGTTGCGGCCCTGATTCAATTTTACTTCCCGACTTTGTTTGAGCGCTTCCAGTTGCCTGGCTAGTGCGCTGGCTTTCGCCGAATAAGAATCTGCCGCATTTTGCTTTGCTTCTTTTTGAACCTGAACACGTTCCAGCAGCTCCGGATCAAAATAGGCATCCTTTATCTCGGAAATAAAAAGAATGGTATCGCCCCGGGAAACATAATCTCCTTCACGCACAAACCAGGTCTCAATCCGGCCGTCGATGGTCGATTGTATGCTCTGGGGCCGCTGTCCGGGCTGCAGGGTGGTTACCTTACCTGTAGATCGTATATTCTGCGTCCAGGGAAGAAACAGAATCAATAATACGGCCAGACTGAAAATACTCAAAAACCGCAGCAGGGATTTGGTCTTTGACCGGGACCCTATAATGCGAAAGGCTTCATACCTGTCGGTCTTTACTTCTTCGCTAACCGAGTTTGGAGATATATTAAGCATCGTTTTGGTCTTTTCCGCTTGGGTGAATCAGGGTGCCATCCTGCATTAAAAAGATCTGGTCTGCATACTTTCTAAAGGCCGGATCACCGGAGATGGAGATCAGGGTCCAGTTTTTATCCGGATCTGTTAATCGACGAATAATTTCCTTCCCTTCATTTCCGGAAACATGCTCCAGCGGATCTTCCAATAATAGCAGCCGCGGGTTATCGGCGATGCATCTGGCCAGAATGATCTTGTTAACAATGCTGCGGGGCAGCCTTCGGCCATCCGGATCTATAATGGAGTGCAAGCCTTTGGGGAGTCCTGCCACAAAATCTTCGAGACCGCATATACTGATCGCTTCCCGAACACTTTCCATGTTGGCCTTCTCACGCCCCAATGAGATGTTTTCCAGGAGACTGCCTTCAAAAAGAACGTCCTGGCTCAAGTAAGCCCCGATATCTGCCCGAAGCTCGTCGTAGTTCAATTCGCCAATAGGCCGTTTGTCAAAGAGAATATTTCCTTCCTGAATGTCGAATAAGCCGGCCAGGAGGTGCAAGAGTGTCGATTTTCCGGAACCATTCGGACCTTCGATCACGACACGCAGGCCACTTTGTATGTTCATGTTAAAGTCCTTGATCACGGGCCTCCTCATGTCCGGATAACAAAAGCGCACATTCTTCAGCTCCACTTCCATTCCCTGTTTGTTCATATCGGATTCCTGCTCAAAACCATTTGTTTTTTCCAGTTCCATATCCGTAAGCTGGCCCATCTTTTCCAGGGCAGTCAGTACGTCGTAAATGGTTCGCAGGTGCAGGATCAGTTTTTCAATGGAGTTTAATACCAGAAGCACAATGATTTCTGCCGCTACAAACTGACCGATGTTGAGCTGTTTGTTGATAACGAGTATGGCACCCAAAATCAAGAGGCCGGCGGCAACGAGTACCTTAAAGACAACCAGCATTCCATACTGTCTGATCAATACTTTAAAGTGTGCTTCCCGGGATTCCAGATAGGCACTTACCTGAGTATCTACCTTTTGTAAGTGGAGATCCGTTTTGCCGGCCAGTTTAAAGGTGTGGTTGGCCCGGGCAATTTCTTCCAGCCAATGAGCTACTTTATATTTGAATTTGGACTCGGTCAGACTGGTTTCGAGTCCCTGTCGGCCGGTAAACCGAAAAATGACCCAAAGCAGAAACAGCAGGATCAGGCTGAAAACGATAAAAAACGGATTATAGATCGAAAGCAGGATCAATCCAAATAATACCTGCAAACTGGCTGAAGGGAAATCAATCAGAATTTTAGCCAGCCCTTTCTGAATGGATAAGGTATCGAAGAATCGGTTCATCAGTTCAGGCGCATAATGTCCGTACAAAGCTTCTAATCGAATTCGGGGAACCCGGTAGGCAAACTCAAAAGAAGAGCGGGTAAAGATCCGTTGTTCGATGTTTTCACTCAGGCGAAACTGTAAAATTTGAAGCAAGCCGGTACCGGCGATACCTGCTATTACAAAAATGACCAATATCAACCAGGAAGTCGATAATTGGCCGCTCATAATCAAATTGATAATCGCCGATATCCCCAATGGGAGAGTAAGATTCAGTAAGCCAGTGAAAATGGCATAAAAGTAAATCCGGCTGATGTCTTTGCGGTCGGGTTTTAGCAATCGCCAAAAGCGCTTCACCGGACTGATGATCTGACTCATTAGAATTGGTTTTGTGTTTTGCTATTCGCAAGGATAGTAATACTATTATTGAGGTGTTTGTTTAAAAGATCTCAAACTTTTTTTTTGCTTTTTTACTTAAATCCGTTTCCAAATTTGCCCTGCTTTTATTTCAACCTGTCAGGTCGGCAACCTGACAGGTCGCCGACCTGACAGGTCCAAATTTTGCGCCCATTTTTAATCATAACAAGTTTTGAAACCATTCAAAAGGTAGTTTGTTTTCCTTTTCTAGCCAATCCTCTAAATTAATAAGAACATGAACAAATCCGATAAACCTAAATTTACTTACGTATACGATCCGCTTTGTGGCTGGTGCTACGGATTTAGCCCGGTTGTACAGAAGATCTGGGAGCGGTACCAGGATGAAATCGACTTTGAAGTGATCTCAGGAGGAATGGTTCTGGGAGATCGGGAAGGTCCGATAGGAGAGGTGGCCGCGTATATTGATGGTGCTCACAAGCAGGTGGAGGATCGTACCGGTGTCAAATTTGGAGATGCTTTTATGGATGGCATTCTCCGGGAGGGAAGTACCTGGTTTAGCAGTATGCCCCCATCCATTGCTTTAGCGATAGTAAAGAAGCATGCTCCTGAACATGCTTTTCCGTTTGCAAGTACCCTGCAAAAAGCAATTTATAAAGACGGCATCGACCTGAATGTTCCGGAAGCGTATTTGCCCTATGTAGAGCCACTCGGTATCTCTTCAGAGGTCTTTGTCCAGGCTATGAAAGACCCGGCTTATCAGGATCTGGCCCGGCAGGATTTTCACTTTTCCCGGCAGCTGCAGGTTAGCGGATTTCCGGCAGCCTTTGTTTTCCTCAACAATACTTATTACCTGATTTCCAGAGGCTATTCAGATTTCGAGTATCTGGAGGGGAACCTCCAAAAAGTTATGCAGGAAGCATAACTGAATTTTAATCGTATATTTTGATACATTCCTCGAGAATTAGGGGCGGGTTACCTCAAAAGACTGATCTTTGCGGTCCAAAACTTACCATATGAGAATTCGCGAAGACGAAGATCAGGGCGAGACCATGGCCGACAAGATGCTTGAGGCTACTAAATCCAGCTATCGACAATTTTCAGATTATGTAGCTTTCCGCGACGACGATCCAATTTGGATGATGACTTATAAAATCTTCATCCGGCTGATCGGGATTTTGTTTTTTATTCTGATATCGCCCTTTGTAATTATAGGATTTATTATTGCCATCATGGCGGTATTATGAAGCCGGGGTTTCTTTTTCAAATATTGGCGGGCTCCTTTTTGCTGCACCAGATCTTGCAAAAGTGGGCTGCGGTTTCCATCCCCTGGGCAGATGCCTGGCTCGATCCGATGCTTGGCATGGCAATCCTGTTGTATCTCTGGAAGTGGGAGCAACAATGGCTCTTTGGTAAGCAGGCTTTAAACGGACTTGAAGTGCTGGTTTTAACCCTGGTTACGGCTGTTTTCTTCGAGTACTTTGTACCCTTAAAACACCCGGGCTTTACCAGCGACTGGCTGGATGTGGTGGCATATGCCGCGGGCAGCCTGATCTTTTGGTTTGGACTCAATCAGACTGCCCGGGACAAAGAAATGCTTATAACCGGATGACCGGTTTGGTCAATATACCTCCGCCCTGACTAATACGCACCCAATACATACCTGAAGGCAATGGTTGAAGGTGTAAGGTTTTTTCCTGCAAATTTTCCTGCCTTTCGGCGAATAGTACCCTGCCCAATGGGTCGATCACTTCAATAAGCACATCGCCCTCCAATGCCGGAGTGATATCCAAATGCAATTGCTCGCTAAAAGGATTCGGCGAAAGCCCAAAAAAGACATCCAGCACTTTTTCCTCCGTTCCTAAAACGATCAGTTCGGTACATTCAGATAAGGCGGTACAACCATCCTGGGTAATTTCTACCGCATAGCTGCCCGATAAATCCGGTGTAAAGGATTGTTCCACAGCGCCGGCAATGGGTGCATTCCCGTTTTCGCAATCCACCCATTGATAGGAAGCGTCAGCGGCATTCGCCGTAAGGCTGATATCGATCAAAGTAACCCCGGTGTCAATCGATTGTACATCCAAAGTTGCGGTTACGGTCGAATCACAACCCGCAACCGAGGTAGTCGTAAAGGTGTAAACGCCGGCTTCCGTTTGATAGTCATCCCCGAGCTGAATGCTGTCTCCCTGGCAAATGGTGTATGAAGCTGCTGTCTCAAAATAACCTGTTGTGTCCTCAATAACGACCATTTGACTAGAAACACTTACAGCATCCGGATCGCAATCTGCCCAGGCGGATAGTGTAACCTCATAGACACCGGGACAGGCGAAAATGTGCACGGGCTCTGCCTCCCCTGAGCTATTTCCATCGCCAAAATCCCATTCATATTGATCGGCATTTTGGGTGAAATTGGTAAAGGGCACTTCTGCGCCCGAAATATCTTCCTGCCAGGAATTACTGAGTGGTGCCCCAAATACTACATTATCAGGGGTAATGCACTGGACCGTATCAATATAGCGCAGCTCATTAATAATGGTCTGTCCGCCCAGCGAAATGCCATTGGCCTGCATGACCGGATAACCCTGATCTTTGGCAAACCAGCGTATTTCAACCTGGGTGCTCGGAATAGGAATGGTCGTTCCCATAAATTCAATGGTATCAATGCGGTCGATTTCGCTGTTCACACGGATCACCGAATCATAGGTTTCGTAGGGCGTTTGAAGGCTGCCCCAGCCGTCTACCGTATTGTTGCGGGTTTGATTTGATTTAAAATAGAGGTCTACCCCAAAATCGTTGAGATCAATCTCCAGTTCGCTGATTGTACTGGACATATTGCCATACTCCAGCGGCAGGCTTAATACGGTATCCGGCTGCGTATAATCGAAGGGAACGGTTACCGGAAATCCCTGAAAGTCGATGGTTGCTCCGATCATGGTCAATTCGACCGCATCAGTTGTTTTCCGCTGGTGATTAACCAGATCAGAGAAACTGGCTCCCGGAATTTCGAAGGGAGGATTTCCGGCTCCATCAATCACCCCCAGATTGGTGAGTTCGTTAAATTTATCATCACAATTGAAAATATAACCGTTGATGAAGCACCAGGTAACTTTGTAGCCGCTGTCATTCGGATCGATATGGCTGATGAGCGTCTGTTCGGAATATTCCAGATCGCTAAAGTCCCAACTGTAATCGGCTCCGGTGCTTTCAAAATCGATCAGGACGAGCTCGGTGCCGTTGATAATACTGAGCTGAAATGCATCTCCCTGATTGGCATAATCATCTACGGTGTAAGTGATCTGCCCGGAGAGAAATACGGGAAAAAGACAAAAAAGAAGTACAGAAAGGCGATTCATATTTGCTGGCTTTTCCTGCCAATATAAACGAAAATTTTCGCCTTTCCCCCAGTCATTTAGTTTGTGGTAATCAAGTAGACTTAATCAGCACAAAGCGATTATTTACGATTTGGTAGGTTTTCCCAAATAGCTCCAGTGTTTCCCCTTCATTCATTTCCATGAGGTTGTGCAGGTCTTCTTCAATCAGGTGTACGGAGCCTTTGGTGTCCCGGGCCAGGTTGAGGTATTCCGGATTTACATAGCCGTTATTGGCGCCGCACAGGATAACTCGAACAGGGCGATTCAGCTTTTTGACGAGTTCGAGATCCCGAACTTCAGACAGGTTGTCGGCTATAAGAATAACTTCCTTGC
Organism: Bacteroidota bacterium; assembly: GCA_018222965.1. Lineage (GTDB taxonomy): Bacteria > Bacteroidota > Bacteroidia > Chitinophagales > Saprospiraceae > JAAEZH01. Next base: position 66,447 of record JAAEZH010000021.1, read on the forward strand.
AATTGGGACACTCGTCGATGCCTTCGATGAGTGCTTCCACATCGTTTTCGGGAACATCGCCACCGTATCCGCTTTTCATACAGCGAATGGCCGCTAATTCCACCTTCTCATAATTTCCGGAGCGAATGGAGTAGATTCCTCCTGTCTGCCCGATGACCTTGTATTTGTCGAGCTCGGAGTCTCCGTCGTTAAAAAATATAAAGTGCTTCACTCGTTTGTCGGTGGTATTGAGTTTGAGCCAGAGGAACAACTGGGCGATGTAAGGATCCATACTGCCGGTCAGATCAGTGACAACCAGCATATCGGTCCAATCATTGCGTTCGAAAACTTTATTCAGGATGAAATCGTCAAAGCCGGGGTCAATGGCGATTTCGGATAGGTTTATATCCGTATCAAAATCCATAATGACCTCAAACCCGTGGTAGTGGTTTATAGCATCTTCCTGGTTGTTGCAATCGGTTTGTTTGTAGAAAACCCAGTCGACATCGAGGCTGTCCAGTGCTGGATAGGCTTCCAGCAGCGCTTCGATACGTGCGGTATTCAGCACACTAAAATCCATACCTTTCGGAAAGTCTGTATAATAAAGGTTGATTTGCCTGATCCCGGGAATCATTCGCTCAACACTCTCCGGATTTCGTATGGAACTTCCACCAAAATTGAACCGGAAGAAAAGCCGGAATTCCCGCTCGCCCACCGGCTTGTGGTTCAGGTCAAAATAATTTCCAATGCTTTTGTGGGTGCCTGCAGTGTAGATTTCTGCGGCCTGGCTTTCGCCGAATGTAGGAACAAGCAGACCGATAATCAATACGAGGAGGGAAACAGGTGTCTTCATTTCAGTAGGATTTACTGCATCTTAAACGATGAAATGGAGGGTTTAGGTATTATTTTCCGTTGGTTCCGTTGGTTCCGTTGGTTCCGTTGGTTCCGTTGATTCCGTTGATTCCGTTGAAACGTGGAACGTCCGACGTAGCACGAATGAGGATGAGCATTTATTGTTTCTTCGCTAAACGCTCCCCTACAATTCCAGATGTTTAATCCGCATAGTTGGTCCGGGGCACAGGGCTTTGTGGCAATTCATACAGGCATCGACCATATTTCGGTAATGCGGTTCTGCTGCATCAGCTGCTGCTTCCTGCAGTTGGGTGACACTTTGTTCGTAGGCCAGGGCAAAACTGTGGTAGATATCTGAAGCTGCTTTTTCCGGTTCGGTGGCTTGCGCCGAATGAATCTTCTTAAAAGCTACAGAGACTTCCGGTTTTTCCCCATTCTGGATTTGTTCTTTTATCCGCATCCCGTCATCGTACATATCGCGCATGAGCAGGGCCAGTTCGCTATCGCCATTGGGGTTAAGGGGCGCCTTTTTAGGGGCCTCAGGTTGGCTTTCCGCGCAAGCGAAAAACAGAAACAGGAAAATAAAGAAGGCCAAAATTCGCATAATTTGATGTGTTTGGAATAAAAGTAGCAATTTACCAGAATAGGAACTTCCGGTAAAAGGCCTCAATTGTCAATTAAATTACGTGATTCACAAATTAGAATGGAGTGCCGGCAAAATTTTCACAAAATGCACCTATATTGAGGTAACAAAGCAACCAGCCAGGGTATTCCTTTAGGAGCAACCCATTGCTTTTTAGGAATTCTCTCCACTTTGGGTAACCTGATACCAATTTAACTGATTGATCCAGTAGGTATTTAGGGAGCGTTATTTACAACCGTTTTAGCTGTCCATTATCATATTAGTAAACCACCAATACCTGAACCCATAGGGTAAATCTCAATTCGGAAGTATTCCGGCAACCAAAAGCTAGTATTATGAAATTAAGAATCTTTACACTTTTGTCATTGATGTTTTTTTCCTTCTTCGTGGAAGTGCAGGCTCAACAGTCTGTAGCCCGCGAGTGGAATGAACTCATCCTGACAGGCATTCGAAACGATTTTGCCCGACCAACGGTGCACGCTCGTAATCTTTGGCATACGTCGATTGCCATGTATGACGCCTGGGCTGTCTTTGATGACGTTGCCGAGACCTATTTGCTCGGTAAAACAGTAGGCGATTTCACCTGTGATTTTGATGGTTTTATTATACCTGTCGATCCGGATGAGGTGGAAGAAGCTCGTGAGGAAGCAATTAGTTATGCGGTCTTTCGCCTCTTCCTGAATCGTTTTCTGACTTCACCCGGTGCTGGTGTTTCCATCCCCGCAGTCTACAATTTTTTCCTCACAGAAGGATATGATCCCGCTTTTACCGATACAGACTATACCACCGGAAATCCGGCGGCTCTGGGTAATTATATTGCCCAATGTATTATTGACTTTGGTCTGCAGGATGGCTCTAATCAGGAAAATCAATATGCCAATGAATATTACGAGCCGGTAAATCCACCAATGGTTATTTACGAACCAGGCAATCCGGATATCATTGATTATAACCGCTGGCAACCGCTTACGCTGGATTCATTTGTGGATCAAAGTGGTAATCCCATTCCCATCAACACGCCTCCCTTCCTCGGGCCTGAGTGGGGACAGGTAACGCCTTTTTCTCTGGGAACGGAAGATGTAACCATCTATGAGCGTGACGGATTTGATTATCTGGTCTATCACGATCCGGGGGATCCTTGTTTATTAGATACCCTGGAAATTGGGGGGCTTTCCGAAGAATATAAATGGAACCATTCGCTTGTAGCTGTTTGGTCTAGTCATTTAGATCCTTCAGACGGAGTGATGATTGATATTTCTCCGGCGAGTATTGGTAATATACCAGAGTCGGAGTATCCTACAAGCATCCCTGAATTGCCCGACTTCTACAATTTGCTGGAAGGTGGAGACCCAAGTACGGGACATGCCATAAACCCGCATACAGGTATGCCTTATGAACAACAAATCGTACCCCGGGGAGACTATAGCCGTATTTTGGCAGAGTTCTGGGCCGATGGTCCCGATTCAGAAACCCCTCCCGGACACTGGTTTACCATACTAAACTACGTAAATGACCATCCGGAGTTTGAAAAACGCTTCCACGGTACCAGCGAAATCCTCGGTGATTTGGAATGGGATGTGAAAGCCTATTTCACACTGGGAGGAACTATGCACGATGTTGCAGTAGCTGTTTGGGGTATAAAAGGTTGGTATGATTATATTCGGCCGGTAGCTGCTATTCGGGCTATGGCTGACCGCGGACAAAGTTCTGATCCGGATCTGCCAAACTATGATCCAGGTGGGATTATTTTGATCCCCGGAAAGATCGAAATGGTTGAATCCGGTGATCCATTGGCCGGAGATATGGATGAACATGTTGACAAGATCAAAGTGCTTGCATGGAAAGGGCCAGACTTTATTATAGATCCTGAAGTGGATGAAGCCGGTGTTGGCTGGATACTGGCCGAAAACTGGTACCCATATCAGCGTCCGTCTTTCGTGACGCCTCCATTTGCAGGTTATGTATCCGGGCACTCCACCTTTTCCAGAGCAGCTGCCGAAGTAATGACGCTTTTGACCGGGGATGAATATTTCCCAGGTGGTATGGGCGTATTTGAATGTCCGCAAAATGAATTCCTGGTATTTGAAGAAGGTCCGTCCATGGATATTGAGCTCCAGTGGGCTACTTACCGGGATGCTTCTGATCAGTGTAGTTTGTCTCGGATTTGGGGGGGTATTCACCCGCCCGTAGATGATATTCCGGGGCGTCACATTGGTATTGTGATGGGACCTGCGGCTTTCCACCTTGCCGAAAGTTATTTCTACAATGACGCAGACTTCGATGGGTATTATAACTACGAGGATTGTGATGATAATGATGAGACCATTTATCCGGGAGCTCCAGAGCTTTGCGATGAAAAAGACAATGATTGCAACGGACTGGTAGATGATGAAATTCCACTCTTTACTTACTACGTTGATAATGACAACGACGGTTATGGAAGTGGTATGCTATTCTTTGATACCTGTGCCATGGTACCACCAGCAGGTTACGTGGATAATGATCTCGATTGCGATGATGAGAACGAATTAATCAATCCGGATGCAGATGAGATTTGTGACGAGATCGACAACAACTGTAACGGTATGGTGGATGATGGTCTGGAAGTCTTCACCTATTACGTTGACCAGGATGAAGATGGTTTTGGTAATTCCGATCTAAGCCTCGACACCTGTGGTGCTGAAGCGCCTGTTGGTTATGTTACCAATGATGAAGATTGCGACGACACGGATGACACCGTATATCCTGGTGCCGATGAACCTAATGATGGGGTAGATAATGATTGCAACGGCATCATTGATGATTTCGTTTCAACCAACGAATACCTGGCCGAGGGTTGGGAAGTATATCCGAATCCGGTAGAGAATGAACTTATAGCTACGCAGGATTTCTTCATGGATGGTGTTTACAATATCACCTCTATGGATGGAAGACTGATTCGAACAGCTCCCGTTTCTTTCTCCGGAGGGCAGGCAATTATTGACTTCAGTGATGTGCCAAGAGGTGTTTACATGATTACCTTCTATGATGACGAAAATGTACGTCGTTATGTAGGTAAAGTGATTCGACTCTAAACCCACGGAATTCATAAAGTGAAAATCCCGAATCTGCTGTCAGCGGATTCGGGATTCTTTTTTTGAACTAAGTGACGATTGGGTTACTTCAGTTTGATCATTTTGATTTGCAGGGTATAGGCTCCGCTATCCAATCCTTCAGCACCGACGACACCAATTACGACCTGATAAGGATTTTTGGTGGCCAGTAAATCCGTAACAGTTCGGGTGTGATCCTGGGTTTTGCCCCGTCTTTTATAGTCCCATTTATGATCCACTTCACAGCGAACGCAGGAAGGCAAATTTGGCACAATTGGCGGGTTGGGGCCGGTTCCCGTCTGGTAAGCGTAGAGGCTGAAGTTTGCGTTCTTATCTTCCGGAATCACCCTAACCTCCATTTGGGAATAACTGGGAAGCGGGATGATATACAGCACGTGATTTCCCGTGAATTTATGGGATTGCGTGCCCGGAAAACAAGCATTGGCTCCATCCCATGCCCAGCTGAGATCCTCCATGGGAGCTCCTTCTTCCAGATTACCCTTTACTTCCTGGGTTTGGTTTGCTTCCCATTCAAGGGAGGTGACGATGTGGTCTTGTGCCTTCATAATAATGGGTAAGAGCAATATAAAGCATTGCAAAACTAAGCTTTTCATGTTAATCCGTTTTTGGGGAACACTCGAATCAGGCTACCTGAGACTCCTGCCCGTTTTTAAGAGAGATATCTTTGTATTTCAGCAAGAACTGAATAAGCTTGTCGATGTCTTCCCTGTTGGAAATATATCCAACTGATACGCGTACAGCCCCTCGTAGTGTCTCCATAAACTGAAGCACATTCATGTAATTGATCTCAGTCTTATCTATGAAGTACCGGCTCAGTTCTTCAGCGGTCAGGCAGTGGTTGGTTTCATCAATACCCGGATTGCAAAAGCAACCGGTACGCAGGGAGAGCATTTTTTCGGCGGCTTCTTCTTCCAACTTATAGAATGGATAGACTTTCCCATCCTGATCAAAAACGTTGAAGATCACCGTGCCGCCTCGCTTTTTCAAATCCTTTGGACCAAAAATCTGAACCAGATCATGGCCATTGCTGTGTTTGAGCTTTTTTAGTTCCTGTATGAGATAGGCTGTAATTTCTGATACCCGGTCTGAAATGCGCTCGATGCCAATGTTTTTGATGTAATCCAGTCCGATTTTAAGAGCGGGTATGTCGAGGTAGTTCAGGGTGCCATCTTCGAAGCGCTCGTGGCCTTCAGCGAGGAAGTAGTCGGGATATTTAACGGTAACCAGAGAAACCGTACCTCCCGCAAACCAGGGTTTGCGGAGCTTGTGAAATTTATTCTTGTGGATAAACAAACAACCCAGCCCTGTCGGGTATCCGAATATTTTGTAAAAGGATACACTGACGAAATCAGGCTTGTACACGCTGAGGTCGAGTCGACTGCTGGGAACAAAAGCCGCTGCATCCAGCAACACATCCCATCCTTCCGCATTCGCTTTTTTGATCCAGTCCAGGGAGTGTTTGATGCCGGATACGTTGGATTGGGCCGGAAAGGCAAAGAGCTTGTTTTTCTTTTCCGGTTGCGCCTTTAACATGGCATTCATGGTGCTTTCGTCAATACCCAGGTTATCTGTGCGAATGGGAATGTATTCAAAGCTTCCGCCTCCATGCAGGCAGAATTCGCGGATGCCGTTTACAGAGTTGTGGTTGTCTGAGAGGAGCATGAAGTGCCCCTTTTGGTCAAAGGGATAACATTCACCGACAATTTTCAACGCATTGGATGCATTGGCTGTAAAGACACAGATGTAATCTTCTGTTGCCCGAAAATACTCCAGTATGGCCTTGCGGGTTTCTTCCACGGCACGGGTTGATTGCATGGAAGTTGGATTTACGGAGTGCGGGTTGCCGTATACTTCCTTTTTCAGAAAGTTCATGTGTTGCTCAATCTGACTCTCGGCATAGAGGTTTCCGCCGGTAAAGTCCAGATAGGTATGTCCGCCTTTTTCCAGTCGGGAAAAATCCTTCTCTCGAAGATCAGCAAAGAATTGATCATTGGAAGAAGTGGGCACAGCAGCTTCTTTCCGGAGCTTTTTAAAGAGTTTCATTTGCAATTGGTTAGGCTCACAGGAGTTGGGCATCGCAATTGCCCAACATACTTTAAGAGTTTTTACTCCTCAAATTTCCATAAAAAATGCCAATTGTCAAGGGGTTTTCAGGCTGGTCAATTCGGTTTTTCAAAAAATCACCGAACATTCAGCGGATTCATTCTTTTTAAAAATGAATCTCAAAAAAAATAGATACAATATGAAAATCTCGAAATTCTTTGCGCTTATCGCTTTTTTCGCGCTGGCTATGACTTTTGTTTCCTGTCAACGTGATTACACTTGTACCTGTACGACTTACGATGCAGACGGAAATGTACTTGGATCATCCACTTCGGTCATTACAGATACCAGAAATGAAGCCAAAGCAGCTTGTGACGAAGGAGATAGTAATATTCTCGGTGTAGAGACTGAGTGTGAACTTGATTAATATTCTTCGTCGCCGGTTAGCCGGTGAAGAAACCAAAAGATCAATTTGATCTCCCGAATGGCCTGGATTTTCTCCGGGCCATTTTTTATAAGTGGGTGTAGTGATCCAGATAGATCTTCCACGCACCATTTCGTTTTTTCCAGAATAGCGTAAATCGCACTTCCGATAAATAGATCTCGCCTTCGTGGATGGTGCGAAGTCTGGAAATGCCTCTTTGAAGCGCTACATCTCCGTGCACTTCCAAACTAATGTTTTCCAGTTTCCAGTCTACCCCCCTGTCTTTTAAGCCCAGCCAGTAATTGTCGAGTGCCTCGCGGCCGGTAATTTCGGTGTTATTGCCCACGAGGTATGCTTCATCCGCATAAAAGGATGCCAGTTTAAGCATGTCATTTTCGGCGAAAGCCGCTTCCATATCCCGATTAAGTTGAAGGATTCTGTGTGGTTTATCGCCAGCCTGCGTTTTTTTGGGCCCGGTGTAGTTTTCAAGTCCGTCTAGCCAATGGATCAGGTTTAGGACAAACTGCGCATTCTGAGGCGCATATTCCGAATTGAAACCGGCCTTCAGGCCATTGCCCGTAACCTGTGCGGTAAACATGGCCGCTTCCCCAAAAACAGCGAGTTGCCCTTCGCCGAAAGGCAAAACTGCTCCCTGGTGAAAACCTGCCAGAGACAGCCTTTCCGTTTCCGGATTGAAGCGCCAGGCAGTATCAGGCTGCAGACTTATATGCCTTTCGGCGAATGAAATGATGGGAGTGGCATTGTCCGGAATTTGGAATGCCGAACCGGTAAATGTGCTTAGCCGCTCAATTTTCTCTCCCTTTTTCAGACCATTGGTTATGGCGTGATCGGCCAAGCCCTGCTCCCGGAAAAAGACGGAAGGTGGCCAGAATGCATCTCCCGTGCGCGCAAATCCATTGATGAATTCAAATCCGAATGCAGCCCCCAACTCCTGAGCAGCTCCGGCAAAGGGCATGTGATCGGCAATGAGCAGGAGTTTCCCGCCTGACTCCACCCAATCGGAAATTACCTTGATCTCTTTTTCGCTAAAAGCGGATGGATTGGGCAAAACCCAATTGCCGATGTTGTCTGCGTGCAGCGGATTGGCAATAACCAGGATATCTACCGCCTTCAAGGGTTCCTTTGAATCAAGCAGGTCTGTTCCCGCTTTAACCCTGTACCCGTCCTGCTCCAGAAGTCGGGTAAAAGCGGTAAATCCGCCATCCCGGGTATGGAAGTTGTTGTGCGCTCCATCAATTAAAATAACCGGCCCTTCATCATTCGGCCAGGCTGCCTGCTGAATATCAAAAGTGTAAAGGGTGTCCGGCATTTGCTGGGCATAGGAAAAGGATACCATCCAAATCAGCAAGCTTAGTAGAGGTAATTTCATGATTTAATACTTTTCCTGCCACGCTTCATACTCGGGCAGACGTTTTTTGTAATCTTCCACATCCCATTCCAATCCGAATCGGCTGGCATATTCGCTAAGGGGCCCGAGCCCAACTTCTGCCCGGCGCTTGTCTACATTGTCGGGATCTACAAGGGGCATGACATATTGCTCGTTGGTTTCGGGATTTCGACCGATTTGGCTGCCGTAAATTTGCTTGCGGCCCTCCCGTAAAGCTACACGATCCTCGAGTAATGCCAGGGAACGGGCCTGGGCTTTCCCTTCTTCAACTGCCTTACGCATAACGGGCAGGTATTTTTGCTGGGTTTCGATATCGGCATGTTGGATGACCAGAAAAAGGGCCTGACTGGCCTGTCCGCCTACTTCGTCAGGGCCGACCCAGCCGTGTTTATCCAAAATGTTTATCACTTTTTCGTGATTGATACTGTCTTGAATAACCATCAATTGTATTAGGCTGTCTGTTGCGGGGGTGTCCCAGCCATGTACTTCGGCGGCAGCCATTAATTCCCTGCGAATGGCCTGGTCGTCTTCGTAGATTGTAAGTAGTTCTTTTTGGAGGGGTTTGTTGTATCCGGCTTCTCGGGCATCCAGATCGGCCTGTACTTTAGCCAGAATTTTATCCCATTTTTTGAGACCGTGCAAATTTGCCAGGTCGGAGTCTTTGCTCATGTGACGCGCATTAATGTATCCGGCTTTATGAGCGGCTTTTAGTAATTTCAGAGCAGTTTTTTCTTCTCCGGCCAGGGAGGCAGAACAGGCTCCATCGTACAAATCCCGCGGATTGTCTTTTTTAATTTTAAAAGCTTCCAGGTAGGTATTCATGGAAGCTTCGTAAGAGCCTTCTTCATATTGTTGCCAGGCTTCACTTACCAGCGCGTCGTAACCCTGGCCATAACCAACTTGAAAAGAGCAAATACAAAGGAGGGTGAAAAGCAAATTCTTCATAGGTAGTTTTTTGTGTGACACCTGTTTGATGCAGAATGCGAGTTTTTTGGTGTAACAGACAACGCACCAAAAGGCAAGTTGCTTTCATCTAATACTTTCAAAAGCTAGAATTATTCATTATGAGATTGACCCTGTTAGCCCTATTGTTATTACCTGGATTGTCTGTAAGCACCCAGGATTTTGAGGATTACGAATGGGTGCGATTTGACACTACTAATAGTCCGATAAAAAGCAATTTTATTCATGATATCGCGCCCTTGGGGGCAGGAAGGGCATATGTAAGCTGTCATGGGAAGCTGTACTATATTGAAGAGGATGTGTGGCAGGAAGTATCTATTCCCTTTGATTATGAAAATGGATTTGTGTATGGTATTGAAAAGGGTGGAGACAACCTATACATAGTGGTGCGTGACCCTCATTTTCTGTTGCGCTACGATCTAAACCTGAAAACCTGGGAGAAAACGGAATTACCCGGGCTTGGTTTGGAGATGGTCGTAAATGACGAGGGGGTAGTCGTCTTGGCTTTGCATTTTGGAGCCCCGTATTTTTTGTGCCAGATAAAAGATGGCGTTGTAAGTCAGGTACCTCCTCCCAGAGAGAAATCGGAGGATGTATTAGGACTGGAAATTGCTCCCAATGGCGATCTGTTGGTTGGTTACCGCCAAGGTTTTTTTCGATATTATCCCGAAGAAGATGGTACTTACAGAAGCGTATCTGATCGGGTAAGCGAATTGAGTTTTTACGATTTTGCGCATGACAGCAAGGGGAAATTGTGGGCAACTTCTTTTACGACCTTGCAATTACACGGGTTTGAAAATGGTCGATGGGAGAAATATTCGGGCGGACCGGAAGCTTTGAAATACGACTGGAATGGCGAATGGAAATACATTGCTTATACGCTCCTGGTTCTCCCTGATGACCGTATTTTGGTTTCGTCCCAGACTCATACCGGATTTGGTGTTTTTGACGGGTATAATTGGGAAGCGCATATCGCTCCAAATGACGATGATTTTTCCGGCTTGTACCGAATTTATGCAGATCAGGAAGGTTGGATCTGGGGCACGACACCTCATTCGGGACTGATGATTTTCAGACCGATGGAGAAGTGACTCGAGAGCCTGGCTACTTTTTATAGATCAAATCTCCGGAACTAATCTCTCCACCCTGTATCACTTTCGCATTGATTCCGCGCAGGTGCAACTGCTTGCCGACCTTTGAATTGACAAACTTCACGGCATCTATTCCGAAGCGCTCGGTGAATTTTTTACAGCCATTATGCGGTATGGCAGTGATCTCGATGATGGCTTCTCCAATTTGCAATTGCGTGCCGGGCGGAAGATGGTCGTCACTCAGATCCATGTCAACATACAGCTGATCCCCTGCCAAGGGCCAGCGATCTTTGCTGCCGGCGATGAGTTGTATGGCCCGGCTGTTCATGAGATTGAGCTGCATCTCCGGATGGGCCTGGCCGTCTTCGGTTCTGGAACTTCCCCGAGTACTCCAGTTGTCGCCAATGAGGCCAAGGGTTTTGTCGAGAGTTCCGGTTTTCAAAACCTGGCGCTGACCGTCTGCCGGACGGCAAACGATCATTTCCAGTTTTGCTTCGGAATGGGGAGCCATAGCTACATTCGGCGAAAGCCGGATATGCTCCAGGCCGGCTTCTAATTCGGTGGTGGTAAAGTGCTTGATGGTTTCCATGTTGGATGATTTATTTGAAACCTTGTTTCTTCTGTTGGATCTCCCGCTTAATCAGTCCGGCAATGCGGTCGAGTTCGGGTTGGTGAAGTTTGGCATTCACTTCGAGCAAAATTTCCCCGTCCTGAACAAAGCAGATGAATCCGCTTTCGGGAGAATCGGCCAGGATGCTGTCCAGGATTTTTTCATCGCCTTCCGGCTGATGGCGGGCTTTGGGATCGCGTATTTCGATGCTGAGATCCGGGTATTTCATAGGCGTGCTGTCGCGAAACAGACCGTAATCCAATTCGTGTGTGAGATACTCACTACCCACGGAGACCAGTTCCCGGCCTTTCCAGTTCCACAAAAACAGCCTGAAAAAGTAATAGGCGAGTGCACCAAAAAGGATGGCACTTAAAATAGTACCGAAACTGAATCCGCCTTTAAGGATGACGAGAACCGGAAGCGAAAAGGTGATCAGGAACATCAGCAGGGCAATCCCCAGATACCTCCTGGGTGGTTTCTTTTGATCAAACTCAATGACCAGAGCCTGATCCTGATTTTTTAGCCTGATCTTATCGGCCATTCTGGATGCGCATTTCTTCGATCTTCAAATCTATGCCGTGGTATTTGGTTCCCGTTTCTTTCGCTTTGCGATAGTGGAATTCGGCATCGGGTGTATTCCCTATCTTTTCGTAATAAAACCCGTAATACAAATGCATCTGCGGATCGTCTTCATCCATTTGTCGAAGTTGCAGAAGATCTTCCTGTACCTGTACCAGCGTTCCTTCCTGCATTCCAATGCGAACCCGATTGAGCAAAGCTCCGGTATTGGTTTGATTGTTGAAATGCAAGCTCGAAGCAATTTCTTTGGCCGCAGCATCCGGGTATCCAAGATCAATTAGAGCCCGGGCTCTTTTGTTTATGACTTTCCAATCCTGAAAATGGATGTGGAGGTATTTGTTCCAGGCTTCCAGTGCTTCGCGAATGTTGTTTAAGCCATAGTGGATGTCTCCAAAAAGGTCATAATCTCGCACCTTAATCCGCGACAAATCTGTATAAACCGCATTAAAATGCTCGGCTGCTTCCGGAATGCGATTTTCCTGAACCAGCATACGGGCCAATTCGATGCGGGCACTCCGCGACAGTTGTTCATTTTGAGGCAGCGCTTCCAAATGACTGATTGCTGATTGATTGCCTTCGGCGAAAGCCGCCTGCCGCGCCTGCTGTAAAGTTTCGTATTGTTGTCCGCTTTGCCATATTTCGCGCAAGCGATAACCGTCATTGAATACATAGCCTCCATTCCCCATTTGAATGGGCTGCGAACTGGGAATAATATTGACGAGGAAATCCCAAATGGAGGAGATGAGCAGGACAGCAAGAACAAGCATTCCATAGTCACCTAAAGGATAGTGGACTATCCAGACTGCCATAAGCACAGCAAACAAAAGACTAGCCAGCGGACCTCCCAGGACAATCCACAAACTTTGGGGGTAGCCCTGCACCTCCGCGTGTCGACACAATCCGGCATATAAATGCTGGATCTTAAACCGAAAGAATAGGTGCAAGCGGCCCAGCTTAAAGCCAAAATGTGTGCCCGGATGTGCATAAGAGCCCACAAAAACCTCTACTTCCTCTTTGCTGAAAAGAAGCGCCGGGATGGCATGACCCAACTCGTGTATGAGCGGCGTAATGATCCGTGTCACTACTACCAGCATGATAACACCGGTGATCAAAAGCATGCCTGTCAGGATATCCACATTCAGCATTTTAAGGTAAAGAATGGCAAAGAAGTACTTCTTTATAACCTAAACGAAGGTAAATAAGTTTTCTGCTGCCCGAAACAAAGAAACTGTCGCGTTGGGGATAGCAATCGACAAAAAATGAAAAAAAAATGACCCAATTCAATCTATTCGTCTTATAATCGCCGTAGATAAGGATAAATACATTAACGCGCCATCGTGGACACCCACCACAATATCGACAAAACGCTTATCCTTCTTTTTGCCAACAGCCCGGAACTGGAGGCTCGTCGAAAGTGTTTTCGGCCGGACTCAAAGCGCAAAAATGAAGAAATTGCCCGCTTACTTTATCGCCGCAGCCTTTGCGAAGCGAAAAAGACGGGTTTGCCTGTTTTGGTGGTGCAGCAAAGCCAGCAAATTGGTTCCAGTTTTCAGGAACGCCTGGCCAATGCGGTAGAACATGCCTGGGCGCTGGGTTATTCCCGGCAATTGGTCATTGGCAGCGATGCTCCCGAAGCCGATCATCACCTTTTATTGGAAGCCGCCCGTCAGCTGGAAAGTAAGGACTGGGTTCTGGGCCCGTCCAAAGATGGAGGGGCTTATATTATTGGCTTTCGCCGAAAGGCTTATCAGCGGGAAAGTTTCCTGAATCTTCCCTGGCAAAGCCCTCAATTGTTTGACAGTTACAAAAGACAGCTTCAGACATTGAGCAACAACGGTCATTGCCTGCCGGAATTTACAGACGTTGATTCCTATCTCGATCTGAAAGAATTGTTGGAGCACAAGCGGCTCGACAGTGCTCTTAAAAATAAATTGCGCAGCTTGCTTCAGCACAGCCGGTTGATCATTCCGACGGCACTGAATCTGCGTAAATTACACTCCATACCCTATCAGGCACTGCGGGCGCCCCCGGCAGCCTGATTTTTCCTCCCTGTTGTAAGAATTTAACACAAACCCAAAGAAAGTTTTTATGCGACAACTATTACTCATGGTTGTCTGCCTGTGCTATTCCTATGGCCTGGCAGCACAATACACTATTACTGGTACGGTAAAAGATACCGAGACCAATGAATCCCTTGCCGGAGTAGGTATTTCCGTAGACGGCACAACCACCGGCACCGTAACGAATATTGATGGCGAATACCGACTCCAGGTTCCGGATGAACAAGGGGTGCTGGTATTTCGCTACATCGGTTATGCCGATCAACAGGTTCCCTACTCGGGAGTCGGTATGTTAAATGTATTGCTCACTTCCCAATCGGAAACGCTCGATGAAGTGGTGGTAACAGCCCTTGGCCTTGAAAGGCAAACCAAAGATCTGGGCTATGCCATTCAAAGCCTGGATGGAGAACTGGTTTCTGAAGTCAAATCTCCCAATTTCCTGGACAACCTCGGAGGAAGGATTGCCGGGGTTACGGTAAATCAGGGTGCTACCGGAGTGGGGTCAAGCACCAGTATTGTGATCCGGGGAGAGTCTTCATTTACCAATAACAATCCGCTTTTTGTAGTGGATGGAATTCCTATTAATAATAACTCCATCATCAATGTAACCAACGATGCTGCTGCCGGTTTCCAGGAAGTTGATTTTGGAAATGGCGCCATGGAGGTCAATCCCGATGATATTGCTTCCATCTCTGTGCTTAAAGGCCCCAGTGCGGCGGCTTTGTATGGCACAAGAGCGTCTAATGGGGTTATCCTTATTCAGACAAAAGATGGAGGAAAACAAAAGGGATTGGGCATTGAGTTTAATACCTCCACCTTCGTGGAAACGCCGTTCCAGCTTCCTCGCTTCCAAAATACCTACGGACAGGGAAACTCCGGCGAGTTTGAATTTGTCGACGGACTGGGAGGTGGTGTCAATGACAATATTACTTATAGTTACGGGCCTCAATTGGATCAGGGAATCCTGATTCCGCAGTTTGACAGCCCCGTTACGCTGGCAGATGGAACAGTAGTGCGCGGGGGCGATGTAGCCGTGCACGGTGGTGCTCCTATTACAGCGACTGAGTTTGTATCCCATCCGGACAACCTCAAGAACTTTTACGAAACAGGAGTTACGTCCATTAATAACCTGGCCATCTCTTCCGGTTTTGACCGGGGGAATTATCGCCTGTCTTACACCGACTTGCGTTCTGACGGAGTTATTCCCGGCGTAAATTTGAATCGACAAACCGTTTCCAGTCGACTGACATTCCAGCCGGCTAATCGCCTGCGGATTTCTTCTGCGATCAACTATGTCCATTCTGCCAGTGACAACCGTCCGGCCAATGGCTATGGCTCGGAGAATGTCAATTATTCGTTGGTAGCCTGGGGGCCCCGCTCGCTGGATATAGGTGCTCTGGAGGATTATTGGCAGCCCGGACTGGAAGGGGTGCAGCAATACTCCTTCAACTATACCTTCTTCGACAATCCCTATTTCATTTTGTTGGAAAATCGGAATTCCTTCGACCGGGACAGGCTGTTTGGGAATGTGTCGCTTACCTATGATATCACAGACAACCTGAGTGTTTTGTTCCGGTCCGGGATGGACTATTCGGATGAATTGCGCCAGTTCCGCCGGAACTTCAGTTCCAATCGTTTTTCTTCCGGAGCCTATGCGGAGCATACGGTTGCCTTTCGAGAGAACAATACCGATATCCTGTTGAATTACAGCAATCGATTTGGCCTCTTCTCACTGGATATTTCTGCCGGAGCCAATCGAATGGATCAGGTGGGAAGTACGGTGCAAACGCAGGCTTTGTCTCTGGCTCAGCCCGGGATATTTAAACTGTCGAATGCAGCTTCGCCCCTTGAAATCTTCGAGTTTGAGTCCCGCAAGCGAATCAATAGTGTGTATGGACTGGCCAAACTTGGCTTCAAGGACTTTTTGTTTGTTGATATTACCGGCCGAAATGACTGGTCCAGTGCATTGGCCACACCCATATCCACCGCAAACACCTCTTTCTTTTATCCTTCGATTTCGGGAAGCTTGATTCTGTCTGAGCTGTTTGACATGCCTGGCCCATTCTCCTTTGCCAAGTTGCGGGCCAATTATGCACAGGTGGGCAACGATACAGATCCATTCCAGACTAATGGCGTTTTTCTGGCCCGAACACCTTTTAATGCACAGCCAACATTTAGTGATCAGTCGGCTATTGCCAATGCGGGTTTGTTGCCGGAGCGTACGACTTCCGTCGAATTTGGGGCAGATCTCCGATTCTACGATGATCGACTGAATTTGGATTTTACCTGGTATAACGCCATGACTGAAAACCAGATCATAAGTCTTCCTATTCCAGTCTCTTCCGGTTATACGGAACAGGTCGTTAATGGAGGAGCGGTACGTTCTACGGGTATTGAATTGATGCTGGGCGTAACCCCCATACTCAAACCCGGATTTGTATGGAACGCTCAGGTGAATTACAGCCGCAACATCAGCACTCTGGAGTCGGCACCGGAAGGCATTGACCGGCTTACTCTGGCTTACAACCGGGTATATGATAATGTAAATCAGACGGTTTGGTTTCAGGTTGAGCCCGGCGGACGTATCGGAGATATGTATGGAACCGGCTACCTCAAAACCGAGGATGGTGATTTCATTCTGGACGATGAAGGGAATTACATTGTCGACAACACCCTGATTAAACTCGGCAACTACAATCCCGATTTCATTGTGGGAATGAGCAATCAGTTTATGATCCGAAATTTCCAGGTTCAATTCCTGCTCGAATGGCGTCAGGGCGGCATTTTAGTTTCACGTACACAGGCATTGGCTGGTGTAGCCGGACAATTGGAGGAGACTGAAAACCGCCCCGAAGAAGGCATCATCGCCGAAGGCGTTGTGAACGTCGGATCTGCTGAAAACCCGGAGTATGTTCCCAATACCAACGCCATCAATGCAGAGAGCTATTACCGGCAGTATTACGATCGCAACCACGAGGAGAACAATACCTACGATGCAAGTTATCTGAAATTGCGGGAAGTGTCGATCGGATATACCTTCAAAGGAGAAAACGGATTCTTTAGCGATGGTCGGAGCCTGCAACTGGCCCTTATCGGTCGCAACCTGTTTGCCTTCAGTGAAATTCCGCATTTCGATCCGGAACAACTGGCTGTACAGGGGCCGCAATTTGTGCGCGGGGTAGAGGATATGTCCTACGCCAGCACCCGCAGCTTTGGACTTAAGCTTGGATTCAAATTTTAACCGCAAAAAGAAATAACGTGAAACGATTACTATATACGCTGGCTGGATTTGCCCTGTTACTGGCAACGGCCTGCACCAAAGACTTTCAGGAGATTAACACCAATCCGAATGCACCTATTGAAGTGCAGCCATCCCTGCTTTTGAGGCAGGTGATTTACGATTATGGGGAGCAAATGTCCTATGAGGGCTTTGTAGCCGGCAACCTGCTCGGGCAGTATTTTACGGCCATCGATTTCAATTTGTTTGACCGCCACAGTCTGACCGAACCACAGTTGGGGGGGAATCCCTGGCCGGTGATTTACACCAATTTAAGGGATAATGAGATTATACTTGATCAATCGGGAGAGAATCCGTCTTATGCCGTGTATGAAGGTCCGGCACTCATTTTGAAGGCTTATATGACCGCGGCGCTCACCGATATTTACGGAGATGTGCCCTACACTGAAGCACTCAATGGAAAGGAGGGAAATATTATGCCTGCCTACGATTCGCAAGAGGATATTTACACGGCTCCAAACGGCATTCTGAACAACCTGGACAAAGGCATCGAAGCCATTCAGAATTATGAAGGAACAGCCACTTTGGAAGGCGATATTTTGTTTGATGGTGACCTTACTTCCTGGATTACTTTTGCCAACTCGCTGAAGATAAAGGCTTTGATGCGCCTTTCGGCGAAAATGGATGTAGGTCAGGATTTACAGGCCATTTATGATTCAGGCGATTACTTTCAGTCAAACGCCCAAAATGCCGCCTTTGACTTTACGGACGGACAGCCCAATAATTTTCGGATCGCTAATTTGCGGGCCGGGGATTTCAATTTGTTTATCATGTCTGAAACCGCTGAGGAAATCCTCAAGGATCTGGATGATCCACGTATTGGCGTTTTTTATCGCCCCATTGGCAATGACCCGGATCAAATGACTTATGCCGGATTGTTGAATGGTCCGGATGCTTCGCAGACATCTATTTCGGTGGCAGATTATTCCCTGACCGGCATGGTCTTTCGCGAAAGCACAGGCATGCTGGATGCCAATTTCCTGACAGCCTGGGAAGTTTCTTTCCTGCTGGCAGAAGCGGCGGAGCGCGGTTTGATTACAGCTGATGCACAGGCTTTGTACGAGTCGGGAGTCAGTCTCGCCTTTGCCTACTGGAATACCGAACTGCCTGCTGATTATTTGACGGCTGGTCCGGCGGCTTATGGAGACAATGGTGCGGATAAGGTAGAGCAGATCATTACGCAAAAGTGGATCGCCAACACCATCAATGGATACGAAGGCTGGATCGAATACCGCAGAACTGGTTTCCCGGCGCTGAAAACCATTTCAGCCAGCTTGAATAACGACCTGATTCCGGTACGCATGCCATACCCAACAGAAGAAGATGCATTGAACAATGCCAACTTCAGCAAAGCCGCTGCTGCGACTAATGGCAATAGCATCAATGCAGGTGTCTGGTGGGATGAGTGATGAGAAAGTATGGACTCGACATGACATGTCACGTGACATGTCATGTCGAGTTTTTAGCAAAAAAAATTACAACTCCTTGATCTCAGAAACCAATTTACTCAGGCTCTCCTTGGCATCGCCAAATAGCATCCGGGTATTGTCGGCAAAAAACAACTCGTTTTCAATGCCGGCATAGCCTTTGCCCATGCTTCGTTTCATGATGATGACATTTTTGGCTTTGTGAACCTGAATGATCGGCATTCCGTAAATGGTGCTCGACGGATCGTTTTCCGCGGCAGGGTTTACCACGTCATTAGCACCTACCACGATGGCCACATCGACAGACCCAATGCCGTCATTGGCTTCTTCCAATTCGAGGAGTTTGTCGTAGGAAACATCGGCTTCGGCCAGGAGCACGTTCATGTGTCCGGGCATGCGACCGGCAACGGGATGGATGTCATAGGTAACTTCGACACCTTTTTCCGAAAGAAGCTTGTCAAAATCGTGGCAAACGTGTTGCGCCTGTGCCACAGCCAGTCCGTACCCTGGAATCACCGCTACTTTATTCGCGTAAGCGCACAGAATAGCTGCATCTGAAAGTGTGATGGTCTTCGCAACCTTATCTTCCCCGTCACCACCCGGACCTGCTTTTCCACCGCCGCCAAAGGAACCGATGATTACATTGGTTAGCGAGCGATTCATGGCATTACACATGAGGATCGTAAGGATGGTCCCCGCCGATCCCACGAGAATACCTCCGGTAAGCATTACCTGATTGTCGTACAGGAAACCGCCCAAAGCTGCCGCCACTCCGGTAAAAGAGTTGAGCAGCGAAATGACAACCGGCATGTCTGCGCCCCCAATGGGCAATACAAACATAATTCCATAAATGAGGGAGGCTGCCAAAATGATCCACAACAGTCCATTGTCAAACATATCGGGATTTACGATCCCGTAAACAGAGACTCCTACAATAGCCAGAAAGATGGCCCCGTTGATAATGGGCATCATACTCAGGTAGAGGTCTTTCACTTTGCCTTCCAGCTTTCCGTAGGCAACCATGGAGCCACTGAAAGAGACACTACCGATTACCAGTCCCAGCAAAACGACTATTAAAAAGCCGGTTTCGTGAGAAGGGTGGGTGTTGTATTCAATGAGTGATATGAGGGCCGCACAGGCTCCGCCCATTCCGTTGAAGAAGGAAACCATTTGCGGCATGGCAGTCATCTTCACCCTTACGGCCATCAGATAACCGATAAAAGTACCTACAGCCATAGCGGCCAGGATCCAGGTAATGTTTTGGATCGAATGCCCTTCCGCATCTTTGTGGAAGAAAATGGTAGCGGCAATGGCAAGAACCATACCGACCGCAGCAATCAGGTTTCCCCGGCGAGCCGACTCCGGATTGCTGAGCATTTTCAGCCCCACGATAAAGGTGATCGAAGCGACCAGATAAGAGATTTCTAATATAAATTCCATAGGGATTTAGCCTTTCTTTTTAAACATTTCCAGCATGCGGTTGGTGACGACAAATCCGCCTACCACATTAAGGGTTCCAAGAACAACGGCGAGAAAGCCCAGGACAAGCGCCAGGGTGTTATCCGGCTCTGCATGTCCCATGACTATGATCGCTCCAATGATTACCACGCCGTGAATGGCATTAGCTCCTGACATTAGGGGCGTATGCAGGATAGCGGGTACATTGGAGATCACTTCTACCCCCAGGAAAATGGATAGAATGATGACGTATAGGAATTCGCGATTTTCCAGAAATAAACTTGCGATTTCTTCCATGTCGGTTTGTTATGAATTAACGGATTGTAATTTGCTTTTGATTCTCGGACTGATTACCTCGCCTTCATGCGTGATGCAGGTATGTTGCAGGATCTCATTTTCAAAGTCGAAACTGATCTTACCATCCTGGATACATTCGCCAAAGAAATTGATCAGGTTTTTGCCGTACATGCGGCTGGCATCAAGCGGTATGGTAGCGGCCAAATTGGAGTCGCCAATAATGGTCACCCCGTGCACCTGGATGATCTCGCCATCTTTGGTCAGGGCGCAATTACCTCCGGTAGAGGCTGCCATGTCAACGATCACAGAGCCTGCTTTCATGGCTTTTACCGTTTCTTCCTGTACCAGTAAGGGAGCCTTTCTGCCCGGGATTTGCGCCGTACTAATTACTATATCGGCTTTTCGGGCATGCTCCTGAATGAGTGCGGCCTGTTTTTGTTTGTATTCTTCGGTTTGTTCGACAGCATAACCACCTGCGGCAGCATCGTCTTTAGCGCCTGCCACTTCTACAAATTTTGCCCCCAGACTCAGCACCTCTTCCTTCGCGGCAGCGCGCACATCAAAAGCCTCTACCACTGCGCCCAATCTGCGCGCCGTTGAAATGGCTTGCAAACCGGCTACTCCGGCCCCCAGAATCAGCACCTTGGCGGGCTTGATGGTCCCGGCTGCCGTCATAAACATGGGGAAGAAAGAGGGGAGGTGCTCCGCCGCTTTTAAAACGGCTTTGTATCCGGCAGCAGTTGCCATGGAGGACAATACATCCATGGCCTGTGCTTTAGTGGTTCTTGGCACCATGTCCATACTAAAAACAGAAATGCCCTTTTCAGAAAGGGCAGTAACACGGGCATCTTCGCCCAATGGATTCATCTGTGTGACCAGGACCTGGCCTTTGGTGAGTTCTCCCAGGTCCGGACATTGTATGCCAACAATTAATTGAGCCTGTTTCAGGATTTCAGCTCTGGGTTTTAGTACAGCTTCTGCATCTGTATAGGCTTTATCGGAAGTAAAGGCGCTTGCGCCAGCTTCATATTCCACCCAAACTTCAGAAAAGCCGGCCTCTTTCAGTCCTTTAATATGCTCGGGTAGAATCGATACCCGCTTTTCCGGGGCGCTTTCTTTTAGTACTCCTAGTATCATAATTTGTTAACTTCTGATGTCGCAAAACAAGTAAGTACCATATCAATAATTGGTAGTCTCTTGAATAGGCAGCCTGAAAATATGGATTATCTCCGAAATGCAGAAAATAATTCTAATTTCCTGCTAATTTCTCGCTAAATATTTGGTTTAACTGTGGCCTGTATCGTCAGCCGCACCTTCAATTCCCTGCGCCAGGACAGGTAGCCGTAGATGCAAATAATCAGATAGACGAAAAACAGGAAGGAGAAATAATACAGTCCTTTATACAGGTAAACCGGAATAGCAACCAGGTCTACTACTATCCACACCAGCCAGTTTTCGAGGAATTTTTTGGCCAGGAGAAATTGGGCAACCAAACTTCCGGAGGTGGTGAAGGCATCAAAATAGGAAAGGTCTGCATCGGTGTATTTTTCCATCAACCAGCCAATCACTGCTGTCATCCCGAGGATCAATCCGGCGTAAGCCAGAAAATCCTTTTTGCTCAATTGAAGAATAGGGGATGGTGCTGTATCTGTGCTTTTACGACTCCAGTTGTACCAACCAAAAATGTTCAGAAAAATATAGATGATGTGCAGTACGAGATCAGAGTACAAACGGCTGTGGTAAAAGATCCAGGCGGAAATACCTACACTCAGGATACCAAAAGCCCAGGCTTCGATGCGCTCCCGGGTTTGCAGGAAAACGCAAATAATCCCACTGATCGTAGCCGTGATTTCAAGGAAGGTAAAAAGGCTCATGCTTTCTGACTTAAGTGGTTTTCAAATAGTTTTGACAGCTTGCGGGCTCCTTGATCTGCTATGCGGATTACCGCTTCATGTCCGGGCTCTGTGCCATGCTCTATCGGATGGTAATTTACAACAGGAAGACTCAATGCCTGCCATTCTATTCCCTGCTGATTTAGCCAGCGGGATTCGGGATAGAGCGACATGCCGACCAGTCCGGCACCTAGTTTGTCCAACATTTTATAGGACGCACGAGTACCCAGCGACGGACCGGATTGAAAAGCATATATCGACTGTGGCAAGGATTGAAATGCCTGAGATTTTTTGCTGGTTTTCGGTCGAGCCGAATGGTCTTTTACTACGGAGGAATTCGGGGTTTTTAACCGGATGGGTTGCATAGCCAAAATGTGGTTTATATAAACCCAGTTGCCAACCTGTAATGCCGGGTGGAAAGCTCCGGAAGAGGCTGTCAGGATGACGGAGTCCAGATGGAATTTTTGATGGGCAAAAGAAAGCGGAGCGAAGAGATCTACAGCGTGCAGTCCTTCATAAAAGTGAAACTTCCCGGAGAGGATTAAGAAAGGGGTACCCTTAGATTCTGCCAACAACAATTCCCGTTTGTGGCCGTCTACGGCAGGGATCGGTTTGGGAAGAAAGGCTTTGTAGGGAATGCGTTCCCGAATATGGAAAGCCTCTTCAAAAGCACCGAGTCCGGAACCCAACAGGATGGCATGCATGTATTTTTGTTTGTTGCCCTCCAAAATAAGGATTGCCTGCTGCACCCCCAAATGGGCCACAGCAGGCAATGAAAGGGTTATCAAACCATATAGTTTAGCCCAGAAAAGCAGAATACATCCAAACAAGCTTTTCCTGGTCTCTGATGTAATCAGACATGAGGGCGTTGGTTCCTTCATCTTCGGCATCAGCAGAAATGTCGAGCAACTCTCTTTGCTGGCTAATGATTTTTTGGAAGGAGTCCAGGATGTTTTCCACCGCTTTTATACCCTCTGATACCTGTGTACTTTCAGTAATCGTAGCTTGTGTTTGATACAAGGAGTATCGATGGTTGGGGGCGTGTCCTAAAGTAAGAACCCGCTCTGCGATTTCATCAATTTTCATTAGGAGGTCGTTGTAAAGTTCTTCAAACTTTAGGTGCAGTTCGAAGAATTTTTCTCCTTTTATATTCCAGTGATAGCCACGGGTATTTTGGTAGAAAATAGAATAATTGGCAAGTAACACGTTAAGCTTTTCGGCTAATACTTCAGACTTTTTTACATCGAGTCCGATGGCATTTAATTGGCTCATCTTTTCCTGTTTTAATTCCATATAAAGGTACGGAAATGGTGGTGTGAAAAAGGTGATCCAGATCACTGTAAAATCAAAGAACCCGATGATTTTGCCATCGGGTTCTTTGGTCTGAAAGTCGTTGAGGAAGTATCTATTTGCTGGAAAGCAATAGGTAATCCCAGGGAGCCATTTTGAGGGTCATGCCCTCTGCCAGTTCGGTGGAAGCATTGGAAAATACATTGTTGTAGTTTCCTGCATAACCACTTCCCTCGAGCTGAATCTCCTGATCTTCTGAAGACAGATTGATGATCACTACCACTTTGTCTCCGTCTTTTTCCCGGATAAAAGCGTAGACATTTTCATCATTGCCTGTCGGGATTTTTACGAGTTCTCCGCCGTGCTCCCCGTTCCAGAGGGCTTTGTTTCGGTGTTTGAGATCAAAGAGCGTTTTGTAAAAGCCGGCATATTCATACTCGCCCCAGGGCACTTCGCCTTTGGTGAAAAACGGGAGTTGAACATCCATAGCCGATTCCTGGCCGGTGTAGATCAATGGCATACCGTCGAAGGTGGCTGTGAGTACGGCAAAAGCTTTGTGGCCGTCTCCCATGCGGGCAAATTCTGTACCTGACCAGGCATTTTCATCGTGATTGGAGGTGAAGTGCATCTGATATCCCTGGCTGTATTGCTCGTCTTTTTTAGCAAGCATGGCATCGATGTCGAGCGCGGTTTTCTTTTCCACCTTAGCCGCTTCGCCTTCTACGACATTGCCTTGTACGAGTTGTTGGTTTGCTTCTTCATTGGCTCCCTGATACCGGGCAATCTGGTTGAGCAGATGGTGCATTTCCCAACCGTAGTCAACCACAAAAGAACCGGTGTTTCGAAGTTCGGGAACCTCGGCTTCTGCCAACATGAATACAGGCTTTTCTGCGTAGAGTGCCATAGCTGCATCTTCCCAGAAATCTACCGGTACCCCGTGAGCCACATCACAACGGAACCCGTCGATGCCTACTTCGGTAATCCAGAACTTCATCGCGTCGATCATGCCGGCCCGCATATCGGGATTGTCAAAATTGAGGTCAGCTACATCGGTCCAACCCCAGGATTCGCCCGTGTTGTAGTCAATGGGATCGATGATGTTGCCCATAGAATCCTGCGTGTACCAGTCCGGGTGTTCAGTGATCCAAACGTGATCCCAGCCGGTGTGGTTGGGTACCCAGTCGATTATACAATACATCCCGGCATCGTGGATGGCTTTGAGCATATTCTTAAAGTCCTCCATTGTACCCATATCCGGGTTTACTCCTTTATAGTCAGATACGGCATAAGGACTGCCGAGGTCGTCTGGGGTTTCCTTACGCTTGGCCTTACTGATTTCGTGGATGGGCATAAACCAAAGAATGTCAACACCCATTTCTTTCAGTCTTGGGATATGTGCTTCGAAGGAGGCAAAGGTGCCTTCCGGTGTGTAGTGTCTGAGGTTGACTTCGTAAATACTTGCATTTTTATGCCAGTCGGGTACATTGGGCATTTCTACTTCTGCTGTGCTGCTTAGGTCAGCAGCTTGTTCTTCGTTTGCGGAATTCTTGCAAGCCTGGAAAATCACCAGGGTACACACAGATATAAGGAGTGCTACAAAAAGTGGTTTTGAAATCATGTTGTTTGTTTCTAAAGTTCTCCAGTTAAGAGTAAGGGCTCTTATTGGTTGGGCAGGTGCGAAAAATACGAATGTTTTTAGAATGTAAGTATCTGGTCCTGGTGGTACCGAAATTATTCTGCCGCCTTTCGATATTTTTCTTTCTATTATCAGAACATTTTGCCCGCTTTTTGCTTCGGTATGTATGCGGGATCAAATTACCAGTATTACCTTCTTTCGTTTTTCCGGCCTTTCGGCGAAGGTCTGGGCGTTTCGCATGATGCGGGATGCTCCGGGGATGCTGCAGGATGTTGCGGGCCAATCCTTTTTTAAATTGATGGGAAGTGGTCGCGACAGAGGCTTCAACCCGATGCCCGATTGGAACGTATACAGCTTGTTGCAGGTCTGGGAGTCTGAAGCCGCCGCTGATCAATTCTTCGAAAAGTCGCCCCTCCTTCAGGATTATCAAGAACGTAGCGCTCGTATCTGGACGATCTATATGCGCAACATCATGTCCCGGGGGCTCTGGTCCGGAAAGAATCCATTCAGCGAAAGCGAAAAAATACAGCCCGCCATTCAAAAGATTGCGGTAATTACCCGAGCCACCATCCGCCCCTCCCGTCTGATCCGTTTCTGGAGGCAGGTACCTCAGGCACAAAAAGGGCTGCGGGAAAATCCGGGCCTGATCTATACGAAAGGAATAGGGGAGGTACCGATTATCCAAATGGCAACCTTTAGTCTTTGGGAAGATGCGGAGGCTCTGAAACGCTTCGCTTATCAAAGTAAAGGGCATCAGAAAGCGATCCGGCAAACCCGCGAACTGAATTGGTATAAAGAAGAATTGTTTTCCCGCTTTCAGCCGTATAAAGAGAGGGGCGATTCAACGGCTTTTATCAGCCGTCGCTAGTCCAACCGCTTAACCGGAATGTAGAAACGCATATTCAGTGAAAGAATTCCAAAGGAATCGTAATTGGTCTTTGTTGTAAAATTGTGATGCGGACTCAGTCCGGCACTAAATGACAGTTGCTGCCCGGAAAAAGGATAGACCAGTATTTCGCCGCTCAGCATTAAAGAGAACTCTTTTAACTCGTTGAAAAAGGGGAAAGCGGATAATCGGAAGCCGAAGTGCTCATCGCCTCTTTGATACACAGTTTTCGGACCAAAAACCAGAAATTGATTCATGTCAAAGCCGGTTTCAAATCCCAATCCGAAGTACTTTCGGTGATTGCCTTTGCAGTCGTGGCATTGTTCCAGAATGCCAAAATCCAGTCCGACAGTATGGCCAACATAGCCTCGATAATTGAGGCTTATTTGTTGAAAACGCTGGTATCCGTCCAGAGAGTCAGCCGCAACTGTGGCTGCCTGGCAAAAAGCAAAAGGGAGGATTGTTAGGAGCAAAAGACAGGGAAAAGAGCGCATGGTCAGGGTGTTTTTCTCAGATACAAAACGTCTATTGGTAAAATGCCATTCTCCATCTTTCGGATTTAACAGTTTGCTGTTGATGCCTGTCAGAGAGACTTCCGGTCTTTGGAACGAGAGTCCTCCACCTGTTCGCCGCTGTGCAGAATGCCTTTCATCGCTCGTTCTCTCCAGACTTTCGTCGAATCGTAATATTCTTTTTGAGGATCAATTTCGGAAAGAAGCACCCCCGGTTTGTTCTTCTCCAGCTTTCCAATTATGACACCGTCTGGCCGCACCATAAAACTGCCAAAACAGGACTCTGCTGCAGAGCTGTTGCTGCTGCTGATCCATAGATAGTTATTGGCTGCATTAGAAATAAGCGTAGCCGGCATGGTGATTTCAGGGATGGTTTTACCCGGGTTTAAAGGGTGATTTTCTTGGCCGGTTTGGGCTTCCATAAATACCTGTCGGTCACCCTGCATATTGGCGGCATGGAAAGAGTGGAAAACAACTTGTACCCCTTTCGATTTGAGCTGACGGTATAGTTCCGGATAGCGGTATTCGTGACAGATAAGGGTGCTGCATGTAATGCCGTTGATCTCAAAGATGCTGAAATGGTCGCCGGGAGAATAATGCTTCAGATCTTCGGTGCTGCAATCGGGCAAACCCGCACAAAATCGTTTGTCGTAGCGATCGATGATTTGTCCCTCGTAATTAATGATGTAAAGCGAATTATGGGGTTTGTGGCCGGCGCTCAGCGGGTGCGAGGATCCCAGCAAGACAAAGATGTTGTGTTTGTTGGCCGCCGCCATGACCTCCCGGGTGGCCTGGTTTAGCAAATCCCAGTCATAGCCTTCAAAATCGGGCATGTCTACTCCGGGGTATCCGGATAATGCCCCTTCCGGGAAATGGACGACAGCAGCATTCTGATCAGCTGCTTGGGCTATTTGTTGAAGGATAAATGCTCTATTGGTATGGATGTCCTTGCTGACGGGAAATTGGCTGGTAGCGACTTTCATCGGGTTTTTCCGGGAAAGATAGGTAAGAATGTAAAAGGTTTTAATTCTTAGGTTTTAATTTTTAATTGATATTGATATTGATATCGGGAAACGAATATGTTGAACGATAAGCAGAACTGACCAACCAGCCAACTTTTTCCTCACCCAGAGAAAAGGAGAGGAGGGTGAGGAATGTAGAATGCTTGCCCGCCGAAGCTTGATAAAGTGCAGGCAGGTAAAACTGCAGAATGTAGAAGGGGTTAATTCTTAGTGTTTAATTGTACCGACACACAAAGCTCCGGGTACTTTTATTCTATAATTAGCATAATCAGGTCCTACTAATTGCCCCTTGCATTCTGCTCCTCCTCCCGATTTCTATCGGGCTGAGGGGGAGAAACCCGGTTTCTGACTTAAATTTATTTGCCTCCGGCGGCTTCTTTGCCTTGATGCAAATGAAGCAAAAATCATCCCG
>JAAEZH010000084.1 GCA_018222965.1 Bacteroidota bacterium
GTAGCACCTGCTGAAATGTATCATAAATTAACTCAAGTGATTATAGCAGCCTAACTCAAACCTCTGTCCACTATTCTGACGAACTCCAATGCGTTTGATTCGTTTCATACGTCTATTCCTGGGGTTCGGAAAATGCTGTTTCTGAGAGTTTAGAGTTGAGGGAGTAGAGTTGAGAGGGATATTGTTAAGCGTTTAATTTGTTTTATACGTTTGATGCGTTTAATACGTCTCTTCCTGGGATTCGGAAAATGCTGATTCTGAGAGATGAGAGTTTAGAGGGGATTGTTGAGCGGGAAGCGTTTATTGGAGTTCGTTTAAATTGTTTTATACGTTTGACTCGTTTAATACGTCTATTCCTGGGATTTGGAAAATGCTGTTTCTGAGAGTTTAGAGTTGAGGGAGTAGAGTTGAGAGGGATATTGTTGAGCGGGGAGCGGGTTTCGCTTATTACGGTTTCTATAATTCTGCAAATTCTATAATCCGGAAAATCCTGTTTCTGACAGATGAGAGTTGAGAGTGGAGCGTGGAGCGCGCAACGACAGAATCTTTTGAGATTGTAGCAACCGGGCTTGAACCCACCCCTATGCGATAGCTATCGGGACTCCCTCAGGGATGGAGGGGACTTCCCTATTCGAAAACTTACTCCCCTCTCTTCCTAAGAGAGGGGCTGGGGGTGAGTTCTACCGACTAACCACCACCTCCGCCACTTGCTTTCCTGTAGGCGAAAGAAGACGCACAAAATAATTTCCGGCTGGAAGGTCAGAAAGGCCGATCGAACGTACATACGTACCAGATGCCTGATAAAAGGTTTCTGTTTTTACCTGCCGACCCTGCAGATCGACAACTTCCAGACGTACCTCGCCTCCTGAAGCCAGTTCGTACCGAACGTTGAGGGTATCTGAAGCGGGATTCGGCCAGGTCTGCAACAGGGCTTTACGGGTTAATACTTCTTCCTCTACAGCGGTCTCTACCAGGATCTCAAAATCAGCCACCACAGGCAGGTGATCTGCCGCAACCAGCACATCGTCAAAGTCCAGTCCGAGGGTATTTAATTCACTCGCCAGCAAGGTGGGTGTAAATAATGCATAGGTGTTGCGAAGCTCCAGAGAGGCACCGGAATAGATCATAAAATCCAAACGCCCCGGATTGAAAGACGATCCCGAATCATACCAGGTCAAACTCATCGGCAAACCGGTTGTAAATGGCTTCGCATCGTCCAGATCCGATCCATCCCAATCGGGCAGAAAATCCGGTCCGTAGGGATTTTGAAAAACAATGTCTCCGGTAAGTAAGGTCTCCAGTTGTTGGTTGTCGCCAACCATATTCATATCGCCCATGATAACAATAGGCGTGTTTTGAGCTATTTGCAAAGGCCCCTCCCCCGACTTGGCATCGCGTACAAATCCCATGATGGCATCAATCTCCTGTTGTCGATTGTAATTATCGTCACAGCAGGGGGTATGTGCCACGATCATCAAAAGCCGTGTATCAAACTCCGGACGAAGGTCCAACAGGAAAGCCCCATTGCCAGCGCCTCCCGAACTCCCTCCCTCAATCACAAAAGAGGCATCAATCGGGTAGCGACTCACCGCAATAATGTCCGGCCCTTCCTTGGCATAAAACCACTCCTCCCCGGCACCGGATGGCAGGTACTCTTCCACCAGTTGAGCCGTTTGTGCAGCACTGTGATCGTATATTTCCTGAAAACCAATAATGTCGGGTTGGATAGCCTGCAGTATCCGTTCAAACGATGGCTTTTTGGCTGACTCAAAAAAGCCGTCAAACTGCACATTGTAGCTCAACATCCGAAGAAAGTCCGGCTCCGTAACCGGAATGGTATAGGACGGCCAGTCGTTATTGCCGGCATCGGTTTGATAGCTGATGCTTCCGGAATTGGGCATATCATCTCCTCCGAGGCTTTCATCCCGGAAAATCAACCGGACCGTATTGCCGGCATACAAATCCTGCCCCAGAAAATTCAATGCGCGCGAAAGCGCAAATTCAAACTCATCGGAAGTGAAGGTTGGCGATGACACCATAGACACCTCAGAATGATTGACATCCAGCACCTCATTCCCAATTCGAATGGTGCAATCCCGATCGCCAAAATTATAAACCACCTCTGCGCCCAGGTCCTGCACACTCAATCCGGTGGAGGCATCATTGTCGGTATCCAAATAAAGGGTAATGTTATTATTATCCTGCAAATTGATCACCTTTCCCACCTGAATCCGGAAATAGAGAAAGTCCTCATCGTGGCTCATCCAAAATCCACTGAAGTCAATATTGGAACTCCCGTCATCTCCCACAGGATCCGAATACAACGCATTTCCCTGCCAGTCTGAAAAATCTTCGTCGAGCAGGATTTGAGCATTGGCCAGGCTGGCGGAAAAAATCAAAAGGATAAAAATAGCTAAAGGACGGCTTTGCATAATTTTCTATTGTGGAGGGCAAAATTAGTGAAGAACCCGTAATTATTTTGTCTTTCACCGACTTTCGTCGAATGCAAGGGTGTATTAGGAGAAAATCCCCATTCGCCGAAAGGCAAAAAAAGATCCTCAAAATGCCAGTTTCTGACAAATTAGCAGACTTTCTGAATTCTTTGCCACGCTTTCGCGAATGTGGGCATGTATAGACAAAGAACGGCGGAAATAGAATCTCCGCGCAGGGGCCGGATTTTTCCAATCCCTTTCCGGCCGTACACTCAACAATAAAACTCAACCCATGGTTCTGGTAGCTTTAGGTACGCGCCCGGAGGTGATCAAGTTATGCCCGGTAATACGGGAAATGCAAGCAAAAAACATCGCTTATCGAATTCTGTTCACGGGCCAGCATCGCGAACTTTTCGAAGACGTGCAGGATCTTATTCCCGTCCCCGACTATCGCCTAAACATCATGGAGCGAGGCAATACCCTTAATGACAAACTCGCAGAAATCGTGCGGGGAAGTGCGCAAATCCTGCAGGAATTAAATCCCAGTCTGGTGATCGTGCAAGGCGATACCTCCACGGTTTTAGGCGTAGCCCTGGCCGCTTTTAATCATCAAATCCCCATCGGACATGTCGAAGCGGGGCTGCGCTCTTTTGACCTTCAAAAACCCTTTCCCGAGGAAGCCAATCGCTGTATGGTGACCACGATCGCAACTTTAAACTGGGCTCCCACCAAACGAGCCTTCGACAACCTCACCCATGCCGGAGCACGCAATGTGATCCTTACGGGAAACACGGTGGTCGATGCAGCACTTGGCTTTGAGTTTCCGCAAAAACAAGGGGAGAAAGTATTGATCACCCTGCACCGAAGAGAAAATTTTGGAGAAAGGATGGCCCGGCTTTTTGAGCAAATTGAGCAGGCTGCCGCCGAAAATCCCGAGCTGGACTTTGTGTTTCCCATGCACCCAAATCCGCAGGTTTTAAAACACCGCAATCTCCTCCGGAAGGTTCGCGTCATCAAGCCCCTGCCCTATCGAGCCATGATGAAACTCCTCAGTGAGACTCGCTTTGTGATAAGTGATTCGGGCGGCATACAAGAGGAATGTGCCGCATTCAATAAGCCCATACTGGTGTGCCGGGATTCAACGGAAAGACCAGAAGGAATTACTGCCGGTTTTGCCCGGCTCGTAGGCGATCAACCCCTAAAACACATTCCCTGGGCACTCAACTTTGACGGCATCCGGCAGGCCAACCCTTATGGAGACGGGAAGGCTGCCAACCGCATTATCCAATCAATAATCAACCACCAATATGCATAAAGGAAAAATACTCATTGCCCTGCCCGCTTACAATGAGGCAGCAAACCTCCCGCCCCTGCTCGAGCGATTTTGCGCGGTCATGGAAAAGCACCGACAACCCTATGAGATCATCATTGTAAACGACGGGAGTACAGACAATACCGGGCAGGTGATCCGAAACTGGGCCACCCGAAAACCAGTGACCCCCATCGAACACCCGGTCAACTTAGGTCTGGGAGCCACGATTCGGGATGCGCTTTTTGCAGCGGCTCAGCGAGACACCGGAAACGACCTCATACTAACCATGGATGCCGACAATACCCATCCCCCGGAAATCCTGCCTGAGATGGTAAGAACCCTTGAAACAGGGGCGGATGTGGTCATTGCCTCCCGCTTTGTTCCGGGTGCCACCATTCAGGGATTATCGCTGTTCAGAAAATGGATAAGCCGACTTGCCTCCTGGACCTTCAGGCTCATCCTTCCGATACGGGGGGTTAAGGATTACACCTGTGGTTACCGATTGTACAAAGCCTCCAAAGTACGGGAAGCCTTCCGGCATTATGGAGAAACCGGCTTCGTAGATCAGCAGGGATTCCAGTGCATGGTAGACATTCTCTTAAAATTGAACCGCCTGGGGAATTGTCAATTCGCCGAATCTCCCCTCCACCTCGAATACGACAAAAAGGCCGGCGATAGTAAAATGAAAGTCTGGCAAACCAGTTGGAAAACCCTTCAACTCATCTGGCGCTATAAAACCTCCAAAACCCTAACTCCTTCAAAATGAATTTACAAGCACCAGTAAAAAATCACCTGTGGTTAGGAGGGATCCTACTATTAGCCCTGTTTTTGCGCCTGATCGGTGTCGGGGACCTGAGCTTTTGGGTGGATGAATACGTCCATGTAATTCGGGCCCGGGATGTTATACAGGGTAATGGTCCTCTTTTCAATGAGGACAACAATGGCATTTTACTCACTTTCTTTATTATTCCCTTGTTTAAGTTCTTCGGAATGAATGAGTGGACCGCCCGACTGCCTTCCGTCTTATTTGGAACAGCTTCCGTGGGCATGGTCTACCTGATTGGAAAGCGATTGTTTAACAAACCGACTGCCCTGATTGCTGCATTGCTTTCGGGCTGTTCGTTGTATTTGATTTACTGGTCCAGGCTAGCTCGGAATTATGCCATTTTTGAATTCTTTTTCCTACTCTGTCTTTTATTATTCCTGATTTATTTTAAACCCCAAAAACTCGATACAAAAAAGAAAAGGAATCTGGCGCTTGTTAGCTTACCTATCACTTTCATTCTTTCTCTAATTTCCCATCAACTTAGTTTTTTCTTCATCCTTTCCGCAGGATTGTATTTCCTTTTAAAAGGAATAAGTTCTTTTTGGACAAAGAATGCCGAAAATAAAAACCTGTTTCGGGTACTAGGAGGGATTTCAGCACTGGGGTTTGCCGTGATGTTTATCCCCGCCTTTGGCAGGTTAATGCAAAACAGCATGCAACTAATCCTGCCCGAACGTATCGTAAAATGGGTGATACCCAACTGGGAAAGGCTGTCCAGTCTGATGGCGGAGAAACCTCTGGAGGCATTTAATGTATACAAGGATGTCATTCTGTATGACTACAGCTATGCCTGGATAATCGCACTGGGCGGCCTGGTGTGGACATTTATTAAAAAGCCCCAAACGGGCGTTCTTTTACTGTGTTTTTTAATTTTCCCCTTTTTATTAATGAGTTTTATCTTCCGAGAGCCCAGCTTGCCGCGCTACCTCATTTACCTGTATCCCTTGTATTTATTACCCATTGCTTTCGCCTTGACTGAAGGCAGTAAATTATTATTATTTAAACTTCCAAAAGTCAAGAAATGGAGTCCGGCATTGGCAGTGTTATTATTCCTCCCTTTCATTCGCGGAAGCGAAATCAAAAAGCTGGTACAAGTTGTGCAAAAAGACAATTTCATAGTAGACAGCAAACTCTCAAAATGGTCCTTTGTAAACTGGAAAGATCCGGCTGAATATCTAAAACCGCTGCTGCAAGAAGGAGATGTAATTCTGGCTACCGTACCCAAAGCTGCCGCCTGGTATCTCGACAAACCCGAAACGGAGATCATTTGGTTTCGTCAAAAGGAATACGATACAGAGAAAAAGGGATATGTAGATTATAAAGAACTACCGGAAAAACAACATGCTTATTCGCCGGAAGGCTTTAGAAACATTTTAAACACCCAAAAAAGAGGTTGGTTTTTGGCCGACTATTACCTCGATAACGTACTAACCCATCCACAAGCCAAGACGCTGGTATACCAAAATTTGCATTATGAAAAAGAGGCTTCCCCGGATGGGAGTGTACGCCTATTTCACTGGGATCACA
Source organism: Bacteroidota bacterium (assembly GCA_018222965.1). GTDB lineage: Bacteria > Bacteroidota > Bacteroidia > Chitinophagales > Saprospiraceae > JAAEZH01. The sequence continues at coordinate 6,098 of JAAEZH010000084.1, forward strand.
GTCAGGGCTGGGAAAAAGACCAGCAAATGGTTGTTGTACTTGGGAAAAGTCCGGCCCGGCATTTCTCCAAGGAATACAAAATCCCTTTAAAAAAGGAAATGCTTCAAAAGACTCAAACTGAATTTTTCTTCGTAACCCAGGGAATAGATTCTGCCCGGGAAGCCTATTTTTTCATTAATAAAAAAGGGAAAGCCTACATCCCGCCGCATAAAATAAAAGAAGGCAAAGGAAGGTCTACCATCAAAATCAAAACCAGTTTCCTACAGGAAGGTGAAAATACCATTCAGATTGGTTACGACAGCAATGTGCTCCAGGATCCGGATAAAGGATTTGTTCTGCATGGTATGGGAATAACGGGGAAGTAGGTGATAATTTTTAGTTTTTAATTTTTAATTCTCCCTCCCTCGGTCCCTCCCTCTGAGCGGGAGTGATGATAAAATCAAAGTGTTTTGTTACTGTAAAGGTTGCTCCACTGCTGGAGGGGGAGAGAATAATCCCGCTAAACGATACCCGATCAACGCTAAACGTTTTCGGAACAAACCATTCCACCAGTACACTATCCTGGTTGAGGTCGGTTTCTCGCTTCGCTCCTTCCCTCCGGGGGAGGTCAGTTGGGAATCGTAGATTCCTGCCTTCCGGGAGAGTCATCCGCCTTCGGCAGATGGTGGGTTGAGCAAAGCCACTTACGTACTACGTTTCACGTATTTTCGGGAAAAACGGAACAAACGGAAAGAACCATTACACCCTACACCA
>JAAEZH010000085.1 GCA_018222965.1 Bacteroidota bacterium
GGCTTCTTTGCCTTGATGCAAAGGAAGCAAAGATCAAGGCTGTATTTTATTTTTACGCTGCGCTGCAAGGCAAAAAGCTAAACTGGCTAAACTCGCCGGAACAATATTTTTTCGGCATAAATTCCTTTTGTGATCCAAGCTTTTAGTAATGCTTTAATTTTTCTGGCTCAAACACTACCCAGTTTTTAACGCTATTTGCCTCACTACTCGCTAAATAAAATAAGGCCAATTGAAATCCTTTTGTTTCTGTTTACTGGATTGGTTTAGAGTAAAAAACAAAGGCCCTAAACGATCAACACTCACCTCTAAACGCTCAACTAACCCCAATCACCTCAACAAAACCACCTCTCCACTAATCAATTCTGCTTCTTTATCGGCCTCTTTATAAGTCAGATACCAAACATACACATCCTCCGGTTGTGGTTCGCCATCGACAAGTCCGTTCCAAAGGTTATTGGGATCCTGACTTCTGAAAACCTCCTTTCCCCAGCGATTGTAGATACTGAGGTCCCAGGATTCCAGCAATTCACAGGGTACCACCAGTCCGAAACCATCGTTTAATCCATCCTGATTGGGGCTGAAACCGGTGGGCAGTTCATAGCTACAATCACAGAGCGCAAAGGTAAGTTCAATTTCGGCGGAAGCCGAACCACAGACATTGGAAATTTCCACACTGTAGATGCCGTCTTCCATTACTTCCAGGCTTTCGCCGAATGATGCATCGCTCCAGAGGTAAGTGACAGGCACGTCATTAAAATCTACAATCAGATCTACCGACTCGCCGGTACAGGCTTCGCCGGAAGGCAAAATCTCGTTGATCACCGGTGACGTCGATTCCAGTATTTCTAAAGAGGTTTCCGATTGATTGCCGCAAATATCGGTGCCGCTCAGGCTAATGGTTCCGGCTTCAGATACTTCTATTTGCTCGGTCGTTTCGCCGGTAGACCAGCTAAAGGATTCGTAAAAATCGGGATTTACCACACTGAGCGTAGTAGAAGCACCATCGCAAAGCAGGCTGTCTCCGTCAATCTGGATACCTTCTGCCTCTGGGGTGATCACTACCACAGTATCAAAGGCTTCGCCACAGAAATTTTCGGCTTCCAGGGTGTAGGTGCCCGGTTGATCCACCGTGATGCTTGAGGTGATTTCGCCGGTGGACCAAAGGTAGGTTCCGTCTTCTACCATGGCACTGAGTTCGGCAGATCCATCGCAAATGGAAATAGTATCAGCCGGGCAGATGTTCAGGGTAAAATCCTGCTCGCTCCGGAATACATGATCGGTGTAATTGCCCAGCGAAAAATAGAGCGCAAAGTCAGTGAAGGAGAAAGAAAACAAATCGGCTTCGAAAGTCGGCTCCTCCGTATTGGGGCAACGAATCCGGTTGATGACAGACATAAAGGGGCTGCCACTAAACTCCGAGAAATACAAATTGCCATCGGGCCCGATCTGCATTTGCCCGGCCTGAAAGGTACCCGGACGGGATGCGATGAACTCCTTACTCCCAATAATATCGGCTGCTTCCAGATCGTAGCGGTAGATGTCGAGTTGCACATCCGTATAATTTGGCATGACATAGTACACATAGCGACTATTCGGCGAAAAGCCATAAGCTGCCGGAACGCCATCGGTGTCAAATTGCAGATTCAGGTCGGTAATTTCTCCGGTAGCATTGTCAAATTGAAAAAGCTTCCGTGTGGAAAGCATGTATTTACCGTTGGGAGATATTTCCGTTTGCGGATTGAGCAGGTAAAACGATCCCACATCGGTCCATACCAGATCACCTACCCCGTCGGGGGTAACCTCCAGGACTCCAAATTGATTTATGGAGCCGACATTATCGGGATAACCCAGGTCGGCCACAACAATCCAGTAGTTTGTACCGTTGGCATGTATAGTACCTGAAAGCCCTTCATACAGCGGTACATGAACTCTTTCGTCGGCGATGGTCACACCACCCAGACCGGCATTGAGGCTCATGTCGATTTCAAAGTAGGAGAGTCCACGGCCCTGCGGCTGGGAAGGTACATCACCTGCCTGGTCAAATTCCAGCTCTTCCATGGTAAACAGATAATACTGGCCTGGGGCTTCCGGCTTGGGAACGATTAAAGCACCCTGTCGGGCACTGTAGCCACCCCCTTCGGTAAAACCCATGTCGTACATGATCTGGTGATCGCGGTTGAAGATCAAGCCAGGCGTAACACCGGAGGGAAGATTGGGGTCGCGGCCGCCGCCATTGGAATAAAAAAGTAAATTACCTTCGGCATCGCAAATAGTGGCTGCTGCCTCAAAGGTTTGCATTTCAGAATCAAACAAAGGCATGGGCCCGCCGTTATTAAAGTCGATGCCATTGCGGTCGCCGAAGTACCAGATGTTGTGTTCTTTTTGCGCTTGCAGCAAGGCGAGGCAGGAGAAGAAAAGGGAAAGTGTTAAAGTCAGAATTCTCATATGGGATCGATTGCTTTTTGGCTCTAAAAATAGGAGAGGGGATTCCTCTTTCCCAATTTGTTTCGTATAATCTTAAAAATAAATATAAAAATGAAGTTTCAGATCTTACTAACATTTATGCTCTTCGCAGCAGCTTTATTACCCGCTCAGGATGCCTGTGAAGGCTACTTTCCGTTTGAGGAAGGGACCAGCTTTACCATGACCAATTACAATAAAAAAGGCAAAATGACCTCCACCGCCAGCCACGAACTGGTCATGTTGGAGGAAACTTCAGCCGGGATGGAAGCTGCCATCAATCTGGAACTGACCGATGAGAAAGGTAAGGAGATTACTTCCAGCCAGTACAATGTAGAATGTCGCGACGGCAATTTTATCCTCGACATGCAGAACATGATGGGCTCGCTACAGGAAGCTTATGGCGAAATGGATGCTGATGTGGAAACCTCAGGTATTATTATGCCTTCAAATTTGACCGTTGGGCAAAAACTGGAAGATGCGTACACCAAAATTCAGATTTCCAGCAGTGGCATTTCTGTAATGACCACAGAGGTTACCATCGAAAACCGGGAAGTAGTGGGTCAGGAAACGATTACTACTCCGGCAGGTACATTCGACTGTATGATCATTACCTCAAACATGAAGTCCAAAGCGATGATGGTCAATATGGAATTCGAAATGAAAGAATGGTTTGCAGAGGGCTATGGCATGATCCGCTCCGAAACTTACCGCAAAGGAAAGTTGGACAGCTATTCGGAGCTGACTGCTTTTGAGAAGTAAGTCGAATCACAGATTTCCAGAGAGCTTCCCAAAATGCTTCGGTTTTTTGTAAACCGGAGCATTTTGTTTTATTTTGGATTTGACCCATCCAAACCATTTTGAGAACGGTGCCCGTCCCTCCGGCTAATTTTATGGCGCACCCCAAGGAAAATATCAATGGACAGACGAAAATTTTTGGGCAACGTAGCCGGTCTGGCAGGCGGAAGCCTGTTGAGTCCCTTGCAGGCGCACAGCATTACAAACGACCTGTACAGCCGGATTCAAAGCCAGACTGATAAGCCCCAATTAGTAACCGACGAATCGTTTTGGAAACTCGTCCGGAATGCCTATTCCGTCAGTGCCGAAATCATCAATTTGAATAATGGCGGTGTTAGTCCGCAGCCCCGTATCGTACAGGCGGCTGTCGTAAAGGACTATTCCTACGCTAACGAACTGCCTTCCTACAACCTTTGGCGCAAGATCGATAAAGACCGCGAGCCCATCCGCGAAAAGCTGGCTGAACTGGCTGGTTGTGCTGCCGAGGAAATTGCCATAAACCGCAACGCCACTGAAGGACTCGAGACCATCATTTTTGGGTTACCCCTGGAGAGAGGCGATGAAGTCGTTTTGTCGCGCTACGATTATCCGAGCATGGTAAATGCCTGGGAGCAACGGGCATCGAGAGACGGCATTATTTTGAAATATGTCGATCTGGATGTGCCGATGGAAGACACCGAAACCATTGTATCGCGTTATGTAAAAGTCCTGACTTCCAAAACCAGGCTGGTCCATGTGACCCACCTCATCAACTGGACCGGGCAATTGCTACCGGTTAAAGAAATCACCCGGGCAGTCAAAGAAAGAGAGGTGGAGGTGATGATTGACGGGGCACATTCTTTCGCACATCTGGATTTTAGTATACAAGAGATCGGTTGCGACTATTTTGCCACCAGTTTGCACAAATGGCTTTGCGCGCCATTCGGGACGGGCTTTTTATTTGTGCGGAAGGAAAAGATTGCAAAGATCTTCCCGATGTTTGCTTCTGCTGCCGGTCCCAATGATGCTGATATACGAAAATTCGAGCATCTGGGTACTCGTTCCCTCGGCATAGAAATGGGTATCCTGGAAGCCATTGAATTTCACAATCAGATTGGCATTGATTTAAAACATGCTCGTCTTCTTTACCTCCGCCAATACTGGAGCGATAAACTCCGGGCCCGGCCGGGCATTCGTTTGCTTACGAGCGACAAAGACGGCTACGCTGCCGGCATGGGCCTCCTCGATATAGAAAGCCTGGAGCCTGGCAAATTATATAATCATCTATTTCAGGAAAAGAAAATACTGACCTCACCGGTTAATCATCTGGATGCCCGCGGTGTGCGAATCAGTCCGAATATCTACACCCAACTGGAAGAGCTGGATTATTTTGTAGAAGCGATTGAAGAAATGGATAGGGGATGATTTTTGGATCGTTTAGCGGTTACACCTGCACTTGAAAAAAATTCCGCTAAACGATAAAGTCTCAACGCTCAAAAATGGAAGTCCAAAAAATAATTACTAACGGAAAAGAGGTTTGCCGATTTAGTGAGGTCCTGGAAGTCAGAAATGAAAACCACCTGTTTGAAGTTCTTCGAAAAGGAGAGACCATCCTACTAATTGACGGTAAGCCACAAAGCGTTATCTGGCATGATAATGGCCCTTCCTCGGTACATTTTTATACCATACATGGAGTAGATCCGGATGAAGAAACCCGAAACCGATTAAACGAATTTGAAGAGCTTACGCAAAAAAAGGTGCTTACTGACGAAAATCTGCTGGCTGTTTTTGAAGTGTACAGGCCACTGATAAAAAGTGGAAGCTATCGTTTTTTCTACACCCCTCCCCACAGTTTTGAGGTGACTAACAACATTTCCAATCCGAAACAATACAGAGGCTTCGAGCTATATTTGCCGGAAAGGAATCGCCCTTACCGTCCGTCTCTGTACCTGGATGAAGGTGTATTTATGTTTACCCAATCCCCTGAAACCCTGGAAAAGGAAAGGGTTGAATATTTTAAGCAACAAATATTGAAGGGGGAGCATTCTCTGGTAGTAAGTTTAGGCAGGCAGCCGGGAGATGAAGACCCAGGGGATATTTCATCGCTTTTTGAATATTCTTATCCCCAGTTTATCATGGATGGACATCATAAGGCCATGGCTTATTATGAACTAAATCAGGAAGGGATGAAAAAGGGGATACCATTTCGATTGTATGTGCCGGGTATCTTTTCCATTATAGGGCTTGCAGAAAAACAGAAAGAAGAAGAATCCTCCACTGTTGAAAGAAAGACGCTATTGACTAAATTACTTACAAATAAAGAGGTCGAGGATATAATTGATTTTTATTCAAATTGGCAATAAGGGCTTAATGAAAAAAAAGAAATCAAAACGAATAATTCAGGCATTGTTGCTGCTTGGGACCATTATCTCCCTGTACTTCGTGCCCTGGCCCATTTTGAAAGCCTGGTTGCCACCCATTCCCGATACTGTTCAGGAGCAGGTTGATAAATCAGGAGATTATGGGTTTGATGGCATTATTGTATATGTAGATACGGCCGGAGAAGCGCCCGAATGGTTTACTTCCGGGTATAAAGACAGAGAAAGCAAAACACCTGCCGATCCAAACGCTCTGTTCAAAATAGCCAGTGTGGATAAATTATACAATGCGCTGGCGGTGGCTAAAATGGTACGCTCCGGTAAACTCTCGCTGGATAAAAGCCTTGCTGCTTATTTACCCGAATTGGAAAACAGGATTGAGTATGCCGACCAGATTAGCCTTCGGATGATGGTGCAGCATCGTAGCGGCATTCCCAATTTCACCGATACCTTTAATTATTGGGCAGAACCGAAAGAGAGTGACGATGAAAAGCTGGCTCTGATTCTGGACCAACCGGCTCGTTTCCAACCGGATCAGGATTATGAATATTCCAATACCAATTATCTGTTGCTGGGCAGAATCATGGACAGGGAGCTCGGTTACGACCGCTTTCAGTTTGTACAGGAAGAAATTCTCGATCCTTTGGAATTAAACCGCACCTTTGGCTCTATCCACGAGGTAAATATAGAAGATGTAATGAGCGGCTATTATGTGGGCTACGACCAGGATTTGAAGACGGATTATAATGCGTCGATGATGGCAACCGCAGAAGATCTCGGCAAGTTTATCAGAGCTTTAAACGATGGCTCCGCATTCATAGATAAAGCAGAGCAGGATATTTATTCCTCCATCTACCGGTACGGGCATACCGGATTGATTCCGGGCTACCAAACCATTGCCCGGTATCACAGCGATATGGATGCCGTCGTCATTCAATTTACAAACACCGTTGATTTTGAAGGCTATAATTGGAGCCTGTCAGAAATCATGTATAAGCGGATACTTAAGGTATTGCGTAAGCATTAGGCTGGGGGGGATCGTTTAGCGTTCAACGTTTATCGTTCAGCGCTTCTCTCTTAACTCTCAACTAATTTGTCTGAATCCGAATTTCCAGAATGACAGAATTTCCAAAATTATAAACCAGCTTTATCCTTCAAACATGTCAATCCCTAAATAGTGTTGACCGGTTTTAGGTTACTAAATCTTTAGAATAAT
>JAAEZH010000086.1 GCA_018222965.1 Bacteroidota bacterium
CATGCCGGCATCAATACCATCGCTCAAACGCCAGATCACAGACTGTGGTTTGGCAGCCACAACGGGTTAATGCTATACGACTACACTTCCAAGCTTCCGCAAAGAATCCTTCAAAAAGAGATTACAGAATCTATAAAAACCATAGAATATCTGCCCGATAACAAGATTCTTCTGGGGGCGCTCGACAAAGCAATCCTGTTGGACCTCGACAAATTTGAAGCCGGGCAACCCTGCCTCCAACGCATAACCGATGAAACCGGTTTTAAAGGAGAAGATTGTATCCAACATGGAAGCTTCACCGACAGCGAATACAATGTCTGGCTACCAACCAGAACCGAACTTCTGCAGTTTATCCCTTCCGCCTTCTCTGCGACCTACCCTAGGCTTCATACAGAGATAACAACGGTATCAGCGCTACAACAAGGAAAAGAGGTTTTGCACAAAAAAACAAATTCACTGGTAGCAAAAGACCTCAGATCCACCCAGCAAATTAGAATCAACTTTCACACTGTAGATCACTACAAACCGGAAGCGATTACATACCAACACAAATTTGAAACCGACGAAAACTGGTCCATCCCTTCCCAATTGCGTTTTGCCCAATTCGCCAATTTAAATCCGGGATCATACACTTTTACAGTCAGAGCTTGTTTGGAAGATGAATGCTTTTCTCCTTCCCAGCTTTCGCTGAATATCAGTCCGGGACACTGGACACATACCCTGTTATTTAAGACCAGCCGTATTTTATTTATTGTATTCCTTCTCGGATTCCTGGCCTGGAGCTGGATGCGAAAAAACAGAAAAGAAAAAGAAGCTGAAATATTACAATTAAGACTAGATCGGGAAACAGCCAACCAGGTGAAACTTCAACAAAAACTTTTCATCACACAATCCAATCCGCATTTTGTCTTTAACGCCCTAAACTCCATCATCGGCCAAATGGCTGTTTCCGATAAAGATTCCGGAATAAGCTACCTAAGTGATTTTGGAGAACTATTCAGGGTAGTACTTTCCGATAACGAAAGCTTTCTGCATACACTTTACAAAGAAATAGAGGTCATTAATCAATACCTGAGACTGGAAAAACTCCGATTTGGTGATCGGTTTGAATACAAAGTCAATATCGATAAAGACGTAAAGCAAAGCACGCTAATTCCAAAACTCTTTGTACAAAGCTTCGTCAACAATGCTATAAAGCACGGCATTGAACCCCTTAAAAAAGGCGGTAAATTAACAATCAATATTTCTTCTGATAAAAAGAATTTGTATTTTTCCATAAGAGACAATGGTCCGGGAATTAATTTTACCCGAAATAGTGATCCCGATGGCGGGCAAGGGATACAAATAGCCCGCTCTACCATCGACTGGATCAAAACGCAATCATCCTCAACTGCTGCCTTCCAAATACAGGATCTGCAAGATTCTAACAACCCCTCCAATGGGACCAAAGTTCTTATCTGCCTTCCATTGGATCTAAAATTGATAAACGATGAAAACATTTAATTCTTTCATCCTCGATGATGAGCCAAAAGGCCTGGCCGCAACGCGTTATTTCCTGGAGAAAATTCCATTTATTCGAATCGTAGCAACTGCCACTAATCTGGAAGACGCAGAAAAAGAAATTCTTTTTCACCAACCTGATATCTTATTTCTGGATATTAAAATCCATGAAAAAACAGTCTTTGGGTTGTTGGAAACCCTGGAAGAAAGAAACCTGAACCTCGGAATTGTTTTTATTACCGGCTTTAAAAACGATTACCTGCTGGAAGCCGTAAATTCCTGCTCCATGCGCTATAAATGGACCTACCTGCACAAACCGGTCGTTGAAAGAAAAATGGTAGAGGCTCTGAATAAATTTAGAAAGCAACTGGGCGACGAAGATGATCGGTATATCTTCCACCAGCAAGGCAAAATCATACAGCTCTTCTTTCGGGATATTGTCTATTGTGAGACGCTTGGAAACGGGGCAAAAGTAATCCTGAAAAATGGCAAATCCTTTCCGGTTTCGGATAACCTAAAAACGCTTGAAAGTAAATTCCCCAAAAGAATCTTCCATCGATTAAGCAGTCAACATCTCATCAACAGAAACGCACTTACGTCTGCTTACCGAACAACGAATCAAAAATATATTGCTGTATTAACCACAGGAGAAGGAACGGAGAAACTAGACGTTCCCCGAGAGCAATGGACCAATCTCAAAAACGCATTTCCGGCAACTGTTGAAAATCAGGCTTCTTAAATCCGATCCTCCACTTCCCGCAAAAGGGCTTCATCCGGATTAGCAAACCAGCGATTTAGCTGGACACGGGCTTTTTGCTTTACGCCATCATTGATGTACATCGCTATGGCTACAAGACCAAAACTAAGCACCCCAATATCATCGGTATACCCAAGGAAAGGAGTTAGATCCGGAATCGCATCAAAAGGTGAAATAAAGTACCCCAATACGCCAATTACAATCTGTTTGGCCCATAAGGGAGTATCTTTTCGCCGAAAGGCATAAAAAAGCAAAAGCGCGGAATAGATTACTTTCAATCCCGCCTGCCGGGCGAAAGAACCTATTTTATTCCAAAGTCCCTTTTCAGAGAAAAATTTCTTGTATTGATTCATTCGATCGTTGATTGCCCTAAAATAAACGTTACAGGTCCTCGAGAAGTTGTTTGTAAACCGATACCCGGACCCGGTTCATCCCGTAAGAACCAAACTTCACATAGCTGTACACAAAGTAGATTACCCCAATGACAAGGAGGGTAACCGTCAGACTGGTGAAGCCAAATACAATGAGCGAAGAAGTGTACATGACAAACCAGGGAATGCCCACCCAAAGGTCGCGCTTCATCGCATCCTCTGAGTCGCGGATCATCTGCTCCAGTGTTGCCTCGTCCAAATCCTTCAACTGAAGCTGATTACGATCTTTCTTCGGCAATTTATTTACTATTTCGCGAAAGCGTTTCTCCGTTAATCCCAATGCTTTAAAATTTTGAATGGTAATATAATCCTTCTCCGATAGCAAAACAAAAAAGCCACACCCACACCCACACCCACACTCAAACCCAAACTCAAACTACCATAGGGGAAAATGTTTCAAATTGATCTCTTCTCCATAAAACAAGCGGGTCGTAGCTTCAAAAGATGGAGTATGATCTGAAACATAAAACTGATGCGGCGCTTCCAGGCGAGAGCTGAGCAAATGATTTTCCTTCAGGCAGTTGTAGGCAGCTTCTGTAGCGACTTCCGTCGAATCAAATACCTCGACACGCCCGTCAAAATAGGCTTCAATCTCTTTGCGAACCAATGGATAGTGCGTACAGGCCAGTAATAGCGCATCTATATTCGCAAAACCGGGATCAGATAAATAGTTGTCAATGATCGGCTGACTGATTCGGCTCTCAGAATAGCCTTCCTCGATCATAGGAACAAGCAACGGAGTCGCCAAACCAAAAACCTCCAAATCCGGCTGCAGCTGTTTCAGTTGCCGCTGATACACGCCCGAATGGATGGTAGCTTTGGTAGCAATGATTCCCACGCTCTTAAAATTCCGGGCAACAACCGCCTCAACCAAAGGATCCACCACATTTACAAAATGGGCCTGATCGGGAAAGAACTCCAACAAAACCCGAGAAGCAGCAGTCGAGGCAGAATTACAAGCCACCACAATCATCTTCGCCTCTTGCTCCAGTAAAAACTTCGTAATCTTCAGGGAATAGTACCTGATCGCATCCCCAGACTTATCGCCATAAGGCAAATGGGCTGTATCGCCAAAATAAATTAACTGCTCTTCTGGCAGGCGTTTGGCAAGGGCATTGGCAACAGTCAGCCCCCCAATGCCGGAATCAAATATTCCGATAGGTTGGTTTGGTCTCAGTTTATGAGAAAGATCCATAATAGCAAAGGTAGCTTTTCCGGCAATAGGCCCGGCTTAAATCATTCTTTTATGCCGCAGGATCAAGAGGGAAATACACAAAATAATCACGCCGCAAGCACCGCCAATTTGCAACCAAAGGTCCCGGCGTGCCTTGAGCGTACTTTGCACATAATACGTATTGGCGGCATTGGGCGAAGATTCTCCAACCAGCATTTCCCAGTTTTGGGGATCCGCATTATCCAGTTGGGGCAAAAGCAGGTTTAAAGAAAACAGGGAATCCTGCGGGGGCAACACATACGAAAAATGATCCACGTAGGCGCCATCTGCCGTAAAGAGAGAAATGGACTCTTTTCGTTTATTCAGACCAAATTTCAAATCGCCCACATACCGATAAGCCTCGGGGTAGGCCTTCTTAAAGTCGTTGGCATTCTCACAAATCACCACATAGTCTTTGGCAGGCACCACCAGCTTGGGCAATACAAATTGATGTTTGCTATCCGCCAGAATCCAACCTTCCAGATCGACTTTTTCATCCGAAAAATTGTATAATTCTACCCAATCGCCAGCCCCCATATCATTGCAATTGATCTCATTGATCATCACCAGACCGGCCAGCGGATGATTATAAGGCTCAAAAACAGCCTTAATAGCATAGTCTTTTTCCAAAGCCAGGCTCAAATCCGAATCTTCTAAATCCAATCCTTCCCAATGAGAGAATCGATATCCACGCTCCGGAACGGCTTGCATGCGCACCGGTAATTTTTCAAAACACTGCCCGCTGTATCCCTCCTGATCAATTGTCAGATGCTCATTGAGCTTTACCTTTCCCCCTCCGCTTACTGCGAGACTAAAGTTTCTTTGTCTACCCAGATCAAATCGTTCCATCAAGTGCATGCGGACGTATTCCGGACGCTTCTTTGCAAAGTTGTGCATGATCCCCATTTGTTCCTCCCAGTCTTCATAAGGGATTTTCCAACGCACCAAATGGCGAGGCATCTCAGGACGCAAATTGCGTTCGAAGGTTTCCAGAGCCGCAATGGCTTCTGCCTCCGAAAAGTTGGTATTTAAAAAATCCGTAAATCGGGTTACAAATTGCTTTTGGAAAGTGGGATTTTCTAAAAGCTTCCGCAGAATAAAAGTACTCCAGGCCGGATTTGGCCAACTGGGACCATCTTCTTCTGTGTGAAAGGCCAGGCTGTTATTCTGCCAGGCATCCGGATCGTGTAACCCATATCCCCAATCCGTATCATAGAGGATCCATCGCCAACGGCCCGCTTCGGTTTGCGGACGCCAGTATTTTATATTCCCGCCGGCGTCCTGATTGTCGAAATAGATTTGCGCAATCTGATAATTCATAAAATTGTCCACATCCATTTGGGTCTGGATGTAGGCGTAATTGGCAGGATCAGACAAATCGTGTTTCTGCATGTAATACAGCATACGCAGATAGTGTGACTTACTGCCCCGCTTTCGCGTAAAGCGATGCTCCAACAGATCAAGGCTGTCTTTATCAACATCGTTGTGTGCAGCGATAAAGTAGCGATTGACCTTTTCCCGGATGTTGTAAATCCCCCAATAACGCCCATTGATGTAAACATGAGCGGGACGATAATCCTGTGTTATGATTCCCATCCCATCTGTAAGGCTGGTCATAAAGGCATCCCGGAAATGCGATTTCCCGAAATCACTGCCCGAATTACGTAAGACCAGGAACTTAAATTTCTTTTTCCCTTCCTTTCCAAATATTTCATGCTTGATCCGGCTTTCCCCATAGCGTCCGCGAGTAACGATTGTCATAGACTTTTGGGGAAAAAGGCGACTCATTCCGCCAAATAATCGGAAACCCGTCCCGCTGCGGAAAACACAACTGCCATCCGATTCAAAAAGCTCGGTATTGATATCAATCTCAGACCGACTCCAAAAGTTGGCTCCCGGCAGCGACCAAATGGTGTCAATCGCCTCTTCTCCTCTCACAAATAATCCCGTTAGTGGATGAAAAAGATCATCCGGTGGAACCGATAGAGATACTACCGGAAAGTCGGTCTCCGGTTCATTGATAAAGTAGGTATGTGAAATCGGGAGGCTCTTGAGACCATCTTTAACCGCAATAGCACGAACGACCGTCGTTTTCCGGATCTCAATGGGACCCCGATAAGCCATGGACCGGGAAACCCGGGGTTTCTTTCCGTCTGTAGTCAGGTAGATATCCGCACCGGAACAAAATAGTTCGATATCCAATGTATCGGAATAAAATCCACCATCCAGGCTAAACTGAACGACAGGCGGTTCCGGCTCCGTCGGCACATCGGTCTGGCCGAAAAGACAAACAGAAAAAAACAGGAAAATGTAGAGTGTTAGTTGTTTTCTCACCGTATTGCAAGGATTTGGGGTGCTATACAAACGCACTCAAGCTTATTATGCGTATGTATTAGCTATCCTTAGCCATCTTTACTTGCTTCTTGCATCGTAGTCGCAAACGCTATTGTTGACGCGAAAGCCAAGTTAAAGGAAATTAGGTGATTCCGCCACTTTTTTGACCAATGGAGCCTGAAAACAGGCATTTTTCCGGCCAACAACCAAAACAATATGCCTGAATTTGGGTATTTATACCGTACATTAACAATCCTTGTTCAATCGGTCAACAA
>JAAEZH010000022.1 GCA_018222965.1 Bacteroidota bacterium
AAAAAGACAATCGTATTTTGATCAACTCCTCAATGGTCCTTAGTTAAGTTGACGCCTATGCGATAGCTATCGGGAGGGCTCCCTTCGGCTTGCCCGGGGAGTTTTTCGCCCCTGGCGAAAGGGGAGCGTTGCAGCCTCCGAAGTCGGCCTGACTGGGGAGAAACTGGAATTTCGCTCTGGCGAAATTCCCAATGCGAATTCTCCCCCCTCCCCAGTCACTGAAGGTGAGTAACTCCCCGATTAATAGTTCAGCATCAAAGGCAATCGTACCAACACCTTCGTACCGGCAATCTTTCCTTTTTCATCCAGCACATCGCTGACCTCCAGGGCTTTTACACCCTTATCGGCCAGCAAAGCTTCCAGGCGCTCGCGTGTCACCTGCATGGCAACCGACTGATGCCCGGGTGCTTTGGATTTTCGAAGGGCATCGGCACGCTCGCGGCCTACTCCGTTATCGGTGATTGTACAATGAAGCAAATCGCCCTTCGCTGCAAAGCGAATATCGAGTTTTCCGGGATGATTCAGGTGAGAAATACCATGTATGACGGCATTCTCCACAAATGGCTGTAATAACATCGGCGGAATTTCCACCTCTTCCGGATCCAGATTTTCGGGCAGATGGATGGCATACTCAAAAGGCGTTGTCTGGCAAAACTGCTCCATTTTGAGGTAGCGATCCAGGGTTTCTTTTTCCTCGGCCAAACTTATTTTTTGCTTCCGCGAATTGGATAAAATGGCGCGCATCAGGGAAGCAAAATGATTGATTTCCCGACGGGCGGTTGTATAATCCTGGGTAGCCACCAGCGATTGAATGCTGTTGAGCGCATTGAAAATGAAGTGCGGATTCATTTGCAACTGCAGCGCCTTTTGCTCCAGATGCAGCATTTTGTTCTCCATTTCCAGTTGGGCTCTTTTTTGTTTTTCTTTCCGCTTAAAGCGAATGAAACGCCAGCGAATCAGCAGAAAAAGTATAGCTGCCAGCACGCTTGCCGCTAGAATTTGTACCCACCTTAACTGCCAGAAAGGCTCCTTGATCGTAAAGGATGAAGAGATCACTTCCGAGAGTAATCCGGTTCCGGAAACGGCCTGTGCTTTAAAGGTATAATTCCCCGGGGGCAAATTGGTATAGTTGACCGATTGCTGCTCGTTGAATGGAGACCATTCGGTTTCTGATCCTTCCAGCATCCAGCGGTATTTCAGAGATGTTGGATCATTTAGATCAATCGCTCTTATCGAAAAACGAAGATGGTTTTGCTTCCAGGGCAAATCCAGCCCGGGTTGTATGCCTCCGTCCCTGGCTGCCCATTCGGCGAAAGCCGTTTCATCCAATGGTTTGTAAAAGAGCGATACTTCCTGAAAATGGATAAGTGGCGGCACTTTTCGGTCCACTCGTTCTGCTGGCAGATGGCGGGTTAGTCCGTTGAGGGTGCCAAACCAAAGGTTCCCATCCGGATCACAAAGAGCGGCATTGAGACAGGTTTCGATGCCCAGGAAACCTTCATTGCGGCCATAGGATTGCACTTCGGTGACTACCCCCGCCTCGTTGAGCAGGATTTTGTCCACTCCCCTTTCGTTACCAACCCAGAGGTTTCCTTCTTTGTCAAAAACGGTCAGGTACAGATTGGAGGAGGTTAGCTCGGCATTCGCCTGAAAAGGCAAAAAACGCAAGGAATCGGGATCAAGGTTTTTCACAAACAAGCCCGCTCCGGCGGTACCCAACCAGATTTGATTCAGGTCATCGAATGCTATGGATCGAATTTGTCCGGCTGGCAAGCCGGACGCTGCATCAAAAAGTTGTTTTACACGCCCTCCATCCACATACCCGACTTCTCCATAGCGGGTGCAAAACCATAATCGTCCCCTTGGATCCAATGCCAGATCCATGATCCGGAGATCATTAAAGCCTGACTCCCGTCCATATTTTCGAATACCAAATCCCAGGGTATCGAGGTCAGTGACATTTGCTAATCCGCTGCCATAAGTGGCGATCCATAGGGAACCTGATGCATCCTCTTCAATGTCCCGGATCCAATTGCTTGGAAGGCCGTCCTCCGTATCGAGAATCTCAAAGCCGGAGGTATCAAAGACCAGCAAACCGCCACCTTCGGTGCCGGTCCAAAGCCGCCCTTTGCGATCAAAGTGGAGGGCTTTGGATTTCATATTCAGGTAAGCACTGTCTCCCTCAAAAGGCTTAAACCCAATGCTATCCAGTCGGGCCAAACCGCTATTTCCGACGGATGCCCATACACTGCCGGAGCTGTCTATATCCAATGCATATACCCGCTCATCGGGCAGTCCGTTGCTGCGATCATAATGCAGGAAAAACTGCCCCAGGTATTTACAGGCACCTCCACCTGAAGTGGCGATCCAGATGTTGCCCCAGTGGTCTTCGGTGATCTGTCTAACATTATTATTTGGCAGTCCTTTTTGTTCGGTCAGGTGGGTCCAACTACTGTCTGCCGGATGATAGATCCATGCCCCATTATTTTGGGTGCCCAGCCAAATTCGTTGATCGCTGCTGACAAAAACGGAAGTAGCCTGGCTGATTCGTTGATCGTTCCATCTATTTTGGGCCTGATTTCCATTCGCTGGCCATTTCTCCAGTCCGCGGCCAAAAATAGCTACCCAGATATGCCCGGAGGAATCAATTGCCATCTGTTGAACAGCGCGGGTGTTTCCGGGAGCTGGAGGAATCACTCCTCTATCCTCCGTAATTCGAAAAAGTCCCTGATCTGTGCCTACCCACAGGCTTTGCTGGTGCTTTAAAAAGCAGGTAATAAAGGCATCATCGATCCCCGAATGGAGGTTAAGCTTTTCAGGGGCAGTTGTTTTTTCTGAATGGATGGAGTGAGTGATTTCCCAGATGCCCTTGTTGGTTCCCACCCAAAAGAGGCTGTCATTTTGTTGCAATACGCCACTCACCCGTCCGACATCTTCCGGAAAGGGAATCGTTTTAATTTCTTTGCCCGTGATGAGGTTTAGTCCGCGGCTGGTACCTGCCCAAACGCGATGAAAACTATCCTCAAGGAGTGTATAGACGTAATTTGCCGAAAGCCCTTCCCGTGCACTGAAATAAGTAAAATCGGCTCCATCGAAACGGCTCAGTCCGCCGCCTTGTGTTCCAAACCACATATACCCTTTGCTATCAGAGAGCAGGGCAAAAACCTGTGACTGTGGGAGGCCTTCTTCCAGAGAATATGTCAGGAAATTATGCTGCTGTGCTTTCAGTCCGAAGCCAGACAAGAGCAGCAAAAACAGTGGGATGCTATGTGCAATAAAACGGTATATAGCGTACTATTTTTTTATTAAAAGTAATTGAAAAAAAATGCCAACCTGACGGGTCGGCAACCTGACGGGTCGGCAACCTGACGGGTCGGCAACCTGAGCAAATAATTGAAAAATTTCGGACCTAAATCGCTGATTTCCAAACTTTTGACTGATTATTTTCAATTTTCTAAACGTTTATTTCACCCCGCTTCAGCCCCCAACTACCGCATAAAACCGCTCATCTGTCAAATCTACAGCCATCGGTACCTTTTCTTCGGGTTCCGTGATAGCTCGCAACACACAAAGAATAGATGATTTTCCTTCGATCAAAATAGCAGGTACTTCCTGTCCATTCGATAAGGTATAAGTCGATTCTTCAAACTTCCAACTGAATCGCTCCAACGGAATGCCAATCTTCCGGAGTTTTTCCATTAACTCAGACTGGCTTTGCAGGAAAGCAGCTCTTTCTGTCTCCGTTTCCAATACCGGAAGTTGATCAGCTGCTCCAAAAGCCACCACCCACCTGACAGGCACCGAAAACCGGTAGTGATACACATCTCCGGGCCAGCGGGGTTTCTGTCGACTTAATGCCCCCATCCAATCCATATTTGCATCGGGATTATCGGCTTTTAATTGCTCCGCAAGTATCGGATCAATGGGCCTGCGCCCGGTCTGATAAGTGGTAAACCAGTACTCGGACAAGTATTGATTCGCAGACCAGGGCATGCCCGATTGAGAATCGTAGGAAACAAAGTATTTGGCCGACCTTACAACTACCTGACCGCCAAATACCCCCGAGATGCTTTGCATTAATGCTTCATCCCGACCAGTACCACATGCGTGGAAAATCAGTTCCGATTGGGCGTCCAAAACACCTTCCGGAAAAGAGGGAAACAAACCTGCTTCAATGGCTCTTTTTATGTTGCTTGAAGTGGTACGCTCACCATCCGGATAAACAGGTAAACTCAATCCATTCCATTGATTTCCGTGCACCACTAAATGCACCTGCCCCCATGGATTCTCCGTGTTCTTTTCCTGAACCAGATAATCCCGAACTTCCTTCAGCGACCGGCAATGCACCACCAGGTTTTCGGCTTTCACGCTTTCGCGGAAGCGGAAATATTTGGTGGCCTGCGCGTAATACGGATTGCCTTCTAATTCGTCTTCTCCGAGAATGAAAACGATCTGCTCGCGCGGATTAAATTGGGAGTCCGCCGAATCGGTAGACTCCTCCCTTTTTGGGGTTAGGTCCCGTTTCCAACACATGCCTTGAAACAAGCCGGCAAGCAGCAAGAGACTAAGACCGGTAAGCGAAGCAAAAACGATAGAAACAAATTGCTTTTTCATGATCTTTGACTGATTTCTTTAGAAGCTTATTTCCAGTTGGAGCACACATTCGCCGGAAGGCAAAACACCATCATACTTCCAGTCCTCGAATAATTCTCCCAGACATTTTTTCTGTGCCTGAGTCAAATTACCCTCCCGGCTCTTCCATTCCATAATATTTCCACTTGCATCCAGCTTTAACTGCAGGGTCATTTCGACGGAAGTCAAAGCCTCGCAAATTTCTGCGTCTTCAAATTGCGCCACTAGCCACGCCTTAATCAGCGCTTTTTGCAACATAGCCAGATCAGCATGTATGGCACCCAACACCACCTCCGATTTCAAGCTATCGGGAGCAGGTCCGGCAAAACTCACACCTTCCAAACCGAGGTCAAAACCTACCGCCATGTTGCTTACACCCTGTGGCAAGGGTACCGGTTGTTTTACCTGCTCCGCATCTTCACCGGCGGCAACGGGTTCGTGGTCGATGGCTACAAAAGAAGTATAAGCGGTCATCAAATTGTACTTCAAACCCAGCTCTGTAACTTCCTGTTGAATGGCCTCATCGTTGTAACTCACCTGACTGTAATCGTCGAGCAAACGAATGCGCTCCCGGGCCCAGAGGTAGCGGATGGCAGCATTGCTTTCACTAGCCTGGTAGTCGGCCACATTCAGTTTGACTTTATACTTTCCATTGCCCGTATGGCCGGTCAGCTTAATTTCTCCCTGGGGGTTCCCGCGATATTTTCCGTAGATGATTACCGGTCTTTCTGCCAATACATCCGGCACGGCCATCGGCTCTTTGTGGTAAGCTTCAAATTTTCCGTAATCCACTTTGATGCGGGTCAAAACCGGAGACTGCAGGTACTGGCGGAATTTATCGGCTTTCGCCGAAGCTTCATTCGGGTCGGTGATGATGAGGGGTTCCGACTGGCCAATATGTGCCATGCCTTCGATGAGGTGCCGATTTACCCCGGTTCCGATACCGAAGGAAAACAGATTGGCCTCATCCAGGTTTTCGCGGATCAAGTCGAACGTTGCCTGCTCTACGCTGACATATCCATCTGTAATCACCACAAAAGAGCGGGCTACATCTTCCCGGCAACGTGGCAATGCCAGTGCGTTGCGAAGGGCAGATTTAAGGTTGGTTCCGCCCCCACCGCGTACGTTTTGCACGAAGTCCAGGCCACGCTCCATATTTTCGGCATTGACCGGCAGCGATTCTTCAGATAACACCTCGGAATCGCCGGAAAAAAGCATCACATTAAATTGATCCGTCGGACGGAGATTGGTCAGCAAATTGCGCATCAGCTTTTTGGAAATGTCCAGCGGAAAGCCGTTCATGGAACCGGAAACATCCACTACAAAAACATATTCCCGCGGGGGAATTTCATCGACTTCTACCCGCTTTGGCGGTTGTACCATCATCAGGAAGTAGTTTTCGTCTTCATGCTCGTAAAGGAGCATGCCGGATTCAATCTGTCCGCCGGCCAGACGATAATCCAAAATATAATCGCGATTACCTCCGCTGATTTTTTCATTCGCCGAAAGGCTTATCACCGCCTGATCTGCTGTTGGAAAATCAACCAGTACATCGTGCGTCAAAGAACTCACCTCCTGAATCGCCATGCCGGCATTGAGCTGCACATTCAGATCAAAAGCATAGGTCTGCGCTTCGCCTTCCTGCTGATATGGAGTGGCCGTAAAGGAAGGATCTGTGGAAGCAGTCGTCTGTTCCATTTCACCGGTATATCGCGGTCCGACAACCGTAGGGTACACAAAGCTGTAGATCCCTTCTTCCGGCACCAGCAACTCGGTATATTTCAGGCGCACGATGATCTCATCACCCGGCAGGATATTGGCCACATTCATCTGGAAAACATTGGGGCGTTCCTGCTCGAGCAAAGAAGCCCGTTTGCCCTCTTCCTTTGCGGCTTCGTATTCAGCGCGGGCTTGTTGCCGCTCCCGGATTTCTGCTACGATGGTACGTTGACCGATCTGCATTTCCATCCCGTACACGGCCGCACGGGTCGAGCCCGGAAAAACATAAATCGCTTCGATCGGCCGGCTGCCCGTATTGCTATATACCTGGGTGATGGTCACATCGGCGATCACCCCGGCGATTTGCACATCGGCAGAAGTGGACTTTAGGGGCAATTGATCCAGGCCAGGATCATTGCTTTCGATGAGGAAATAAGGAGAGAGGGACTGGTCTTTTTCCGCTTGCGCGAATGAGGTACTGCTGAGTAAGAGACATCCGATAATGGTTAAAAGGAACTTGTTCATTGCATTGATCTTTTGATAATTCATTTGGGGTCATACTATGTTTGCCCTGTTCACAACACCAAAATTATCGGAGAAACAGCCCTAAGTCCAGTCCATTTAAGCAGCTGTAGGGATTGAGCTAGAATTCGTTGGGAAAGATGTTTTATTCGTTTTTGGATAATTTCCGGGATGGAGTAAACGGGGGAGATTTCCTCTGCTGACAATGTCAGCTTTCGGACGGGGAGATGCTTGCCGTTGGCAATCATGGGGAGAACGCGCTTTGCCTTTGGCGAATCTTGTGGGGGAGAGTCTCTCCCCCTCAGTCAGCTTGCCGCTGACAGCTCCCCCTCCATTGGTGGAGCGGTTTATCGCGTCCAGATTGTCTCACTACTCTTTCCTCCATCCTCCTACCTCTAAAAAACCCCTGGGAACTATTGCAAAAAAGAAGTGGTTATTTTATTGAACACCGAGAAGAGAACTCACCTCAATTTCCCGATCCGGGAGAAACAAGAAATCGGGCCTATCTGGCCCAATGTCCATTTTTTCACTAAGAAGTTGTTATAAAACAGCTCACTGGCTTCTGATAAAGCCTTTTCATCCCATTTATCACTTTTTTCTCGCCCCGTAGCGCTGCTATGCGGCTCTAAAAAAGCTTCAACTGGAATGAAAATTCAATTACCAGAACCTCAGCAGCTATTTTTCAACAACTTCAAAACAATTTCAATATGAATTGTTCAAAAGAGCGGCGAGAGCCGCATGTGAATGGGCAGCCCGTTCCGGCCGGTATTTATCGGCATGAGTACAACGGACAAAATATTATGGTGAAGCAGTAACATTAAAAATGATCGGGAGTTGCCCCGAGGCCATGCGTCCCAAAAACCTGTATCTCGCCTTTATCCTGCCGGACGTGGCTGTTCCTCAAAAAAAGCCTGCCGGGGTCTCCGACAGGCTCGTCAATATTCGCTTAAAAAGAATAAACTTATTTCTGTACAGACAACTTGCGTACGATCCGACCATTCGCGGAAGCGATCTCCAGCATGTACATGCCGGAAGCCAGCTCGGAAAGATCCATTTCAACTTGTTGGCTGTCGCCGAATACTTCAACTTCACGCTGTAGCATTTGCTGACCGGTGATACTCCTCAGATTTAGCTGATAAGTGCCTGCCGAGAAAGCCTCCAACCGGACAAATACTACTCCATTTGTTGGGTTCGGATATACATTGAGGTTTCCTGCCAGGCTCTGCTCTTCTGTGCCGGTACAAATCTCAACGACTACAAGTGCACCGTCTGTGCCCTCACAACCATTATCGTCTACAACCGCTACTTCGTAAAATCCTGTTTCAGAAACTTCAATGGTTTGAGTTACATCACCGGTATTCCAGAAATAATCCGTTCCGGTGCCGGCATCCAATACATATGGTGCCTCCTCTTCACAGATAATGGTATCTGTACCAAGGTCAACCACCGGCAGTGGGTTTACACTTACGGTCACTTCGTCTTCGCTGGTACAACCCTCGAAAGTAGTGAGTACCACACCATAGGTTCCAGCTTCATCTACACTGATGCTCTGATTCACCTCATCATTGCTCCATGTATAAGTGGA
Source organism: Bacteroidota bacterium (assembly GCA_018222965.1). Taxonomy (GTDB): domain Bacteria; phylum Bacteroidota; class Bacteroidia; order Chitinophagales; family Saprospiraceae; genus JAAEZH01. The sequence continues at coordinate 8,459 of JAAEZH010000022.1, forward strand.
AGCACCCGCTGTTGCTATCAGGGTAGCAGATTCGCCTTCACAAATTGCAAAATCGGCCCCCAGGTCAATTTCGATGGTATCCCGGAAAGTAACGGAAATGGTATCTGAAGCAAAACAGCCATCGATAGTAGCTACATCTACAAAATAGACTCCCGTACCTGAAACATCGATCGATTGAGTCTCTTCGGTTGTACTCCATACGTACTGGTCAAAGTCTTCAGGAGCAGTGAGGGTAACCGGCTGCTCATCGGCACAAACGACCACATCATCACCCAGTTCAAAGTCACAAACCTGGTTGATTTCAAAAACAGAAATCGTACCGGATACTTCGTTGGCAACAACCAGCAACGGCTGAATAGTCGGACTGTTCTGCGCCGTGATAAACTTGATATCCTCCGGTGCCAAATCACCTCCCGGCTCTTCGTCCTCGCCAGGAGTACGTGTATTTATGTACTGAATAAATACAGGTGCCATCGGATCGGTTACATCATACATCATGATTCCGCCGATTCGCTCCAGTGCAACAAAGGCATAGAATTTATCCCCTAATTGGCCGATGGTTACAGCCTCCGGCTCCGGTCCTTTATCGTCGGAGCGGTTCTGGAAGTTGTTTTCATCATCAGTAGCATTGAATATCTCGCTGTAAACCGGGTCAGCCGCAATGATTCGCTCCAGCTGATCGCCGGAGTCCCAAACCAGTTCCTGAGTAGTTGCATTCCAGATGGAGAAGGAACGTCCGCCGTAGGCATACAACTCATCGTAGTCTCCGTCGCCATCGGTATCTCCGTTGGCAAGTGTCATATTCAGACGTCCTAAAAGCACGTCGTTTTGCAGGTATTCGGCATCCGGGAAAACGGTTGGATCAAGATCTACATCTCCCATACGCTCTTCTTCAGAATAGCCGTCGTAATCGCGGGAGTCTCCTTCATTAGCCGTTACGATATAAGTTTCTCCACCCACTTCATAGGTAGCAATCGCATCCGGCATGCGGAAGGATTTCACCGGCCAGTTGGAGAAGAAAATACCAGGTGCCCGGTTGGAAGCATCAAAAGCATTTGGTGCTACGGTCCAGTCTTTAGTATCCAATCCGCCAATGCCCAGGATAGACTGTGTGGCCATGTCAATACCAATAATCGCATTGTTTTCCTGGCAGCTAACCAATGCCACTGTTCCGCCGAAAGCGAAGGCAATGTATTCCGGCTCCAGGTCCTGTGCTACAGTAGCATTGGGACCAAAGATCCGTACACCGTCATTGATCAGGTCATCAATCATCGGATTGAATGCTTCAAAGGTTATATTATTCACACTGGCAGCCATCACGCCACCGGAAATGTCAACAATACTAACCGATCCTTCCGGATCAACATCGTACTCATCGTTTGGCTCGCCTTCATTCGCCGAAAGGACAAAATTGCCGTCGGGAGAGAAGGTGATCATATCGGGAAGTACTCCTGCCACTACGGCATTGAGGTAGTTGCCGTCGGTATCGAAGAAAACAATGGTTCCTGGGTTTGTTTTAACCGCTGCTTCAATGGCCACAGCTACGATCTCATTGGAAACCGCTACGGAGTTTACGCCACCGCCATAAATGGACAGGTCGATGGAAGCAATGGAAGCGATGTTTGAAGGATCGCTGAAGTCCAGGATATCCAATGCATTCTCTTCCGAATTGGTGGAGAACAAACGCTGGCTTACCGGATCGTGTGCTACAATCTCAGCGGTAGCATTGTTGTCCGGATCAATGGCGTAACTTCCGAGGTGACTCAATTGAGCATCCGCATCCGTAATAGGAGTTGGTGCCTCTACGTCATCATCCGCGATAAGCAAATAGTGCAGTTCCTCTTCGCCCAATTCCAACTGGTCGAGGGCTTCGAGTTCGAGGATCAGGTAACTGGCGTCGTAGGTATCACTGTTGTCAAACAGTTCCACTTCAATATTAAACGGATCGGAATTTCCAGCAGGCACTTCAAAAGAAGTAGTCCCTACTATGCTGTAATCCACTCCGTCTTCTGCGGTAGAAGCGCTGATCACATTGACCTGGAAGGTACCCGGGATATTGCCCATGCGTTCTACTACAATTTCCACATTTGCGGTACCGGCACTTTCATCTTCAATGCTGGAGTCATCGGCAAAGCTAACTACCGGACGACGATCCAGGCTGAAGAGTGATACGGTACCACTCACCTCATTACCGGTAACGAGCATTGGCTTGCCGTTCGGGCTTTCGTTTGCTGAGATGAAGTATATACACTCAATACCCAGATCACCGGCAGCGGGATCTTCCGCGTCTACTTCAAAATTTCGGTTATTCAGGTACTCAAGGAATTCAGGTTCTGCCGGATCGGTAATATCGTATACCATAATACCCCCTACACGCTCCAGGCCAATGAAAGCATATTGGCGGTCATAGATCGTCGCTACCTCGATGGCTTCCGGCTCCGGCCCTTTATCGTCTGAGCGATTATCGAAAGAATCGTTGTCGTCATTGGTGCTGTTGAAGTATTCCGGGATGCGGTCTGCCAGGATTTGCTCAAAGTCGTCGCCGCTATCGAATATCAGGTTGCCATTGGCATCCCAGATCGAGAACGAACGGCTGCCGTAAGAGAATACATACTCATGTACCCCATCGCCGTCGATGTCTCCATTGGCAAGGGTTGTATTCAAGCGGCCGAGCTCCTGATCGGTTTGAATGGTATCCAGATCAGACCAGTAAGCCGGGTCCAGCACGAGGTCTTTCACCCGATCTTCTTCCGAGTAACCATCGTAATCGCGTGCATCGCCTTCATTGGCGGTGATCAGGTATTGAGCGCCATTCACCGTAAAGGCAATAATTGCGTCCGGCATATAAAAACCATAAGTCTGACGCGGCTCAATGCGAATGGCCTCATCTTCATTACTCGCATCAAAGCCGTAGTTATCATCAAAGGAAATCAAGCCCACGGTACTGTTGTCGGTTACACCGGCACCCGCCAAGCCGAAGTCGTTATCGTTGAGTACAACCATCATACCGTTTGGCAACATAGTCAGTCCTTCCGGCTTGTCGCTCGGCAGATAACCAACAGATGGCAGGTTAAGCACTTTGCGTTTGAACACGATTTTTACACCTACCGCCACCAACTCATCGGTGGTCATCATCTCGAGTGTTTTATCGTTTGGCCCAGCAGAAGTCATTTTTTCAGAAAGTGCCGTACCCAGAATGTTGGTAGCGCCTTTCAGGTCGATTTCGAAGACGTATTTGCGACCGGTTTTTCCGTCATCCGGACCACTTGAGTCGCGTTCCAGAATCATAAAACGACCATTGCCCATATAAACCGCATCACCAATTTTATCCGTACGGCTCAGCCCAACACCGGCATCGCGGTTGCGCTCCAGGATGTATACATACTCCTCGACCGGTTGGCCATTGGAAGCATCCACACCCAGAATCCGAATCACATCCGAATTGTTCTGAACCTGATTGTCCGGGTTATTCATTGGGGACTGGATGAAGGCATAGATCACATTATTGTCCGGATTGTAAGCAATCGCTTCAAATCCGCGGTTTGCCCGGCGCTTGCTGTACACTGCCGGCAAAGTTTCCATACCATAAGTACCTACCGGTTGTGGTGCATCACCCAGCATGGAAGTGCCATCGGGTACATAACGCTGTACTAAAACACCGGTTTGGTCGAAGTGGTAAATGGCTGGGCGATATTCATCACACATCCAAAAATCACCATTGTTGTCCTGGATAATTCCTTCAAAATCGGCACCAAATGAATCGTAAGGGAGGGCGTGGTAGTCCACACCATCAACCGTATAATCGGCATTGGTATATACTTCGTCATCGGTGTAAGTAACCGGCACTTCGTCAAAGCCCGGCACATTTCCTTTGCCACTGATTGGCGTGGTTCCGTCCTGGCGGGTTAGAAAGATTTGTTGACTTTCGTCGAATGTCATCTCCCCACTATTCACATCATACGTAAAGCGAACAATACGCGATTGGTAATCCGGCAATTTAAACGGGCGCAGATTCTGAGAAGTACCTGCTTGCGAGCCACTTACCGTGCCATCATTTGGTCCGCGGTCGGGAACCGTGTAAAACACCCAGGTATCATCATCAGAATTTACCGGATCGTAGCAAAGTCCGGAAAAACCGCCCAATAAAACCGGATCGGCATCCGGATAGACAGGTGTTCCCAGTTCGATCCAGCTGTCGAGTTCATTTAGGTTGTGTTCTTCCAGAATAGGTGTGCCGGACATATGGTCTTTTACGCCAAGTGCCAGAATGTCCAGAACAGTAGCGCTGATGATATCCACCACGACCATGGCGTTGTTTTCCTGACAGGAAACGTAAGCGATGGAACCGTCTTCAGAGATGGCGATGTACTCCGGTTCCAGGTCCTGTGCAACAGTGGCATTCGGACCAAAGATCCGTACGCCTTTATTGGTCAGGCTTTCTTTTTTGTCGTTGTAGGCTTCGAAAGTTACCTGGGTAGCCGTAGCGCCACCGATTGGGTTGCTCAGATCAACGATGGTAACCGAACCTTCCGGATCGATGTCGTAGTCGTCGTTGGGCTCACCTTCATTCGCGACAAGCACTTTGGTACCGTCTGGCGAAAACACCACCATATCAGGCAATACACCGGCTTCCACATCAGCCAGGTAATTTCCGTCTCTGTCAAAGAATACGACATGTCCCGCATCGGTAGAAATCGGATTCTCCACAGCTACCGCCAAAACGCCGTCTTTTACGGCAATGCTGTTGGCACCATCTCCCCAAAGGGTCACATCGATGGAAAAACTGAGTATGGGGTTGAGGGGATCACTGATGCTGATCACATCCACCGTGGATGCATCTGCATTTACAGAATAAACCTGTTGGGAAGCCGCATCGTAGGAAACGATTTCGGAGGCTCCCTCATCAAATATTCCGGTTGAATAAGTTGAAAGGTGTTCGAGTTTTATCTCCTGAGCCTGGAGGGAAATCCCCAGACACATAAACAGAAGACAGCAAAAACCAATGTTGATTTTCTTCATAAGTAATTGGGTTTGAAAATGTGTAATTACAGAGATTTGCTGTCTATGGTCGCTCACGAAATTCCTATTCCAACTGGATTTCCGTTAATAAGGTCGGAAGATATAGGCAAGGTATTACCTCAGGGTTAAGGCATTGTTATGGGGGTATTAAAATCAAAACAGGGACTGGTTGCCCAGTCCCTGCTACCCGGTTTTCAGAGTCGGTTTCCCCTTGATAACCCCCGGAAAAATAACCGCTCTATCTAAAAAACCGGCAATGTCTTTTTGTTGCTTAAGCTCTAAAAGTGAAAGCCATAACCAAAGAATACAGCCTGCATGCCCACCATACTCAGTCCGGCGAGGAAGATGCCCAGCAGGATCAATAAAAAGGGCAAATAGACCAATCCGCGTACAAGTTTATTATCCCAGCCCAGGTGATGCATAATTGGCAAAAGCAAAAACGCAAGGCACAACCCAAAGAAGGAAATTTGAAACATCAGTACACACACCAGAGCAAATCCGAGGCCGGTAAGGATTTCTATACCCTGGATCAGGGAAGAATCCGGATGGCTTTTTTGCAGAAATTGTTTCCAGCTGTCCTTCCAACGATCCAGTTGTCCGCCAAAACCGGCACTATGGACCTGATGCTCTTTTTGGCTGTTGTCGCCAGTTACCAGAAATACTGCTTTTCGAGACACCATATAGGTAAGAACACCGATGGAAGAAAGGGGTCCCAGTGCTGCATACAGAGCAGTACTGTGCGACAGAAAGCGAAACAGTTTTCCGGGTTTGTGCAGCAGCGCCAAAATGAAACAAAGTACCGGTGCAAAAAAGGTCATCATGGTGATGATGAAAAAGTCTGGAGAGTAGATGACGTTAAAACGCGGATCCATACTCAGGATAGATAATTGTTGCTCTGCGCCGCCTATTTCGAAAGTCAGGATCTGTTCATGCCCAAAGAAATACGGCAACAACAAATTGGCGTTTAGCATAAACAGGAAGTACAATAAGGTAAGCGGCAGGTTTAAAGTCGGAAAAAGAATGTCCAGTTTTTCTGTCCAACTGATGTTCTTTGCTCGCAGCAGCCAACCCATTTTTTGAGACAGGAATTCACAGGTTCCCCGGGTCCATTTCATGTGGCGAATTCGGAAAGCCCGAACGGTATCCGGAAAATCTTCGTAGCAAACGACTTCTTCCACGAATCGACCGCGGTAGCCTTTCTCCCGGGCATGAATGGCAAAGCCAAGATCTTCGCTTACAATGTGCGGAAAACCACCAATTTCTTCCCAGCACTTTCGACGTAAAATGGCACCATGTCCCAGGAACATGACAAAGCCATAATCATTGCGTAAAGGCTGATACCATTTCCAGTGGATATCGATTCCCACTCCCAGGTTTTTGGCCAGGCGGCTGTTGCTATCGGGATTTGCCCGGTGATTGGCCTGTACAAATCCGACTTTTGGATCGGCTTCCAGAACCGGCACCAGTCCTTTCAGGAAGTTATCGGGCAAGATCTCATCGGCATCCGCTATCGCAAAATAGGGTTCGGTGGTAGCTATATTTTCCAATCCGTGATTCATGTTGCCTGCTTTAAAGCCTTCCCGGTTTGGGCGGCGAACTACCTCTACCTGGTCCGGATACCGGGCGGCATAAGCATCCACCCGAGCTTTGTAATCGGGATCGGAGCTGTCATCAAGGATGTACACTTTGTAATTGGGATAATCCTGTGCCACACAGGAATCCAGGCTTTTTTCCACCAGGTCGTTGCAGGTTGTATAAAGCAGGGCCACCGCCGGATAATTTACCAGGTCGGCCTGAACCAGTGCGGACTCCGGACGGGTGGCCCATCTGCGATGAATAAGGGAGAAAACAACAACAAATATGTTATACAGCCCGTACAACCAGGCGAAATCGATAAACAAGATGAAAGAGAACAAAGCCAGCCAGGACATTCGGCTATCAGCCATTTCGAGCAACAACCACAAGCGAGGCTGGAACCACCAGATGCAAAGTAACCAACCCACAAAAACGGACACATACATCCAGGGTTTGGGAGCCTTGGAAAGGGGCGAAACCTGCTCTTTCTTTTGGCTCTCGATTCTTTGTTCTGCAACGGATAGAGGAAATTCCAATTCGGCGGAAGCCTGATACGGCATCCTATTATTTGTATCTTTAAGCATGACTAATTTATTTGGTCTGATTCTTTATTGCCGGTGTTGCCGCACCGGCAATTTTTTTGAAGTAGTTGTTATCTGATTCCGTTCTTTTAGCTTCTTAGATCTTTACTTTCAGTCCTGCAGCCAGGACCAATCCATTATTGAATACTCCGTTTTCGTACTGGGCCGTAATCTGCGGCCAGAACATGTCATTGATGGGGGTCAAAACATGCAGGTATCCGCCATAGAGCCGGGAATCTTCGGTTAAACCTTCAATATTTTGTCGGCCGTAAAAACCACCCAGCCCGATCTCCAGTCCGCCGTCTGCTGCCCATTTGCCGCTGAGCAATACCCGTTGCTGGGGCGCGGCCAGCCTGTGATCGCGGGAATAGAAATAAGCGGGCTCCAGTGAAAACCCATCTCGGAGAGGAATATATAATCCAGACCATAACAGTCTTTCCGTTGAAACTCCAAATTCCAAACCGACATATCCACCCAGTTTCCACTGTAAGCCCGCTGGTAGAGAAAACACCTGTTCGACTTTAATCAGACTTTGATCTTTATCTCTTGTCGGATTAAAGCGCTCACCCAATTCGATGCGGGTGGCCAGTTTCTCATTCCAGCTGTGGAAATATCCCAGCCAGACGGAAATGGCCTGTTTGTTTATATTTAAAAAGTCTAGATTATCCAGCGAAAGCGAATTATCGATCCGGGCATAAGCTGCTCTTCCCGGACGAAACTGATAACTAATTTGAAACTGACGAAAACCCAATCTCCTGCTTGTATCTATTTGTGAATAGCTGCACCATATATCTGCAGACAAAAAAGAATAGGATTTGCGGATTTCCTGCATATAGGCTTTTGCCTGCGAGTGGTCGGGATCCTGGTCGAGAACTTCCTGTAGCAAATGGCGGGCGTGTTTTATGTCACCCATCAAATATTCTGCCCGTGCCAGTCCGGTTTTATAGTCCGGGTTTTTGGGATGTTGTCGGCACAGTTCCTGAAATTCGTATTTGGCGGCTACGTAATTACCTCTCAGCAAGTATCCATAGGCCAGGCCTTTTCTCGCATCGGTATTTTCCGGAGCTACCTGGATGGCATCTCGAAAAGCATAGAGGGCGTTGGGAAAGTCATTCGACCAGGACAATACGTATCCCAGTCCCGTCAATGCTTCCAAATGATCGGGATGCTCTTCCAATATTCGCCGAAAGGCAGAAGCTGAAGCATCGCTTGCTCCCGACCAGGCCAATACATGCGCTTTGTATAATTGCACTTCCAGATTATCCGGATAATGCCCCGACAGCTGATCCATATATTCGGCTGCCATTTTCAAATTGCCTTCTTCTACCATCTGCCGGGCAAGTGCCAGTTCGGCTTCCTGGGCACTCAATATGCTGCTGCTTAGCAGGATTAAAAAGAGTAGGTTGAAAGTCTTCATACATGTTGCCATTCTGATCTTGTTCATTGTAATTTCGATCCAATAGTTTTGAATGCTAATCGCAGTATGAATTTATGTATGTACATCAGTTGAAATCCATTATTACTTACCGAAACGGTAAAAAAGACATCTGAAACCAGCTGTATTTTCAGGCGTTTCCGACGAACGGGAATAATTGATTGCCGAACAGGAAGGCTTTTTCACCTCCGGACAGAAGTCTGTAGCAACACCAAATAATAGTCTGTGTAATTTGGGCTGCAACAAACCTGAAAAATTGGTAAATTTGTGGCCGTTTTAAGAAAGAAAATGTAAAATCAAATAATACAATGGGACGTGCCTTTGAATACCGGAAAGCCCGGAAGATGAAGCGCTGGTCTAGCATGGCTAAGGCCTTTACGCGGATTGGAAGAGAAATTGCAATTGCTGTAAAAGAGGGAGGCCCTGACCCAAATTACAATCCGCGACTGCGACTGGCGATCCAAAACGCCAAAACGGCAAACATGCCCAAGGCCAATGTGGAGAGTGCCATCAAGAAGGCCTCTTCCAAAGATGCCGAAGACTACGATGAGGTCGTTTTCGAAGGTTATGCGCCTCATGGAATAGCCATCCTGGTCGAGACAGCCACCAATAACAACAACCGCACCGTAGCCAATGTGCGTCACGTATTCTCCAAGTATGGCGGCAGCCTGGGCACCTCCGGATCGGTAGATTATATGTTTTCCCGCAAAGGACAGTTTAAGATCAATGCAGAAGGTGTTGATCGGGAAGAACTGGAACTCGAGCTCATCGACCACGGGCTGGAAGAAGTGAGCGAAGAAGATGGCCAACTAATCCTTCAGTGCGATTTTACCGATTACGGTGCGCTCCAAAATGCCCTGGAAGAACAAAAAATTGAAGTGCAGGAATCAGAACTGGTTCGCCTGCCCGCTCATACCACCAGCCTTTCCGACGAACAAGCGGAAGAGGTGATCACACTCATCGACAAAATGGAAGACGATGATGATGTGGTCAATGTTTTTCATAATATGGATATGGAGGAGTGATAGTTTGAGTTTGAGTTTGGGTGTGAGTTTGGGTGTGTCCCGATAGCTATCGGGATGGGTATGAGTGTGAGAAAAAAGGCCACTTCAATTTGAAGCGGCCTTTTTTATTTAGCGTTGAATCACCAGCTTGGCAGTGTACCTTTTTGCCTTTGCCCCCTGGAGGAAGACCTGGTAGATGCCGGGAGGCAGATCCAGCTGAAGTTCTACTTTTTCTTGTGGGTTATCCGTCCAATCCTGATGGAATAGCAATTGGCCCATTGTATTAAATATTTTAAGATCGCTGAGTTGATCCTGATAAGATTCCATGTCGATCAGTACGGCAGCATCTGTTGGATTGGGATAGAGGTTGATACTTTGAAGTACCTCCTTTTCCAGCGTACTCGAAAGCGCGACATTGGATGCCCCCGGGGTAGGCACGACAAAATCGAAAGGGCCTGTACCATTTGGAATACGGCCAAATGCTTCGTCGCCGCCCAGATTTGGGAAGCTTACTTCATCAACCAAATTGAGGCCGGCATCATAAAGGCCAACCGTTTCTCCATCGGCTGAAAGTTTGAAGGAAGCATGGTGATCGCCCTGGGTACCGTCATCATCGTCGATCCAGAGGATTAAAAATTCGCCGGGCTCCATGAAGACATCCGGCAGGCTCCATTTATTGGGTTCTGTCGGATCATCGGTCAGGAAGTACCCGCCAATAAACAGGAGCTCATCGCCATCGTGGTAGAGCTCCAGCCAATCATCATACTCCCCAAATTCATCCTGAATGGTCAGATCATTGCTGGCCATCAATTCATTGATGTATAGCGGAGCAATCGGCTCGGTTACGGTCATCAGATAAGAACCGCAATACGGACGCACTCCTTCCTGGCCTTCCATGTCAGTAGCCTGCACTTTGTATTCGATTTCGGCCGATTCTTCGAGTGCCGGAATGATGATGCCATAAATCCCATCGCCTGACTCCAAATCCCCATGTGCCCCATCGTCAAACATCTCCTCACAAACCTCTCCGCCCCCATTGACAGAATAACAACATTCGACGAAAGTCAGATCAGAATCACTAAGTGCTTTAGCACGGATTCGCACATCCTGGCTGGCATCGGGGAAGTTATTGCTCACCTCAAATACAATCGGTGTAAGATCAATATTCTCCAACTGATTCAGCGCTGAATTGGCTCTTGTCTCGATGTAGGGCTTGATGCCATATGGTGTTTGAAAATAGGGCAATTCCTCCTCAAAAGAATCCTGGAACTGCTGAAAATCAAATCCGTAGTCTAAGGGATAATAGGGATCATCTTCCACATAAGGGCCAATTAGATCACGGGTTTCATCCAGATTGTCTTCCAACTTGGGCAGGTTAAATTCGTCATCGATCAGGCGCTCCATGTAAAAGCTAAACTGAGAACGGAAGGTCTCATTTTCCATGAATCGATCGTAGAGCGGACGCGCCTCATTGGGTGTCCAGTCGTAAATATCGTAAGTGCCCCAGTCTTCATCCAGCCAATCGATGCCAAGTGTATTATCCAAATCGTAGGGGATGTATTCAAACTTGTCGGTGGCTGTATTGTGGTAGAGGTAAAAGTTGTTTTTATTAAACAGGGGCCCGTCCCAGTTGCCGGTCAGGATATCAAATACCATAAACTGCAGGTAGGCATCGACATTGAAAATCTTTTCGATCTCACAGGCAAAATCGGCATCCGAAGTGTTGTTTAGCACATCGATAAAGTTGGCCAAATCAGAATAATCATCTTCAGACTCATTGGTCTTAAGCTCGTACACGCGCACGCCATTGGCTTCCAATTTATACAGATCCGGATCGCTGCCCAGATAATTTAGGTCTGCCGGATAGCTACATTTGTACAAATTGCCTTCTTTGTTGCCAAAACGGAGGTCCACAAATTCTTCGTCGATGTGCTCGGTATTCGCATACAAACCGAAGTAGTCTCCGTTGATGTACAATTCTACGTGATTGGCCCGGCTTCCGGCAAGTTCCATATCCCGCAGCAGATCCCAACAGATTTTGGAGCGGGTCACCGAAGGATCATTGTGCTCCCCATTTAAGTTGAGCTTTTCGAGATCCTTGTAATCCTGATCAAAAATGAACGTATTGAAGGATACTTTGAAGGACTTTTTATCGGCAAACAGCGAGGTATTTCCACGTAAGCGAAAACCCACATTAAACAAGGTGTCCGGCTCGTTGTAGCGGGTAAAAACGAAAGTTGCCGGATATTCAATCGTATTATTTGGATCCAGCACCTCATTGAGATCGGCCGGATCGATAAATACATCTACGCGGGAAACGACTTCGTCGTCAAAAACTTTGCCCCGGGAGGGTGTGATGTCCTGCGCAGGCAGGATCAGGGGCAAAACGGTCAAAAGCAAAAAGGGTATAAACTTGATCTTCATTGTCTGCATTAATTAGGCCATGAAGATACGAAAGGCAGGATGCCCGTCTTAGCTGTTAGTTGACAAAGTTTGTAAAATGGCTTCAGCCAGCAGATCTGCTGCCGGGGGATACTCCCGAAACCACAATTCCGGTTCGATCAATTCCAGTTCTCCCAGAGCGAGGCTGCCGTCATTCGCGTAAAGCACATCTACCCGGGCGTATAGGGGCATGGGGTTACAGGCTTTTACGGCCGCTTCCGCGAATGCCATCTCTTCGCGGCTGGGTTGGTAGGGATGTACGGTACCGCCAAAATCATCCTGCACCCGAAAATCTCCTTTCCGGGCAACTTTTAATACGGAATGGGTGTACTGTCCGCCGATCACCATCAGCGAAACCTCTCCCCTTTTCACAATATCTTCCTGAAAGGGTTGTAACAACATAGCTTCATTTTCCAGCAATGTCTGGAAGATATGCTCATGCTTATCGCGATTTTCAGCCGTAAGCAGATACGTATGTCGGGCTGCTCCGGAGACCGCTGGTTTTAATATAGTCTTCTCCCATCCCAGTTTTTCATGTAGGCTTTTCAGCGAATGTTTTTCGCCGGCTTTCATAAAATGGGTGGGAACAACATTTACCCCCGCCCTTTCCAGATCAGCCAGGTAATACTTGTCCATATTCCAGCGAATCTGCTCCAGCGGATTGATAAAGATCGTTTGACTCCCTGCCTTGTCCAGCCAGCTTTGAAATTCCTCAAAGCGATGGAAGTAATCCCAGGTGGTACGAAATACGGCCGCTTCTACTCCGGACCAATCAAAACCCGGCCTTGCCCAATCTACCCGAACGGCCTCTACCCCTCTGGCCAAAAGGGCATTTACCAGCAATCCGTCCTCTTTCAGGATATTCGCTACATACCAATCGGGATTGGAGGGGTTTTCGTAGCGCGATTCGGTCAGGACAGCGATGGGCTTCATGGCTTAAAGGAGAGTTGAGAGTTGAGAGTTGAGAGAATGTAGAATGTAGAACTAATAAGTACGCATTAAACGTGTTAAACGCATTAAACGAATCAAACGTGTTAAACGAGTAAAACACATCATTCATGAATCGGCTTCAAAATTTTGTGATCCACATAAAAAGTACCGAAAGGTATAAAACTGGAGAGAAGAACCAGCCAGGTTGTTTTGAAAAATTTCCACTCCTGGTCCATGGCGGTACGCAGGGTAAAATAGATGAACAATAAAAATAACCCGCCGTGAATGGGACCGATTACTTCTACCCATAGTGGGTTATCGGCCATATATTTTAGTGGCATGCCTACAAAAACGAGGAGAATGAGGCTTATCCCTTCTAAGAAAGCAATCAAGCGGAAGCGGCCAATGGCAGAGGTGAGGTATTTATTCATTGCTGGTATATTTAGTAAGAGTGCAAAGGAACGAAACCCCGGATTAGCGGACAAAAAGATTCGGTCAGATATGGATCATTTTTTCCAACATTTATCCAGCTTTCGTCACACCATATAAGGCTGCTTTCGCTTTCTCCATAGCAAAAAAGTATCTTTCAAAAAAAAAACAAATGAACGCATCACGGCTGCTATTCTTTCTTGCTCTAAGCATATCACTAAATCTTCCGGCTCAGGAAGTCATTTTTTACAATCCGGGAGGCGAACGTTTCTCCTTCGGAACGGATGAAAAAAGGACCGCCTCTATTTGCGCAGGAGACATCGACCTGGATGGAGACCTGGATGTGATCGTTGCGAATGGCCGACACTGGCCCGACCAGAACGAAGTATACCTGAACACCGGAAACGGAAGCTTCACGGTTTCTTTCCCCCTTGGATTTTACAGTTCTACCAGCTACGCCGCAGAGGTAAAAGACCTGGATGGAGACGGTGATCCCGATATAGCCGTGGGAAATGACAATGCTCCAAACCGACTGTTCTTTAATGAAAATGGAAAATTTGTAGAACGAGGCACTTTCGGAGATTTGTACAGTCCGACACGCAATGTTTTGATATACGACATCAATAATGATAATTATGCCGATATCCTCGTCGTAAACCGGGGTGCGCCAAATGAAATCTGCCTAAATGATAAAAAGGGTGGATTTGATGAGATCATTCATTTTGGTACTTCCGATGACTCGACCATTGATGTAGCCGTAGCTGACATGGATAAAGACGGCGATTTGGATCTCGTTCTGGCTAATCGCGATGGCCAACAGAATTTCATCTGCTTGAATCAGGATCTCAATTTTGACCAGAAAATCCCTTTTGGCAATGGCAGCGATGAGACCCGTAAAGTGGCGGTAGCCGACTTTAACAAGGATAGCTATCCCGACATCTTATGTGGCAATATTCGCGAAAGCAATCAGATCTGGTTTAGTCAAAAAGGGGTAGCTTATGCTGACCACATTGATCTGGACACGCTGTCTGATGCCACCTACTCTCTGGATGTTGCTGATGTAGATCTGGATGGGGACCTGGATATTGTGACGGGAAATTCGGAAGAGCCCAACCGCTTATACCTCAATTCTGGAGACGGCAGGACCTATAACCGTACTGATTTAAGCGATAAAGAATGGGGAACCTATGATATCCAGTTTGGTTATCTCAATGACGATGACTATCCGGATCTGATCGAGGCCAATTCAGGTTCGCTGAATTTGTACTACATAAATGTGATTCCGTATTTGGAGAAGGATTAGGCACGAACTTAACTTTATTCCACCCTAGAATTTCTGTACAGGACAAATCCATATTGTGGAACAAATCATTATGGTGCGACCCGCCTACGCGGGTCGCACCCCATAGTATCTGTGTTTAGTCCTGTACACAGCCTGAGAAGTTTAAAACAGCTCTCTGACTCCTGAAAAAAACTGCTACTTTTAATAATAGCACGTATTTAGATTTACTCTCTTAAGTAAGTGCCCGGATACTTACTTTTCCTAAAATTAAGCATATGCAAGCAGGCAGAAGATACACCTTACCTCAACTTCTAAGCTGGACCAGCCGCTACATTCTGATTTTCCTTGTTCTGGACAGCATCCCGGTTATATTGTATTTATTTACCGGCTTTGAATGGCTGGTCCTACCCTGGCAACCCATCTCGCTGATCGGTATTGCGGTGGCCTTTTATCTGGGTTTTAAAAACAACAGTTCTTACGAGCGGCTTTGGGAAGCCCGAAAAATCTGGGGCGGCATTGTCAATACCTCCCGATCCTTTACCGTCATGGTGGTAAACTTTATTAATAATGATGAAGCCACCGATAAACGAAGTGAAAAGGAATTGACACAGTATAAAAAAACAGTGGTGTACCGGCATGTTGCCTGGCTGCATGCGCTCACTTTCCAAATGCGGAAATTTAAACCCTGGGAGCATAGTGGCAGGCAGGATACCCGCTTCCGCGAATTGATGGGAACCAATCTGCCCGAGGAAAAATTTGATCAACTGAAGGAATACTTGTCAGAAAGAGAGTATCAGTATATCATGAGCAAGGGCAATCAGGCTTCCCACTTGCTCAATCGGCAGACTGTCGAGTTGCTTGCACTTCGACAAAAGGGAAACATAGAGCATTTCCGACATCTGGAGATGCAAAACCTGATCACCGAATTGTACAGCCTGCAGGGAAAGTCGGAGCGGATCAAAAACTTTCCGTTTCCCCGGCAGTACGCAACGGTCAACTATTACTTTGTACTCCTGTTTATCCTTCTGCTTCCCTTTGGGATGCTAAGTGTATTTACCGGTATGGAAGCCGACTACTTTATTTGGTTGTCAATTCCCTTTTCTGTGATGGGTTCCTGGGTCTTCTGGACCATGGAAATGATCGGCGACTACAGCGAAAATCCTTTTGAAGGATTGTTTAATGATGTGCCAATTACCGCCATGGCTCGCGGCATCGAGATTGATATTCGGCAAATGCTGGATGAAACCGATCTCCCCCAACCCATTACAGCGGTCGGAGACATGAAGATTCAGGTGTAAAAGAATCTCCTTTACCAACTGTCATCCAAATAACCGGACAAGGAATTGCGAATCGCTCCACTTGATTTTAAGTCCCTTTTCTACTATCTTGTGCATACATTAATTGTAAAAGCAACTATCATGAAGCGACGGGAGTTTATCAAAGGATCTGCGATTTTGGGGATGAGTATTGCTACCTCCAATTTGCTGGTTGCCAATTCGGGCATGTATCATGAAAATAGCAAGCGCAAGATTTATCGCATCCTAAATTCAAAGGGTGTGGATGTAGGCACCTTACCCGTTATGCGGGCTTTCGCCGGAAATCATGTTGATCACGTTTCTCCTTTTGTAATGCTTGATGAGTTTGGCCCCATTAACCTGGATGCAGGTAGTGATCCCTTACGCGTAGATGCGCATCCACATGCCGGGGTAACTCCCACCACTTATTTTCTGGAAGGAACGGGGCACCACAAAGACAGCCTGAACTTCGACTTCCAGATCGGTAAAGGCGATTTCATGATGTTTAGCTCGGGAAAAGGAGCGATACATATGGAGGAGTCTGGTAAGAAACTGTATGACGAAGGCGGTGTGTATCACGGATTTCAGATCTGGCTAAACACGCCTGCCAAATACAAATTCGCCGATCCGACAACTACTGTTTTCCGTTACAAGGACATGGACCTGATTGAAGAGCAGGCCTACACGGCCCGGGTCGTTTTGGGCGAACTGTTTGGTGCCAAATCAAATATCGAGACGCATACGCCTGCTTTTTACTACCACATCAATATGTTTGACGATTCCCGTCTGGACATCCCAACCGATCCTTTGCACAATGCCTTTATCTATCTGATAGATGGTAAGCTGGAACTGGAAGGCGGACGAATGCTACAGAAAAACCAGTTGGCTCTTTACCAGCGTGGCGACAGCCAGATCAATCTCTACGCTCAATGCGGCGCAGAATTTCTGGTGTTGGGCGGACAGCCGCTCAACGAGCCTGTTTATTCTTATGGCCCTTTTGTCATGAATGACGAGGAGCAAATTCGCCAGTGTATCCGCAATTACAACGATGGTTTGATGGGCAATCCGGATGTGGTGAATAGATAGGGCAACTTTATGTGCGACCCGCTCCGCAGGTCGTTTTTCTTCGATCGCCACTTTGCCAGGGATGTTGGACCCGCTACGCAGGTCCTTTGGGTATTCATTCAATTGACCCTCTTTTGTACCGAAAAAATTCGACACGTACAGAAATTCAATAATCCGTACAATCGGTGAATTAAAACTCGGAAGATTACTGGCAAACCGGATCATGACGATGGATTTTCATCATTTTACCCTACAATCAGAAATACAGATACAAGTATTAGGAAAACGCCAAAGAGCATAGATCTTAAACCAAATTGAGATCCACCCATTGATAAGAAACTGTTTGTCATAAATACTATTCCTATGACTATTGCAGCGACCCCAAAGCCAAGTATTACATAAGCCAACGTTTTTAACCATAAACCATCATTCGATTTCTGCTTCCATTTATGTATCCGCTTTTCCAAGCGTTTTAATTGTCGGGTTTGCTTTTTATCTTTTACAATATGTTCCCATTTCCCGGTTTTTTCCTTAGGAACGTGGATCGCTGATTTGGCGGTAGTAGGCAGAAACAAAAATAGCAGGCTTAGACTGAACAGGTAAAATGGTGTTTTCATTGGTTTAATTTTATTAGGAGAACGCATGGATGAAATGTATCTGGAGACAATTTATTTAAAGCATTCATTGAGCGGGTAGTAAATATCCGTTCACTCATATAGGTGTTTCTCTACTATTAAGAAGGTTTTGGCTATTGCGACTGTGCAGGTCAGCACTGAAACAGTTCATGCAATAACTAAACAATTTCTGTTCTCAGCCTTTCTCTTGTTAGTATACTGTATTGCGCACAATAGTATTTCTCCCCTCTATCCGGGTAGCATGGGAATGATTGGCATTCAATGCCCAAATGATTTCCTGCCTTCGGTTTTTTTGTTATAATACTGACCGATACTTTGGCCTATGCAGTGTATCACACATTAAGCATTGAAAGCAGTGCTGTATTTATAAATGAAAAATCCAGAAAATAGTGAAGAGTAGTTTCGCCATCCTGGGCTGGAGTTTGCCCGTAATTGAAAGTCTAAAAAAAGCCGATGTTCCTTATGTCGTGGTTTCCTTCCCCGACTTTGAGCCTTATGCCAAAGAACACGACATTCCCTTTGTTTCTTACCAACTCGACGAATGGAGTGACAGCTCCAACTCGCTCGACCTCGTCGAAAAACTCAAACCATATAATGCCGATGTAGCTGTACCTCTTTACGAAGAAACTGTTGAATGGGCTGGTGCCCTTAATTCCATTTTCCGGGATGATCCACGGGTACTCAACCGCGCCTTCCTGTTCCGAAACAAAGCGATGATGAAACGCAAAGCCCTGCTTGGCGGATTGCGCGTCGGATTGTTTGAGGAGGTTTACAACATGGACCAGGTCCATAGTTTTCTCGACCGGCTGAATGAAGCGGAGTTACAGCTTCCCGGCGAAGAAGATTCCTGGTTTCACCTCAAGCCATTCGCGGCAGCGGGAACAGTAGGCCACCGATTCATCAAATCCAGAGAGGACATAGATAAAAAAGTACAAGCAGGCGATTTCCCCTGCCTCGCTGAAAGTCACCTCACTGGTAAAGAGTTTTCCTGCGAAGCCTTTATCCACCGGGGTAAAGTGCGTTTCCTGAACATAACGGAATACGTACACCTGGGTTACTCCAACTTTATTCCGGCAGGTCCCGAGCTCGAAGCCAAAAGAGAATTGATCCTGAAAGAAATCCAAAAACTGGTCGATGTCTTTGGCATCGAATACGGTATGATTCACCCGGAGTGGTTTATCACCGAAGATAATGTGCTAAACTTTGGAGAGGTTGCTTGTCGTATTCCCGGCGGGCATATCCTCGAGCTGGCCTCACAAGCCTGGGGATTCGATGCCCTGTTGGCCTTTGTGATGTGCCACAGTCCGCATTTGAGCGATGAGGAACTCGACAAATATTTCCCTGCTAAAGATTTCGAACCGAAGAATTACTTTGGTAATGTGATGGTCTTCCCGCAAAAAGGACAGATCACCAAATTGCAGATTCCGGATGAATTACTGGAAGAACCTTACTTCAGAGACCACAATCTCGTAGCGCCGATCGGCAATCAAAAGGTCGGAAATCGGGAAGGTTTTGGTAATCACTTTGGTACCGTTAATTTTACGGGTGAAAGTCCGGAGAAAATGCGTGAGTTGCTGAAGTATTACGAAGAAGTACCCTTCTACGTATAAATAATACAGACATTTGAGCAGAAGCCGGCAAAGTCTCTATCTCGATGGAGTGCTTTGCCGGCTTTCGCCGAATGAAGGAGTCTGTAATGGCTTTCGCCGAAAGGCAAAAAAAAGCGACGATAGCTTTAGCTAATCAAAAGATCTAAACAAGCATTTGCCCAAACAGGTAAATCGCCAAGACAATAAATGAACGAAATCAAAGAAGATAAACAACAACGATTTAATACGCTTCTGGAGGAAGTGCGGGAAGCAAGCCTAAACCGTGCACAAAAACTTCAGCAGCTGATCAGTTCCATTGATCAACTTACTCGTTCGATGGAAGGGATAACCTTCATCTATGGTAAAATGGAGGATCTGGATGGTATTGGATTGTTTAAACACAGTACCTGGGAGGATCCCAAAGCCCTTATACCGTATTTGGTGCGCGGCACGCTTTTAGCACCGCCCCCATCCAATGTACTGGAAATCGTCAGCGAATTAAAAATGCTGAAGATTGCCTGCGGCGACTATCAAACAGATCAAATTGATCCCGAACAGGCCGGAAATTTCATGGAAGACATGTTGGTTGCGACCTTCGATCTTGCCTTTCGATCTCCGACCGAAAATGTTCGAATAAAATCCACAAAGGGGGACTTAAAGCGGATTCGGCTCCTTTTCGATTTTATCATAGATCACTACCATTTTCCACAGCTTAAATCAAAGCTTGCGCTGGAGGTAGAGACCATTGCTGCACAAAGGCCCATCATTACTCATCGTCTGGAGGATCTGCTTCAATTGATTAAAGACAAAGTAGATCTGGTTCCGGGAGAAAAGGAGGACGAACGCCTTCGGTATTATGTGGATGCGCTCTATCACCCTACCCGGCTGGTACGGGAGTTGCCCGATATCGACACCTATATTTCCCAGATTGAAAAAGGCACAGAAACTCAACGCCGAGCAGAGTGCCAGAAGATGGGAGAAATGCTGCACAGCACCGGTCTGGTTTCAGATCATTTGTGGGCTATGCTTCGGTTTTTGTCAGAAAAGGATTCAGATCTCATTCCCGAGTTACTTCAGCTTAATGATCACGGTACCGTGGATTTTGAACGCCACAAAGCCTTCATCATCCAATTGATTCAGGATTGTATTCTCGACACCAACAAACAAGCCATTTATGGACTAAAACGCATGTTGGAGCGGAACCTTCTTTCGCGGAGGCCAGTTTGGAATGCGCTCAATAAGTTGATCCGGATAAACATCCACCCGACCTTAAAAAAGCAAATCCGCAAATCCGTTCGCGAGCATACGGAAACCGAACCGATCAAATTGCTTGTCGGTGCAGCCATTAGCGTACTGGGACTCCCACTTGGCCTGGGACAGGGCAATAATCCGACCTGCCAATCTGCGCGAGGCATAAGCATGTGGAGCATCCAGGCCCCTGGTAAATTGCTGAATATGATCATCAATACAGCAATCAGTAATCATTTAGAATTGCGCTATGAAGGGGAACTGGTGGAATCTTCCAATCTGGAAGAAAAGCCCGACGCCTTTTATGCAGAACTTGATCCGGTATCTATTGTGCTGGTTCCGCATCTAGACAACATCTACGGTCAAATGATGCAAAAAGCCATGACCAAGCACATTGGTTATGATCCGCACATTTCGGTTAATCCGGCTTTTTACGGGCATTGGATACAAACCGGCTTTGCCAGCTGCTACAACAGCCTGACCGGAGCCATCGATCAGTACGAACAATTTGCGCGAACATTCTATGCTTCCTTTCACCCGGCTTATAATGGCGGATATTCACTGGTTTACTCCGTGCCCATCGGCATTTTCATTACCAGTTCGAAGGGGGATTTACTGGGTTTCCATGCCATTTCACTTCTGCGTATAGCCAAAGATGAAAAAGAAGAGTGGCGGGCCTATTTCTACAATCCAAACAACGAAGGCAGACAGGATTGGGGACAGGGGATAAAGCCAACAGTGTCCGGAAATGGAGAAAGGCCGGGAGAATCTTCTCTGCCCTTTTACCAGTTTTTATCGAGGGTTTACGCCTTTCATTACAATACCAAAGGCATTGAAGATCGTATGGACAAGGTTCCTGAAAAAGAGCTTAAAACTATTCAATCACTGGCCCGAAACAGTTGGGGCAAAAAATACATCTGGTTACCGGCATGAAGGTTAAACACTCTTCCAGAATCTACCTGAGTCAGAAAGCACTCAAAACCAACATCAATTTTATTCGTAAAAAAGTAGGGCAGCATCCGGTCATTTCGGCGGTAGTAAAAGCCAATGCTTATGGGCATGGCATTCCGCAGATGGTAAAAATGCTGGAGAAGGCCGGCGTCAATCATTTTTCGGTTGCTTCCGCCTTTGAGGCAGAAGAGGTATTGGAAAGTTGCGCGCCCGGTTCCCGGATTATGATCATGGGTATTCTATACAATGAGGATATTGCCTGGGCGATCGAACACGATATCGAGTTTTATGTCTTTGATTACAACCGCCTGCCCCTGGTTCTGGAAAAAGCCAAAGCCCTGAATAAACAGGCTGTCATTCATCTCGAAGTAGAGACCGGCACCAATCGAACCGGCATGGACCGGAAAGATATTTCCAAAGCCATAACTTTCCTGAAGAAGCATAAAAAACACATTCGCTTTGAAGGTGTCTGTACCCACCTGGGCGGGGTAGAGAGCATTGGCAATCAGTTTAAGATCCAGCCTCAAATTGTAAAGTTTAAAGAAACGCTGCGGGAGCTGAAAAAGAAAAACTTTATGCCGCCTTTCCGGCACATCGCCTGCTCCGGAGCAGCACTGGCTTTTCCGGACACGCATTACGACATGGTACGTGTGGGAGTAGCTATTTATGGTTTCTGGCCCAGTCCCGATATCTACCACCTCCATCTGCAGGATGCCGGGAAGATGAAAGACGCGCCACTCAAACGGGTATTGACCTGGAAGACGGACGTTATGGACATCAAACACATTAAAGAGGGAGAATTTGTCGGGTATGGCACGGCTTTTCAGGCAACCCGCAATATGGATATCGCGGTAATTCCATTGGGTTATTCCAACGGTTATCCACGTGGACAATCCAACAAAGGTTTCGTCCTGATCAAAGGCAAGAAAGCACCGGTAGTCGGTCTGATCAATATGAACCTGTTTATGGTAGACATTTCCCACATTACGGATGTGGAAATTGACGACGAAGTGGTATTATTGGGTAAGCAGAAAAATGCAGTTATCCGCGTAAGCTCTTTCACCAATTTCACCAATCTGCTCAACAATGAGATGCTTAGCCGATTGCCTTCTGCTATTCCCAGGAAAATAATCAGTTAGCTATGAATCCGGTTACCCGAAGAATCCTCCGCAGTATAGGCATTGCCATCATCGCGCTGATACTGGTCAATGTATTTGCCTTTGTATTTGAAATCCTGGTACATGGCATAGGAGACTCCTGGGCCTTCCGGTTTAAACACGGCGTATTTTACCACAACGAAAATCCCACAGGCCTGGAATTCGGACACTCCAAGACCTGGGGATTTGTAGCTTTGGTGGCTATCGTTGCGTTTTTGCAGGTCGGAAACAAAAAAACCTAAATCCTATTCCCAACCCCATTCCTATTCCTATTCCTAATAAGCATATATCATCTGCTTACTCTCCACCAGCTGTCCGTCAATGATCAGACTGTAAGCATAGGTACCTGGCACATATTGGTGGTTTTGAAAGTCGTATTCCACCTCATTGCGTCCAATTTCTAAACTTATTGGCATTCTGGCCAGTTCGCGGCCTTGCAGATCGTGCACGCTGATCCAGGCTTGTTTGTGCTCGATCGGTCGTTCTACCTGTACGCCAATAACGGTTGCTTCATCGAATGGATTGGGGTGATTCTGCAAGAGCGTTAAGCCCCTTTCAGACCAGGGCAATTCGTAAGTCCCTGTGGTGAATGCGGAGAACCTTTCATTAGAGAACAAACTTTCAATACCAATGTCATCTACGGTCGCTGCCGAAAGATCGTACACCTGATCAGCCATCAATCCGTAAATCGTATCCAAACTATTGTAGATGGTATAAACCGTATCCCAGTCATTGGTAGATGGTGTCCGGATTCCTATGCGGTAGACCCCGTAATCGTTTGGATCATCAAAGGATACTTCAAATCCATTGTTGACCGGAACGACTTCAAAATTGGTTGGCGCAATCGGCCCGGCCGCAGCCATCGCAATCGCATTGCCATTGATAATGGTATTTCTGGCCAGGTAGTTGAAATCCACAAAGAAACTATCCAGGATCATATCCCCGTCTGTATCCACTCCCAACACATCTTCCATCGAATGTTGCCGGTCGTGGTAATCGGGTTGCGACGGATTGCCATCGCCATGCTCATTAGCAGAGGTAAACCGAATCGAGGGATAGCCTCTTTCACGGAAAGGAATGTGATCTCCTCCCCTGCCGGTGCGATCCTCCGGCGTCATGATATTGATCACCGGCTTTACGGCCATAAATTGATCGGCCATTTCCTGAAATTCCAGCTTGGTGAAACGCGCCAGTTGTTTGTTGGGTGAGTTGTATGAGCCCTGCGAATAAATCCGCACATTGATGCTATCCACATCGTTTAAGCCCGGACAACCAGGCGGAGAAGCCGTTTCCCCACAGATGACGCCGCCAATTACATCATTATTAAATACGGCCAGTAAAGGCAGGTCATTGTCTTTGATCCACTTCGAAAAAGCTTCCGCGCCCCAAAGTCCCTGTTCTTCGCCGGTAGTCAATACAAACACAATGGTTCTGTTGTAACTATACTGACTCATGACCCTGGCCAGTTCCAACACCAGAGCTGAACCACTTCCATTGTCTTCCATCCCCTCCGCCATACAATCCACATCGCAATTATCTTCGCAGCGGCTGTCCAGATGTCCTTCTACCAGAACAAATTCCTCGGCTTGTGGCCCCTGACCGGGAAGTACCGCGAAAACATTTCGGTGCTGGCCCATGCCGCAAATGGGTTCATCAAATTGCAGGTAGGATACCAGCAAGCGGTCTTCGGCCTGTGCATCGAAGGTTTTAAACTTCTCATACGCCCAGCGGCGGGCGGCGCCCATTCCAAAGGTAGTACTGGTGGTGTCAGAGCCTGTATTTCGGTTGCCGAAAGTGCTCATTTGTTCCAGATAGCTTTTCAGCGAATCGGCATTTATTTCGCTGACAAGCATCTCCGAAATCAGGTACGGATCAAACATCGGATCGGTCTGGGCATAATCGGCCGGATCAAAATCTCCCATCAAAACGGCCTCGGCCTCCGGATTGGTGACTGTAATATTGGTCTGGGCAGATACCGCAAGACTCATTAACAGCAATAACAGTATTGGTAAAGTTCGAATCATGGCAGGCAACATTTAAGGTGAAGGGCTTGATGGGGTGGTTTCTAAGATAAGAAAAGCCGAGAGAAAGGAAAAACCCGGATTCCCTACAGCAAGTAATGAATCCGGGTTTAAAAGGTTTATCAATGTTGGATAATAATTCGTCGGGTTGTAAATCGGTCTTCCTGAACGATTTGCAGCAGATATAGTCCGTTTGCTAAATTATCTACAGGCAGCACAAAGCGATCTTCGGCCAACTGGCGCTCAGCAACACGATACTTCCTGCCGGTCGCATCATATAATACAAAAGTCAAATCGCGGAGCACTTCGCCCTCAATCCGAACCTCCAGTACCTGATCAGCTGGATTGGGATATACCCGGATATTCTGATCCAGTTTTGGATCCATCGTTCCGGTAATATTTTCGATTAAAATTGGGTCCGACAAATAAGAACAACCGTGTACGTCTGTCACAATCAATTCGTAAGTCCCGGCCGACAGATCCACAAGCATTTCCTGGTCGGAGAACAGGTCGCCGTCCATATACCACTCCAGATCGAAAGGCCCGTCTCCCGCATCAATGGAAATACTGATCGCTCCATTTCCGGCACCATTGGTTTCGTTGACGACATCCGTGACCGATACTTCAATCTCCGGATAGGCTGTAACCTCAGCTGTTGCCATGGCTTCACAGCCGTTTGAATCTGTGATTAGTACTTCATAAGTGCCGGGTTCCAGATCCGTTGCCGTTTCGGTGGTTTGACTCATATTGTCTGACCACTGGAACGCATAAGGCGGCTGACCACCACTTACCAGCGCTTGTGCAGAACCATTGGCTTCACCCGGGCAGGTGGGAGTTACAATTGGATCAAGCGCCACTACCGGATTTTCTACGGTTACCGTAAAGCTCCCGGTTGTAGTATTTCCGGCCGGGCTGTCTGTTGCCTGCCAGCTTACGGTGGTCGTTCCGATGGGGAAGTTTGATCCACTGGGCAAGCCTTCGATCAAGACCAACTCATCGATTCCACAGTTATCGGTAGCGGATACTTCATACTCGTAGAAGCCGTCGCAATTTAGCAGTATGATATCTGCGGGTAAATCAAGTTCCGGGGAAATGGTATCCAGCACGTTTATTAAGGTTGTGGCTTGCGCCGAATTGCCGGATATGTCCAATGCGGTCAGCTCTACGGTTATAGGAGATTGATCCAGCATACTGCAATCAAAGGTATTGATGTCCAGAGACAAGCTTGCAATGCCGCAATTATCATCCGTTCCGGCATCTACATCCTCCGGATTAAGCGTTGCGATACCGGATTCATCCAGAAACAAATCAACTTCCTGTACTGCCATTGTCGGCGGTTCCATATCCAACACCGGAATTTCTATAGTAATTGTGCCCTCACAGCCATTCGCATCCATTACCAATACGTCGTAAATACCTTCTGTCAAATCGCTTTGAACAGGTCCCATCAGGCCGCCAGGCCAGAAAAAATCATAAGGAGGCGTGCCGCCGGAGGCCAACAATTCTGCCATGCCGGTCATATCTCCCGGACAATCTACGCCGGTAATTTGCCCGGCTGCCAAGCTTAAATTTGAAGGTTGTCCGATTGAAAAGTCAACAGCGCTGACACAGCCATTGGCATCCGTCAGTTCAGCTGTATAATCTCCGGCGACCAGTCCGGCAAAACCGGCATTCTGGCCCATCCCGAATACAACTTCCTGTCCTTCCAGCATATAGGTGTACGGAGGTGTACCGCCATTCGCCGAAAGAATCACGGAGCCGTCATCGGCACCAAAGCAAAACGCATCGTTGGTATCTTCCAGGAGGGCAGAAAGCACAGGAGGCTGGGAAATAACCACCGATTCTACCACCGAACAACCACTTAAATTCACGACAGTGACCGAATAATTTCCCGGAGGCAGATTATTGATAGAGGTAACTCCTTCTGCTCCATTGGACCAGTCAATCGATTCTACTCCCGGCGGATCATTTTCATCTGAAATAGCAGCCGAGATACTGCCGTCTGCAGCCCCATTGCAACTAATTTGTTGCGCGGATAGATTCACCGAAAGGGAACATCCAAAAGGATTGATGCTACTCACATCTTCTGCCATACACCCGTTGGCATCCGTGATAGTAGCGGAATAAGTGCCGGGCGGCAGGTTCTCGATGGTTTGAGTATCTCCGCCATTGCTCCAGGCATAAGTATAAGGGCCCGTACCTCCGACCGGATTTGCCGTAGCGGTTCCATCGTTTGCATTATTGGAAGTTTCATCGGTGGTGGTGATGCTCACCTCCAGTAAATCAGGTTGCTCCAGATTAAGGATCAATTCTGCTACACAACCATTGGCATCTGTTGCCGTAATTTCATAGGTTCCGGCAGCAAGCATGTCCTGTAGCGGCCCTGAAAAAGTATTGTTCTGCTCATCGGTCCAGGCAAAACTTACCGGTGGCGTGCCTCCGGAAGCAGCAACCTCAATTTGACCATCTGTATCGCCATTGCAAGTGGGCTCCATCATATTTACCAATTCAATCACCAGCAATTCGGGTTCTTCCAATATGATGCTGTCGACGGCCGGGCAACCATTCGCATCGGTAATAGTGACCACATAAGTTCCGCCAGGCAGTTCGCAGATATTCTGAGTATTCATCCCATTTGACCATTCAAAGGTAAAAGGGGCATCACCATCAATCGCCGTTGCCGTAGCGGTACCATCTGCAGCCCCGTTACAAGCTGGCGAGAGTCCGGAAACATCCGCCGAAAGGCTACAGGGAAAAGCAAAAATCTCTATCGAATCTACCAATTGGCAGTTTGCCGCATCGGTAATGGTAAGGGAGTAAACACCCGGCTCCAGATCTGAAATCATATCGCCCGTTGCTCCTGTACTCCAGACATAGGAATAAGGCGAAGTGCCGCCAGTCGGGCCAGCCGTTGCGGTACCATCAGCACTTTCGTAGGCTGATTCATCGGTCGAGGTGAAATTAGCGGCGATTGGCGCGGGTTCGCTTATTGTTATACTGATTGTTTGCGTACAGCCATTGGCGTCCGTCACTTCAGGCATATAGGTACCTGCGGACAGATCCGTGCGGAAAAAGTCAGTACTACCATCCTGCCACAAAATGCTGTAATCGGGTGTGCCACCAGCCGGGATCACCTCCACCTGACCGCTTGAAGCTCCCGGGCAATCTGCATCTGCCAAACCATTAAGACTAAGCGTAAGCAGGGCCGGATCGTTTATCTGGAAATTGAGAATCACCGTACAAGCCGTTGCATCGCCAACCGTAACAGAATAGCTTCCGGCAGCCAAACCGGTTTCGGTAGCCATATCTCCACCGCTGGACCAGGCGAAAGTAACCGGATCAGAAGCATCCGTTACACTTACTGTAGCGGAGCCATCTGTAGCATTTGCACAGCTTGCATCGCTTGTTTCAATAGTAGCTCCTAAAACACAAGCGAAAGGATTTACGGTAACCGATTCAATGCTGCTGCAGTTGTTGCCATCTGTGACAGTAA
The DNA here is from genome assembly GCA_018222965.1 of Bacteroidota bacterium. Classification (GTDB taxonomy): domain Bacteria; phylum Bacteroidota; class Bacteroidia; order Chitinophagales; family Saprospiraceae; genus JAAEZH01. The sequence continues at coordinate 36,610 of JAAEZH010000022.1, forward strand.
CGGTATAGGTGCCGGGCTGGAGGTCTTCAATCATAGCTGTATCATCGCCTGTACTCCAGCTATAATTATAAGGGGTAGTACCACCGGAAGGAGAGGCGGAGGCAGTACCATCGTTTGCCCCGGCCGAAGTCTCGGCAGTTGCGGAGGCATTGGCTAAAAGCACCACTGGTTCTGTAATGGTTACCATTAGAAAATCGGTGCACATATTAGCATCTGTAACGGTCACGCCATAGGTTCCCGCCTCCAGATTTTCAATAGAGGCTCCAGTATCTCCGGTAGACCAGGAGTAGTTGTATGGAGAAGTGCCTCCGGTAGCTTCTACGCTGATGGCTCCGGTAGCATTTCCATTGCAATCGACATTTGTCTGGTTGGTCACTGCCAAATCCAAAGTAGCTAAGCCACCTACCATAAAGCTTTGTACAGCCGTACAGGAAGAAGCATCTGTAACGGTCACCGTATAATCTCCCACGCACAAGTTTGTGATATCTTCTATGTTCATCCCGTTTGACCAGGAGTAAGTGTATGGGGTATTTCCTCCGGACACACTCAGGTCGATTGCTCCATCGCAGGCTCCGCCGCAACTTACGTCTGTAACGACTCCGCTTAGTTGCATACCAGGTGGATCGGTTAAGGTTATGTTTAAAGACGTTTCGCAATCATTGTCATCTGTAATGGTTACCGTGTAGGAACCGGCTGGCAGGTTTCCTTGGGAGGAGCCCGTTCCACCGTTTGACCATTCATAAGTATATGGAGAGGTGCCTCCATTTCCTTCAACGGTGGCACTACCCGTTGCGGCTCCATTACAATCCGGATCCTGTGCAGAAACCAGGCTTAAAGTGAGTAAAGGAGGCTGGGTAATTGTTACACTGAGTTGAGCGGTACAACTGTTGCCATCGGTGACAGTTAAAATGTATGTTCCTGCTATAAGGTTTTGAATACCGGGACCTGTTCCCCCGTTGGACCAGTTGAAGGAATAAGGAGGGGTTCCTCCTGTGGGGTTGGCAGTTATTGCTCCGGTATTATTTCCAAAGCAATCGACATTGGTTTGAGAGATCAGGGAGACTATGAGCGGAGTGGGCTGGGTAATATTTACACTTGTGGTGGTTTCGCAATCATTGGCGTCTGTTGCTGTTACCGTGTACATACCTGCAGCCAGGTTGTTTACAAAAGGTCCGGTAGCGCCGTTTGACCATTCATAAGTGTATGGTGAAGTACCGCCTGATGCACTGGCGATTGCTTGTCCGGTAGATTCTCCAAAACAACTAACATTGGTTTGGGAAGCGATTTGCACGGAATAAAAGGGCGGCTGACCGATCACCACATTCGCAGTAGCGGTTTGCCCGACTGCATCGCTGGCTGTAACGGAGTAGAATCCGGCAGCCAGATTTATAGCCGTTGGATTGGTCTGGCCATTCGACCAGAGATAGTTTATGGGAGGTGTTCCTCCGGTAGCTGTTGCCGTGGCACTGCCGTCGATTCCACCAAAGCAACTCACATCGGTAGAGCTGGTAATAGAAACTGCGACAGGCGGCCCACCGGATGTAAGGTTTGTATTAAAAGTATTCAGGATTGTCCGGTCGCCGCTGCTGGAGCCGTTATTGTTGGCCAGAAGGGAGGAGGCATACATGGTGATGTCGCCGTTTCCAGGCGCAGCGGCCGGGGAAGTCCATTCGAAGGTCCAGGAAACCATATTTGCGGCAATGGCTTTATCGCCTCTGTGTTCTACATATTCCCTTCCGCTACCAGCGGTATTTGTGCCAACGTCTGCTGAAATATCCTGCATATCGCCGGCATTTTGGTTATTGGTATTCAGCGATACCATTTGAAAACCGGAAGTATTGGCTGAGCCTGCAGTGACCGAAGAAGTAAGCGTCAGGGTATAGGTCGTATTTGGCATGACCGTTGCCGGCAGGCCGCTGAGTGAAATTTCACCATCCAGGCTTGGTGGTGGCGAGGAATGACAACCGGCACAGGTACCTTCACCGGGCGCTCCGGTATTTCCGTTGTTTGGATTGGAAGAGTTGGCAAGCATAATGAGGGCCAGTGCAAAAATGCCAAAGACCCTGAATACGATGGGTATTCGTTTTTTCATAGATGGATTGTGTGTAAGTACTTATTGAAAAAGATTTCCTGGGTCCTGACACTTAATGTAACAACATTATTAAATACCATAACCAATTTTCATTGCTTTACATCATATACGACCGAATAGGGGCCTTTTGGATTTACGACACGTCCTCCTTCAACAACATAATTACATTGAATTCAGACTTGCACAACTCAAACCAAATAAGATTTGGAAGCACCAATAGACGGGGACAAAAATTAATGTACCTTTGTGCCGATTTTAAATGTATCCGGTGAAAATGCACCGGTATTGGTTATTCGAAAGGGTTCGGATAGCCCCAACGGCGAAGCTCTTGGTCGAATCTTCATTTTTGAGGGAAGAACAAGCAAAAGGGAGATTCGCACCAAACATAACAGATGAGTACTTTTTCTGAGCTGGGCCTTTCCCAGCCATTGGTGGACATTCTTAACAGTATGGAATTCCACACCCCCACTCCTATTCAAGCACACACCATTCCTGCGTTGTTAAGTAAGCCTACTGACCTGGTCGGCCTGGCTAATACAGGTACCGGCAAAACAGCTGCTTTTGGCCTTCCGCTTGTTGAACTGATCAACGAACAGGAAAACTACCCGCAAGGGCTGGTGCTTGCTCCAACCCGGGAGCTCTGCTTGCAGATCTGCCGGGAAATGAAAAACTTCTCCAAACACCTCAAGGCACTTAAAGTGCAGGCTGTTTATGGAGGTGCCGACATTATCAGCCAGATCAAAGGGCTGAAACGCGGTGCTCAGCTTGTCGTAGCGACACCGGGCCGTTTGCGGGATCTCATTCGCCGAAAGGCCATAAAACTGGATGGCATTCGCTATGTGGTTCTGGACGAAGCGGATGAAATGCTCAACATGGGCTTTAAAGAAGAACTTGACGATATCCTTCAGCATTTGCCGGCCCAAAGAAATATCTGGCTTTTTTCGGCGACCATGCCCAAAGAGGTGCAGCGGATTTCCAGAGAGTACATGAGTAATCCGGAAGAGGTAAAGCTTCAGGAAGAGCAGAAGATCAATGTAAATATCAGTCACCAGTATGTGGTCACCAAGCCCCGGGAACGCTATGACGTTTTGCGTCGCTTTCTGGATCTTTCGCCGGGTTTGTATGGCATTGTATTTACACGCACGCGGCAGGATGCCCGCACAGTGGCCGACCACATGATACGCGACGGATATAAAGCCGATGCTATTCATGGAGACCTCAGCCAGTCGCAACGGGATCGGGTGATGGATAAATTTCGAAACAAGCAGGTAAACATGCTGGTTGCTACCGATGTGGCTGCCCGCGGACTGGATGTTCCGGGGATCACCCATGTGTTTCATTTCAACATTCCGGATGATCGCTCCTTTTATACGCACCGTGCCGGACGTACGGGACGGGCTGGCGAGAAAGGACTTTCCCTGATCCTGGCGCACCCAAAAGACCGACACATCCTGAAGCAGTTGGAACGCAACCTCGAATTAAAATTTGAAGTAGCTCATATTCCTACCGGTGAGGAAATTCTGGAAGAGCGATTGGTTCGTCAATTCCAGAAATTGGGAGAAGCAAAGGTTAATCCGGCTGTTGAGCCTTATCTGCCCGAGTTGGAACTAGCCCTGGAGGGACTTAGCCGGGAAGAACTCATTGCCAAACTGGCCAGTATTTCCATGAAGCAGTTGTTTCATAATTACGGCCAAAGCGCCACTGATTTCAATCAAAAAGAAAACCCGGGCAGACGTCGCGACGATAGTAAAACGATGGACCGTCTTTTCATCAATATCGGTCGTCTGGAAGTGGCCGACAAAGGCGAGTTTCTTGCTTTTATCTGTGACCAGACCGGTATTACCGGAGCTTCGGTGGGACGCATTGACCTGCAGGATAAGTTTACGCACTTCGATGTCGATAAGAAAGTCACCAGTCAGGTTACTTCCAAGTTGAATCGCCGCAAATTTAAGGGACGTGAAATGCGCGTAAATGATGCAGACTCAGGTGGTGGAAAACCCAGGGGAAAGAAACCCAAAAAATTCAAGAAGAACTTCAATAAGCGGAGACGCAATTAAGAATTTGTTCGGTAAAAAACAAAACAGGGTAACCAATACGGTACCCTGTTTTTAGTTTGGGATTCTCATAACGGTTGGATTCGAAGAACGACTTCCAACAGAAAAATCGACTTGGGATGGCCCGCCATTCGATGTACAGACATCGAAAATAGTCATAGGACTCATCTATTGAATCGATATTGTTCAGGGAAGACGGAAAGGAAGTTGACCGAGGGATGAAATAATAATCGGTAGTGGTCAGCTATAGACAACCCAAATTTCCTGGGTTGCCAGATACCGTCATTGTGTTGTCTCAAATATATCTATAATTTTCAATATCGGCAAATTACATGTTCCAACGCCGGGTCATTTGACCAGAAACAGCAAAGGATCGCTTTTCAAATTTATCGAAATACCCGACCATGGCTTTAACGGTTTGTCGGCCCAATTCTTCGATCAGTAAATCCATCGGACCCTCAAATTTATCCTCCAGCCGCTCTCCCAACTGCAACAAAGAACTCAAAAATGCCGGAAGCCAGATACCGAGGCATCCCGCAGGAGGCTGGATGTCCAGCATTTGTGCGCGCTCCTGACCGATAAGTTCGCTAATCAAGAATGGAGGTACGGGTTTAAGTCGGCCTTTGAGGGTATGATCGGCAAAATTCAGCAGGGCTTTTGTGAGTAGTTTTCCCGGTTCCGAAGGAGCTGCCTGACGGTCCAGAATTTGCTCGAGCAGTTTCCGGCCGGAAGCCAAATCATCCGGGATCATTTCGGGCGAGCAACCCAACAACAATCCGATATTTTTCCAGCAGTGGTAAAAGGCTTCTTCCCGGTCAGGTGCAACAGCTACTCCAAATTGCCTCAAGGCATCGACCATGGAAACGCTGAAAGTCATCAGGGTAACAGCCAAATCCTCCTGGTTTACCGGCACACCCAGTGCCTCTCCATCCCAGTTTTGCCGCCCCGTAAATCGGCGAATCGACGCATGAATCAGCCGCACTTTCTGAATGGCCTGAATGCCTTGTCCGCCGGGCTGCAAACCTCCTTTCTGCATCACTTCCATCAAAAACTGACCGGTTTCGGCGATTCGCCGGGCAAAAATTTCCATATCGTCCCCCTGGCGAGACAGCCGTCCTGTACGTGTGAGTACTTCCGCTCCGTTTGCACAGCAATAGAGTTGCGGAAGGGATTTGTAATAGAGGAAAACCAAAAACTTCGGACCATGATCCAGAAATAAATCCTGCGCCACCCGAATTTTCTGCCAATCAGCCTCTGCAGGCAATTGACGGGTAGTTTCAAAAAAGTCCTGCATGGAAGGTGGAAAAGAAGCCTCCGGCATTTCAATCTCTCCTATTAGCTGATTAAATAGGGCTTTCGCCGAATCGGCCCCTTCGGTTTCCAACAGGCGATCGATGGCTTCGTCGGCCAGGGGATCTCCTTGTTGCCGTTGAGCGTCGAGAAATGCATCTGTCATTAGTATCCGGTTTGATGGATAAATTACTGAAGTTGTATCAAAACTCCCCACTCCACCAATAAAAGATTCCCAATTCAAACTTTCATTATTTATTGAAAGTATTGAAAAATACACCTATCTTTATTCCATGAGTAACAGGGATTGTCCGGATAAATTATTTGCCTTTCGGCGAAAGCTAAAAGATCAGCCTCTATCCTATCGGGAGCGGGGGGCGAGTCTGGACGGGATTCCGGCCGGCTACGACTTTGACGACAACAGGGTATTGCTGGGGCAGGGAGAAGCTATTTTTGATCGTGCAAAAAACGCTCTGGATGCCTGGCAAATGTTTCCGGAATCCTGGTCGGAAGTTTGTTATCCGCACCCAAAACCGGAACCCGGGCGGGAGGTTGGAGTGCGTTTCCGGATACATGGCATTTGGATGTATTGCGGGGCTCGGATTATTTATACCATCCGCGAAGAAGAACGCTATGGGTTTGCCTACGGCACCTTGCAGACTCATCCGGAAAAGGGAGAAGAATTGTTTCTCCTGGAAACGACAACGGATAAAAAAGTCTATTTTAGAATTCGGGCATTTTCCCGTCCCAACTATTGGTTTGTGCGGCTGGGGTATTGGTATGCGCGCTATCAGCAGCGCAGATTTGTAAAAACTGCCTTTCGGCAAATGCAGGCATTATGTCAATCATAGGAACACGCCCGGACAAGGGGCTCGTCATTTGGGGATTATTTGTTCCCCTGCGCCTCTTTTTGGGGCCGGCCTTTTTGTTGTGGCCCGGCCTCCTTTTGTCCTTTGCGCTGATTTTTCTGGTCCCCTATACGCTGCAAAAACAGCAACTTATACCCACAAAGTTGTATGGTATCGCCCTGGCACTGGGCGTTTTGGCCAGTTTTTCTTTACTACTTCCTCCTATCCCTTTGGCCGGCACCCTGACCTTGCCCTGGTTTCTTTTTTCGATCTGGCTGTTTTTCTTCCGCTTTCGCGAAAGTGGAACCCTGCTCCGTTTGTCGCAACTGTCCTTATTGTATCTGATCGTCGGTACTTTCTGGTTGCTGTCAAATCGATTTGACCTGACCATTTTTGGTTTTGACTCAGTCATCTCTTTTCTCACGGCCGCCCATTTTCACTATGCCGGATTTCTGCTCACCATTCTGGCCAGTATGTTGTTGGCAGAAAATCGATCAGAAGGTGATCGTTTTTTAATTTTTGGATTGATTGCAGCAGCACCCCTTACCGCGGCGGGTATTACCCTGAGCAGATATGGATTATTGCCGGAAGTTGAAGCAGTGGCTGCCTGCCTAATGGCAGCTACCGGAAGCTGGGTGGCCATCCGGTATCTCCAGACCGATTGGCCATTGATTGGAAAGATGGGTGCCCTGCTGTTACTGGCAGGGATGGTTCTGGCTCTCGGATACGGCATTCGCATCTGGTATCCCATAAAAATTCTGAACATCCCCTGGATGTATAAGGTGCATGGTAGCTTAAATACGGTGGGTTTGGGTTTGATGGTTTTACTTGCAAAAGGCAAAAGTAACTGATAATCAGAGCTTTATCGTTTTGGACCTGTCAGGTCGGCAACCTGACGGGTCGGCGACCTGTCAGGTTGCCGACCTGACAGGTTGAAATCAGGACTCCCGTTCAAAACAACCGCAATTACTTAGTGTATTAGTTACATTAATTTTATGTTTTGTTGAACTATTTTGCCCGCTCTGACCTTTCTTCTTATATATGTCGACCCTGAAAAAGGATAGTCCTGTTTTCAGGTTTGGCATTAACCCCTGAACTGTAAAATTGATCCCAATGGAACCTTACAAACCAGTGGCCTGCGATTTTGTAGATCAAATCGAAATCGCCGCACTCAAAAAGAAACACGGTCTCATTCGCTTTATGGAAGCGGGACACGAGCACGAAATTTCCGACCGCATTGTAAGCTGGAAAACGGAGAACAAAGAAGAGTTTCTCATTACCCGGCAGGGCAGGATCATCCGCCTGGATCAAATTCTTTGGCTAATCGATCAACCAGGCCCTGCAAAAACAGGTAAAAGCTGCTAAAAAAACGCCCCGAATCCTTCGCATCGAAGAATCCGGGGCGCCTGCTTTTCAGCGGGAAATTCAATTAGTGTGTCACAACCAAAGTGCGCATTCCTTTTCCATCCACACGGATAATGTACATGCCTGCCTCCCATTCGGAAACATTAATATACTTGCGTCCGCCGGAAGCTTCCATGGAGAGCATTCTTCGACCTGTCAGGTCAAAAACTTCAATCACAGAATTTGGCATACCTTCCCATTCCAAAGTGATCATATCAGATCCCGGATTAGGATACACCTCCATTTTGTAATCCTGAAAAGCTTCAGAGGTTGGCAAAATCGTCTGACAAAAATCTTCGTCTGGTTCCAATTCAAGCCATCCCTGAGGACTTAGATCTTTACCGTCAAAGGCTGCAAAGTCATTTGGATAACGTTTGACCCGGAAAGTAAGATTGTTATTAATTTCCAGTGTATCACCCTGAGTGGCGGGTAGCCCTCCATTGAGTGGCGTTTTGTATTCCCAAACGATCTCATCATTCGGAGTAACCTCAAAGAGGTAACCAAAACGCCCTGTACAAATGAGGGTATTGCCATTGGGCAAATACTGAACGCTGGACAGCCCGGTGGAATACATCTTTGTCGGATCTTCCGGATGGTAGAGGATATTGGAGAAATTCGCCGGACCGTATGTGTCGCCATCCAGCGTATACTCCCATTCATACATATCCCAGGGAGGATCAAACGCGTTTGCGCTCGAAAAGTCCTCTCCTACCCGATTGTTAAACACAGCCATTTTACCATACATCGGATGGCCGATTTCAAGAAACTCTAAAGCCCAGTGGGTATCGTGCTGGTAGAACAGCACTTTATCATCTTCAGTCCCCCGATCGTATGTCTGCGGGTTTCCGTAGCGGTACATCAGGTCACCGCCACGTCCAGACTGACCACCGGTGCTTCCGGCCGCTTCCTGTGTGGTGGTTGTGTGGTCGATTATCCAAAGTTCGTCAAAGGTTGGAACGGAGATGACGATCTGTTGCAGATCCGGATGATAGGCAATGGCATTGGTATGCATCCAGTCATCAGCGCCATCGGGGGTGTAGTTAATATCAATTTTAAAGGGGTTGTCAGCTACTACTCCAAAATTGTCTTTGGTCGCATCAAAGTCCTGAATCAGGTGATCCCAGGTATGCCATTCCCAAACGATGTTGAATTCATCCGTTCCGACCGGCTCAATCTCGAGAATGTAGTCGGGCCACAATTCGCCGTCAGGCAAATTATCCGGATCGCGACCAGCCTGGATAGCTTCTGCATCCGTCTTCAATTCCCAGCAAATGGCCAGGATATTGCCGTTTGGCAAAATTTCGATATCGTGATGCAGGCGCTCGAATTCGTCATTGCGGGTAAATGACCATAAGAGTTCATTGTCCCAACTTCTAATCTCGATGATAGCTCCGCCTCCACCGGCCCAAATGGGGTTACCGGCAACTGCTGACGGGCGCTTGGTCTTAACCAAATTTCCGTTTTCCAGAAGGTATGCGGTATTTCCCGGACGAAAATCTGCGTCGTCTTCCCATACATGAACGATCTCTCCACAGTTGTCGAGCAGATAAACATTGGGTTGATTGTGGGGATAAATAAGGTTGTAGCCATCAAAGGCTTTGGATGGCTTATAGGACAGCAAACCAACCGTATGGTCCTGTGCAGACAGGCCAAGGCTCAATCCGATAAAAGCCAGTAAAATTTGTAAACGTCTAATCATGCTTTATGAGTTTGAATATAGAATAGGCATTTCGTTGCTCCACATCATTTACTTTAAGAATATACATTCCATTGTGGAGCCTTGAAATGTCAATTTGTATTTGTTCATTGCTTTCTCTAGTCGAAAACACTTTTCGTCCAGCCAAATCAAAAACCTCTACATGCAAATTCCGAAGACCGGTGTTTTCCAGAGACAACCATTGACTTACCGGGTTTTGCAACAATTGCAATCCTTCAACCGCAATGGGTCCGGATACTGACGCCAGGCCTGGTTCCGGATATAACACACAATCTGAAGGCAGTGGATCTAATTCCAGGGGTCCCTGGGGTGTCAGGTCTTTGCCTTCAAATGCCGGAAAGTCTGCCGGGTAGCGATAGGTGCGGAATACAGCGTTTTGAGGCGGATTGGTTCCTTGCGGATTTGGTCCATTCTGGGCTACCGGGTTTTTGTACTCCCAAACGACTTCTCCTGCCAGGGTTACTTCCAAAAACAATCCCTGGGAACCCACACAAAATAGCACATTCCCATTAGGTAATTGAGTAGCACCGGAAACATTTGGAGAATAAAATTGATTTAATCCGTTTCCATAAACCCAGAAAAGGGTTTCTGGTCCAAAGGTTTCTCCTGGAGCTGGTTGTTCGTAAAAGCCATTTTCATCTACCGGTGGATCGAGTATTTCCACAGTTGAATAGGCTCCATCCGGTCTGCCGGCACCATTATTATACAAAATAATTTTGCCATTATAAGGCGCATCCCCTTTGATATAGTGTACGTGATGCTGGCCAAACAACTTTTGATCCGCCGGAGTCCCCCGATCATAGGCGGCTGGATTTCCCCAGCGATACAGGACATCTCCCCCTTTTCCAAAGTTACCTCCCGTATGTCCGGCAGCCTCTGCCGAGGTTGTACTGTGATCAATGATCCAGAACTCATTAAAATCTCTGGATCCGATAATGATCTGGTCAAACTCTTCCACATAGTCAATGGAGTTGCAGTGCATCCAATCAGCACTGCCATTGCCCACACCATAATTTACATTGATCAATTCGGGATGATCAGCTACTACACCAAAATTGTCTTTATCCGGGTCGTAATCCTGTACCAGGTGATCCCAGGCATGCCATTCCCACACGATATTTCCCTGGTTGATGCCGAAAGGTTCGATTTCAACCACATGATCCGGCCATACGCCATTTAGGCCGATCAGGTCCGGATCTCGGCCGGCTTGTATAGCTTCTGCTTCGGTTTTATCTTCCCAGGCCAGGAGCAGGATGTTTCCGTTGGGCAGCACTTCAAAATCGTGGTGTTGATGGACCAGTTCGTCGGCATAAATGTAGCCCCACTCCAGTTCTCCTTCCCAGTTGTAGATTTCGATGCGGCCTCCGACTCCTCCGGCATTAAAGCTGCCATTCCAGCGGGCAGCGCGAACCAATCTCCCGTCTGGCAATAACTCGACATCCATTCCGGGGGTATAATTTGTATCCCAGGAGCGAATCAATTCACCGCAATTATCTATGAGATAGGCTTTATCATTGGTCGTTGGGGCAAAAAGTGTATACCCGTCGAAAGCGGTTGAGTCATTTTCAAACAAACCAATCGTCTGCTGGCCCACTGCCAGGTTTAAGCTCAAGCCAAAGAGCGATAGAACAAGAAAAACACGCATAAACAGCATTTAAATTTACATCCATGACAAAAATAACACCTGCACCCTTCAATCAAAGGACAAAGCAACCGATTGTCAGGCCAACGCAAAAGAAAAAGCCCGGAATGCCAAAGACAATCCGGGCTTTTTGCCATAAACCATTCGGCGAAAGCCGCACAAATTACATATTACGTCCTTTCAGTGCGTAGGATTGGATGAAGCTGTTGTTATTCGCGATAAGCAAAACAGGGTCCATTTCGCCTCGATTCAGCAACTGAACAGAGCGCACATCTCCAATAGCGATCACCCCGGTTTCGGTTGGGTGGAGTGCCTCAAAATTGCCTTTGCCGTCGTGGATCAAAATTTGTCCGACACCGGCATCAGAGCGGCAGGTTTCCACCTCTCTTTCGTAATAATTTCCGGCAAGGAATACGTCCTTAATTCCATCGTTGTTGAAGTCTTCGATCACGATACCGTAAGTTGGCGAGATCTGCGCTTCATTTGGCAGGGTGCGCACTTCAAATTCACCACCTCCCAGGTTTTCGATATAACAAGTGGCAAATTGCTGTACCTCCAGTTGGGTCGCTCCTTCCATTCTGGGACCGAGCACGTCATTTACCGTAGCGGTGGCAAATTCGTGGTAAGACTTAAACTCCGACTTGATGTAAGGCATTTGTTGCGAAGAACACTGGCGTCCACGAACCGGATAACAAACGCCATCCTGGTCGTAATAAGCCAAATACACATCATGGGTACCGTTTCCGTCAAAGTCTTTGGTAAACAGACGAAACGGTTCTTCCTCGGAAGCTTTAAACTTGATGTTGTATCCCAGGTTGCCGGCAATGATGTCCAGATCGCCATCGCCATCCATATCAGCAACTTCGGCCCGGTTCCACCAGCCACCGGTATTTTGCATATTAATCTCTGACGTTACATTGCGAAGTTTATCTCCTTCATTTTGGTAAAAACCCAAAGGCATCCATTCTCCGATAACCAGCAAATCCAGGTCGCCGTCGCCTTCAAAGTCAAACCAATCAGCATCTGTTACCATACCAGGCTCGTAGAGGTCGGGTGCAAATTCGGTGGTTACATCCGTAAAGGTGCCTCCCTCGTTTCTCAACACATAGGAACGGGGCGTAAATCCATATTCTCCCGGCATCTGACGGCCACCTACAAAGAGGTCCAGATCGCCGTCGCCATCCATATCGCCTGCGGCAACAACTCCACCGGAGGTAGGCATATCAGGCAAAACATTAGATTTGGAAAAGCTACCCTGTCCGTTGTTAATATACAGTCTGTCCTGGTAGCGAGCATCGCCACCGGAGAATTCGTTTCCTCCGCTTACTACATACAAATCCTGATCGCCGTCGCCATCTGCGTCAAAGAAGAGAGCATTCACATCTTCGCAGTTTATGTCATTGCCTTCGGTCCAGGGACCTCCGACACCCCGCACAAAGTTTCCGTCTTCCAGCTGCATAAAGATGTTAGCACTTTTACCGGCAGCTCCGCCTACAAAAAATTCTTCGCGGCCATCACCGTTGATATCGCCTTTGGCCATGCAGGGGCCGAGGGTAGACATTCTGTGTGGAAGCAAAACCTCGCGGGCGTAATCATCAAATTCATTTTCGGTATAGGTGAGATCGATGCCCAACTCGCGGCGGTCCAATTCGGCAAAAACAGGATCGGGAGCGGTTTCTTCCTCTACAGCACCGGGAGCAGCCTCGCTTTGCTTCAGCAATAATTGTTGGTTTACGGCTACATCTCTGACAACCATGCTGCGGCCATCCAGCCATTCTACTTCAACTCTGTCTACTGATTTATTAGCACCTACGCCAAAGTGGAGTAAAGCCTCGCAAGAAGACAGATAACCACGCGTTGGCGACATTTCCTGTACCTGCATATCCTCTCCGGTATATACTTTCACCTTAGCTCCGTAGGATTTGCGGTTGTTGCCCTTGTCTCCTTCCAAACGAATTTGGAGGTAATTATTCAGCTTCATATCCGAAGCTTTGTTTTCGTATACATCGGCAATATCATTCATATTGCTGATCACCAGGTCGAGGTCACCATCATTATCCAAATCGGAATAAACGGCTCCATTTGACCAGGTTTCTTTTTCGAAGCCCCAATCGACCACCTGATCGCGGAAAGTCAGATCTCCCTGATTGGAATAGATGTAATTGTGCAATTTAACCGAAGGAGCCATATTGGCAATATCAATAGCCGGAATCCGCGGATCAATAACACCTCGTGCTTTGGCATCGGCATACAGCGAATCCATAATCTCTGCCCGGCGGATGATGTAGTCCTTGTTTTTCACCTCTTTTACCAGTCCGTTGGTAACCATGAGGTCTTTGTCGCCATCGTTGTCGTAATCGGCAAACAAAGTGGCCCAGCTCCAATCGGTATTTGAAACACCGGAGAGGTGTCCAATTTCACTATAGAAGCCATTGCCATTATTCATCTGCAGCATATTAAACATATACTGATAGTGGAAACCACTGTTGGCCAAATCCCAGAATTTTTGGGGATTCATCCCACTCATATTGGCTTTCAGGCGGTAATTGTCTGCGGCAACCATATCGGCCACGTAAAAGTCCATAAAGCCATCGTTGTTGAAGTCGGCAATATCCACGCCCATGCTAAAATTACTCATGTGGCGCAGGGCAACATTCGCAACATTGGTAAAAGTGCCGTCTCCATTATTTTGGTACATATAATCCGGCTCCTCATAATCGCTGGCCACATATACATCCAACCAACCATCGTTGTTCATATCGCTCACCGTAGCACTGAGTGTGTAGTTGTAATTGGTAATGCCTGCAGCGTGGGTAACATCCTCAAAGGTTCCATTGCCCGTATTGTGGTACAGACGGTCAGTATATTTTGTGCGATCTACATTGGCTTCCATGCCACTGTATTTGATTTCGCGTTCTACGAAAGGCTGATTGCCCACATACACATCAAGCAGGCCGTCTTTGTCGTAATCGAAGAAGTTTACCGCTGTGCAGTGGCCAGCATCGTTCAGGCCGTATTCGGCTGCCTTTTCTGTGAAGGTATTGTCGCCATTGTTGATATATAGTTCATTTTCCCGCTCTGTTTCGGAGAGGCGCATGTACTTACCTACATAGATATCGTCAAATCCATCGTTGTTGACATCGGCGATAGCCACTGCATTCGACCAGGTTTTATTGGAGATCCCGGCTGATTCCGTGATATCCCGAAATTTCATATTGCCTTCATTGAGATAAAGTTGGTCACTTACCTGGTTGCCGGCGAAGTAAAGATCCTGCAAGCCGTCGTTGTTGATGTCAATAACAGCGATTCCTCCTCCATTAAAAATAACATCCTGCAAAACGTGATTGTACCTTTCATTCTCCACAATTTCATTATTGAAACTGATCCCCGTTTGGGAAGGATCCAGATGTTCAAACAGCTTTACATTTTCTGCTTTCTTTCCTCCTTCAAACACCTCATTCTCCCCGCTGGCACAAGAAGCCAACGCAAAGACAAGCAGTACAAAAAAAGCAGTGTTTAATTTGTTGTTCATGGCATGCATAATTATGTTCATCTTCCACTCTAAACAACGAGCGGTTGCAGCTGTGGAAGACCATTCTGATTCAAAAAAATGGAACTTTTTAAAATTGCTAGACAAAATTAAGAAACTTTATCGGTTTCCCTTAGTACCCGACCATTTGTAAAAGCTTGGAAAACTGCGGGCAATTGCAGACCTTCACCAACAGAATGCGCAGCCAAAACACATCCTTTTTGATCTGTGGTGTTTTACTTTGCATACTTGCCTGGTTTCCGGTCTTTCACCACATGGATTTTTTGCCAGTCTGGAATTTTGACGAAGCCCGTCGGGCAGTCAATGCTCTGGAAATGGCCGATGACGGCTATTCTCTGGTACCTACTTTCCGGGGAGAGCCTGATAATTGGGGAACCAAGCCCCCCCTCCTGATTTGGGTCCAGACTACCTTTTTTAAGGTTCTTGGCCCGGGGGTAATTCCACTGCGCCTGCCTTCTGCACTAGCCGGCTTTGCCACTATTTTACTGCTCTATTTTTTTGTACACAAACGATCGGGCAGTGTCGCCTGGGCTTTTTTCAGTGCTCTGGCCCTGATCAGCTTCAAAGGTTATTGCGATTATCATGTGATTCGAACCGGAGATTACGATGCCCTGCTCACTTTTTTCACTACGGCCTTTTTGTTGCTGCTGTATCGATCCTTTGAATCACAGCGATCAACGCGCTGGATTGTCTTTTCGAGTCTGGCACTCTTTCTGGCGGCCATGACTAAAGGCATTGTGGTTTTTCTATTTGCACCGGGTATCGTTGCCTATTTGCTTACGCGAAAGAAATTTGTCAACGTGGTGAGCGATTATCGCTACTATATTGGCATCGGACTGGCAATCGTTCTTTGGGTTTCCTACTACTTCCTTCGCAATTCGGTTTCTCCGGGTTATCTGGAAGCTGTTTGGAGCAATGAACTGGGCGGCCGCTTTGGCAGCTCGCTCGAAAGCCACAAAAATGTCTTTTGGTTCTACATCTATGTCCTGCTGGATGCCCCGCTGTTTTTATTTGGGCCTCTGGCCTTTTTCCTGTTCCCCAAAGTAGCCGACAAAAAGGTTACCTCCTTTCTGTTCTACCTCGGCTTTTGCGCCTTCAGTTTCTGGCTCTTCCTGTCGCTGGCCCAAACGAAGATCGAATGGTATAAAGCTCCCATTATTCCGCTATTATCCATTATGATTGGGTACAGCATCCATCGGATCATCGAGTTGGTGCAGGTGATAAAATTCGAGGAGCGGAAAAGTGCATTACTCAGCATTTTGATGTGCGTGGTCTTTTTCTTTCCGCCATACCGTCTCGTTATTGACGAAGTTTTTCGAAAAAAGGAACTGCGTCACGGCTGGCAGTGGGCAAATTATGGATGGATGATGGAGCGCCTTTCGGCGAAATACGATGCATTCTCTGTTGTGCGCAACGACTACAATGCCACCATCGATTTTTACTCGGAAGTCCTTCCGCGGAAGCATGATGTACGAATCAATGATCGCTACGAAGGCGATTACGGCTATGCAGAACGTATCCTTTTCTGCGATGAAGACCAGTTTAAACGCATGGCTGATCGCTATCAATACCAGTTTCTGGAAGGCATTGACAGTTGCTGGTTTGTCAAGATACTGGACAAACGCTAGGCGATCAAACAACTCTTCATCATTTGTAATTGTTAAATCGTCTATGAAACTCGAGGGCAAATTTGTCAAGGTCGTCAACAACAAAGATCAAAGTCGTTTTGAAGTGCGCATCGGGCTGCAACTTGCTCGCATAGACTACCGGCTCCGGGAAGGCAAGATCTACTTTCTGCATACCGAGGTTCCGGAAAACCTCAAAGGACAGGGCATTGCCAGCAAAATGGCCAAACGCGCTCTGGAATACGCTAAGGAAGAAGCGCTTGAAGTCGTTGCCTGGTGTCCTTTTGTGAAGGGATATATTGAGCGGAAGGGGTTGTAAACGTTTTATTCGTTTGACTCGTTTTATACGTCTTTATGTGGATCCACCATTCCACCACTACACCATTACACGTACCACGTTCTACGTCCGACGTAAATGCGGAATCAAGGGGATAAGCAGATGAAGCTCTATTACCATTCACGTTCAACGCTAACCGATACACGATTAACAATTCACGATAATGAAAGACGGAATCATTACAGGAACCGACAAGCTCCCTCGTTGCTGGTGGGCTGGTAATCACAAGGATTATATTCAGTATCACGATGAAGAATGGGGAAAGCCGGTAACCGATGATATTCGCTTATTCGAGAAGATTGTACTGGAAGGTTTTCAATCGGGTTTGAGTTGGCTCACCATCCTGCGCAAGCGGGAAAATTTTCGGGAGGCTTTCGCCGGATTTGATTTTGAAAAGGTTGCTTCCTTTGGAGACGCCGAAGTAGAAAAGCTGGTTCAGAATGCCGGCATTATCAGACACCGCAAAAAGATCGAATCGGCTATTAACAACGCCCGGCAGGCAATCATACTCGCCGAAGAATTCGGATCTCTGTCTGATTATTTCTGGTCTTTTGTACCTCCCGAATCAGAACGGCCCGAAAAAATGGATTACGAAAGCTTGAGCAAACTGGCTAAAACGCCTACTTCTACACGCCTGAGCAAAGATCTCAAAAAGCGGGGCTGGAGCTTTGTTGGGCCGACAACTGCGTACGCTTTCATGCAGGCAATGGGATTGGTAAATGATCATTTAGAGGGATGTTATTGTCGGGGAAAATGAACAATGAATTTTTAATTTATAGCACAAAAGGGAGAGGTCGTCGTTTCGCTTTGCTCCACTCCTCCGGGGGTGGTTAGTCAGGAATCACAGATTCCTTTCTTCCGGGAGAGGCGCCTGCGCTTTCGCTTGCGGTGGGGAGAGGTTGGGAGGTATAAGGTAAAATTAGGAGTGTAAAATACTTTCTGCAATACGAGAATATTGAAATGCTCCGCATGAATTATTTCTTTAAATAGTGCACTTTTACGTACTACGTTCGACGTTTTACGAAATAACGGGATCAACGGAAATAACTATTTTTGGACATCTATGGATTTCATCCGCTTTCGCATACATAAAAAGATCCGGGAAACGCATCGGGCAGTTACGCTTCAGTTGGAGCCGTTGGACGGACCAATATCCTATCAGGCAGGACAGTTTCTCACCTTTCTGTTTCAGTCGCCAGAGCAAAAATCTTATCGGCGCAGCTACTCTCTAAGTTCGGCACCGGGAATCGACCACCGGCCTGCCATAACCGTAAAACGAACAGTCAACGGACAGGCTTCCCGATTTCTGACAGAGCAATCGCGAGAAGGAGATATCCTGCAAGCTCTACCACCGGCCGGGAAGTTTGTTTTGCCTCCGGCAAACGGAGCACGGGATATTTTTCTCATCGGTGGTGGCAGCGGCATCACCCCGCTTTTCGGCATAATAAAATGGGCCTTAAAAAATGAGCCGCAAAGCAGGATTACCCTGATCCAATCAGATAGTGGTACAGATAGTATCATTTTCAGGAAGGAGTTGAATGAACTGGCCCAGGAGCATCCAAAGCGATTAAAGAACATTCATATTCTCAGTCAGGACGACGAGGATATCTTCGAACACATTTTCCCGCCGGCGATTTGGGTACCCGGACGACTCAGCAATGCCATGGTCGAAGACCTGGTAACCAAAAACCTGCAACACAATCCCAAAGAAGCTCAATTCTTTCTCTGTGGTCCGGAAGGCCTTATGCTAAAAAGCAGGCAGACACTCCGGTTTATGGGTTATGAGGACGAGCAGATCCACCGGGAAATTTTTGTTGTAAAAAACAGGTACATCCCACCTGCCGATCTTTTTCCGGACAGCCAGGTAGATATCGATTTTAAAGGCCAAAGTATACAACTGGAAGTAAAGGCCGGACAAACGATCTTAGAAGCCGCGCTGAGTCAGGACATCGACCTGCCGTACAGTTGCCGCACAGGTGTCTGCACCATTTGCAGCGGCCAGTGCCTCGAAGGGGAAGTCCAAATGCACACACAAATTGGTTTGATGAATTCCAAAACCTCCAAAGGTTTGATCCTGACCTGTACCGGTTATCCCATTACGGAAAAAGTAAAGATGGTCATAGATTAATCCCTCCTTTCCAATACCCAGGTCGTTTTTCGGTGTGCCGTACCGGAGCCGGAGGTGGCACCGGTTTTTCTATAAAAGCTCCATTGCTGGGTGTTGCGTTTATCAGATTCTATGGTGGCAATCATATCGCATCCGAATAGATCATTGCAATAGAAATAATAGAAAAACACCCGCTTAGCTTCTTCATCTGCTTTGAAAGGCTGCAGGGACCAGGAGAAAGAACCGTCATTCAGCGTAAGCGTATAATCCAAAAACACCCCATCATCAAAAACAGGTTCAGTCAAAGTCAGGACCCCAACATCTGTTTTCTCACTCAGGGTTTCTGTGGTCCCATCCGGATTGATCAGAATGATGGATTCTTCCACAATATCCCAGGTGCCTTCCATTCCCCGTTTGAATTTACGCTGTGGATCGGAACAGGATGACAAAATCAGAGGCAATAACAATAGACATAAAAAGCGCATGCTTATTTCCTTTTGGGGTTATCAGAACCAGTATTCAACCGCAATATTGATGCGAAATGATTGCAGACTGTTCATCCGCACAAAGTCATTAAATGGATCCATATTGACCGGATCATCGACCCATTGGCCGTAATCACGAGGTAAATCTGTCCATCGAATCTGACGCACATCATAATCAATCAATGTAAGCAAGCCATCATCGGAAGCGAATTGGGTAGGAAAACTCACACTGACAGGAATATAAACCGGGCCCAATTTTAGCCCGACAGAACCTCCAAGGTCTACCGTGGTTGTAAGACCTGAATACACACCCAGAATGTCATACTCATCCCCAAGCGAATACGATCCATCCTGATAATAATAGCCCAGATCTGCCACGGTTTTACGAAAACGCCCGGTAATATGGCCGTGGATAAATACCCTCTGGAAAAAGTACATGCCGACTTCAAATTGAATATTGAGGTCTCGCACCCGCATGGCCAACTCAGTTTCTATATCATTTTGGAAAACCGCATTGCGTGTCCTTTTGGCATATCCGTAGGTACCCAACAGGCCGGAAGAAAACCCAATATTTCCTTCGCCCATAAGGAAGCGGAGGCCGGCGCCAAAAGCCGGATGGCTAAATTCGTGGGGAGAAAGTGTATCAAATTCCTGCGGAATCACTCCTGCATAATAGGCGTTGTATGAATTAAAAAAGTCATTCAAATCACTGCCCGTCATTTTTGATCGCTCGTAATCCGCACGGAGGCAGAAATGTACACCCGTTTCCTGAGCGAGCATGGGAAAACTGCTTAACAGAACAAGAAAGTAAAGAAGAGGCTTTTTCATAGATCTTATTTGTGGTTCTGGCAGATGCGGATTATTCAATTTGCCTCTAAATATCAGAAAATTAGTACATTCAGACAATGGACTATAGTCAACTTATCACCTTCGGTATTTCTGCCGGACTGGGTTTGCTGGTAGGTTTACAAAGAGAATTTGTGGACAAAAAAGTCGCGGGTATCCGCACGTTTGCCTTGTCTGCATTGCTGGGAACCACCAGTGCGGTTTTAGCACAGGAATTGGACAGTGGCTGGATCATTGCTTCCGGCTTTCTGGCTATTGCCATTTTAATGGCGGTTGCAAATTACCACTCCAATAATGAGCCCGGAGAAGACAATCTGGGGCAAACGACAGAAGTGGCAGCCCTGCTGATGTTTGGAATCGGTGCCTATCTCGTATTCGGCAACAAGCTTATAGCTGTATCACTGGGTGGAACACTGGCTATTTTGTTGCACCTCAAGGATTCTTTATCAGGCTGGGTGGATCGGCTTTCGCCGAAAGACCTGAAAGCAATCATGCAGTTTGCAGCTATTTCACTCATTATCCTTCCCATTTTACCCAATAAGAACTTTGGTCCCTACGAGGTCTTCAACCCCAGGGAAATCTGGTGGATGGTCGTTTTGATCACCGGACTAAGCCTTGTGGGTTACTTTGCCTATAAATGGTTCGGCACCAAAAAAGGAACCATCACCAGCGGTATCCTGGGCGGATTAATCTCCAGTACGGCCACTACCTTTACCTACTCCGGATTGGCGAAAAACACCCCCAACCTGAGCCGTATGGTGGCCTTTGTCATCGTTTGTGCATCCGGTGTATCCCTGATTCGGATATTGGTGGAAGTGGCCATTGTCAGTCCGCAACATCTACAGACCATTCTACTGCCCTTCAGTCTGGAGGTAGCACTTATGGCTGCCTTATGTGTCGCTTTATATTTCTTCAACAGTAACGAGCAAGCAGAAGAAATCCCCGAACCCTCCAATCCCGCGCAACTCAAAAACGCATTGATTTTTGGTGGCTTGTATGCCATTATTCTGTTGGCTGTCGCTGCTGCCAGAGATTACTTTGGAGAGGGCGGCTTACTCCTGGTCAGCATCATCAGCGGTTTTACTGATGTAGACGCCATCACGCTTTCGTTGGCCAACACGCTAAACCGGGGAAATCTGGAAGTGGATCAAGCCTGGCACTATATGCTGATCGCCTTTATGAGCAATCTGGTTTTCAAAGGGGGCATTGTCTTTTTTACGGGCGGCAAACGCATGCGGAAATTTGTCCTGGCAGCATTCGGCATTGCCATTGCCGGAGGAATCCTGCTTATTTTACTTTGGCCCTAAACCGGACTTGCGCAAACCGAAACCCGAAAATTTTACTCGGAAGCAATCAAAGCCAACTGGTACGAATCCCGGCAAAAGACACACACTTTACAGCAGTCTGCTTTGAGACAGCGCCCGGCACCCGGGTGCCACCGGAACAATGAAATGTATCCTTATTCTTCAGATTGGGAGAAATTCAAGCCCAATTGCATTCCGAAGCCCTGCAATATCATCCTCCCACTGATTTAAATTCTCCTAAATGGGATGAGATACCTGAATTCGCTAATTCCGGGTTCCTGCCCGACGACGAAAGGAATCTAAAAGAAGTTCACGATCAACTCGTTGCCGGTTTTCGCAAACTACCAACGACCAGGGAAAGCTTCGGACTGATCCACTACGACATTCACCACGGCAACTACCTCGCCCGATTCGACCGCGCCATTCAGCGAAAGCTGGATAAACGACCTCCGGAATAGCAGAGGTTTAGTATCTTGCTGATTGATTTCAACGCCCTAAAAACGGATTCATGCATCGCCTCACTTACTTCCTTTTTCTGACGTTTTTAACTCTGGGAGCCTGCAATAACGGCCCTGAAAGCCCGATTACGACACCGGGAGAAGCCGCTGTTCAGGAACCTGATACGCCTTATTTCCTGTTTACCTTCACCGATGCCTCACCTACCTGCGAAACGGCTGACTCCATGCGTTGTGCCAGGGTTGAGGTCAATTTGCACATGATGAAGGGCCAGCAGGATCCGGCCTCTCAGAAAATCAATACGCGCCTCAAGGAAGTAACTACTGAAGATATTTACGAGTTTACTGAAAGCGAAGCCACCTCTGCTGAGATCGGTTCGGCGGCACAGGCTTTTATCGAAGGTTATGAGTCCTTTGCCAATGATTCGCCGGGTTATCTGACCCCATGGGCGATAGAGGTCAATTCGGAGGTCCTGAAAATGAATGATAAGATTTTATCTGTGAGCGTTGACCACTACAGCTATACTGGTGGCGCACATCCCAATTACTATACCTCCATGCATTTGTTTGATCGAAGTTCGGGAGAAGAAATTGAGGTTGCTTCTCTTATCCGGAATCAGGAAGCATTGCTCGATCTGGCCGAAAATAAATTCAGAACGCACCATGATCTGGAAAGCGGGCAGGAATTGGCAGATGTGGGTTTCTTTTTTGATCAGGGTTTCAGCCTTCCGGCGAATATGGGATTCAACGAAGCCGGTTTGCTATTGATTTACAACCCTTATGAAGTAGCGCCTTATGCCCTGGGCATGACGCAGTTATTATTGTCCTTTGAGGAAATCAAGGGTATGATAGATTTGAGTATGGTCAGTATGTAATTAACCGGCCGGTACAAACAAATCGGAAGACAAATAGCGATCCCCGCGATCGCAAATGATACATACGATCAGGCCTTCCTCGATGGTAGCGGCTACTTTTGAAGCGGCTGCTACCGAACCGCCACTGCTCATGCCTCCAAAGATGCCTTCTTCCAGCGCCAGACGTCGAGCCATCGTCGTTGCCTCTTCGCGGCTTACTTCGATTTTTTGATCGACTCTTTCCTCTTCAAATATCTTTGGCAAAAATTCCGGGGACCAACGTCTAATGCCCGGAATACGATCCCCCTCTGCCGGTTGCGCTCCCATGATCTGTACATCCTGATTTTTTTCTTTCAGATATCTGGATACGCCCATTATCGTTCCGGTGGTTCCCATGGCAGAGACAAAATGCGTTATCTGTCCGCGGGTATCGCGCCAGATTTCCGGACCGGTGGTGTGGTAATGCATATTGGGATTATCGGGATTGGCAAATTGATTGAGGATCACATAGCCCTTTTCGGCCGCTTCTTTTTCGGCAAATTTGCGGGAGTACTCGATGGTACCTGCTTCGGGAGTAAGCACCACATCTGCCCCAAATGCTTTCATGGTATCTACCCGCTCTTTGGTGGCGCTTTCAGGCATAACCAGGGTAATATTGATCCCAAATTGAGCGGCGATCATTGCCAGGGCGATGCCCGTATTACCGCTGGTCGCTTCGATCAGCCGCATCCCGGCTTTGAGTTCGCCGCGGTCCATGGCCCCTTTGATCATTCCATAGGCCGCCCGGTCCTTTACAGAACCTCCGGGATTGTGTCCTTCCAGTTTGGCCAAAACCTTTACCCCCTCCTTTTGAATGACGCTTTTAATCTCAACTAAAGGTGTGTTTCCTATCAGATCCAGAATGCCGGCCATGTGTCTTTATCTTTTTTGCAATGAATATTGATTATCGGGCTGATAATATACGTTCGAGTTGGGAGGTATACTTTCGGTGATCCAAACATTACCGCCGATTACGCTGTCGGAGCCGATCACTGTTTCTCCTCCCAGAATGGTTGCGCCCGAATAGAGAATCACCCGATCACATATTGTTGGATGCCTTTTGGTAGATGCCAGATCTTTTCTGACAGACAGCGCTCCCAGGGTTACGCCCTGGTAGATTTTCACATCCTCCCCCATTTCAACCGTCTCTCCGATTACGACTCCGGTGCCATGATCGATGCAGCAGCGTTTTCCAATCCTGGCGCCCGGGTGGATGTCGATACCTGTAAGACTGTGTGCATGCTCAGTGAGTATCCTCGGAATAAGCGGAACTCTTAAGGTATGTAAAACATGCGCTATCCGGTAGATGGCAATGGCAAAAAAGCCCGGATAAGAGCGAATTACTTCTGTAATACCTGTCGCTGCCGGGTCCCCTTCGGAAATAGCCCGCGCATCTTCCAGCAACCACTCGTGTATGACCGGCAATTGTTCCATAAAATGTTTCTCCATACTTTCCGGAGCATCTGGAAGCATATCAGCGATGTGGTTGAGTAACTCGTAAAATTCAAACTCTACCTCTTTAACTTGTTGTTGGAAAGAGCGAAGGGAAGGATACTTCTGATCGGCCAGTTCCGGAAAAAGCAATTCCAGTATGCCATCAACCACCCGGCACACATGTTCCGGACTCGGGCTCTTACGCGGCAGGCTGTGCGCCTCGTAAAGTTTTCGTACAAAAGAATCTTTCATAGATACGTAACACGCTTTTTGGGGAGTATGTTGGACAAAAACACCAACATATTAACATTTATTTGATTGTGCAATATATACCGAAAACCCATTCCCCGTAAGGGGGCAAATAAAAAACCCCTGCTTCCGGAAAGAAGCAGAGGTTTGAACGGTTGTTTATTTCCGTATGTTCAGGCCTTATTACTCAATGCGTACCATCTTGCGAACGGCGCGGTGAGTAGGCGTAATCAATTCGTAATACATGATGCCGCTCTGAATTTTCAGATCTCCTTCCCGGATGTACAACTCGTTGTATCCGGCTTTGAAGTCTCCGTCAAAACGATATACTTCGCGGCCTCCGGCATCCATGATTCGCATGGTTGCATGGCAGGATTCCGGCAACTCAAAACCAATGCGGGTTTCCTGACGGAATGGATTCGGGTGGCTTTGGTACAGCGCAAATGGGCGACTGCTTTCCGCCTGATCTCCAAATCGCAATCCGAGGCTCAGTAGGTCTCCGTTGGCATCGTATGCTTCCGGCCAGGTGTAGGCGTAACTGATATTGAAGACTTCGCTGGTTTTCACGCTTTCGCGAATGCGGAAACGCAAACTGTGCAGCAAGGTGCCTTCTTCCAGTGATACGGCTTCATCGTGGGCATTCCAGCTAAAGGTCAGATAACCTTCATCTGCTTTGGTGGTACCCAGGTTTTCGCTGGCCGACAGTCCGTCTTTCATTTCGACAAACTCCATCGCATCCGGATTAAAGGCGAGGGTATACTGAACACCCCAGATCATATCCGGACCAACATAGAATGGAATTTCATGAACCGTACCGGCTTCCAGCACCAGATCATCGGTCTCCAGCCAGAAGTCGCGAATTGGATCGCGATCATCGACTTCGGCCATGTCATTTGGTACTACACTGCCATTCAGATCACCAATCTTGATACCGACAAAGTCTGTTTCCAGTTCGTCAAGAATCAGGTTGTTGAAGCTGATTGCCTCCGGGAATACTTCTTCCCATGGATTCATTGGATTCGGGAATACATAATCTGCATCCACAAATCGCCAGCTGGTATTGTTCGGGAAGTCGGTCTCTATCAGGAGAATCAGCTTCCGAATTTCTACCATATCCAGGGTCGTAACCGTACCTGAGTTGTTGGCATCAGCCGCAATCATCTGGTATGGTGAATCCAGCGGATCCAATCCAAGGATGTGGAGGCTCATGATCACGAGGTCATAAGTAGTTACTCCATTCAGTGGATTGTCGTCGCGCATTGGAGTTACGGTATAGTCTCCGCCGGTCATCACATTGAAGAGGAAGAGTCCGTCTTCTTCTGTTACTTCCGACAAGGTCGTTGTGCCGTTAACTTCAACTTCAACATACTCAACCGGCTCCAGCTCTTCGGTTGCAATCAGTCCGGCGATGTCAACTGTTACCGGATTCGGATCACAATTATTCATGTTATCCTGAACGTTGATGAAAGTCTCGCAGAAGTCCTGGTTACCAGCTGCATCTGTAACCCATATTTCAACAGCCTGCTGGCCGAGATCATCACAGGTGTAGGTTACAGCCAAATCAGTAATATCTGGCGAGAAGGTGTAGATCAGATCACCCGGACAATTGTCAAAGGATCCAAGGTTCAGGTCAGATGCCCAAACTTCGATCATACCGGTTTGCATGATCTCTACTACCAGTCCATTCAGACAGTATGGTGTTGGCAGTTTACAATCTTCGACCACAACAGTAGTTGTTTCGAAGGAAGTATTGCCACAATTATCAGTCACAGTATAAGTGATATCATAGGTACCTGGTACTACATCCGGCACTACAACACTTGCCTGGATGTCATCGAAGTCGCCGAAGTCGCCACTGATATTCACCTCAAACTCAACAGAACATTCGTCAAGAATATCCGGATAAGGAATTGTGAGGTCTTTATCACAGTCTTCTTCTACGATACAGCCGTCGATTGTCGGTATGACAAATTCAGGAGCTTCTGAATCGTTGACTTTGATAACCTGTTCGTAAGAGATGTAGCCGTCTGGCGTACCTGGTGCTCCGGAGTCATTCCAACCATCGCGGAAAGTGCGGTCATCCTGATCGCCATCACCATCCCAGTCTGAAAAGTATACAGACTCGAAGTGATCTTCTTCGCTGAAGGCATCATAACCGAAGTCGTTGTAGACGCACCAGTTGATTGCCGACCAGGTACGAACGATTTTATAACAAGCATCCGGTACCACGTAGAAGTATTCGTCTTCGAAGCTAATACCGATCAACTCACATTCATCGAAGTAAATTTCCGGTTCGCCAAATTCAGGCAACTGACCATCGGTACATTCAACCAGAATATCAGCCGGGAATTCAACTACCCAGTCAGAGTTATGCTCTACCGTAATGGTTTGCGTACAAACTGCCGGCGGATTGAAACCACTGTTGTCGTTGGCTGTCCAGGTTCGTACTACGGTACCGGCCTGACACTCATCGATATTGAGGGTCACCTCGTAAGTAATTTCAAGCTCACAGTTGTCGTAGAAGCTTGCATCGCCATACGGATCCAGAACGGAGTAGTCGCCGAGGTTAAGTGGTACGGACAGTTCTTCGACGTAAGTCTCACAACTGATGGTCTGTGGAGCCGGACAAGTAACCACAAATGGTGGCAATTTATCCTGAACTTCTACCTGAACCATACAGTCGTTGAAGTTGCCATAGATGTCGTATGCGCGGAACACCACCATGATTGGGTTATTTGGCACATCGTTACAGCAGAAGGTTACAGACGGACCGAAGTCATCCGGATCGCCATTGCAATCTCCATCCATACGGCTTACTTCGAAGTAGGCCAATTCACAATTGTCATAAGAACCATCATCGAAGGTTTCGGCGAAAGCCACACCCTGTCCATCGCTCGTGAGAGACACTTCGGTGATTTCGTCGCAAATGGCAACCGGAGCCGTTTGATCCTCAACCGTTAGGATAAAGGAACAGCTGGATGTATTGCCACAATCATCTACGGTGAAGTAGGTAATAGTGTGTTCTCCGATTTCCACATCAGTCAACAGACCTCCGTTGGAGTTAAGCGTACCATTTGGTGTATCTGTGGTAATGGATACAGAAGAACATGCATCTTCGATACCGGCTACCGGGATTTGTACGTTGGCGGTGCAATCTCCATTTCCGGCATTGGCCACCATATTGGATGGACAAGTAAGGATTGGAGCGGCATCGTCGAGTACTTTGATCACTTGCAGGAATTGCAGCGGGTTCACACCTGCAACAACTGGTTCGCATGGATCGTAGACCGACCAGGTACGTAAGATATCATAACTGCCTTCACAGATTTCGAATACATTATCCACATAATTGATTGCTACGGAGCAGAGGGCGCCACCTGTAACCGGCAATCCATCAACGGTAGGCTGGCCGGTATTGGTTGGACTCGTGAGTCCAGGGTTGGCTGCCACCTCTGTACAGGCAAAGACCGGATTGGCATTTCCGTCATAATTCTCGGGGAACGCCACATCTACGAAGTCGATGCGTTCGATGGTGATGGTTTGCTCGCAGGCACTTTCGTTGCCCGACTCATCGGTAAGAGTCCAGGTACGAATAATTTCTCCACGTGGATCACTGCAGTTTCCGAAGTCGTTGAAGACATCGTTGTGCTCGGTTGTAAAGCTAAGCTCACAAGAAAGCAGTTCCGGGAATCCCATATTCGCGGGATCCGTATTGATGTGGCAGAATACAACAGTATCTGCCGGACATTCGATGATTGGAGACTGATGATCTTCGATGTAAATCGATCCCCAACAAGTATTACCGGTATCAGGGTCATAGACCATGACGGTAAGGGTTTGTCCTATGTAATCCAGGGTCACGATCGGGCTGGTCGGAATCGGGAATCCATCCGAACCAAGAACCGTGATCTGGTAATCTTCATAACAATGGTAGTCATCGCCTTCCAGGATCATATCGGCTGTAATCTCTTCTTCACAATCGGAATCGAGGCTCACATTGACAAGATCATTACAGCTAAGCGTACCGCTTGTCGGCACGTACTCATTGACTATCACATTGAAGTAACAGGTATCGGCATTGCCGGAAGAATCGATCACGATGATCTCTACTTCGGTTTCTCCGATCTCAAACCAGCTGCCTGAAGGGGGTGTCATGATGGTATCCACCACGGCACAATTATCGGTTGCAGATAGCGGATTGTAATCGACAATAGTTCGACACTCACCGCCGCCGAGGTTGATGATGATGTCATTTGGACAAACCACCACCGGATCTTCGACATCGAGCACAGTGACCAGGAATTCGCAGGAATCTACGTTTCCGGCCGCATCTGTGAGGATGTAGCGTACGATAGTTTCACCCACTTCAAAGTATTCTGAAGCCGGGCTTCCGCCAACGATGATGCCACCTTCCGGTACATTGATGAAGCTGTCGGTGAGGTAAACCACCTCAATTTCGCCTTCGCGGCAATTGTCAACCAGTCTTGGGTGTGTCCAGTCGAAGACTGCTCCACAGAAGCCTGGATCGTTGTTGAGGGTGGTATCTGTCTGGGAGTAACCTGCGATCTCAAAGAGTCTCAGATCCCAGTCGATCAGATTACCTGTATTGGTTGCGGCAGTATCTGCAATTTCCAGTGTCCAGTTACCCATAGCCGGTTCGCCATAGAAAGCTGTCAGGCTATTAGCAGGAACGTACCAACCGCCCTGGCCTAATGGGTTACAAGGCGCGTTGTTTACGAGGATACTGCTGTCTTCGTCGATATTCAGATCGAAATCTGCACCGCCTTCACACAGTCCTCCGAAGAGGATCACCTGGGTTCCTTCCGGACTGGTGATCTTGAATACCAGATCGCCCATATTGGTGTGGTTACCGACCAGGTTGAGGAGGTCCACATCGCCCACAGTGAAGTTATCGGCTACGTTTACGGTAGACTGGAGGATCAGACCGTCTTCGATCAGACCGCCGTTGCCCGCGTAAATGTGTTCGATGTATTCGCCGCAAGTTGGTGTTTCTTCGTCGTAGATAACCACGTTGAAGTTGCAGGATTCTGTATTTGGTGCAATACTCTGGAGGGCTGTAACAGCACCATTCCAGGCGTAAGCTTCGAGGGTTGGGTTGAGAGAGCCAATCGTAATTGGCATACAAACATCAGCCACTGCCCAGTCTGAAGCATTGTTGTTGTCGTAAGAGTAGAGTCGGTAAACGCCTCCTTTTCCATTCATGGCATCGATGGAACCGGTCCAATCAGCAGGTGTAACTGTAGATTGTGTTGCTTGTCCTACCGGATCAAATCCATTCACCGCTACTGCATCGAGCGTACGGCCTTTGAAGCTGATCGCATAGCCAGCCTGTGCACCGGTCGTCAGATCGGCAGCACATGGAATGTTGAAGAAGAGGTTGCCCGGATCATCATCGCCATTACCAAAGTGGATAACAACAGTTTCACCCGGATTCACAATAGTACCATTTGGCAGTACCAGGGTTTCATCCTGACCCGTACCGAAACGCTCAATCACCAGTTCGCTGATGTTGTAAGCTGCCGGTCCGATGTTGGTGATTTCCATATAGTCATTACCGGTCAGTACGGTATATGGTTCCGGGTTCATACCTCCGTTGAGGATGCCGATCTCGTGGGTCACCTCAGAAATAAGGAGCACCGGTTGATCTTGCAGGCGGTAATGTACCGTGCTGGTTCCGTTTTGGAATACCTCACCCGATGCATCCGCTACACCACCTCCGGTAATCTCTCCTGAGCCAGCCGGATATTCGATCTGGTAAACAACGGAGAAATTGTCGGGGCAGTTATCTGCTGCCTGTAGTGGAGCGATGTCATTTACGACCGCTTCACATACCCATGGATCAGTTGCTTGCTCCAGGCTTTGTGGGCAAACCAGGATCGGATCCTGTGTATCGTTTACAATCACACGCAGGGAGCAAACGGCAGAATTTCCGGATGGATCCACTGCCATATAATCCAGGATAGTCATACCTACAGGGAATACACTGCCGGTACTTAATCCGGTTTGATCAATTTGAGAAACGGTAACGACTCCACAATTATCTTCTGCAATTGGAGGAGAGAAGTTTACGTAAGCTCCGCAAACGCCTGGTTCAGCGTCCTCAATAATATCAGGGCGTGGGCAGTTTACGAATACAGGATCTTCATTATCCCGTACGATGTAATTGATTTGACAGGATGTCGTGTTACCCGATGCATCCGTCACAGTCCAGGTAACCACTGTTTCCCCTACCGGTAAAACAGCTCCCTGGAGCGTATTGTCAAATGGCCCCATGATGGCATCATGTACCATAGTGGATCCTTCACAGTTATCCGTGAATGGTGGATCCAGTGATCCGTCCAGTATCTTGAAGGAACACAATCCAGGGTCACTTTCCAATGCAACGATAACCGGCTCACCTGTTGCATCATTGCCACAAACTTCCAGCGTTACATCAGCCAGCAGACCACAGCCATCTGTATTGGCATTATCAAAGATCAGTAACCAGAATCCACCACTTTGTTCTCCGTTGAAGCCTGCCATTCCGACAGATTGTGATTGATATTCGCCGGAGAGCGGACAAGGGGCAGCTGTTACATTCGTGCCAGCATCGTCATTGAATGTTACATCGAATGTATTGCTACCACCACATAATCCGTCTGCAAGCACTACTACTGTGCCCGTCGGACTTTGCAGCGACACGGTCAGGTTACCCATATCGGTAATGGAGCCATCGATATTAAGATTTACATCTGTAATAACGATTTCATTTGCCACCTCGATTGGAACAATGGTTTGATCGTTTGGTACGATATCCACCGTTTCGGTGATGGTATAGTCGATACAGGAAATAACCTGTTCGCAGAACACCATTGGGTCTTCATCATCAACCACCGTAATGGACCAGCTACAGCCAACCGTATTGCCTGCCGTATCGATTACAGTATATTCGAGGTTGGTAATTCCAATATCGAATGTGCGGGTTTCAGATAGCATACCCGAATTCAATTCAGGCAGCAAATCATCCACTTCGGTGCTTCCATCCGGGAATGTGTATTCGACTTCGTAGAAGACTACACTACAGTTATCGGTTGGTGCCGGATGGGTCCAGGTGTAATCTGTTGTACAATTGTAATCGTTGGCACCATCATCATTGGTACCTATGACCACATCTGCCGGACAGGTTATCACCGGATCTTCTTCGTCTATTACTATGACATCGAAACTACAGACAGTTGCGTTGCCCGAGGCATCGGTTGCCGTGTAGGTGACTGTCGTTGTGCCCAGATTGAAGGATACGCCGCCGACATTCGTCATGCCTGAGGCAATGGTTGCCCCGGTAAGTTCCCAGGTAATGACCGTATTACAATCCGGAGCCAGCAGATCCGGCTCAAACTCATCCGAGTTGGCTGTATAGGTACAGAATCCGGGATCTGTATTCCGGGTAACCGGATAATTATCGAGGAACGGACATTCAAATAAGGGGGGCAAGGTATCTAACACCGTGACGATTGCCGAACAGGTATCAAAGTTATTGGCGATATCATAACCGGTAATGGTTACGAAAATACTGTCTACGCCAACATCTGCACAAGTAAAGGTCGAGTCACTGGCATGTAATTCAATGAAAGAGCAATTGTCGATTGCACCGATCGTCATTTCTTCCGGATCCAGGTGATGAATCCCGAATTCGTCGAGTACAACGGTGTAATCCTGACAAGTTACATATGGCTTGAGCGTATCAAGTACATTGATAAACAACTCACAGGTATCAAAATTACAGTTGCCGTCTTCCGTAATCAGAATGGCATCTACACCAGGATAATCATCGCAGGTTACTGTATCCGGTTCTACACCAATAATAATTACTTCTCCGGTGCCATTCTGAGGGATATCATATCCACTCACAAAGACATCTTCTGCGTCAATGGTAGCATAGCCCCATTCGTTGAGGTAGACCGTTGTATCCTGACATTCCACAACAGGAGGTGTCATATCCGGTACAATAAAGAAGGAACCTCCACCCGGATCAAAATCAAGGGATAAGGTCTGATCCTGAACGGTTCTACTGTTAAATGGAATGGTAGTCAGTGGGTCTTCGCAGAGGAGCGTAAACACATCGTTACCACCAAAGAGATTACCTCCGATCTGGAGCAGTTTAACTCCAATTCCAAGGCTGTAAGTCTGAGTAGTTTCAATACTAAGGTCTCCGGATACACTATAGGTATTGTTTACATCAATGGTATCATTTACACCATCCGGAATAACTATTTCAATATTGTCGCCAGGTGAGACACCGGTAAGGGTGCTGCTTGGCCCCTGCCAGCCTCCGCCATTGACATTGTATGCCATTGGGTATTCGAGGTTGATAGCATCAAAATCTATATCCGGATCAAATTCAAAGTCGCCTTCCAGCGAACTGATCATACTCATATTTACATCCCCCAGGTCAATGAGGAGAAATCCACAACCCAGGTCTATCGTTGTACCCAGTCCGATACAAGGCGGAATTTCGGATGAACCGGCAGTTGCCGCCCAGATAATCACATCCACGATGTACAAGAGGTCAACTCTATGTCGCTGGAATTCATCTTCCGTACCGGAAACGACCAGTTTATCTCCAACTACTGAGGTCGATCCAAGATCATCGGCAGTCAGGCGGCCGTAGTTAAAATCAAACTCAGGAATTGGGAATGGAGAGGTAGAAATCAGAATTTGAGGTACTTTAAGCGTTACCTGATCGGCATCGCTGTTATAAGCTACACCATCAAGACCTGCACCACCTGCTACGGCATCCGCGTAAGCGAAAACCTCTTCCAGATCTGAGCTGGTATTAAATCCGAGGGTACACTCAAACAGATCATCCCATCCGGCAAAGTCTTCAAACATCTCATCGCAAATGACCCAAAACGGAATATCGCCGGTTCCTTCCCATAATGTTATTGGATCAAACAAACTCCACTCTTCATCGAAGCTCGCTTCATAACCAACACAATCAGGACCTATCGGTAGCGGGTTTGGAATACCTATACAAGCTGATACCTCAAGGAAAAAGCCGATTTCTACCCGCAGGTCTTCCAGGAATAATCCAAACTCCTGGTTGAGCATACCCGGATCTACATCCAGATCTGCATCCGATAGTACTTCCGAGGAGGTTGAAATGGAAATGGTATCTCGGCAACCAAATAGTTCGGGAGCCGGGAAGGTTGCACAAACCTTCATCGGGTAATTAATATCTATGGTAGCAGAATCTGCATCTTTCAGGTCGTTGTAGAACCCAAAATCCATATTTATACCCGGTGTAAATCCAAAATCAATGGAAACGAAAGCCAGGTCAATTCCTCCGCCTCCTACACCCAGGAGTTGCTCAATCCAGTCAGGAATATCGAATCCAAGGATTCCTTCAATGATCTTAAAGAGAATACTCGCACCAATAGGTTGTGCGCCGGCAGATAAAAGTCCGTTTTGACCAAACAAGGATTGAGTAGATCTAAACTCTACATCATCCTCAACCGGAACCTTCGTCCGCACTGTTTGCTCGATGGTGTATGCAGAACAGGATTCTCCCGGATCGTTTGTATCGATCACAATGATGCGGAAAGTACAGGAGGTACTATTGCCGGCAGCATCTACTGCAGAAAACTGCACTTGAGATACACCAAGCGGGAATACAGTACCTGACGGGTCTCCCGCAATCTGCATAATGGTTAATGCACCGGGACAGTTATCTGTAAAGGATGGATCCGGAAAGTTTACGGTTCCTTCAGACTCGCCGGGTGCAATCAAATGCACATAATCTTCACAGTTATCAATGGCGGGAGACTGATTGTCTTCCACGGTTACCGTAAAGGATTGACTGGTTGTATTTCCGTTAGTATTAGTTACTTCATAAGTTACTGTTGTATTTCCAAGGCTAAAGTCTGAGCCGGATGTTGGACCGGCGGTTTGCATGATGCTTGCTCCCGGGCAATTATCTGCGAAAGTGGGTTCGTCCCAGGAATGAGAAGCGGTACATGACCCATTTTCCGTCTCCAGTGTAATGTTTTCCGGGAAGGTAAGGAATACCGGATCATCTCCATATTGAGGCAAGCCGCAACCATCTATTCCATAAAAAGCAAAGGCGCCTCCTT
The DNA here is from genome assembly GCA_018222965.1 of Bacteroidota bacterium. Classification (GTDB taxonomy): domain Bacteria; phylum Bacteroidota; class Bacteroidia; order Chitinophagales; family Saprospiraceae; genus JAAEZH01. The sequence goes on from JAAEZH010000022.1 coordinate 71,072, forward strand.
CCAGTGCCTGAGCTACGTTATTATCGTATTGGGAAGCTCCGACAATGACATCTGACACGCCATCGCCATCAACATCTCCCAGTCCGTCAACAGATATACCAAATCGGGCTCCGCCCACATCGCTTTCTACAATCCATTGTGCGGTATCTGGTAAAAGCCCGCTGCCGGAGCCGTAAAAAGCATAAGCTCGGCCTTCGTCAAATTCCATGTCAGAATAGCCGGGCGCACCTGAGATAATATCATCAAATCCGTCATTATTTACATCACCAGCACTGGCAACAGATACACCCAGACCGCTCTGGCCCGAATTACTCTGATACATCCAGTCAGCATTTGAAGAAGGACCGCTGCCGCTACCGTGGTAAACAAACAAAGCTCCTTCTCCTGTGGAGTAACCCGATACGGTAAGCGTATCGATTTCCATTGTAATATCATTGGTATCATATACAATGGTATCCACTTCAAGGAAAGGATCCGAAAAGCGATCGGCTCCTACAACGATGTCATCAAAGGCGTCGCCATTCACATTTCCGGCCCCTGAAACTGAAATACCGAAACGGGCATATTTATGGGGCCCAACTTTCTGCCAGTCAGGTGAACCGGACGGGCCACTGCCTCCACCGAGGAAGAGATAGGCCTTACCCTGGCCTGTATCCTGGGCATTGTATTGCCCGTAGGCACCTACCAGAACATCGTCAAAGCCGTCATTATCCACATCACCGGCATCAGAAACTGAATACCCGAAAAATCCACTAACCTGACCGCCTTCATAAGACCAAAGAGCTGGCGTAACCAATCCGCCGGCACTTCCTTCGTATACGTAGGCAGCGCCTTCGTTGAGTTCGCCATTCGCAAAAGTGTAGGCACCGACTATAACATCATCAAAGCCGTCATTATTCACATCACCAGCCGCTGAAACGGAGGACCCCAGACGCATGGTGTCCATTTGGCCTATTACTGTATCAGCCATAGCGGTTGTCACACCTGCCCCGGAACCATAATAAATAAAGAAGGCACCCTCATCTCGATCGAGGTTGCCAGCAAGTGTATCAGAGAGATCAATAGATTCGTCATACAGATAAGCACCGATAATTACATCGTCGTAATCATCGCCATTGACATTTCCGGCTCCGTCTACCGAGAAGCCTAAAAAGCCACCCCCCTGACCACCATTGATGGTGATTGCCGGAGTAGTTGATAATCCGCTGCCGCTACCGTGGTAAATGCGTACCTGACCGGCATTAGCCTGCGAACCATTATCGTAATTAATCACACCCACGATCGCATCGTCGAAACCATCGTTGTTTACATCACCGGCTCCTGCAACGGAATATCCAAGACGGAGGGTATCTCCACCGCCATCAACTTCCCAGGCAGCTCCATTAAGTGGATCAATAGTAACCGGATAAGCCAAATCGCTTCCGGAAGCCAGCAAAGAAACCTGATATTTACCTTCACTATCTCCAGGACGAATCTCCATATGAGAAGCGAGTAAACGGTTATCCGCATCAAATACTTTCAGGTCCTTGTAGAAGTAAACAGGCTCTTCCGAACCCTTACGACCAAAAGTTACTCCGTTGTATTTGGCATTGATTGCTTTTAGATCTGTTTCTACCAATAGATCTACACGGAATGCTGCATCCCCGGAAGGGCCTTCTTCAATAATGAAGTTTTGGCGCATCCCTGAGGCTGTGTTTTGGTATTCTACTTCGACACCTGATTCGTGCTTCTGGCGCAAAACTGCCCCATCCATTCGAATTTCAGGACTTGCCTGAAGTGTCAATGTTTCATCATTTACCCGAACGCTTTCAATTTCGAAAGCCATTTGCCAGTCTTCATATCGACGGGGCTTGGCTTCAAAGCCTTTCGGCGAATAAGTGAATCGCATATCATTGGCCCGGTTGGGGCTAACGAAATTGCCGGTTGGTCCCTCCCCTTCATCCGGCTGAATGGAATACTCATCAGCTGAAATGCGTTGCTGTGTTTCCGACAACCAATTGTCAGAAATTTCATCGCCTGTTTTTGGCGCTTCTTCCTGACGGGTCAGAAAGAAAATACCACAGCTTACAGCAATAATTAAGAGGAAAGGAAAAAGGTTTTTAAAGCCAGATGCTTTAGAATGGTTGGACGACGATATACCCCCATAAGGGGATTCGCTGGTAGAACGCCTTTTCATGTGTGTGGATTAATAATTTGTTAATATTCCTTTAAATTCCATAGAAAATCCGGAATTACCAAGCTATTCAGCACACACAGAACCGAAAACAGGTATAAATAACCGCTATTTAATGGGAAATTAACCTAATTCTACCTTTTTGGAGCTCCCTAAAAGAGCTATTGCACCTGATTCATCATTTCCAGATCGCGGCTCTTGATCACATCAAAAACCTGTTTCAGGGCATTTATGTCTTCGTTTTCAAAGCGCAATCTGGCAAAAATTCCATCCATCCCGGCATCAAGTTTCATGTCCTGAAATTGAATAACCGGAAGGATTTCTTCATCACTTGTCATGAGTTCCATATTAATAAATGCATTGAGCACTTCAGACCTTGACGGGTCGATCAAATTTCCGGCAACGGTTTGTCCTTTTGGTGCCTGGCGATTGATGAAGTTTTCCATCAAAGTTTGATTTCCGGAAATAAAAAGCGCATCGTCGCGAAGATATAAACGGGACTTCCCGTCGGGATAATCAGACTGAAAAAAGGAGAAAGACATGAATCCTCCGGTATTGATCACAAAGCGGCTTTTGCCGGAATTTTCAAACAGGCCGAGTTCGACACCGAGGGCTACAATTTTTTTGGCTCTTTCATAATCCTTGACATCCAGACTAATGGCGGCTGTAGTTGGTTTTCCTTCAGGTCGGTAAGTGGTAACTGCCAGATGCCCTCCAAAGGCTTCAATCAAATCTTCCGGAACGAACCCGGATTTTTCGTAAAAACCTTGCAGCCAATTCCGGACAGTTCGATCCGAGTTGACCACATTGTACAATCCTTCCATCGACAATGACCCATCGAGTGAGAAGAAAACGTCTTTTTCAGGTACCATACTCAGCAATTCCGGCCCCGTCCTTTCTTCAAATATCCGACTGAGTTGTTCCATCGCAGATTCCTGGAAATCCATATCAACTTCCAGTTCTACGGCTCCATCCACAAAATCCAGGTGCGCCTGGATGTAATTATTGGCAAAGTAAGCCGGGCTTATCCATTTCAGGCCAAAAGCCTCGATGGCTGCATAAGGGTTTTCGGCAAAAGGAGTGGTCGTGGCCCAAAGACTAATGTCCCGGTTCTGCGCCATTGCAGATCGCAATTTGGGATTCTGGGCGATTGACTCTGAAGGGGTTGTGGCGAAGTATTTATCCATGCGTTCCTGCATATTGATAAACAAATCGGACTCTCCAAAAACCAGGTAATGATCATCCCATGCCATCATATTGAGTCGTCCAAAATCGATGAAGTTATAACCACTCCCCCGTTCAATTTCATAACCGGAAGCTACATCAACCAGCATTTGCTCAAACAATGCCGGATCATCAAGGCTGATCACCATGGTCGACATAAGCTCATTCGGAATGGCCGGATTTACATCGTAAGCGAAGTACAATTTCTGATTAATGTCTATTCCGGCTTTGGATGGATCCCTCATGATATCGGCAAAAGCGGGATTTTCCAGACTTGCCTGTGAAACGATGCTGGCAAAGAATGGGGTAGACTGCAGGTTCTGCAGTTCTCCTTTTTCGGCTAAAGCCGGCAGATTAAAGGCAACGATCAAAGGGGCATCCGCAGGCACTATACCCAATCCATCTCCATCGGGGATGGAAGAATTGCAAGTACTGCAGGAGCTAATTACAAACAGAGCCAGGGAAATAATACTTAGACGAAACAAACTGGAAATCATGAGATTGGGTTTGGAAGGCAAATGCTAAATCGCGCCTAAAATTCGAAATAAATTTTGACTTGCAAAACAGCATTCGGCGAAAGCCAAATAAAAAACCCCTGCTCTCCAATGGAAAGCAGGGGCTAACGTTCATAATCAATTTCTTACTTAATCAGCACATAGCGGGTTGTAACACCCTGATCGCGCCAGCCGACACGAACGAGGTATACGCCCGAAGGCAAGCCGTTAAGCTCAAAAGTTTCTTGCAGTGTACGGGTATTATTAAATGCCCGGCTGCTTACTTCCTGACCTTGCGTATTGTAAACTACTACTTGCAGGTTTTCTGCACGTTCCAATTCAAGATCCAGCATAAAGGTTCCTGTACCCAGATTTGGATACAAATTGAAGGAATTCAAGCCTTCGACCAGATTTACACTGCTTGGTACCTCAACCGTGATAATCTGCGAGAAGCTGTTTTCGCAATCACCATTGCTTACCGTAAGCGTTACGGTATACGTGCCACTTTCCTGATAGATGTATGACGGATTTTGCTCATCAGACATACCACCATCACCAAACTCCCAGGACCAGGCAATTGCACCAACCGATTGGTCCGTGAAATCTACCAGCCCTTCTGTTTGATTGGTTACAAAGGCTGCTTCCGGAGCTTCCAGTACCGTAACAGGTACATCCACTTTTCCACTGAAACAGCTCGCTTCGCGTACCACCCAGTTGTAGAAGTAATAATAGAAATCTGAACCTGCTGAAGAACCGGTTAGGGTTACCAGATCGCCAACCTGATAAGGATAATCGGCACCACTGTCATTCCGATACAGGTTTTGCATAGTTGCAGCCAGCGCAAAATTGCCCGAAGACGGAACCATCATGTTGAGTTCAACCTGACCTGGACCTTCTTCTACAAACACACTCACTGTTTCTATCACCTGCCCGGTACCATCCAATAGTTCGATGATCCGTTCTCCGGTATCTCCGGCATCCATAAACACAGACTCAATGACTACTGGTTTAGTCGCCGTGAAGTTTACGGTACCAGTAAAGGCCGTGCTGTGGTAGCCTCCGGTACCGAAGTTATTATCTGCCGGACCTCCCTGGCTGGATGCCTGAAGTTCTTCCACTTCTGCTTCAAACACATCCCCCATGCTAATTGCAGGGGTTTCAAATGGCGAACCATTACCAACCAGTTCCCCGTTTTGGTACCAGTTGATTTGTCCGTCACCGTCTGCGGATAAAGTGGCTGTTTCGCCTTCGCAAACTTCAATATTGCCAACGGTTGGCACCGGATCATCCGGATAGTCAACGACTACTTCGAGCGTAGCTGTATCCATACCCAGGGTATTGGTTACAATGAGCTGGACGGTATAAGTACCTTCTTCCGTGTAGGTATAGGTAGGATCAAAGTCATTAGACTCGCCTCCGTCTCCAAAATACCATTGCCACTCTTGTGGAATGTCGAAAGACTCATCGGTAAAGGAGAAGAAGCCGGAACAGCTTTCTGTAGCATTTACAGAAAATTGAGCGGTAGGAGGCACAATTGCTTCCAGGCACCATGGTGGCAAATCAAAGGCTTCCACCTGATCTGTACGGCTGCCAGAAGTTCCCTGATCCGCGCTCCATCCCAATCCGCGTTCGGCAAAAGCCTCCCAAATCAGGCATCGGTTTGCTCCGTTATAGAACACCTCATCGGCTAACAGGATCGCATCGCGACCATCAACAAAACCCGGATTACAAATTTGCATCTTCATGCCTTCCGTTATGAGGTGCATGGCAATGTTGTTGCCACCTGTACCATAGTAGAAGTCTTCGTCAAAACCGTATACATCAATCAGGTCCCAGGTCAGATCCCAAAGCATGGTACACCATACGAATCCAATTCCGTGGGGCTGAGAAATATTATTATTATCGTTGGTAGCCGCATAGGTATAATCATTTATAGCCCAATCGGTGCTGTATGGCGCCGGACGGATACCATTACCTTCTACACTTTGACCAAGTGCAAAAGTACCTATACCACGCACGTCTTCACCAGCATCACCCGGCTCAATAGTCATCATAAGGCCGGCATAGTCACTCCAGCCTTCTCCCATTTGCTCTGCATTTCCCAGGCAGTTTCCAACAGATGGTCCGCCTGTCATACGGATAGACAAACCGTGGCCATACTCATGGCTAATGATTCCGCTATCGAAATCGCCATCGAGAAAAGCGGAGCCGGTGCCTCCATCTTGCTGGAGGGTACCGACAACGGTGTTGCCCAGTTCCTGCTTAATCAGGTTACAATCTTCTTGAGAGATCATAATGGCCGGGATAACCACATCCGTGGATGCACCACCCAGCGTGATTGGATCTCCTGGTTCGTCATTACAAATAATGGCTGCAACAGCACCGGCATCTTGTGCATTCAATACTTTGATTACAAAACCACAAACACCGCGGTCAATCAAAGCAATTTTGCCATCGACATCTGCTCCATTGATTAATTCTTCACATCCAAATGTCGGATCAGCAGTTGCATCCTGCACCAAAACGAGGGTATCGGTGAGTGGATCAACAGGCACACCGGGTCCGAAGTTGGAACCGGCGGTAGCCATTGGGCCAGCAATATTCATTGGAGACTCCACCGTGAAATCAGAAGATTGCGGCGAATTGGTCCAGAGGTACATTTGAATACGTGCTCCGGAACCATCCCCTCCTGAACTAAAGTTGGCGTTGTTTGTACCGCTTCCATCCTGCGCTTCCGCGCGAATAGGATCTTCCGGCTCTCCGCCGTTTCCATAGTTGTTTTCCTGGAAGTTGCCAGCCTGCTCGTCAAATCCATACTGATACCAAACATCGTGCATCAGGTTACACCAGTAAAAGAGGTTTACGACTGCTGCATCCTGGTAAGCGTCCGGACCGGCTGCCTGATCGTAATCAAACAAGAATTCCAGCTCCATGCCCCCGTCCGGCTCATCGCCGGAGGAACCATCCAGATCTTCCGTATCCTGGTAGGCATGTACGTTGTTACCACGGGTGATGGTGTATTCAAAACCGGCTTCGCCGTCGACATCGTGCCATCCATAAGGAGATGCGATTGGATCGGCGGGGTTCTCAACTACCGACTGTGGACCGTGATTCGGGCTTTCGATCGGCATAGCAAAAACCTGATAGCTGTCGGGGTTTAGATTAAAGGACTTTTCTGCCTTTTTATGGCCTTTGAATTTGCGTGGTGCATACCCTACGCAATCATCTGTATGTGCTAAAGCCGGGTGGCCAAAGTCACAGTGGATGACCTGATCTCTTTTGTAAAGGAGTTCTCCGTTTTGAGCATCAATCACTACATACCAGCGGTGATTGGCAGAGGTTTCGTACCAGTCGATTTCCCAGCCCAGCTTGATTCCTGCATCACCGGCATTGTAAAACACCATACGTACAGGTACATTTTCCAGGGCCCAGCCATTGGAAATGAAAACCGTTTTAAGGCTTGGTTCGTAAACGACCTCCTCGGTTTCAAATTGTTGGGGAACCGTTAGATCCAGCTTTTCGGCGCAAGCCCGCAAGGCATCTTCCGGAGTCAGGGTAGCCGTAGTTGAGCCGGCAGCGGCTGCCAGATCCGATTCGAATTTTACATTCATATTAACCAATCGGCCTTCCTGATTGAAAACCGCATTGGCTGTTGACCAAAGCAAGTCGACACCTTCGTGATTCTGATTGATATACAGATAGGTAATACCTGTTCTGTCATTGGTATAAAGATCCGTAACGCGCCAGGAGGTAACATCCTCCGCACTAAGCCCGAGTTCCTGACGATTATCATTCAGGTACTGTTGTGCCAGTGCCTCCGGACTTTGTGCCTGTACCAGTTGTGTACTCAGCAGCAAAACCCCAAGGAGTAACAATGGGTGTAATGTTCTTTTCATGTGTTCCGTATTAAGTCGAATATTGAAAATTATTGTATTGAATTTCTTAGTTGACGGCCTTTCAGAGGGGAACTGCTAAAGTAGCTAAAATTTGATTGCCTGTAGTGCATCCAAACAGAACAAATATTGTGCCTGGCAAGACATAAACACTATTTTTCTTTATGGGTTCCGGAAATCCCAAATTAGTTTCTGTTTGGTGGAAATTTGGACCTGAAAGGTTGAAATTACAGACATTTTGTATTCTATGTCACCCTATAGACCTAAAAAATCCCATACCTTTAAGTCTATGATTACGGTAAGTGAAGCAAACGATATAATCAATCAGGAATGCAAAAGTCCGGGCATTGAAAAGGTAAATCTGGAGGATGCTAATGGCCGGTATTTGGCCCAACAAATTCGGGCAGATCGGGATTTCCCGCCTTTCACCCGGGTATCCATGGATGGGATTGCCATTAAGTTTGCGGCTTTCGCCGAAGGTCGACGCGCCTTTGCTATCAAAGGGGTGCAAGCAGCCGGAGACCCGCCACTTACACTCGAAGACCCCAACAGTTGCCTGGAGGTTATGACAGGTGCCATGATCCCGATTGGCTCGGATACGGTTATTCGCTATGAAGACGTGGAAATCAAAGCGGAGGTGGCGACCATTCAGATTGAGGATGTCCGGGAAAAACAAAACGCGCACCAGCAGGGCCTTGATCGAAAAGCAGATGCTGTCATTCTGGAGCCCGGCATCCGCATCGGACCCGGTGAAATTGGCGTTGCCGCTACCGTAGGCTGTGAATACCTGAGCGTATACCGGCAACCGCTGATCCGCATTGTGGCTACCGGTGATGAGTTGGTGCCCGTCAAACAAACGCCGGAACCCTGGCAGATCCGGCAATCCAACATGCACAGCCTGCGGGCTTTACTCGAACAAATGGGTCTGGAAGCCAGTATCCATCACCTTACCGATGATCCCGAAAAACTTCACACAGCCTTAAAGGAAATGATGCCGGAAACCGATGTATTCATTCTCAGCGGAGGGGTATCCAAAGGCAAATTTGACTATCTGCCCCGTATTTTCGAAGAGCTGGGCGTCCACAAGCATTTCCATCGAATCAAACAACGTCCCGGCAAGCCTTTCTGGTTTGGCAAAGGCCCCGGCGGACAGCTATTTTTTGCCCTTCCGGGAAATCCGGTTTCTTCCTTTATGTGCAACATTCGATACGTACTGCCCTATTTCCATAGGTGTATTACCGGTGCTGAACCAAAAGCCGTTTATGCCCAACTTACGGAAGACATAAAATTTAAGCCCGACCTCACTTACTTTGCGCAGGTTAAATTGGCTTACGCCGAAAATGGATTGTTGCTGGCCAGCCCGGTACATGGGCACGGCTCCGGAGATCTGGCCAACCTGACTCTAGCTGACGGATTTATTGAATTGCCAGCCGGGAAAGAACTTTACACTAAAGGAGAAGCTTATAGAGTATGGAAATACAGGGATAGTTGATGATTTTTAATTTTGAATTATTAATTTTTAATGTTGACACGGTTCACAAAGAGAAAAGGGTGGCAAAATCGTATTTAACTTATTAAACACAACCATGTCTGACTTTACACATCTTGATGATAAGAACCGCCCTAACATGGTAGATGTTGGGGGAAAGGAAATTACCCGCCGAATCGCTACCGCCCAATCTGTTGTTTCCCTGCCGGAAGAAGTACGGGAACATCTCAGCGGGGATGACATTCAAACCAAAAAAGGAGCGGTTTTTCAAACGGCTATCCTCGCCGGTATCATGGCCGCTAAACGCACCAGTGAATTGATCCCCCTCTGCCATCCTTTGCCGCTCGATAAAGTAAAGGTGCACATCCGGATGGAAGGCGAAAACGCTGTTGTTGAAGCCACCGTCGCTACCAGCAGTCGCACCGGAGTAGAAATGGAAGCGCTTACTGCTTGTTCCGTTGCAGCACTGACCATATATGATATGTGCAAAGCCTTTTCGCACGACATACGCATCACGCAGACTCAGCTTATGGCAAAGTCTGGCGGGAAACGGGATTTTGAGCGCGACAACGGCTAATCTTATTCTCCGACCATTACTTTTTTGACGCTCGTTCCTAATCTACCGCGGATACTGACCATGTAAAGTCCGGCTCCAGCAAAATCACTGCGTTTCAAACTTATGCAATTCGCGGAAGCGGGAACAGGTATTTGCTTGACAATACGCCCATTTACATCCCAAACTTCCAACCATTCCGGTTGGTATTCTGCTGGCCAACAAACCTCTGCATGTTCAGTAAGTGGATTGGGATATACCCGAAACAGTTCCGATTCCACTTTCGATTCCTGCCAGTTGATTTCCAGTGACATACGCTCGGAAGCCTCTGTATATACTTCCGGTAATAATTGATGATCAAGTTGGATAAACTCCTGAAGGTATCCATCCTGCATGCAACGGAATCGCAATTTCAAGATCGGAGCTTCGGGCTGCTGAACCATTGGCTCGCCGGTAGTCCAGGCCCAGGTCAGAAGGCCCGGGTAGGCCGTTGGCATGGCCCAGTTATTTGCGCTCCAGGCAGGGAGGGACGACTGGACATCGATCAGATCTATTGCGGCCAGATCGAGCTGCATGCTGCCTTGCATTCCCTGCAGGCTTTCCCCCCTTTCGGGGAATATTGCCCATTCGACAATTTCACCTGCCTGGCAGAAAACATCATTCGCCTTGAGCGGAAAAACAGCTAATGCCTCTCGCTGGTCTACCCCATCAATTCCCATTGGATCGGCAGAATTATTGACATCACCCACCTTGATAGCCATAAAATTGGCATTCAGGATCTCATCGCTCATTTCACTGACATAGATGAATTCGGGGAATGCTTCATCCAGTGGGTCTAATGGATTTATGAATTCATACGATGCATCCACAAAGCGCCAGGAGGTGTTGTTATTTGGCAGTTTATCTTCCAAAAAGAGGATGATCTTTTGAAAATAGAGAATATCAATAGTGGTAACCGTGCCTGACATGTCGGCATCAGCGGCGATGATCTTGTAAGGAGATCCCAGCGGTTCGATGCCTAAAACGTGTTTTTGGATGAATGACAGATCCCAGGTAGTCATTCCATTACGGAGGTCAATATCCTTTTCAGGCGTTACCATATAATCGACGCCCTGCTCTACCTGGTCAAAGAGGTACAAGCCATCTTCTTCTGTCATATAAGTGGATTGTCCGGTATCATCCAGCATGACTTCAGTCAGGGCAACTGCCTGGCCGGTTTCGTTTTCAACGATTCCACCCAGCATCGGCAATACGCCCCCATTGCAGCTGAAATCCGTATCGGTAACAGTAATTGTTGTCGAACAGGAATCCTGGTTTTGGCCATCATCGGTCACCCAAATCTGGATGGGCAGCACTCCTACATCTCCACAGTCAATGGTCATCATGATATTGTACGGATCAGCAGAAAAGGAAAATCCGAGTTCCGGATCGCAACCATCTGCGCTGCCCTGGTTGTAATCCCAGGCATAAATATCCAGTGTTCCGTAATCCGGTTGGCCGTTGCCTGAGGTATCAACAGGCTGCAGGTTGACCACTGCTCCCGCCAGGCAGTTTGCTACGGGGGCGGCCATGTCAATAAGTTCGAGTTGCATATTACAACTACCGGTATTCCCACAGGGGTCTGTGACCAGATAGGTGATGGTGTAATTACTCACCGGCACATTGGAAAAGGGTCCGGTACCCATACCCCAGGGCGTTTGGACGGCTACCGAATAATTCGGGTTGCAATCATCTACAAGCGGGGAAGCGGGCACATTGACCGTTGCTGTACAGGAAGGGTTAGTGACATTCACGGTTTGCGTGGGCGGACAGGTTATTGTCGGAGCCTCATTGTCAAATACTCTAATTGTTTGGACGGCGGTGTAGAGTCCATCTGTACTTCCGCTATTGGTTTCGTAGACACAAAAGTCTAAGACGGTCCAGGTGCGCTTGATCAACAAGCAAGCCATCGGATTTGAGGTAAATACTTCATCTGAAAAGCTGATACCGGTTTGCTCGCAATTGTCATTAAGTGTCTGTGGCATATTGTAGGGAGCATCCAGTTCATCGGGATGCAGGTCTGCTACCATATAACAGCCATACAGATCGAGGTTGGGAGGGAAGTTTACGATCAAGGGAGTCATATCCTCCACGGTAATGATCTGACTACAGGAGGATGTATTCCCCAGATCATCTACCACATTCCAGATGCGGGTGATCGTACCTTCGTTACATTCGTCGAGATTCTGTGTATCGTTATACCATACATTGTCGATGCCACAGCCATCAAATACATAGGGTGTCCCTGTTTCTGTTGTATCGGCAGGAACTGCCGAACAGGATATGGTTACGGGTGCCGGGCAAACAATTTCCGGGCTTATCTGGTCATTTACAAACACGTTGACATTGCAGAAATTGGAATTGCCGTTACAATCCATGGCACGCATTTGAACCGATACAACCTGGCCGATATCTTCACAACAGAAAGTCACGGAGTTGCCGTATACACCTGTTGAACCACAACCCATATCCTGGCGCCGGGCGCTAAGATTTACAGCACAGCAGTTGTCGAAACTGCCATCATCAAAGGTGGTGGCAAAAACCATGGTGGTTCCAAAAGGTCCTAGTGATACCGAAGTAACCTGGTCGCAAATTGCCACCGGCGACATCCCGTCAAATACATTGAGGATCAGTACCTTATTGGTAATATTCCCGCAAGGGTCGCTTACCTGGTAGGTAACATTATGAACCCCGAGGGCTACATTTGTCAAGGTACCTCCATTGCCCATGATCGTTCCGAACGGGCTCAGAATCTGTACTTCGAGATTAGAAGCACAATTGTCATCAATAACGGCGGCCGGCAAATTCACATTTGCGAGACACTGGCCTGGCTGGTTGACAGACACATTCAGTGTATCGGTAAGTTGCACATTTGGTGCCAGGTTATCATCCACCAGGATCACCTGTGTATGTTGAATCAATTGACCGGAGCAATCTGCCAGAACTGACCAGGTACGCAAATAAGCCGTACTACCTTCACAGCCCGGGATTTCGAGGTCGGTATAAAAAACAGTCATCCCACAGGGGCCTGATACCGGAATCGGACCTCCATCCAGTGTAGGAACACCAGTAGCTGAAGGAGCTGTATTCGGATTCGGACAAGCGAGCGCCGGTGCATCTACCCCGTCTAAATCGGTTGGGAACACCACATCGTCCAGCAATGGCTCGCTGATGGTTATTATTTGCTGACAGGTGCTAAAATTCCCTGAAATATCAGAAGCATTCCAGGTACGGGTATAATATCCGGTCGGGTCTGAGCAACCCTGGTCGGTATACATATCGAAGTAATTCAATGTATATGCCTGGCATTCCACGACCTGAGGGGCACCTAAATTCATGGGATGCAGGTCTTCCGTACAGGATACCGTAACATTTGGCGGACAAGTAAGGACTGGTGCGAGGTTGTCGCTTACCATAACAGATCCGAAGCAGCTGCTGCCTGATCCGACATGCGTCACCTTTACAGGCAGGATTTGTCCGATTTGCAATGCCGTTACTATTGGACTGGTTGGGATCGGATTAACGCCATTAGGCTGATAAACAGTAACCACAAACTCGGGTGGATTACAGTTGGATTGGCTTTGAAGGATATATGCAGGCGTAATCTCCACCTCGCAAGTTGCATCCAGGCTCAAGTTGATTTGCCCGCCACAAGCCATTGTACACTGGGCCTGGGCATGCACGATGCTCAGCAGCTGGAAAATGAAAATTAATCCGGTTATTGGTTTGATGATAATGGGGCGTACACGAAGGTATAGACCTATTCGCATAGGAGACAGTTAATCGATTTTTGAAAAACTTCACTGCCTAAAAACGGATCATCAATAGAGAAGGGATACAGGGCCTGGTTTCATGCCAGGCATGTTCATGAGATAATCGGTTTTCGGACTAGTTGGTATCGGAAGAAAAGCCGTTTTCTTCCGGTTGCACCCGAAGCCCTGGAAGCAGTAAACACAAGCTGATCATTCCCAATTGGGACTTTACAGGTGAATCAATAAACCCTGAATTTATCCAGGAAAAATCGAAACATGTCTACCACTTAACAGCCACTTCTTTTAGTGCAGAGACAAAGATACACCCAAATGAATCAGCATTCAACAACTATTTTTTAAAAGGGGGAGAATATTTTTTGTCCGGTTAAAACCGGAAGGGAGTGGTAAGGAATGTTTGTATAAAACGTAAAAAAGGCTGCCTCCGGGGAAGGAGACAGCCACTACACTTAAACCGGTTCCCATAGGGAACACTTAAAAGCTGAATGGGAATAATAGGTCTTTATTGATCCACAAGGATCATACGGCGTGTAGCCGAGAATTCTTCTGTTTCGATTCGATAGAAGTAGGTTCCACCTCCTGGGAACTGGTTTCTGTCGAGTGTAATATTATGCTGTCCGGCCTGGTATTTTCCATCCAGGTTGTAGACAAGTCTGCCGGTTACATCGAATACTTTCAGGCTGGCATCTGTCGCTTTCGGGAAGTACCAGGAAAGCTCCGTAACATCGCTGAATGGATTCGGACGGTTTGGCAGCAACTCATAACCACTTGCTACATCTCCGGTGCGGAACGTCAATCCAAGGTCGTAACGCTCCCCATTTTCGGCGTAAGCCTCAGCCTGAGTCAGCAGGGAGTTCATATCCAACACTTCGTGGATTTCTGCGTCTTTCAGTGCGGTGAAAGTAGCGGAGAACATAGCTACTTCCGGATTGAAGGCTACTGCATCCGGATTAAACCAGGCAGCTGTGGCCAATCCTGCTTCCGGATTGAGTAGTGCGAAGTTCTCTTCATTAAGTCCGGGCAAATTACCAGGGGTAACATACTGAAGGTCAATCACATCCGGATCATAGTCCAGGGTAAACTGCCAGGCAGCTAAGTCGGCGGCCAAAGCCGGGAAGAAGTGTACTTCGTAGGATTCGCCGGCAGTCAGGCGCTGGTTATTTACAGCGAATGCCTGATATCCGTCTACTGTTCTGTCCTGAGGATCATCTGCTACATCCGGGTTGGCTGAGTTATTCACATCACCCACTTTCACACCGATAAAATCAGCTTCCAGGTCATCGAAATCCAGGTTGTTGTAGTTGATTGCTTCCGGGAATGGTTCGCTAAACGGATCCGCGGGGAATTCGTGATCGGCATCGATAAAACGCCAGCTTGTGTTGCTTGGGAACGATGGCTCCAGGAAGAGTATCACTTTGGTGATATCAACCATATCGAGGGTTGTAATCGTTCCGGAGTTATTGGCATCGGCCGCAATCATTTTATAAGGAGATGAAAGCGGGTCAACATCCAGAATATGCTTGCTGATCAATACCAGGTCGTAGGTGGTTACACCATTGGCAGGGTTTGCATCAAGCTGGGCACTTAAGGAGTAATCTCCTCCTATTTCCAGATTGTCGAAGATATAATCACCTCCTGTTTGTGACTGATCTGCACCATTGCTTCCGTTGACACTTACCTCTGCAGGTACAATCATATCTCCGTTTTCATCTTCCACAAACCCGGCCAGCGTGGCTGTTTGGATAGTTGGCGGACAGGTTACGAAGTTGTCCTGGATAATGATTTCTACGACACAGAAATCTGCGTTTCCGGCTTCATCAACTACCCATATTTCCATCATATTGGAGCCGAGGTCGTCGCAGGTAAATATCCATTCGGTTGCGGATGGCGGGTTTCCGGATGCGCCTTCCGGCTGAATGAATACTTCGATGTCTACATCGGCTGTACAATTGTCGAAAGCTTCCAGCAACACAAGGTTTGGATCTACCGGCACGGAGATACCATTGGGTGGTCCCATATCGGAAAGTTCGGTAATCAGGTCAATACAAGTCGGGGATGGGGGCGTAGTATCCTCGACTTTTACGAGTACTGTCCCTGTGGAAACATTACCACAACCATCTTCTACTGAGAAGGTTACGAGTGTCTCCCCTACCGGATAGAATCCACTTGCGTCGGCTCCTCCTGCATCCGCATAGGGCGAATCATTGGTAAAGAGCAAATTAGTATTACAATCCGTAGCTGTTGCTACCGGGATATTTACATAGGCGGGTCCGCAATTAGGGCCCGTAGATGCTGACACCATTCCTGATACAGTAAGATCAGGAGCTGTGTTATCGTTGAGTTTAATGATCTGTGTATGGAACCAGATACCGCCATTGGCCGGGTTATTTGGATCGTAAGAACACCAGTCCATTACTGTCCAGGTACGAATAATTTTATAACATCCCGGATAATTGATGTAGAACAGTTGATCGCTGTAATTCCAGGCCGGTAATGTACAAGGCGCGTTTGGAATAAACGGATAAGCATAAGGCGCTGGCAATGAATCAGGATGCAAAAATTCGGGTGTAATACAGGCATCATCTAATTCGTAATCATCCGGCCATTGGATGGTATTTCCATCGTATGGTGTCATATTGTCGATAAAGATCGTTTGTGTACAGTTATCGGTATTACCGCTGCCATCTACCACGGAGAAGTTCCGAATAATATATCCTTCCCCACAGTTGTCGATATTATAGGTTGAATCTGCCGTAAGTATATACTCATTTGGACAGTTATCGATCACCACCGGGTATCCGAATTCGCTCAGATCTCCTGTATCTTCAAAACAATCGACTGTTTCTGTGTCCGGACAAATCAATACGGGAGCGACATTGTCCATTACATTCACTACAACCTGGCAGTCGTTGAATGAATTAGCATTTGTTGCTTCTGTAACGCGCAGGATCACATCAATTGACATGCCCACATCATCGCAATCAAAGGTAACGAATGGAGCAAAAGTGGCCCCATCATCGCGGCTTGCAGTAAATACAATGGCGGCGCAATTGTCGTATGATCCGTCATCGAGGTTTTGGGCAGGCACTACAGCCTCTCCGAGTGAATTGATTGCTGCTACGGTAAATTCATCGCAAATAGCGGTTGGCTGTACATCGTCGACCACATTAAGATCTACGTTGCACATGGCCATATTGCCACATTCATCTTCAGCCGTGTAGGTGACAGAATACTGTCCTACCGGGATATTCAGAAACGGACCGAAACCAGAACCTCCAAAGGAAGTAGATGCACCATAGATAATATTGGCATCCGGGCTACAATTGTCTGTTGCCGTTGGCTCCGGGATAAAGAAAGAACCTGCACAAATATCTGATGAAGCGCTCACCGTAATTGGATCCGGACAAGTAATATCCGGCAATTCATCATCTGCAACATCAATCACTTGTTGATCTTCTATAAACTGTCCGGTACATTCATCAAATACGGTCCAGGTACGAATAACCAGGTAACTGTGCTGAGCTGGCAGACAACTGAATACGATATTATCCTGATACGAGGTTACCATTTGGCAATAGCCTCCTGTAAGAATTTCATTTCCATCAATTTCCGGCATACCTGTGATCATTGGATCTGTTACCGGGTTGTCACAACTGGAGTCGTAATCATCTGGAAAGACAACATCCCCCAGTGTTGCTTTGAGCAGATTGATGGTTTGTATGCACTGAGAAGAGTTGCCAGAGGCATCCAGTGCCGTCCATGTACGTGTAACATTACCGATATAATCACCGGCCATATTACAATCCGGACCTACCATTTGATCAAAATAATTCAACTGGAAGTTTACGTCGCAATTGTCTATGACATTCGGATACCCCAGGCTGTTTGGATCAAGATCAGAACTACAAGTTACCTCAATATCCGGGCAGGTGATAAATACCGGAGCCAGATTGTCTTCCAGCGCCATGTATCCTGTACATTGATTACCGGAGTTGTCATCAATTACGGTAACTGCAATTGTTTGTCCCAGAAAAGTTCCGGGTACAATAATTGGTTCCGGGCCCTGAACAATCAGGTTGCCTCCCAGTGTCATTGCTACTAGCGTGTAAGTACTGCCGGATGTGCCTTCAAGCACCATATCCGCGAATATTTCAGCATCGCAATTTGAATCTACTCCTACATTTAGTGGAGAGTTTGGTGTGCCGTTACATGCAAGAGGTTGAGCTTGTAAGGTCGTACCCCCAAAAGTAAAGCTACCGAGCAGTACGCCCAGCAAGACAAGTCCTTTCAGCAATTGGACAGGTCGTTTTGTGTTTTTTTGATTCCCATTCATTTTCATGACCTTTTTTGCTTTTTGTTTAAGTAAGATTTAAAGAATACAGTCCCAGGCCAGTCATGGACAAAAAGTCCACACTAACTCCAATACAATGTGAAAGGAGATACTTGCAAATAGATTGCAAATAACTAACAACCAACTAGTTACATACCAAATACATTCCCTCACGCTTACGCAGAACAATTGTTGTGTTCTCCGCTTCCGCGAATAAGCATCCGGTTTTGTACTGCCGGTCGGCAGCCTGGAAATTCCTTCTGTCTCTATTATTCATCCATTTTTCATGACAGAAGGTTGGCCTCTTTACAGGGCTGAATGATCAGCCTGGTATTTAGCCGGTTAAATCTGAACCTCATTGCACTCCCTAACCCCTTAGCCGCAGGAATTGAAATACGTCTTTTAAGATCTTTGCAATGGCTATTATACAAGCAGCAAAATCATTTGATTTCTAAAACTGGGTCAAAACAGTTTTGTCCAAACTTCTTTTGCTAAGAGCTCGTCTGGTTTTGTAATTCCCATACTTGCTCATTGTAAATACTATCTCCGGGAGGGCCGGGCACCTGTACATCATTTAGCACAAGTTCCACCCCTGGATGGAGACAGGATTAAAGGCAATTCAGTCAACCACATAATTATTGGTTTACTGTTTTACCCTTAAACAGGCATTTACATAACTGCCTGTCATTATATAACCGGCAGCATCTTTATTGACAATCTCAACAGGCTCCTGCAGAGCCAGGATTAAGATGAGTAGCTGTGTGTTATCCAGTAAGAAGCAAAAAGCGTGTCAAAGTGTGCCAAAAACGCAAATAGGGCCTAAAAGGCGTGACACGAAAAACAGCCTCACATTAAAATTTTGAAAAATATGTCTGAAGGCGAGAAAATCAGAACCAAAAAAGACTCAGACTTTTATTGATATGAAAAATATCACATATGAGAAATACGATGTGATAAAAATAAAAAAGGCCCCCCTCCAAAAAATGGAGAGAGGCCATCCCAAAAACCGATTTAAGTATACAA
>JAAEZH010000023.1:0-297 GCA_018222965.1 Bacteroidota bacterium
GTTTTACATTTCTTCCCTTTGGGCTTGGTTGAGAATCCGCCGGAGGCGGAGGGTTGAGATGGCTGGTTGGTAATTAAGAATTTTCGCTAAACTATAAACGCTCAACTCTAAACATTTCCAATTTCCCATTTTACATTAAAAAACCGGATCCAAGGCGAACTCGAATCCGGTTTTACGTTGTCTGGATTGGTTATCTTTAAACCTCTACAGCTGTTTTTACAGGTACCACCCAGTTCCACTTGTCTTCTACCGTTCCGGCACGCAGTCCGTCGATGTGATCTTTGATTACCTGACCGA
>JAAEZH010000023.1:307-89220 GCA_018222965.1 Bacteroidota bacterium
CAGGATCCAGTTGCATCACCTTGTCGCCATAAGCTACTTTTGAAACTTTGGCAACCACTGCTGCCGTACCGGTTCCGAAAGCCTCCTGGAAAACGCCTTTATCGTAAGCGGCTGCCAATTCGTCGATGCTCAATTTGCGCACCTCTACATCAAAACCTTGATCTTCGAGGATTTGCAGGGCCATTTTCCGGGTAATACCCTTCAGGATGGTTCCTTCATCGGTAGGCGGAGTGATCACTTTTCCGTCGATAACGAAGAAGATATTCATCGTACCAACTTCCTGTACGTACTTAAACTCTTTGGCATCCAGCCACAATACCTGATCGTAGCCTTTTTCATTGGCCAGTTTGGCAGGCAACAGGGATGCGGCGTAGTTACCAGCTGTTTTTGCAGCTCCTACTCCACCCTGCGCAGCGCGGATGTATTTCGTTTCTGCCAACAAACTTACCGGCTTCGGATAATAAGGCCCTACAGGTCCTGTGAAGATGATGAAGCGGTACTTTTCGGCAGGTTTCACACCAATAAACTCGTCATTGGCAAACATAAATGGTCGGATATAAAGCGCACTTCCCTTTTGTGGCGGGATCCAGTCTTTATCTACTCCAACCAGTGCATGCAGGGCTTCCAGAAACTGATCTTCCGGGAAAGCAGGCATACACATCCGTTCGGCAGAAGCATTCAAACGCTCGCCATGTAATTCCGGACGCATAAACAATGGCTCACCGCTTTCGCTTTTTGAGGCTTTCATGCCTTCAAAAATGGCCTGACCATAGTGGAGAACCATGGAAGCAGGGTGAATTTGAAAGTGCTCGAAAGGAACAATGCGGTGGTCGTGCCATTGGCCATCATAATAATCCGCTACAAACATATGGTCGGAAAAGACGCGTCCGAAAGGAATGTTTTCAAAATCGACTTCGTTGATCCTTGATTGATTGGTTTTGGTTATCTTGATGGCAGGCTTCATATTGATAAATTTTAATACAAAGTTAAAAAAAATTTCATATTTGCATAAAATAATGCATTGAACTTCTTTTTAATTCTGAATAATAACAAAAAAGAGAATATAATTTTGAATTCAGTATTCCCGGAATTTCAAATATTTGCCACAGGAGATGCGAAACAGCCGTCTAAACAGGCAAAACCAGCGGCCGGCAAACGCATTTTGCTCGTTTCAGATACGGAGATCGCCCCGCATCGGGAAATGGTCGGCAAAATGATCGGAGCCATTCAATTTGATCTGGTCTCTGATGTCCAGACCATAGAGATAACAACTGAGGAGGCCTTCAGTTTGATGCGGCTGTGCCGCGGCTCTGATATCAAAGAAATCATCCTTTTTGGGATTGACCCCGAGAAACTGGGGCTCCATCTGGAATGGCCCTTGTTTCGGCCGCTATTATTATCAGGTTACAAAATCCTGCAGGCTGAATCACTTAATAAAATCTCAAACAACAAAGACAACAAGTTAAAGCTTTGGAACGCATTGCAGCAAATGTTTCCGGCCCAAACGAAATAAGTATGATACAACTCACTTTTGCCACCGGTAACCCCAATAAGATAAAAGAAGTTGCCGGCATTTTAGGCAAATCCTACAAAATCGAAAGTCTGGCCGATATTGGTGCTCCGCTGGACCTCCCCGAAACACGGGGAACCCTGGAAGGCAATGCCAAACAAAAAGCCGAATATGTGGTGGACCATTTTGGGAAGAATTGTTTCTCCGAGGATACCGGACTGGAAATCGAAGCATTAAACGGAGCACCCGGTGTTATTTCTGCACGCTATGCCGGTCCGGAAAAGGATTCCATAGCCAATATGAATCTCGTTTTGCAACAATTGCAGGGAGAATCCAACCGCAAAGCACAATTTCGAACGGTCATCGCACTGATCCAGGACGGCAAAACACATTTATTTGAAGGCATCCTGAAGGGAGATATTTTATTGGAGCCTGTCGGCGAAGGCGGCTTCGGGTATGATCCCATTTTCCGTCCGGAGGGCTACGACATCAGCCTGGCCCAGATGCCGGCCGCAGAAAAAAACAAGATCAGTCATCGGGCAAAGGCGATGGAGAAGTTGGTGGGGTGGTTGGCTGGTTAGCTTGTTTGATACGTTTGATACGTTTGATACGTTTGATACGAATTTAAAGAGTATATGGCAATTCCCAATTTTTCATTTCCCGCTTTACATTTCTTCCCTTTGGGCTAGGTTGAGAATCCGCCGGAGGCGGATGGTTGAGATGCCCGGCTAAAGCGGGCAAGGTAGAGCGGTGTCGATGGGTGCATGGTCAATAAGAATTTCCGCTCAACTCTAAACAATTCCAATTTTACCTTTTACATTTCCCGTTTTACCTTTTACATTTAGACATCTCATTCTCCATTAAAAATTATTTCCCCTATTTTCGTATCTTAAATAGCACCAAATAGTTTGAAAAAGCGTTTTGGTCCTAAGCAGCAGGTATGAATTCCGAAAACTTTTCAGATTTTATCGAGCAACCCTCGCATCTGTACCAGATTCCCTACGAGGAACTGAAGTCTCTGGTATTGCAATACCCCTATTGCCAGAACCTGCGGTATCTCCTGCTCAAAAAAAGTAAGATCGAAAACCACCGGGAATACGATAAGAACCTGCACATGGCAGCGACCTTCAGCCCGGACCGGACCTTCCTTTTCAACCAGATAAAAAAGACTGTTGTCACCCAGGAAAAAGAGGAAGCCTACGAACTCAACGAGGACTTTCTCGAACTCCGCGACCTGAATGAGGTTCGGAATGCCATGGCCGATTTTCAGGAAGAATCCGAAAAGATCAAAGTACCCAAAGAAGAAAGCCTGGTGATCGACCCGGGACCATCAGTACCCGATGAAGGAATCCCCTCTGCCGGAAGCGACAAATACGATGCTCCATTTGACTTTTCAGATGATGAAATCGAGGAAGAGCCGGAAGAGATCCCGAAATCGTCGCAACAGGACAACACGCTAGATCCTCCTGCTCCCCCAACAGAAATTCCGCTCACTGCCCTAATGGGAGATATTTTGCCATCTATTGGTGAAGTTATTGACTGGGTGGCTATGAGTCAAATTCAAATCGAGGAAGAACAGCTTAGTCAGGAAGTGCCGAGCCCGACAGAAGAACCCCGTGTTTCACTCACTGATCTATTAGCTGACATCCTGCCTGCCATGGAAGCCCTTCCCGGGGCCATTCCCGATTTCCCGGAGCCTCCATTGGAAGCGCAAAGCCAGGTTGAAGAAGCACCAGATGAGCAACAAGATGAAGATACACAGGAAGAATCAAACCCGGCACCTCCAATAGCAGAGCCGGTAGAACTCGAAATTACCAATGTTCCGGAGGATGAGGATGAGGATGAGGAAATTATCGAACAACAGGAAAAGCAGGTAGAATCCGGGCCAAAACCCACGCCAAAGGCTTCCTTTAGTAGTTGGTTGAAGCAATTCCAGTCTCCACAAGTCAGTGTCCAAATGGACAAGGTCATGGAAACCGAAAAGCTGCAAAAGAAAAAAAAGAAGAAGAAAAAAAAGAAAGTCAAAGATCCCGCCAAAGAACTCGCCATTCAATCTGTTCAGGAGCAAGGTGTTGCTTCCGAAACGCTGGCATCCATTCTCGCCCAACAAGGACATTATTCCAAGGCTCTTCAAATGTACAAGCAGCTAAAAGCAGAAAACCCGGATAAGGCTGACTACTTTCAGAAGATGATTGATGGGTTAAAACGTTGATACGTTTGATACGAATTTAAAGAGTATCTGGCAATTCCTAGTTTTACATTTCTTCCCTTTGGGCTTGGTTGAGAATCCGCCGGAGGCGGATGGTTGAGATGCCCGGCTAAAGCGGGCAAGGTAGAACGGTGCCGATGGGTGCATGGTTAATAAGAATTTCCGCTCAACTCTAAACGATTTCCATTCTTCATTCAACATTCTACATTTTAAATTAAAATTCTCTTATCTTTGCCAAACTTTTGATGGCCGGAAGTATATGTGGCCGTTAACCTTGTACTAAAGAATAGATTATGACTACCGCGTTAACTGTACTGATTGCATTGATTTGCGTGTTGCTGATGGGAGCCATCCTGATTCAGAATCCAAAAGGAGGCGGAGTAGACGCTACTTTTGGCGGAAGCGCAGCCAACCAGATGTTTGGTGCTGCCAAATCAACAGATTTTATTGAAAAAGCGACCTGGTACCTCGTCATTGCACTGGCGGTACTTTGCATTATCACAGCTATTACCGTAAACGGCGGAATGGGCGGTGGTGAAATTCCGCTTCAATCTCAATAAGGCCAGACAGCCTGACACCAATAAAAGCCTGTTCGTTTTTCCGGACAGGCTTTTGTTTTTCAGGACACTGACACTTTGACAATTTGACACCTGCCACCAGACAGGCTGTACCATTGGCGGAAAAAAATGACAGATCGTCATAAAAATCCAGATTGGCACGACCTCTGATGTGCATGGATATGTAATATTATTTCTTTCAATCACAATTGGAAAAATCA
Source organism: Bacteroidota bacterium (assembly GCA_018222965.1). Taxonomy (GTDB): domain Bacteria; phylum Bacteroidota; class Bacteroidia; order Chitinophagales; family Saprospiraceae; genus JAAEZH01. The sequence goes on from JAAEZH010000023.1 coordinate 4,805, forward strand.
ACGGACTTATGAAGCCCATTAATGACCGTGTAGTTGTCAAGCCGGCTCCGGCGGAAGAAAAGACTTCTGGTGGTATTATCATCCCTGACACTGCCAAAGAAAAGCCTCAGCGTGGCGAAGTCGTTGCCGTTGGACCTGGCAAGGATGGCAATAAGATGACTGTGCAACAAGGCGATATTGTTCTCTATGGAAAATATGCCGGTACAGAACTGCATCACGAAGGCCAGGACTACCTGATCATGCGAGAAGACGACATCCTGGTTGTCCTCTAAGCTTTTTTTCCTGACCGGATTGCGTGTTGAAAACAACACGTCCTTTCGCGTCAGATGTAGCTCCCTTTTATTTTGCTAACCAACAACAAAAAAAATACTAATTATGGCTAAGGAAATTAGCTTTAACTCGGATGCCCGGGATAAATTGAAAGCTGGTGTAGATGCACTGGCTAATGCTGTTAAAGTAACCCTCGGGCCCAAAGGCCGAAACGTCGTTATTCAAAAGAGTTTCGGTGCCCCACAAATTACCAAAGACGGTGTAACCGTTGCCAAAGAAGTTGAACTGGAAGATCCGGTTGAAAACATGGGCGCACAAATGGTGAAGGAAGTTGCTTCCAAAACCGCCGATATCGCCGGTGACGGTACAACTACCGCTACCGTTCTCGCTCAATCAATGATCGCAGCCGGTTTGAAAAACGTGGTTGCAGGTGCCAACCCCATGGACCTCAAGCGTGGTATCGACAAAGCCGTTCTATCTATCATCGAAGACCTCAAAGGTCAGTCTGAAGTGATCGGCGACGATTTCCAGAAGATCGAGCAGGTTGCTGCCATCTCCGCAAACAACGACAATGAAATCGGAAAACTCATCGCTGACGCGATGAAGCGCGTTTCTAAAGACGGTGTGATCACTGTTGAAGAAGCCAAAGGGACCGACACCTATGTCGACGAGGTGATGGGTATGCAATTCGACCGTGGTTACCTCAGCCCGTACTTCGTAACTGATACCGAAAACATGGTAACAGAGTACGAAAACCCTTACATCCTTATCCACGACAAGAAAATCTCCAACATGAACGATATCGTTCCTTTGCTGGAGAAATGTGTGGCTGCCAACCGTCCGCTGCTCATCATCGCAGAAGACGTGGAAAGCCAGGCACTGGGTGTTCTTGTAGTAAACCGCCTGCGTGCAAATCTGCGCGTGGTAGCTGTAAAAGCACCTGGTTTCGGTGACCGCCGCAAAGCCATGCTGGAAGATATCGCCGTACTGACCGGTGGTACTGTAATCAGCGAAGAGAAAGGCTACAAACTCGAAAATGCCGATGTGGAGCACCTTGGTTCTGCTGAGAAGATCACCATCGACAAAGACAATACCACGATCGTAAATGGTGCCGGCCAGGAATCAGATATCAGCGGCCGCATCAACCAGATCAAGCAACAAATAGATTCTACTACTTCTGATTACGACCGCGAAAAACTGCAGGAGCGCCTGGCCAAACTGGCCGGTGGTGTTGCTGTCCTTTACGTAGGCGCGCCAACAGAAGTGGAAATGAAAGAGAAGAAAGATCGCGTTGATGACGCACTCCACGCTACCCGCGCTGCCGTAGAAGAAGGCATCGTACCTGGTGGTGGTGTTGCACTCGTTCGCGCTATCTCTGCTCTGGATAAACTAACCGGCGAAAACGACGACCAGAACATTGGTATCGACATCGTTCGCCGTGCACTGGAAAGCCCGCTTCGCACCATCGCCAACAATGCTGGTGTTGAAGGTAGCGTGGTTCTCCAGAACGTACTCACCAAAAAAGGTGCTGAAGGCTACAACGCCCGCACCGGTATTTACGAAGACCTGAAAAAAGCAGGTGTGATCGACCCAACCAAGGTTACTCGAATCGCGCTTGAAAACGCTGCTTCCATCGCAAGTATGGTCCTCACTACGGAGTGTGTGATCAACGACAAGCCGGAGCCGGATTCTGGTGCGCCTGCAGGTGGCGGTATGCCAGGCGGAATGCCAGGCATGATGTAATCAGGTTTTTAGCACAAAAAAAACCAGGCCGCGTGAGAGCAATCTCATGCGGCTTTTTTTTGCCCTCTAAACTCTTTCCTATTTTTGCCAAAACGAAACGCATGTCCGTCCTGCTCGAAGCCTGCTACTTACCTCCGGTTTCCTGGTTTTCTGCCGCGAAAACCCACGGGCCCCTTATCATTGAGCAGCACGAGAACTACAACAAAGGTTCCTACCGAAACCGCTGCCACCTGGCCGGCAGCCACGGCCTTATCCGTCTCTCCATCCCCTTACTCAAAGGCAAACACCGTCAGATGCCCATTCGGGAAGTAGAAATCGATTATCGGGAAGGCTGGGTTCGACAACACTGGCGTAGCATACAATCGGCTTATGGCAAATCGCCCTTCTTCGAGTTTTACATGGATGAACTTAAAGAAATTTACGACTCCCCACCTGCCGGACTATTCGACTGGAATATGTCTTTGATCAATTGGTTGTTTGTGCAGCTTTCGCTGAATGTCGATGTGCAACTGAGTACAGATTTTGTTAAGGATCCAGACGGTGTGCTCGATCTTCGCGACAGCATCCGTCCTGGTAAATCCAAGGGGAATAACAAATGGGAAACAACTCCAAAACCCTATCCCCAGGTTTTTCAGGATCGATTCGGATTTATCCCCGATCTGAGCATACTGGACCTGTTATTTTGTCAGGGTCCGCAAGCGAGTGTTTATATTTAGGTGAGCGTTGAGAGAGGAAAGTTGAGCGATAAACGCTTATTTGAAACACAAAAGAACCAGACCAAAACCAACCTCAACCCTACCGTTTGCCGAAGGCAAACGACTCAACCAAAAGACCGCACAAGCGGGCAACTCAACCGGAGCGAAGCGACCTAAACCTCTATTCCAACAAAATTGTTTACATTTCAAGTTGTATTCCAACTTTTACAGAACCAAAGCAGACAAGTTGTCCAGAATACTAGACCAAAAAATCCAAAGCCTCAAGGCACGCGTAGCTGAAAGCGTTAAACAACTGCATCAGCTGACGCTGGATATCAAGCACCAAAAGCTTTCCGATACCGTAAATGAATTGCGAAACCGCATCGATGAACCCTTCATGTTTGTCATCGTCGGGGAGGTGAAAGCGGGGAAAAGCAGCTTTGTGAATGCCTTGCTCGAATCCTCCGAAGAAATTACTGAAGTCGGGCCCCAACCGGTTACCGATACCGTGCAACAAATCCTCTACGGTGAAGAACCTCAAACGGTGGTGATCAATCCATACCTCAAACGTATCCATCGACCTATTCCCATTTTACAGGAAATTGCCATCGTGGATACACCAGGTACCAATACGATCATCGAACAACATCAGGAAATTACCGAGCGCTTTATACCCGCTTCCGATCTGATCGTTTTTGTCTTTGAAGCGAAGAACCCCTATCGGCAGTCTGCCTGGGATTTCTTTGATTACATCCACGACGACTGGCGCAAGAAAACCATCTTCGTCCTGCAGCAAAAAGACCTGCTTCCCGAAGCAGATTTACATATTAATGAGAAAGGCGTACATGACCACGCCCACAAAAAAGGACTCGAAGACCCCTATGTATTTTCCGTTTCCGCCAAACAGGAACAGGAAGGAGAAACAGCAGTAAGCGGCTTTGAGGAAGTCCGAAAATACATCCGCAATTATGTGACCGGCGGACGAGCCCCGGTGCTCAAATTGCAAAACAACCTGGAAACCGCTTTGCGCATTAGCGAAGAAGTTGGCCAGGGAATCAGCGACAGAGAAAAACAGTGGGAAGCCGATGTGGCCTTCCGCGCAGACGTGAAAGAGAGCCTGGAGAAACAAGAAGGACGGGCAAGGCGTCAGGTCGGCATACTGGTCGAAAACCTCCAGGCCGGCTACGACCGCATTTCCCGCCAAAAACAGCAGGAACTTGCATCCGGGCTCTCTTTTTGGTCTTTGATACGCCGCTCCATTGCCGGTATTTTCCGAAAACAATCCTCTGCCACGGAATGGCTGGAAGGACTGGCCGCCGAACTGGAAAAAGACCTCAAATTGGAATTGCGCGAAAAGCTCGAACTAGGCGTCATCGACCTGGCCGAATCCATTCAGGATATGGCTAAGAACATCGATCAAAAGATCGCCAGTAGCGAGACCATCCTCAAAAACAACCACGCCATATTCAGCGATATTGCCGAAAAACGCAGCCAGGTGCTGGCTGACCTGCAGGATGCCTTTGGCCACTTCCTCAAGCGATCTGAAAACTTTACAGCCGAAGAGCTTTTCCCAAACACAAAGTCCCTGTCGCCAAACCTCGTTACAGGTAGTGGAATTGCCGTGATCGGAGCTATCCTGACAGCACTTACACAAAGCGTGGCCTTTGATATTACCGGAGGGGTCCTGACCACCGTCGGACTTCTATTTGCCGGAATTACCACTTCCGTGAAAAAGCGAAAAATTCAGAACGGCTTCCGCAAGGAACTGGAAAAAGGCCGGAACCAACTGGGAGAAGAATTGTCTGAAAAACTAGAACTGTATGTCCAGCAAATCCGCGAAAAGATCGATGGCAACTTTGAAGAATTTGATGAACTGCTGGAACAGGAGGAAGAACAAATAAAAAAACTGTTGCACGCCCGGCAGGAGCTGGACAAACAAATGGATGATGCTCGTCTGGAAACCGGAAGCGTGCTCCACGAAATTGCCCAAAATAAAACAACATGATCCAAAAACTATCTCTAGCCTTTGTATTGCTGATATCTCCTTTCATTCTGCTAAGCCAGGAAGAAAAACCGGAAGTTCTCACCCCCGAACTACTCTGGTCTCTGGGCCGGGTAAGTCTGATGGATGTTTCCCCCGATGAGCAAACGATCGTTTATGGAGTTACCTATTATGACATTGAAGAAAACAGCGGCAGTACGGATCTATATTCCGTAAAAGTCGACGGAAGTAACGGCAAAAAGCCCGTTCAACTCACCAATACGCCAAAAAGTGAATACAATGCCCAATTCCGCCCCGACGGGAAAAAAATCGGTTTTCTCCGGGGTGGTCACCTGTGGGAAATGGACATCAATGGCACTCAGGTAAACAAAGTGTCGGAAGAGCTGATGATCGGATTTAAATACAGCCCCGATGGCAGCAAGATCCTTTTTATCCGGGATGTAAATTACGGCGAGCCGGATCCGCTTACCGAAGGACTCCCCAAAGCCAGTGCCCGAATCATCGACGACCTCATGTATCGCCATTGGGATCACTGGGAAGATGAAAGTTATTCCAACATCTTCGTGGCTTCCTACTCCAATGGAAAGCTTGGAGAAGCCAAAAATATCATGAACGAGCCTTTCGATTCTCCGCTTATGCCTTTCGGCGGAATGGAGCAAATTGCCTGGTCACCGGATGGCAAATCCATTGCCTATACCTGCAAGAAATTATCCGGTGTAGAATATGCTCAAAGCACCGATTCCAATATCTACCTCTATGACCTGGAATCCGGAAAAACCCGCAATTTGTCTAATGGCATGAAAGGCTATGATATGGAGCCCGTTTTCTCCAAAGACGGCCGCTATATTGCCTGGAACAGCATGAAAACCCCCGGTTATGAAGCCGACCGGAGTCGGATTTTTATCTACGACACCAAAAGCCGGGAATCCTGGGAAATGACTTCCGGTCTCGACGAAAGCACCAACCACCCACGCTGGTCGAAAGATGCCCGTCAGGTATATTTCACCGCCGGACGTTTGGGAACCTACCAGATCTACATGGTAGACTTCGACAACAACGGGAAGATGCGCCAGTGCAGCAACGGCAACTACAACTACGGCAATGTTTTCGTGACCGATCGTTTTATCATCGCCACCCGGATGTCCATGTCGCAGCCAACGGAGATTGTGAAAATCACTAAGGACGCAGCTAGGGCCATTCCGCTTACCTTCACCAATGAGGAAGCACTTAACAACATCGATCTCGGCAAAGTTCGGAAGGAGGTTATTACAACTACCGACGGAAAACCCATGCACACCTGGGTGATCTATCCGCCAAACTTTGATGAAAATAAGACATACCCGGCCCTGCTCTATTGTCAGGGCGGACCACAATCTGCCGTAAGCCAGTTTTGGTCCTACCGCTGGAACTTTCAGATGATGGCAGCCAATGGCTACATCGTAGTAGCTCCAAACCGCCGCGGACTCCCCTCTTTCGGTACTGAGTGGAACGAAGAAATATCCGGTGACTGGGGCGGACAAGCAATGGATGATCTCCTATCGGCCATAGACAGCTTAAAGCAAAAACCGTATATTGATGAAAACAGACTGGGTGCTGTAGGTGCCAGCTTTGGCGGATACTCCGTTTACTGGCTGGCCGGCAATCACGACAAACGATTCAAAACCTTCATCTCCCATTGCGGACTCTTTAATCTGGAAAGTTGGTACGGAACCACCGAAGAGTTGTTCTTTGCCAACCACGATCTGGAAGGACCGTATTGGCAGCAAAACCTGCCGGAGACCTATAAAATGGATTCGCCACATGATTATGTCCGAAACTGGGACACGCCCATGCTGGTCATCCATAACCAAAAAGATTTCCGGGTACCGGTGAGCGAAGGTATGCAGGCATTTCAGGCGGCACAAGTGCAGGGAATCCCGAGCCGCTTCCTCTACTTCCCGGATGAAGGACACTGGGTATTAAAACCGCAAAACGGTATACTCTGGCAACGGGTATTCTTCGATTGGTTGGACCGCTCGTTGAAACCGTAAACGCTTCACGAAATAAAGAAGATTAGGATGACAAACTGAACCGGGATCGCAACGATCCCCGGCATTTACTTACTCCTAATCCAATTACAATGAAAAAAAGAACCATTTTTACAGCCCTGTTCTCCCTGCTTGGGATGAGCCTGTTGTTTGGGCAAGCTATTGTTCAGAACGACACCGTTTATTACCCGGAAATTCATCCGATAGAGTACGACCAGCTCGTTTACAAAACAGCTCCACAGATTGATGAGCTTACTCCGGTCATCAATGAAAACCTGGCCCTGCGGGTTTATTATCCCACCGATCTGGAACCCGGCGAAATCCGCCCGCTCGTTGTACTGGTGCACGGTGGTGGCTTTATTGGAGGAACATACACCAGCTTTTTCAATCAGGCAGAAATGCTGGCTCAATTGGGTTTTGTGGCAGTCTCTGTACAGTATCGCCTTTGCAAACGGGGCGACTGCTTACTCGCCGCCGGACTTTCCTACCCCTGTAATGTTTCCTGGGCAAACTCCCTGATCCCTTCGGCTTATGTAGCCGCGGTTGATGTGGCAGATGCCATTACCTGGCTCAAAAACAATGCAGCAAATTACCACATCGACCCCGATAATATTGCAGTCGGCGGGCACAGCGCCGGTGGTTGGACATCCCTGCACCTGGCGTTTATGGACATGGACGAGGCCAATGAAATTTGTCCATCCTGCGGCACCTGGCCCGACTACCTGGAAGAAACGCTGGAAACGCCAGACGGCATCAAAGCGGTTTTTAATATGTCGGGAGCACTTATTGATACCACCTGGATCGACCCGGACGAATCAGACATAAACCTGATGAATATTCACGGCACGCACGACGGTATTGTATCCTACGAATCCGACCCTGTTTATCCTTGCTGCAACACCTATTCGGTAGAAATTGACGGCTCCTGCCCGATCAGCACGAGACAGCAAAACCTGGATGGCAACTCCTACCTGTTTACCGGTTTTGGCTATGGGCATGACGTCTTTGTCGGAGAATACGGAGAAGAAAACGGCACCCAGATTCTTTGGTTTTTGGGCAAGAGCTTTTTCGACGAAAGTCCGTTTCAGAAACACAGCGTAGTAAACCGGGACATTCCCCTAATCACCTGTCCTACTCCTTTCCCACCAGTTGCAGCCGGACAAACCTGCGGGCTGAGTCAAAGTCCGAAGGGCATTGTTCTGTTGGAAGAGCCACCAATTATTAGCAGTGCTACTGAAATCGCCACAAACCATTACGTGTCCATCTACCCCAACCCGGCAAGTGATTTGCTGACTATTGATGTGCGCCTTTCGGCGAAAGCCGGCATTGGCGGGCAGGGCAAACTCCTGCCATATGAATTGAGTTTATTTAACAGTACGGGGCAACTGGTCCTTCAAAAAATCATATACGCTATACCCGAAAACACCCTGATCGAGCAAATTCGAATTGATCATTTACCAGGTGGAATCTATTTTGCCCGCATGCGTACGGAGCAGCAAATTTTCTATCAGGAGTCAGTGATCATTGATTAGAAAGCCTATTGTGCCGCTCCTACGAAGCACCAAAGGTTTGGCTCCGCTGGAGCGGCACCCTTTTCGGCATCAATAAAACCCATCCTGATTCAGGCCGATCTGAAACCAGGCTCGGATTGGCCTGATTTTTTGCCCTTCTTCATACAAATACAAATCGCCGTCTTCGGTTAACATGGGATAATGCCGATTGCGCACATTGGTCCAGGCAGGCGGAAAAAACCACATGTCATGGATCAGGGTATTTTGTACAAAATTGCGGATCTGCTCCGCATCCAGACCAATACCATATTGCAGATTTTGATGGAAAGGTATTTGCTCGTGAACTACAATAGCCAGCACCCCATTAGAATAACCACCGTATTGGCAGGCCGTATAATCGCGATACCCAAAACGGCAGGGATAATCTGAGTCTGACACATTGAAAGCCCCTTCTCCCCCGCTGTCGCCGTGCCAGAGTACCGTGCGAAGCTCATACAATCTGTTATTTCCCTGCCACATAAACGAAGCTGCTCCGCTCCGAAACCGATCCCGGGCTTTCAGTGGTGCCAGGGCGTCATTCTCCGAAAGGATATAAAACCGTCCAAATTTCAGGCGTACCGTACCAGTCCATTGAGAAGTGGAAGCATTGTCCAGATAATGATTTACCTGATAACTCAGTCCGAATTTCCGGTCCAACGTAGAAACCTGAGGGCTTTGAAAACCGGTGGTTTCCTGCCCCTCTCCTACACCCAGCCAAAAGCCAGCGTAGGTCTGCCATTCAAACACACCTTCTGCCGGGCCATAACCCGAACCATTGAGTCGGGCTCTTATCCCTCCCTGCAAAGCAAACCATTCCTGGGATACGGTTGTTTCAACCGAGATGCCAACGCGATTGACAGGCATGCCAATTGCCGCATGTAATCCAATTTTGAACTGGTACATGGCTTGTGCTCCGGCTTTCGCCGAAAGGCCAAAAAAAGCAAGGAGAAAACACAATCTAAAGAGGTAGTAAATACGCATGCCGAACTAAAAACGTTCAAAGCCTGGAATATTACGCAGACAAAGCGAAATTTCTATCTTTGAGTTGGTGCCATTCCCTTTGGAAGCATCCTAATACAACAGTAAATACACGCACATGCGCATAGAGGATTTTCGGGAGATAAGAGATCTGGGCAATTTAGAATTACTGGCCCGGCAGGTGGTAGAAGGATTTATCATCGGACTGCATAAAAGTCCGTTTCACGGATTTTCGGTAGAATTTGCCGAGCACCGCCTCTACAATCAGGGAGAATCTACCAAAACCATCGACTGGAAAGTCTTTGCCCGCACCGACCGCCTGTACAGCAAGCGCTTTGAGGAAGAAACCAATTTGCGCTGTCAGATTGTCGTAGACTCCTCGTCCTCCATGTACTTTCCGGAAGACGGGTCTGCTATAAATAAACTCGGCTTCTCAGCTCTCGCTGCTGCCAGCCTGATGAATCTGCTTCAAAAACAAAGAGACGCTTTCGGACTCACCATCTTTGATGAAAAGGTCCAGCAACACACGCGTTGTAAGTCCAGCACCAAACACTACCGCATGCTGCTCTCATTCCTACAGCAGCTCATTGACAATCCCGAGCACGACAAGACAACCTCAACCGCTGAGGCACTCCACCAGATTGCAGATAGCGTGCACAGGCGCTCGCTCGTTATGATCTTCTCGGATATGTTTGAGACCAATGAAAATACCAACGAGCTTTTTAATGCCCTGCAGCATTTGAAATACAACAAACACGAAGTAGTGCTCTTCCATGTGGTTGACAAATCCAGAGAAATTGATTTTGAATTTGAAAACCGCCCCTACCTGTTTATCGATATGGAAACCGGCGATAAAGTGCGCCTTCAATCTAACCAGGTGAAGGATTATTATGTGGAGCAAATGGCCAAATTTCAGGAGCAACTGAAAATGAAATGCCTCCAATATAAAATTGATTTTGTGGAAGCCGACATCCGGGAAGGTTATCGAAAAATTCTGCAATCCTATTTGGTGAAGCGCAGCAAGATGGGAGCTTAGTGGGAATTTATAATTGATAGTTTTTAATTTTTAATGGGGAATGCTGAATTTTGAAATTTCCCTGACCAGATAAACCCTAGAACGTACCACGAAACACGTAAAACGTACCACGTACCACGTAAAACGTAAAACGTACCACGTAAAAAACGAAACAAGTAAACCATGATAAAAATCTCCTCTCTTCCCACCGACCACCCGAAGGATGTTGATCGGGACGCACTGGAAAAAGAAACCAAAAAGCTGTGCAAGCGACTGGAAGATTTACATCGGTTGATCATTGCAACAGGAACTCATTCTGTATTGGTGATTTTACAGGGAATGGATGCCAGTGGAAAAGACGGAGCTGTGCGCGAGGTATTCCGATACTGTACGCACAACAATTTCCGGACCTATTCCTTCAAGAAACCGACCGACGAGGAGTTTGCGCATGATTTCCTTTGGCGGGTACACAAACAGGCACCGCGGAAAGGAGAAATGGTCGTATTCAACCGTTCGCATTACGAGGATATTCTCATTCAGCGGGTGCATGGCTGGATCACCGAGGAGCACGTAGCTGCCCGGATGGAAGCAATCAATGCATTTGAAGAATTGCTGGCCTTTGACAATAATACCATCGTTTTCAAATTCTTCCTCAATATTTCCAAAGATCAGCAGGAAGAAGAATTGCAACAGCGCATCGACGAGCACGATAAGCACTACAAACACAACGACAGCGACTGGAAAGAGCGCGAGCACTGGGATAAGTATATGGATTGTTACGAGTATGTGCTTAACGAAAGTGACATTCCCTGGACCGTTGTGCCGGTAGATTCACGTTGGTACCGCGATTATATAATTAGTAAAACCATGGTGGAGCGACTCGAAGAACTCGAGCTGGAGTATCCACCATTAGAAACCGAAAAGTAGCACGTTTTGAGTGGAGTAAGAATAGACAAATGGATTTGGAGTGTTCGGATATTTAAATCCAGAACCCAGGCAACCACAGCCTGCAAATCCGGGAAAGTAATGATTGATGGCAAGGTAGTAAAACCAAGTGCTACCGTAGAAACCAGGCAGAAGGTTCAGGTAAAGAAAAACGGCTTTAATCTCGAATTTGAAGTACTAAAGCTCATTAAAAAACGGGTGGGTGCTCCTATTGCCCGCACCTGTTACAACGACCTCACGCCCGAAGAAGAACTCAACAAATACAAAGACTGGTTTGTCGGAAAAGGCCGCACCGAATTCAGACAAAGAGGAGCCGGTCGCCCCACCAAACGCGAGCGCCGCGAGATCGACGATTTTAAGGAAAATTATCTGGAGCAGGACTGGGAGGAGATGGAAGATTAACCACTAATCTTTGGAAATTCACCGACAAACTTCAAAAAGGCTGTTGACAAGCGGGGTTTTATCGTTTACATTGGAAGTATTCCTTTCAAAGGCAACCACAACAACGAAAAACCCAAATGATGAAATCATTACAGTTGTTGGCTGCTTTTATTTGTCTTTCCTTTTTATCCCTACAATCTTTTAGTCAAATCATAGTCCCTGATGGAGACTTTGGATTTGACGGAGTTATTAAATTGGAGGATCCCCCTTTTGACTCCTTCTTCCCGGATGCATTCCATGAAAACGACCTGGGAGAGATTTTCATCTCAGGAAGGTATGCAACCCTTTCTTATGGCCCGGCTTTAGTAAAACTAAATGGTCAGGGCCAATGGATCAGCGATTTTGCACAAACGGGAATTTTCATCAATCAGAACCCCAATCCTTTTTTCAACTTGCAGACCAGTTGGATTCATTCTGATGAAGCTGATAATCCTGTTTTAGTTTGCAATGCAAGAAACTCCCTGATAGATATAGGGAAAGCCATTACGCTGGATTCAGAGGGGAATGAAACAGCTGAACTCTATAATACCTTTACAAGTTTGCCCGGCTCTGTTGGGTCTGCCATTACCAGAATAAAGAGAAATTACTACAATACAGGTTTTGTGGTAGGTGGAAAACTGCAAACTTCAGGTGCACTTGAAGATGTAAGCAGTTTTGTACAAAAAATAGACTTTAACGGTATTGTGGATGAGGACTTTGGAGAAAACGGCAAACTCCTGATAGGTGCAGATGGGTACTTTGAATTATTGACGGATCTCACCCTTCAGGATGAACAAATCGTTGTTGTCACAACTCGAATCACAGACAGCACTTACAATACCAATTATCCACGTATTCATCGATTTTATCCGGACGGAACAACAGATATGAGTTTCGGAATTGATGGAATAAGCTCTTTAGAAGGAAATGCCATTTACGCTAAAATGGAACCGGAAGATATTTTGGCAACAGATATCGGTAATATTTTTGTAAGCCTTAGAGTACAGGAACATAATAATGACATTTGGTATGGAGCCCTGCTAAAACTTAAGGAAAATGGTAAAATAGATCTAACCTTTGGCGAAAACGGCCTCTTGGTCTTCCCCGATGGCATCTATTCAAAATACAGTGGTATTTGTGAAGCAGAAAATCTCTTAATCCTTGGTGGAAACACCAGTCTGCCTGGCGGCAATTACCAATCAGTCTTTATTCAGGTTATCAACCAAAACGGAAACCCAAGTCCGAATTTTGGCACCAACGGCATTGAGTATCCGGCTTTGATAAACAGTGAAATTGTTGAGCTTAAGGATGTTGCAAGGGGCATAAATGATCAAATATATTTAATTGGACTATTTTTTGGCGACGGCCTGACCTACCACACCCTTGTTGCAAGATATCTTATTACCGGCCTGGCTTCTGCTTCCGACACCTTTGAGGAAAAGGGGGGAATAGAAGTTTCTCCCAACCCCGCCTCTCAGGAGATTAAAATTCGCTTTACAGGCAGCGTAAATATCGAAGACCTTGTCTTATACGAACAGACAGGTAAAAAAATTCAACAGTTTGATATTCCTGCTTTCAACCGGTTTGGACAAACCGAATTTTCCCTGGAATTGCCTAATAAACTTCCCCACGGTATTTACCTGCTTCACATTAGGACAACGGATCAGTCTTATGTTGAAAAACTGATTATTGCTCACCCATCAAATTAATTCCAATGAAAACGCTGCTGCTTTTACCAGCCCTTTTCAGCTTGCCCGCACTCCTCCTGGGGCAAAGCTATCAACCCGACCCTTCTTACGGCCAAAATGGGTTTGGGACACACAACTGGGGAACCGGCCTGGTCAATAATTTATATTTACACAATGCTACCCTCGATGCTCAAAACCGCATTGTCTTTTCGGGCATGAAAAGCGAAGGGATTCCCAATAAATCGCTTGCTTTTTCCTGTTTTACTGCCACGGGTGTAACAGACCTGAGCTTTGGACTGGCAAATGGAGAAATCCAGTATGAGGATTTCATTTATATAGGATCAGCCTATCGGCCACTGATAACCAGGGAAACAAACAGCTACCAAACGCTCTGCGATTATATAGACCCCTCAGGAAATTCAACAACATTTGCCTTCCAGGTAGATGAAAATGGATTGCCGGATTATTCATTTGGCAATCAGGGGACACTAAATCTTTCAAACATAAACCCTGTTTGGATAACCAATGATATCGACAACTACAGTCTTGTTGGTGGTACCTACTACAGTCTGGAAGACATTGATTTTACCCGACTTCTTCCCGGTGGAACATATGATTCTGATTTTGGCTTTAACGGATTCACCCAGGTTTCAGATCCGGGGGAAACCCATTCAATCAGAGGTATGTATCGGGCAGGCGGCAATAAAATCCTCTCGCTCCTATTAACTGAAATACAAGATTCAACAGATGAAATTCTCACCCTGGGAGTCGTTCGATTAAATGAGGACGGATCGCCTGATCTGACTTTTGGGACTGATGCCGTTTCTTTTCCATATGATCAATTTGAAGACCTTAATGTATGGAACTCCACTCAGGACTCGGAAGGACGGATACTTTTATGTGGAAGAATCGAAATGGATTGGGAGTATTACAACTTCCTGGGCAGGCTTACACCGGAAGGACTCCCGGACCAAACCTTCGGCGAAAGCGGTTTTATTATCCATCAATTAGGCGCTGCCTACGAGCTCGGTTTTCAGGATGTAGTAGAAAATCTGGATGGACAAATCTTTACGATCACCACTACCCCAAATGAAGAGGAAGTGCATTTACTGGAATTCAATCCGGATGGCTCCCTCGTCAATAATCCGGAATCGGTCATCCTGCCCGCCGGCCCGGAAACAGATGACAGAACTTTCAATGGCCGTTTTTTGGAAGTCGATGACCAAAACAGATTATATGTGGTGGGGAACTCCCTGTATACTCCGGACGTAAGCAGCGATGTATTCAGTTACCGGCTTACGCAAAACCCCGTATCGACAAAGGACTTGTCTGAAGACCAGGGCTTTAAAATTCACCCAAACCCCACCAATGGGGCTATTTCTATCCGCCTTTCGGCGAATGAAGCTTCTGAAATTCAATGTACCCTGATTGCTATGGATGGCAGGCTCATCCAGGACCTGGGAAGCCTTTCGGCGAAAGCCGGAGAAAACAAACTGGACGTGAATCTGCCGACAAACATTCCAAACGGGATGTATGTCTTACAGATGCAGGGAGAGAAGCGGGTTATCAGTAAACCGCTGGTGATCCAACGCTAAAAAACAAAAGAGACGAGGCTTTAGAGGGACCCGCGAGGTGATTGCACCAGACGGGTCCCTTGCTTTTTACTTCTTAAACGTATCCGCTACAATCAGCTCTTTGCCGCCGTGGGCATAAGAATAGAATCCTTCCCCGGATTTGCGGCCGAGTTTCCCGGCAGTAACCATATTGACCAGAAGCGGACAGGGCGCATACTTCGGATTGCCGAAGCCATCGTGCAGCACCCGCAGGATCGACAGACAAACATCCAGTCCGATAAAATCAGCCAGTTGCAAAGGGCCCATAGGATGTGCCATTCCGAGTTTCATGACGGTATCAATTTCTTCCACACCCGCAACGCCTTCAAAAAGGCTGTATATAGCCTCATTGATCATCGGCATCAAAATACGGTTGGCTACAAAACCCGGATAGTCATTAACCTCCACCGGTACTTTCGAAAGGTTTTTCGATAGCGACATGATGGTCGTGGTCACTTCATCGCTGGTCGCATACCCCCGAATCACTTCTACCAGTTTCATAACCGGTACCGGATTCATAAAATGCATGCCGATCACTTTCTCTGCCCGGTTGGTCACCGAAGCAATCGCCGTGATCGAAATAGAGGAAGTATTGGTAGCCAAAATGGCCTTTTGCGGAGCAGCTTTATCCAGGGCCCGAAAGATATTCAGTTTCAGATCCATATTCTCAGTGGCAGCTTCTACTACCAGATCCGCATCCTTCACCCCTTCTGCCATATCAGTGAAGGTGGTGATATTATTGAGGGTTTCCTGTTTTTTATCGGATGTGATCTTCTCTTTGGCGACCATGCGATCCAGGTTCTTCCCGATGGTAGCCAGTGCACGGTCAAGTGCATCCTGCTGTACATCGATCAAATTAACGGCATAATCATTCATCGCAAATACATGTGCGATGCCATTGCCCATTGTTCCTGCTCCGATTACCGAAACATGCTTCATACTGTTGGTTTTATTTTGGTTTTGAAGTTGCTCAAACAACTTTTAAATCAAATGCTGAAATTTTTTCCACACCTGCAATTCCATCGGTGGATCTGCCTCAATATATACCGGCTCCTTTTTTACCGGATGTACAAAAGAAAGGCTCCTGCAATGCAAACAGATAGTTCCGTCTTCGGTTGGCTGATCGGCCCCATATTTTATGTCTCCATAAATAGGGGTTCCCATACTGCTCAATTGTACCCGAATCTGATGCGGACGGCCGGTAATGGGATTGACCTTCAGCAGATGTGATCCATCTACACTGGCCAGCAAAGAATAATCCAGATCTGCCTTTTTAGCATCCGAATGCCGTTTGCTGGGTTTATCCAGGGCCGTCGATTTATTGATCTCCCGGTTCTTGTAAATATAGTGCGTAAGGTGTCCGGTATAGGGATTGGGCCTTTCGCGGGTCACCGCCCAATAAGTCTTCTCAATCTCCCGATCGCGAAACAATTTGTTCATGCGCTCAAGTCCTTTGCTTGTTCGGGCAAAGACCACCACGCCGCTCACCGGACGATCCAGGCGGTGGATCACCCCCAGAAAAACCGCACCGGGTTTGTTGTAACGGTCGCGAATATAATCCTTCACGTATTCCACCAATGGACGGTCGCCCGTCTGATCACCCTGAACCAGCCAGCCGGCCGGCTTGTTTACAGCAATGAGGTGGTTATCTTCGTGCAGGATCTGTAAGTATGGATTCATGCTGCAAAAGTAAGAGTATGTTTGGACATTTTTACCGGACAACTTGAAGACTAACCGGATTGTACCGTTTTCCTCCTTTGGGTTGATTAATTGGGATTGATGTTTTCTTATCGGCCTTAGCTGGTGAGCGTCAAAAAAATGGTGAAAAAATGGCGGCCAGCGCTTCCCCATTGAGACTTGCCCTATAGATTTTGAGATGCCTGCAGAATTCAGCCCTAACATCTGCTTTTGAGCTTTGATAGAGGGTAAGCAGGCAAGCGGCTTGGGAAGCGATAGCTATTTTTTCATCATTTTTAGTGAGGCAGGTACAGCCTTGATTTTTTGCCTCTTTTTATCAAGAAAAAAGAGGGCACCCTGCAAGGGAAATAAAGATTCATTGATTAAAATCTAAACGACTTTCGTCGAATGCAAATACAACTTGGTTTCAGCCCCTGTCCTAACGACACATTTATCTTCGATGCGCTCATTCACCAGCGAATCGACACCGGAAATCTTACCTTTAAAGCGGTCATGGAAGACGTGGAAGCCCTAAACCGCATGGCCCTCCGGGGAGAACTTGAAATGACTAAACTCAGTTTTCATGCATTGGGCCATATGCTGGACAAATACCAGTTGCTCGATGCCGGAAGTGCACTGGGCAAAGGGGTAGGCCCCCTTTTGATTGCCAGGAAACCGCTCAGCCGGGAAGAGATCATCAAAGGACCCATTGCCATCCCCGGCAAATACACAACGGCCAATTTCCTGCTGGGACTTGCTTATCCGGAGGCGAAAAACAAAGTAGAGATACTTTTCTCCGATATTGAAGATGCTGTCCTTAGCGGAAAAGTAACCGCAGGACTCATCATTCACGAAAACCGCTTCACCTACCAGGACAAAGGACTGGTCAAACTCATCGACTGCGGCGAATTCTGGGAAAGCAAAACCGGCCTGCCCATACCTCTCGGCGGTATCTGTGTGCGCAGAGATCTCCCGGATGCAGTTAAGCAAGACATCAACAGACTCCTTCGGCAATCCGTAGAATACGCTTTCGCGAATCCCAAAGAAAGCCTGCCTTTCATCCGGGCACACGCCCAGGAAATGGAAGAAGAAGTCATGTATAAACACATCGAGCTTTACGTCAATGATTACTCAGTCGATCTGGGAGCAGAAGGAAGGAAGGCTGTTGCTAAGATGTTTGAGAAAGCGGTCGAGCTGGAGTTGATTCCGGCCTTTGAAGGGGAGGTTTTTGTAAAAGAGGGTTGAGGTTGGGGGAGGTCGTTACCTCACTTTGCTCGGTATCTCCGGTTGAGTCGTCCGCCTGTGGCGAACGGTGGGTTGAGCAGAGTCACATTCGTAGCACAATATACCTTCCACCTATTTACGGAACAAACGGAATCAACGGGAAGAACAGAATCAACGGAATCAACGACACCAACGCAACCAACCCCTACACCAGTTCACCATTTCACTTATCCGTTCCACGTCGGACGTACCACGTTTTACGGAATCAACAGGAAGAACAGAATCAACGGAAAGAACGGTACCAACGCAACCAACCCCTACACCAGTTCACCATTTCACTTATCCGTTCCACGTCGGACGTACCACGTTTTACGGAACCAACGGGAAGAACGGAAAGAACGGAACCGACGCATTAAACGTATTAAACGATTCGAATTTACTACATTTGCTTGTCCGAAAAAAGTTAGCAGGCTGAGCCCTGATTTTGCTGACTTTTATGTCATGATCAAATAAAACACACATTCATGGTAATTGGAGTACCTAAGGAGATTAAAAACAACGAAAACCGCGTCGCTTTAACCCCGGCCGGTGTGCTCGAACTCAAAAAACACGGGCATAAAGTTTATGTCCAGGCAACAGCTGGTGAAGGCAGCGGATTCGCAGATGAAGAATACGAAAAAGCCGGTGCCAGTATGCTTCCCACGATTGAAGAAGTATACGATATTGCCGATATGATTATTAAGGTAAAGGAGCCTATTGAGCCCGAATACAAGCTCATCAAAAAAGACCAGCTTGTATTTACCTATTTCCACTTTGCTTCATACGAGCCACTCACCAATGCCATGATTGAATCAGGCGCCGTTTGCCTGGCTTATGAAACAGTAGAATTGCCTGACCGCAGCCTCCCACTTTTGGTTCCCATGTCGGAAGTAGCCGGACGTATGGCTATCCAGGAAGGGGCCAAATACCTCGAGAAGCCGGTGAAAGGTCGCGGCGTATTGCTCGGCGGTGTACCAGGTGTTCCTCCGGGTAAAGTACTTGTTCTTGGTGGTGGTGTGGTTGGAACCCAGGCTGCTAAGATGGCCGCCGGATTGGGTGCCCAGGTAACCATTATGGATATCAACCTCAACCGCCTGCGTTACCTCAATGATGTAATGCCGGCTAATGTCGTTACGCTCTTTTCCAATGAGTTTAACATCCGCAAACACATTGAAGACAGTGACCTGATTGTCGGAGCTGTATTGATTCCGGGTGCCAAAGCACCGAACCTCATCACCAGAGACATGTTAAAGGACATGAACCCGGGAACAGTACTGGTAGATGTTGCTGTTGACCAGGGTGGATGTATCGAAACCTGTAAGCCTACGACCCACGAAGATCCGGTTTATATCATCGATGATGTGGTACACTATTGTGTTGCCAATATGCCGGGTGCTGTACCCTATACTTCTACCATTGCGCTGACAAACGCGACCCTGCCTTACGCCATTCAACTGGCAAACAAAGGCTGGCAGAAAGCTTGTCGCGACAATAAACCCCTTCGCCTCGGACTCAATGTCGTTAATGGCAAAGTGGTATACAAAGGCGTAGCCGATGCATTCGATCTTCCATTCACGGAAGTGGAAGACATACTGTAATCCTTCAAAATACGAACATATGCTGACCAAAACACATAATTCGAAAGAGCTGATGCAACTGGAAGACCGCTACGGGGCGCATAATTACCACCCCCTGCCGGTCGTACTCAGTCGCGGTGAAGGCGTCTATGTCTGGGATGCAGAAGGCAAACGTTATTACGATTTTCTTTCTGCTTATTCTGCAGTCAACCAGGGTCACTGTCACCCGCGCATTATTGCTGCTTTGCAGGAACAAGCCGGACGACTTACACTAACTTCCCGCGCTTTTTACAGCGACCAACTCGGCGTGTATGAAAAATACATGAGTGAATACTTCGGATTCGATAAGATCCTCCCGATGAATACGGGTGCCGAAGCCGTTGAAACAGCTTTGAAGATCTGTCGGAAGTGGAGTTATGATGTAAAAGGCATTCCGGAAAATCAAGGGCATATAATTGTGTGTGGTCAGAATTTCCACGGACGAACAACAACCATCATATCCTTTTCCTCTGATCAGAATGCAAAAGGAAATTTTGGTCCGTATACACCCGGGTTTATCTCCATAGAATACAATGATCTAGATGCGCTGGAGAATCTGCTCGAAGAAAAAGGCGAAGAAATTGCCGGATTCCTCGTTGAGCCAATCCAGGGAGAAGCCGGAGTAAATGTTCCTGCCGACGATTATCTGGCCAAAGCAGCTGCCCTGTGTAAAAAACACAATGTGCTCTTCCTGGCTGATGAGATCCAGACAGGTGTAGCCCGCACCGGAAGCCTGCTTCGGGTTTGTGGCGATTGTAGTTGTGCCGGCCATTGCGAAAAGCAGGAAACCTATGTTCGTCCGGATATCCTGATTCTCGGGAAAGCCCTTTCCGGAGGAGTTTACCCCGTATCAGCCGTTTTGGCCGACGATCACATCATGAATGTGATTAAACCCGGCCAGCACGGTAGTACTTTCGGTGGAAATCCGCTTGCCTGCCACGTAGCCATGACGGCTCTGGAGGTGATCCGGGATGAAAAGCTGGCTCAGAATGCACGCGCATTGGGCAAACGCTTCCGCGCCCGCATGGAAGAACTGGCCAATAAGAGTGATCTGGTTACACTGGTGCGAGGCAAAGGACTGCTCAACGCTATTGTGATCAACGACAGTCCGGACTCGTCTACCGCCTGGGACATTTGCGTGGGATTGCGGGATAACGGCCTTTTGGCAAAACCGACACATGGCAACATCATTCGTTTTGCGCCGCCACTCGTCATGAGTGAAACACAGCTCGAAGAATGTTGCGACATCATTGAAAAGACGATACTGGAGTTTAAGAAATAATGGATAATCGGAAAGGCTGCTGCATTTATTGGGGCAGCCTTTTCTGTGTCCGGAGCATAAGGCAGGCTTAGGAATAGGAAGTAAGTAAAACAAAAATCTGCGCCATCCGGGTAATCTGTGATTCTAAACTCAAGAGCAGACAGACACCTCTAAACTCCTGCCTCCATTCGCCGAAAGGCAAAAAACAAGCTGCTGTTGAATACATTAATTTTTCATAAATTCGTCGCAGCGGCTCCGGAAAATTGGAAGAAATCAGACTAACCGAAGTGGAAGATACGTTTGTACCGGAGCACCGCCCTGTCTCTGCATTTCCATAAATTACAGAGCAACTGGATTGAAAAAGAATGGCAAATCATATATAATCGGGGATGAAATCAGTCTTTTGGCAGAATTCTTACCTTCTTTGCCGTATCTTTTCAAGATCCATCAGGTTTGAGTATGTAAACCAAAAAAACTTATGACCATTAAAAAATGCCTGCTGTTTAGTTGGTTTTTATTGAGTGGAACGCTCCTCTTCAGCCAGCAAACAACTGTTTTTACAGAAGCAAATGCCACCTATAAACACGGTCTTGATCTATTCGAGCAGGGCGTGTATGGAAAGGCTCAGGAAGAATTCGACAAGACTATTGACCTGCTAATTCCGGTCAATGATGCCCGCTATGAGCTCCTTTTGGCTAAAGCCGAATTGGGGTATGCACAGAGCGCCGTCAGATTGGGGCTGCCCGATAGCGAAAAGCTGATGCTCGAATTCATCCGGAAATATTCGCCTGACCCCATTTCCAATCAGGCCCTGATCGAGCTGGCCAATTTCTACTACAACTCGCGCAAATACGAGAAAGCAGTAGAATATCTGTCTATCATTCCAACTTACCAGCTCACCAGCGAACAACGCTCGGAAGTTCGGTTTAAGATGGGATATTCTTTCTTTGTGAAGAAGAAATTTGCCCAGGCAAAGTCCAACTTCAATCAGGTAAAAGACCTGCAAAACGAATATTACTATCCGACCAATTATTACCTCGGATTGTGCTACTTCTTTGAAGGCAATTACGACAATGCCGTCAAGCAATTTGAAATCGTTGAAAAATCCCGACGCTACAAATCGCATATTCCCTTCTACATTTCGCAAATCCACTTTGCAGAAGGTGAATATCAAAAGCTGATCGATTATGCAGTGCCGGAGATCAACGACAACCGCACCCGCAAGCGGAAGGAATTGCACCAGTTGATTGGACAATCCTACTTTGAGCTCGGGCAATACCAGGAGGCACTTCCCTACCTGGAATATTATGCAGAGCGAAGCGGCAAACTCCGGGAGGAGGAATTTTATCAACTGGGGTACACCCAGTACAAAAATGGCAAATACGAAGCTGCCAGTCGCAACCTCGAGCAACTGGCCAACCAAAACAGCGAATTGGGACAATATGCCATGTACTACCTGGGTGATTGTTACCTGAAAGAAGGCAAAAGAACTTATGCGCGCAATGCCTTCGGACAAGCGCAACGCATGAACTACAATGCCAGCATTCGCCAGGAGGCAAAGATCAATTACGCAAAGCTCTCCTACGAGCTGGGCTATGATACCGAAGCCATTACGGCGCTCCAGTCCTTCAAACCCGGCGACACGCATTACGGGGAAGCACAGGCACTCATGGGGGACATCTTCCTCAATACCCGCGACTACGAGCGCGCGCTCAATATCATCGAGAATATCACCGATAAAACGCCTCAGATTCGGGAAGCCTACCAAAAAGTAGCTTACCTGCGCGGGCTGCAATTGTATCGGGCCGGAGATCTGACACAGGCAGCGCAATTGTTCTCCAAATCTAATTCCGAACCGGTAAACCAGACGATTAAGGCAGCCAGTACATACTGGTTGGGAGACATTGCACACCGCAATAAGAAATACCCGGAAAGCATCCGGTTTATGGATCAGTTTTTGACCCTGGCCAAAACAGTTAAAGACCTCCCGGATGAGTCCTCTACTTATACGGCCAGCTATACGCAGGGTTACAACTACCTAAAGCAAAAAGACTATGCCCGCGCCCTTGGCTTTTTCCAGGACGCCGTAGCCGGTATTGAGCGCAATAAGCCGTTTATTCGGAGTGCCATGGTCAAGGAACAGGTCCTGGGTGATGCTACATTACGCGCTGCTGATTGTTTCTTCAAGCGCAACGAGTACAATGATGCTGTGCGTTTTTACAATTCGGCAATCAACAACAATTACTCGGGTTTCATTTATGCGCTTTACCAAAAAGCCATCATTGAAGGCCTGAGGGGTAAAACAACGGAGAAAATCCTGGCGCTGGAAAGCATCATTGAAGATTATCCGAACTCAGAATATGCAGATGATGCCCTTTTTGCCTTAGGGGTTACCTACCAGGAAATTGGTCAGTTGTCTCAGGCAACACAGCCCCTTCGCCAACTGGTACAGGAATACCGAAACTCCTCCAACCTGATAGTGCAGTCGCTGCTGCGACTCGGATTGATCAGTTTCAATCAGGGTAATTTGCAAACGGCTATTGAGTATTACAAGCAGATCTTTTCCAACAATCCGGAGGCAATCGAAGCCCGGGATGCGCTGGCAGCTTTGGAAGAAATCTACGTGGATTACCTCAGTGATCCCGACGGTTACACCCGTTTTCTGGAAACCATTCCGGGATATGAGATCGACAATTTTGCCAAAGATTCCCTCAACTTTAAGTCGGCCGAAGCACAGTATGAAATGGCCAATTACGAACGGGCAATCCAGGGTTTCACCGACTACATCCGGAAGTTTCCGAATGGAATTAACCTCCTGGCTGCTCATCAGCATCGGGGAGAATCATTCTACGAGCTGAAGCGCTACGGAGAAGCCCTCGTTGACTTTGAATACGTTGTGGGTCGCGGACAAAGCCGCTACTATCAGAAAGCCCTTCAATTGTCGGCGCTGATTGCTTACAACTATTCGGAGGACTTTGAAAAAGCCTACGATTACTACAAGAAAATGGAACAGGCGGCGCTGACCGAGGAATCTCGATTTGAAGCCCAGCTTGGTGCGTTGCAATCTGCTTATCGGATCAACAATACACAGGCCGTGTATGAAATGGCCAACAAAGTGAGCAGCAACCCGAATGCGACACCGGGCCAAAAGGCCAAGGCCAATTTCTATCTCGGTAAAGTAGCATACGACAATAAGGATTACCAGAGTGCGAAGGTTGCCTTCCAGCAAGTCTCCCTATATGGCGGAGGCCCGGAAGCAGCAGAGGCCCGTTACTTACTGGCCAATATTGCTTACCTGCGTCGCAACCTCACGGAAGCGGAAGAACTGGCTAATAAAGCCATTCAGGAAAATGCCGGATACGATGATTGGGTGGCTCGGTCGCTCATTCTGCTCTCTGATGTTTATGCCGATTCCGGAGATCTCTTTAATGCCCGTGCCGTGCTGGAAGCTGTATTGGAAGGATATGAGGGCGATGATCAATCCATCCGCCAGCAGGCACAATCTAAATTGGAAAAACTGAATCAGGCTGCCGCTGCCGGTAGTCGACTGGATTCCTCTGATGATTCCGGTGGATTTGAAATGGAAGACGATAGTGGAAACTAATCATTCGTTCCTGAATCAAAGCCCATTCAACAACAAACAAAAAAGAAACGGTATGTCAATCCGCCATATAATATTAAACAGCCTCTTTCTGCTCCTGCTGCCGATCGTCGGCCAGGCACAACCGGACGATCTTCCGGCAGAGGAGGTTACGGTACTCAAAAACTTTGAGGCTACCCTGGCTGAATCTGCCAGAATCGAGATTACTCCGGAGCTGCCGCCATTGGATACAGCCAAGGCGCAGCAGAATTACACCCTGCCAAACAAATTCCTGCAGGTAGATTATCCGCCACCAAAGATCCGTCCGTTGGCCATGCGTGGCGAACGCACACAGGATCCCTACAACGGTTATCTGCGATTGGGAGCCGGCATTCCTACCTCCTTTTACGGAGAAGCAGGCTACCATATTTTTGCCGAAGACCAATTTGATTTTGGCATCGATCTGAAGCATCATTCGGCCAATTTTAAAAAGATCGAAAACCAGCGCTTCATGATCAATGACATACAGGGTACCGGTACCTATTATTTTGATCAGGGCTTTGCAGCGAATGCCCAACTGGGTTATAACACCGATGACGTGCACTATTATGCCTACAATTTCGATGAGGAATTGAAGGACAGCACGATTCAGCGGGACGATGTGCTGCAGCGCTATTCTACCTTCACTGCCGGGGCCAGCCTGTTTAACGGCGAGCGCAATGTGGGGGATATTAATTACGATGTGGGCTTTGACTTTTACAGTCTCGGCGACAATTACATCTCCAACGAGCGCGGTTTTGACTTGCACCTTGGCGGTACCAAATGGATCAATGGCGACCACGCCCTGACCCTTTTGCTTAGCACCGAGTTTACCCGTTTTGAGGATACGGCTGTACAGAACCTCAACAACTTTTACCTGCAGCCTTCATTCACCTTCCACGGCGATATCTTTAAAGCAAAAGCAGGTATCAATCTGGCTTCCAACAACGATGATTTCATTTTCTTCCCGGATGTAGAGTTGTCTGTCAATATTTTAGGCGGGCAATTGGCGGCTTTCGCCGGATGGAAGGGCGATCTGGTAAAAAACAATTTCCAGTCGCTGACTGATTACAACCCCTTTGTAAATCCGCGACTGAACTTGCAAAACTCCGAAGTACAACACTACTACGGAGGGGTAAAAGGCGATATAAAGGTATTGCAATACTCGGCAACTATTGGCGTGAAGTCTATTGACCAACTCGCCCTGTTTGTGCCGGAAGCATTCCCGCAAAGTGAAATACGTCGGCGATTTGATGTCGTATACGACACAGCTACCGTCGTAAACTTTGAAGCTTCTGTTACGGTAAATCCGATTAAAAACCTGACCGTGATCGGTACCTTCAACAACAATGTGTACAACCTCTCTGATGCCAACTTCCCTTACGGCTTACCGGCATACACCTTAAACGGGACCGTGCTTTACACCACTCTGGAAGACAAGCTCCGCCTGCGTGCCGAGCTCTTCATGGAGAACGGAATCCCTTATATTGGAGAAAATGGTGCCGACGAAAGACTCAACGGCCTTTTTGACCTCAGCTTTGGCGGCGATTATTTCATCTCCGACAACTTTGGTGTTTTCCTAATGATCAATAACCTGGCAGATAATGAGCGGGAACGCTGGCCTGGTTATCCGACTTACGGAATCAATGTATTAGGAGGCATCAATCTGAAGTTTTAAATAAATTAGGGCTTAAGCTAAAATCCCGAATCATCCATACAGGAAGGTTCGGGATTTTTTTAACCCATATTCCTCTATCCTTTGTACATTGAAGAACCAAAATCGTCCAACCAATGATTCCTCCATACCGGCCAGCCTCCATTCCAGCAGAGTCTCACTTGCCGGCATTTCCCCTACCCTTGTGGGAAGTTGGTTCAAAGAAAAAGAAAAAGTGCTGTAAGAAATACAAGAAGGGGAAACGGTGTAAAGACTGTCCTAAAAAGTAAGATTAACCCTTTAATCCCTGTTTTTTGGTAACTTATACAAGTTTTCACCAATCCTCCCCCACATCATGAGGAAACTAAGTATCCGCATAGCAAGTTTAGGACTTGGACTATTTATTGGGTTATTGATGGCTGAAATTGTCATTCGAATTGTCGGATTTGGCGGAGCTGCCTTTTCCTACAAAGAAACCAAATCATTTGTTGGTCTGGGCAGAGCAGGCATGTATGAAGCTGCAGATCCTGCGGTGGACGGAGTAGCATTTAAGATGAAGCCCAATACTGAGGTTTATAATAAAATGTCTACCATATCTACCAATTCCCTTGGTTTCAGAAGTCCGGAGACCCGTATTGAAAAACCAGCAGGTGTTTTCAGGATTTGTGTAGTAGGCGATTCGTTTACCATGGGCGATGGCGTAGAACAACATGAAACATTCTCTCATATATTTGACTCCCTGCTCAATACCGAAGATGCGCATTCAGAGGTAGAAGTCATAAATATGGGAGTCGGCGGCTATAATCTAATCGAATATCAAAACATACTGGAGAAAAGACTTCCTGCTTACAATCCCGATTTGGTAGTCATCGGTTTTTGTGGACGCAATGATATGAATGTACCGGCCCCCTGGAGATCTGAGGCTGATTACAAACCAAGGGATGTGGAGAATGGTTTCTGGCGGTCTTATCTTGTCTTTTTCATAAAACAAAAGATCATCGAACCTCGCAGAAGAGGAGAGCCTTATGTGGAGGGGCAAAAAGAATGGGTAAAATCCTCTTTTCAAAATATCGGAGAACAATCTAAAACCCTGGACATCCCGGTCTGGGTTTTCTACTTATCTATTGTACACGAACCGGAATACTCCGACTTTGTGGCAGAAGCAGCCCTGGACAATGACTTGTATTTCAGCACCACTATAGCTGAGTTTAAGGATAAAAACCCAAATGATTACGCGCTCAATCTTTTTGATGGTCATCCAAAACCGGAGGCGCATGCAATGTTTGCCAATCGCTTGTATCAGGATATTACCCAGTCAGGCATCCTGGTAAAGGTGGAAATGCCGGAACCTGAGCCTGCAGTAGCTGAAATGGATACGGAGTAAACTGCTCTACCAGGGATTTTCCATATCCTCTTTAGAATATTGGTGATCCCTTGTTTTAAACAAGCTGTCTTTGCCGCCACGCAGTCCTAGCGGATCCCTTTTTCCGATACGGGACAACAGAGCTATTGGATATAAGACTACAAAGAAAATGAGTCCCAAAATAATTCGGGAATTCACATAGCCAATTGCTTTCGCCAGCAGCATCCAGCCCTTTTCAATTAGCCTGGCTAAGGGCTTTATGAATAAGCCCGTTAAACTGACTCCAATTGCCACATACAGCAGCCAGGGAACCTCAAACCACCAATACAGGAGCAGGAAGCCTGTGGCAATTCCGAGCATTGTTTCGACCGGATTTTTCTCGGGCTTTTGCATAGTATCAGAATAAGGTATAAATGAAAGATCCGAAGGCAGAACCTTCTGCAAAAATCAAAAGAAGCGCGACCAATAATAAAACAACGATAGTTGGGATCAACCACCATTTTTTACGAGCCATCATAAATTTCCATAGATCCTGAAGAAAGTCCATATCATTCGGTTTTTGATAATAAATATTGTTAATCCAACTTGAAAGTTTCCTGCCAATGGTCTTTATCCGTCCATTTGGGTTGTTCTTTTTTCGCAAACAAGCATTGACCAATTACCAAATAGTCCATCTCCGTGCGCATGAAGCAACGATACGCATCTTCGGGCGTACAAACGATCGGCTCTCCTCGTACATTAAAACTGGTATTGACGAGCATTCCACAGCCTGTGAGGTCTTCAAAAGCTTTTAGCAAAGCATGATAGGGCGGATTGGTATCAGCAGAAACCGTTTGAATTCTCGCTGAAAAATCTACATGAGTTACCGCAGGAATGTCAGAACGCAAAGTATACAGCTTTTCCCGCAAGGGCAGGGATCTGTAGTTTTCCGGCACCTCTTTACGCTGAGCACTAACCACCGGATGCACCATCAACATATATGGAGAATCGGAATCCATCTCAAAATAAAGATGAGCACTTTCGGCCAAAACAGAAGGGGCAAAAGGCCGGAAACTTTCCCGGTATTTTATCTTCAGGTTTAGGGTCTTTTGCATTTCCGGATTCCGGGGATCGCCCAAGATGCTTCTTCCGCCTAATGCACGGGGACCAAATTCCATTCGGCCCTGAAACCATCCGAGGATATTTCCCTGATCCAGCAATGTTGCCAGATCCTTATACAGGCTTTTACTATTCAGGTATTCCTTAAAGGGTGCACTGAATTTATTGGATAGCCGTTTTACATCTTTTGCATCATAAGATGGTCCTAGATAGGCACCACTCATTGCATCTCCCTCTCCCACACTTCGCTCCTCTCCAAAGTAAATATACCGGGCGGCCAAAGCTGCTCCCAGTGCCCCTCCGGCATCACCGGCAGCTGGTTGAATATAGATACTATTAAATATGCCGGCTTTTTCCAGCTTACCATTGGCTACACAATTGAGAGCAACACCACCGGCCAAACACAAGTTGTCCAAACCGGTTAAACGCTTAGCTTCAGAGGCTAATTTTAGTACTACTTCTTCCGTCACATCCTGGATGGCCCAGGCCAAATCGCTATGAATTTGCAGGAGATCATCTTCCGGCTTTCGCCGCTCCATTCCAAACAGTTTCGCCCACTTTTTATCGGGGATCATCCGCAAACCGGTTGCATAGCGAAAAAACTTTTGATCCAGCCAGATAGAACCATCCTCTTTAATAGAGACCAGCTTTTCCCGGATAATCTTTCCAAAGCGCTCCGTATCCTTTGAATTGGGATTCCCATATGGTGCCAGCCCCATCAATTTGTATTCTCCAGAATTCACTCTAAAGCCAAGGAAATAGGTAAATGCGGAGTACAACAACCCCAATGAATGTGGAAAATGTAATTCCTTAAGTACACTAATTTCTTTTCCATTGCCTTTGCAAATAGAAGCGGTAGCCCACTCTCCTACTCCGTCTAAAGTAATGATGGCTGCCTCTTCATAAGGCGATGGATAAAAAGCGCTGGCAGCATGGGAAAGGTGATGTTCGGAAAAAAGGAGGTTCAGTTTGTTCTTGTCAAATGCCTGTATATCCTTTAGTCCACGGCGGATATTGCGCTTAAGCATCAACTTCTCATTGACCCATACCGGCATGGAGTTTACAAAAGAGGAGACGCCTTTCGGCGAAAAGCCGTAATAGGTCTCTAATAAGCGCTCAAACTTGAGAAGGGGTTTGTCGTAAAAAACCACAGCATCCAGCTGGTCTATATCCAGACCACTTTCTTCCAAACAATATCGAATAGCATTTGAGGGAAAGGCCGGGTCGTGTTTTATCCGGGTAAATCGTTCCTCTTGCGCGGCACTAACGACTTGACCATTGCTCAATAAAGCCGCCGCTGAATCGTGATAATACGCAGAAATACCAAGGATGTACATGGTGGGGGATGTGGGGTTCATTACTGAAGTTAAGCTATCCCAGACGAAAAAACAAATAAATATTATGAGACAAAAAGCCTACACCCTTGTCTAAAAGCTGCTACCTACAGGTTTTCATAAATCGTCAGGAGCTTCTTTTCTTCTTTCTCCCAATGCCATTCTATGGCCGCTAATTGGCAGTTCTGAACCCGTTCCAGATAATACTCTTCATCCTGTAGTTTTTCGACAGCGTCTGCAATTAAAGAAGGATCCAAGTTTTCCAGCAGTTCGAAGCAGGCATATTCTTCCTGGAGTGCCCGGTACTCCGGAAAATCCATTTGCAGCGATGGCAAGCCGGCCTGCACATAATCAAAAGCTTTATTTGCCAGCGAATAGTAATAGCTCAAGCCTTTATTTTCGAGTAAATTCAGGCCAATCCAGGCTTTGGGGGTAATTCTCTTTAGGTCTTCGGGCAACACATATCCCAAAAAACACACGCGTTCTTCCAGTCCGGCTTCTTTTACCTGATTCCGCAGACTGACTGACAGGTCGCCTTCTCCAGCCAGCCAAAGCTTGATCTCCGACGGTAACAACAACATCGCCTCAATGGTGGCTTCCAATCCACGGCCTTCGTTTAAGGCACCCTGATACAAGAGGATCTTTTCACCTTCCTCCTCCGGGTTGACAGTGCCATCAACCGGCAGCGGCACATTGCGCACCACGCCAAAAAAAATTCCGTATTGCTTTTCGAAAATTTCTGCCAATCCGGCTCCAACGGTATAACAGGCATCCATCGCCGGGATACACTTGTTGGCTACCCACTCCCAGATTTTTTTGGTTGTGGGCCGATCGACTACTTCCGGCACTTCCGTAAAGTACTCATGCGCATCATAAACCAATTTTGATTTTTTGAAAAGACCAGCCAGCCTGACCGCCAGGATACTATCCAAATCAATGGCATTTAGAATCTCCGCTTTTCGAAGGAGCAGAAAAAAGAACAGCCGAAGATTATACTCCAGATAAAACCATTTTCCTTTCTGCAAAATACAGCGAAGCCGTTTTTGATCATATGGCTGATCTCCCAATGGCAGCGAAGCTTTTTTCTTACGTCCTACCAGCAGCACTTTGTAACCGGCCCGATGCAAACTCCTGCAAATGCGTTGCATCCGTTGGTCGTAATTGAGGTCTGTCGTGACTGTCAGAATAATCCGCTTCATTCCGCATGGCTTTTATCGGAATTCCAAACAATCTTCCCGTCATGCCTTTTAATCCATTGTTCTTCTGCCAGGGCTTCCAGTACCTCCAAAGCCAGAGGACGTTTGATGGTCGAATACTGATCGAGTATCCCTTTTTCTGTCTGAGGCCCTTTTTGCAACATCATCTGAATTTCCTTTCGGATCTTATCCATCCCTTCATTCCGCTGATTTCGGGCCAGGCAGAGGTCGCACATGCCGCAGGCCTCTTCAAGTTCCTGACCAAAATATTCCAGGAGAGCCTTGTTGCGACAATAGGTTTCCCGGGTATAGGCCTTCATCGCCGATACCTGAGATTCGGCAATCTCTTTCCGCTGTCGGATCAGTTTTTGATCGGGCATCAGGTCTTCAACCGGGACTCGCTCTTGCAGAAACATCAAAAGCGGCTCATCAACAGCCGGCTTATAATCGATGATCCCGTCTTTTCTAAATATTTCCAGAATTCGTTTCATCTCCTCCGGCTCGAGTCGAAGAAATTTGGCCAGCCGGTCTTCCCGTATTGGAACGGCATGATGAAAGGCTCCCGCGTTTATCCGAAGCAGTGATTTCAGTACGGTGTCGTATTTGCGCTGCTTGAGCTGATAATCGTAGAGTGTTTCTTTATCGACCTTTATTCGGTAGGTGGAAGGTCGATAAACGGCATCTGATAAACTTATCCAGCCATCCTGCTCCAGTTGTTTCAGGCAATAATGGGTTTTCCCTACCTGAAGTTTATAGATTTTACAAAACTCCAGCAGATTAAAGGGATGTGCTTCTCCCACTCCGCTGCCAACAGCCAGTTGGTAATAACTGCCAAGCGCCCGGTAAACCTGCCTGACTTCCTTTAGGGACGGAAACTGCATTTCCAGTTGCTTGTCCAGTCTGTCTTCGTCTTCCTGATGATAAATCAACACGGCGAAGGCGCGCTTGCCGTCTCTGCCTGCCCGACCCGCTTCCTGAAAGTAAGCTTCCGGGCTTTCAGGCAGGTCCATGTGCACTACAGATCGAACATTGGCTTTATCAATTCCCATTCCAAAGGCATTGGTACTTACAATGACCCGGGTTTTCCCCAGTATCCAGGCTTCCTGCCGTTCTGATCTGGCTTTCGCCGAAAGGCCGGCATGATAATAATTAGCTCTTATGCCTGATCGAACCAACAGGCTCGCAATTTCTTTTGTCTGGCGGCGATTGCGCACATAGACAATGGAAGTACCGGGTACTTTTTTCAGAATGCGAATCAGGGCTTCTTCTTTGCCCTCCTCCCGCATCACTACATAAGACAGATTATCGCGCAAAAAGCTCTTGGTAAAACGCCCGGACCCTTTGCCAAAAAGTAATTTTTCGCAGATATCGTCGGCTACTTCGGGTTTGGCAGTGGCGGTTAAAGCCAGGATCGGAGTGTCGGGCAACCATTCTCTGGCTTCGGCAATCTTAAGGTAAGAGGGGCGGAAATCGTATCCCCATTGAGAAATACAGTGCGCTTCATCTACTGCCAGTAAGTTGACATTCATTTTGGGAATACGAGCCCGGGCCATGTCTGTTTGCAAGCGCTCAGGTGACATGTATAACAACTTGATGCCCCCGTAAACGGCATTGTCAAATATGCGGTCAATATCCTGGTAAGACATCCCGGAATAAATAGCAGCTGCCGGAATATCTCTTTCACGCAATTGCCGAACCTGATCCTGCATCAGGGCAATGAGCGGAGAGATAACGATACAAATCCCATCGCGACACAATGCCGGAACCTGGTAGCATACAGACTTTCCGCCCCCGGTTGGAAGCAGAGCGAGTGTATCCTTATTCTGCAGTACTGATTCAATGATCTCGTCCTGCATCGGACGGAAAGCCGGGTAGCCCCATTTTTCCTTTAATATGTCTAAGGGATCTTCCTGCAATTGAATAGTAGTTTATCGGGATGGCCCTGCACGAAGATAAGAATTGTGGTTAAGTCCGTTTTATACGTTTTACGCGTTTTATGGGTTTAATACGGAGGTTCATTTTAAGGGTGGTATCCAGAGTTAATAATAAGTATGTACCCTATATATTGGACCACCCTGACCACATACGCAAAAGGTGTTTGATCTTTCGACCAAACACCTTTAGGCGTCCTTTAACGATGGGAAATGTGGGTGTTACAAAACTTGAACCTAATCCTTTTTAGTGAGTGAGTAGGTTTTATTGATATCTGTTGGGTAGTTCTCAGCAAACTTACAATCCGTCATGCGGATCGCAGCTTCTGTGGGCTGCCCCATCGTGTAGATACCGCCTCCCCAAAGGAAAGCTGTATTTTCTTTAAACGTGCAATTGCGGAGGTCTAAATTAATAGCATCAGAAGAAGATGCAGATTTTACAAAGATACCGGCACCATAGCTAGCCAGGTTGTTTTCAAACAGACACTCTTCCAAAACAGGAAGGCTCTTTCCTCCATTGCGATTGTCATTATATACGGCGCCACCGTCGAGGTCTGCGCGATTATCTTTAAAAGTACAGTTTACGAAAACCGGGCGGCTGTTGCCGGCATTTCCGTTGCTATAAAAAGCAGCGCCATCCCGTGCTGCATTGCGTTCAAAAACACAGTTGACGATTGTTGGGGAAGAAAAACCACCATTTGAACCGTCATTATACCAACCGGCACCACATCGGGTAGCGCAGGATTCAGGACCTTCGCCATTGGCGTTTCCGCTTGCAATTACAAATCCGTCGAGTACAGTTTCTGTATTTACGTTGTGTGTTTTGATGATTGTATAGGAATTGTCGTTCTGATCACTTTTGTTTCCGATCTCTCCACTAAGGATAGTGGTATGGAACTGCCATTTGCGGTCGGTGAGTTGTGTTTCATTGCCTGCAAAACCGCCGAAAACCTTTACGCCGTTTTTGAGGATAAAAGAAGCAGTGCGATCGTCCTTGTTGGTTGGGAAGTAAGTTCCTTCTGCTACCCAAACCTGATCACCAGCTTCTGCAGCTTGCAGAATCTGTGCCAGATCGGATGATGCCGACTCCCAGGAGCTTCCGTTTCCGGAACCATCCGTGGTTACAAAATAAGTGGACTGTGCCGCGAGCGGCAGGCAGAAAAATAATCCCAGTAGAGCGTTAATCCAGTTCTTCATGGTAATTTGTTCCATTGAAGGTTCAGTAATCAGTGTAAATAATTCAAAAGTCAATCAGACTTCGAAAACTGATTTGGATATATAGTACTGCATGGGATATACAGTTGCCCGTACGGGCAGCATGGGAAATTAAGGTTTTGGGGAGGTTGGAGAACGCTGTCAGGGAATTCAGCTTAACTCCACCATTTTTCTCGGGTTACGTTTAAATCGGTATTGGGAGGGGTAATAAAACACAAGCAGGGGAAATGCTTGCGATACAAATATAACATCTGAGGAGCGGCTATCCAATTAAATGTTCGCCTTTTTTATTTACCGGCGGTATCCTTTTTGGAAGCGGTGCCCAACGACGGTCGAAAGGGTAAATCCGCCAAACAAATAAAAGTCATTGTTGTCCGGATTGCCTCTAAGCTGACCGCCCGGATTGGGAAGATCTTCATTTAGATACTCTGGTGTGCGGTAGGATAAGGCTGCTGCCATGGGATCTCTTTCGGCCAGCAAGACCAGATCCGGGTAGCGGCCACTTACATCATCCAGATAATCGGTAAAGGTTTGACGAAAACCGATTTCAAAGCCAATATTCAGTCTTTTACCCAGATTGATGTTGAAGCCAACTCCCATAGGAATGGCCCATTGTACCAAATCATAGGGTTCTTCGGGATAAGCTTCGAGCCACTGCCCTTCTGTACCCAGCGGCTGCAAGGCTATCCACTTATCACCATATTGAGCTTTTGGATTAAAATAAAAGGCCGAGATACCTATTAAGATGTAGGGAGCTGCAATGCGTTCGTCCCGTTCGCCAAAATGCAGGAAAGTAATTTCAAACTGCGTACCAACCTCATATAAGTCGGATCGGAAATGCAGGTTTCGATCGCGAACCAGCAGTCCGTCATAGTTGGCATCGCTTCCACTGATCACTCCTTTGTACAAATGCCATTTCCAGGAGATGGCTTTCCCCATATTATATCGGAGAAAAGCACCATAGGCGACATGGCATTCATCTGTTTCAAAACGTTCCTGTTGAAGATCTCCCAGATAGGTGGAAAATCCATAAAAGACACCCAATTCGGTCGTATTGTATTGAGCATTTATTCGGGTTGCCCCGAATAGAATCAGGCATAAAATGGTTAGCGTGAACCCCTTCATTTTTAATCAATTTTCCCGTGAGCTAATAGCAGGCTTCTTAGAACCTGCAGGTTCTAAACAGGGGGTTGTAGACATACAGAATCAAGTCCTGTATGGAAGGGCTTAGGTAGATTACAGATTTTTGGAATGGAATCGGTTATGGGAAAAACAAGGGGGTGTTTTTTCTCGGAGTGAGGCTAAGATAATAAATTGTTTATTTCTAAAAGGAGGTTTAACATTTATCGCGACCTTTCATTTTGGACCTGTCAGGTCGCCGACCCGTCAGGTTGCCGACCTGTCAGGTCCAAAAATTTAATCTGGTAATTTTAAGCGTGTAAAAGCTGTACCCTATCTTTACTTTATGTCAAACACTATTGCACAACGGGTTTTCGATTTCCTGAAAAACTATCCTCCCTTCAGCCTGGTGGAACCGGAAGTATTGAAACGGGTTTCAAACCGGGTGATCGTGCATTACGTAGAACCCAAACAAATCATTTTCCGGCAGGGCGAAGAGCCGGAACGGTTTATCTATGTGGTCCGGGAAGGAGCCGTACAACTGCTCCGCACCGAAGAAGAGGATCGGATTTTGATCGACGAATGCGACGAAGGAGATGTTTTCGGAATCCGTCCGCTGCTTGCCCAACAACCCTATGCACTCACGGCTATGGCGGTGGAGGAAACCCTCATTTACGCCATCAATATTGAAGGATTTGAGGAGGTTCTCAATGAAAATCCAAAGGTAAGTTTCTATCTCGCCACCAATTTTGCAGCCGGAGTACGCAACCAGTACTCTTCAGAAAATAAAGGCCGCATTTTCCTGGACAGGGATATGCTTATCGATTCCAACTTCAAGCTGGTAGAGGTACAATCCATGGAAACCAGCAGAGCACCGGTTACTTGTAGTCCGGACACAAAAGTGCGCTCGGCCGCATTAACCATGACCGACAATGAAGTGGGATCCATTGTGGTCGTCAATGAAATGGATCACCCGATTGGTATCCTTACCGACCGGGATTTGCGTAAAAATATTGCTACCGGCAAATACCCCCTGGACACAAAAGTGTCGGCATTTATGAGTAAACCCGTTGTCTGTATTTCCCCTGACATGACTATGGCAGATGTGCAAATTTCTATGGTTCGTCACCGCATTCACCACTTGTGTGTGACCGAAACCGGAAAACCCGATTCCCCCGTGCAGGGCGTTATTTCCGAGCATGATCTGTTGGTGATACAGGGAAACAACCCCGCCATCCTGCTCAAAGAAATTCGAAAATGCAAAAGGCCTTCCGATCTTAAACAGATCCGGGAAAAAGCGGAGACTCTATTGCGGAAATACCTGCATCAGGAAGTGGCGATTTCCTTTATCTCTACTATTATGTCGGAGATTAATGATGCCATCATACGCCGCGCCATTCGCCTCAGCGAAAAACAAATGCTGGAAGAGGAACTCGGAGAAGCACCCGTAAAATACTGTTGGCTGGGCCTGGGAAGCGAAGGACGGGAGGAACAACTGCTCCGAACCGATCAGGACAACGCCCTGGTTTATGAAGACGTTGCTGAAGAAAAAGCCGATGAAGTCAAAAAGTGGTTCCTGGACTTCTCCCGGCGAGTAACCCGAATCCTCAATCAGGTGGGTTTTGAGTTTTGTCCGGGCGACATGATGGCCAGCAATCCCGCCTGGTGCCTTTCTATATCAGAATGGAAAGAGCAGTTTAGTCGCTGGATTTTAAATCCCAATCAAAATTCCATCCTCTACTCTACCATTTTCTTCGATTTCAGAGGTATACAGGGAGATATGCAAATGACGGAGATGCTGAGCGCACATATACTGCATTCCGTTTCCAGACAAACCATATTCCTCAATTTCCTGGCTAAGCATGCCCTGGATAATCCGCCACCACTCAGCTTCTTCCGGAATTTTGTCGTAGAAAAATCCGGGGAACACAAAAACGAGTTTGATATAAAAAAGCGCGCCATGATGCCCCTTACCGATGCGGCCCGTGTACTGGTTCTGGAAGCGGGGGTATCCGGAATCAACAACACCTTTAAACGCTTCGAAAAAATGGCAGAACTCGAGCCTCAAAACGCAGACATATATACCTCTGCAGCCGATGCTTATGAGATTCTGATGCGGTACCGGGCCCTTCAGGGACTGAAAAGTGGTGATTCCGGTAGATATTTCAAACCGGGCGAGCTCAACAAAATGCAACGCTTGCAACTACGCAATTGCTTTCAGCCAATTTCGCAATTACAGAGCCTGCTCAACCTTCGTTTTCAATTAAGTGTATTGCGCTAATGGCCTGGTTTTTCAACAGAAATAGACATTCCGATCCACTCCCCGAATGGGAATCCTACCTCCAGCATGATTTTTCGCGGAAGCGGCAAAAAAAAATGCATCTGGAAGAGACGCGCTTTGTTGTCTTTGATACGGAAACCACCGGGCTAAACCACCAGACCGACCGCATCCTGAGCTTTGGAGCCGTTGGTATACTGGATGGTAAGATCGACCTTGGAAATGTATTTGAAAAATTTCTGGTACAGGACTTTGCACCGGCACCGGAGAGTATTCCCATTCATGGAATCCTTCCCAAAAGCACCCAATGGGGAGTTACGGAAGCCGATGCACTTGGTGCTTTCCTGGACTACATTGGCAATGCCGTTTTGGTCGGACATCATGTCGGATTTGACCTGGCAATCACCAATGTAGCCCTGAAAAGGCATGGTTGCGGCAAACTCAGAAATTTGCATCTGGATACCCGGGATCTGGCTTTGCGAGTGGAGCATGTACTCCGAACCCGCTTTTACAGACCGGAGGATTATACCCTGGACGCTTTGTGTGAGCGCTTTGAACTCACCCCCAGCGACAGACATACATCCAGTGGAGATGCCTATCTCACAGCCATTTTACTGCTCAAGTTTATGTATCGGCTCAAAACCCGGGGTGTAGAAACGCTAAGCGAATTACTCCGGGTGTTGTAAGCGGTTACTGGTAATTTTCGTCGGGCACAATCACGTAACCCGATTTCACTTTTTTCCCAAAATCATCGTAGGAGATCCAAAGGTATCCGTTTCGGGCCCAGCCGCTCCCGTAGGAACCGAGCACTTCAAATGCTTCTTTGTCTTCGTCATATCCCACCACGATGAGGTAAGCGATTTCTTCTTCACCCGCCTTATTGGCATCCTCCCATTCGCGTACATCCTTCATTTCCTCAAAATCGGAAGGCACCTTCATTTCTACCAACACGGGATTGCCCCGCATGAGCGCTTTGCGAGTCTCGAAAGTTTTCTGCCGCTCGCGTACCTGCTCCCTGTAAATGAGGAGAAAGTTTTTGATGCGGTATTTAGGAGTGGCATGTACTCCCGGTGAAATCGAAGAAGCTCCATAAGGCATGATCGCGGCACTAACCGTTCCGTTGGTAACCAAAAAGGACAAAGCCTTGCCCGTTTCGGATTCGTTGAGGCTCAGATTGATGTAATCCGGACTCAGGTTAACCTTAAAGTTTCGATCGAAGTTTACGTAGTATTCCAGTGCGGTAGCCAGCGCATAAGATGCCGGATTGCCAATATTCTGACTGGAACGCGGGGGCATCATGTAGGTTTTTACACTTTGCTCCTCCAGCATCTGTCGCGAATTGCTTCCGATGCCGGGCATGGTGACCATGAGTTGGTCGATCAATTCGGCAGACTCGATGCCGATTGGGTATTTCTCGGTAGTTGGTAAGGTATCGTTCTGTGCGTGAATACTGGAAATGGTAAAAGACAGACAGACAGCAAGAACAATTAATCTAAACATATGGCACATAAATTTCCTCTCACAACGCTTTTCGCTTTGCTATTCGTTTGTGAGACCAGACTTTTTATATAATGTTTTAGGAAACGGCTGTTTATTCCCCGGCTACGGACAAAACCAACCAACTACCCAACCTCCCAACTGTCTGACCACCTTTCCATCACAACGGCACATTTCCATGCTTCTTGCGTGGCAGGGTATCTACCTTGTTTTCCAACATGGCAAAACCAGCGATTAGTTTTCTACGGGTTGTGCGTGGCGGAATTACCTCATCGACAAATCCTCTTTGGGCAGCGCGATAAGGATGCGCAAACTTTTCGGCATACTCGGCTTCTTTTTCAGCCAACTTAGCCTGCGGATCATCTGATTCCTTAATTTCCTTGCGGAAGATAATTTCACTGGCTCCCCGGGCACCCATAACCGCAATTTCGGCAGTCGGCCAGGCGTAATTCAGGTCTGCACCGATGTGTTTGGAGTTCATTACATCGTAAGCACCACCATAAGCTTTGCGGGTAATCAGGGTAATACGTGGCACCGTTGCCTCGCTAAAGGCATAAAGGAGTTTGGCACCGTTGGTAATGATGCCGTTCCACTCCTGATCGGTACCCGGAAGGAAGCCGGGAACATCAACCAGCACCAAAAGC
Source organism: Bacteroidota bacterium (assembly GCA_018222965.1). GTDB lineage: Bacteria > Bacteroidota > Bacteroidia > Chitinophagales > Saprospiraceae > JAAEZH01. The sequence continues at coordinate 44,516 of JAAEZH010000023.1, forward strand.
GGAATATTAAAGCAATCGCAAAAACGCACGAAACGCGCTCCCTTGCGGCTGCTGTTTACATCCAGCACCCCGGCCAGCGACATAGGCTGATTGCCCACAATACCTATTACTTTTCCGGCGATGCGGGCAAAACCGGTAATGATGTTATCGGCAAAATCGGGGTGAATCTCGAAAAAACTGTCTGCATCCACTACGCCGTTTACCACATCCCGCATATCATAAGGATGTTGCGGGTTCTCGGGAATAAGGTCAGTAAGTTTATCGCGCCACTCCTCGCCTACTTCATAAGGCAGTGATGGAGGTTTCTCTTCGCAATTCTGAGGCAGGTAAGACAGTAATTTTTTTAGCTGCAGGATACAGTCCAGATCATTGGCAGCGGTTAGATGCGTCACGCCCGATTTGACGGAATGCGCCGATGCCCCTCCCAGATCTTCAGCAGAAACTTCCTCGTTGGTAACTGTTTTTACCACATTCGGACCGGTCACAAACATGTAAGAAGTTTGCTCCACCATGATGATAAAATCGGTGATGGCCGGGGAATATACAGCTCCGCCGGCGCAGGGGCCCATGATGGCGGAAATCTGCGGAATCACACCCGAAGCCCGCACATTGCGGTAAAAGATATCGGCATAACCGCCCAGCGAACGAACGCCCTCCTGGATCCGGGCTCCCCCGGAGTCATTTAGTCCGATCACAGGTGCCCCGTTTTTCATGGCCAGATCCATGATCTTGCAGATCTTTTCAGCATGTGTTTCAGATAGAGAACCTCCAAAAACGGTAAAATCCTGGGCAAATACGTAAACCAGTCGGCCATCTACGGTGCCATACCCGGTAACCACCCCGTCACCCGGAATGATCTGTTTGTCCATACCAAAGTCGGTGGTACGGTGGGTAACCAGCATTCCGATTTCTTCGAATGACCCTTTGTCGAGAAAGAGCTCCACGCGTTCCCGGGCTGTCAATTTGCCTTTCTCATGCTGCTTGGCAATCCGCGCTTCTCCTCCCCCTTTACGGGCTTCTTCCATCTTATCTTTTAACCTGCTCAGTTTGTCCTCCATGCTATACTTTCTAGTACTTTTTGTTGATTTTTAATTTGTGAAGCCACATCCATCTACACAACGGTATTCCGAACTACAAAACCCTTCCCTACCGAAAACTTGCTACGACCAAAAAGGTTTTTATCAAGCCTAATAAATCCATCGGTCAATTTAACCAATCCGGGTTCTTTTAGGGAAGGTCGCAGGCTTCTTTTTTTCGAATTTTCATCCGAAGTGTGATTCCCGGCATTGTCTTTGAAGATCTTTTGGATCCACCCGGTATAGTACATTTCGGAAAGCGCCACCAGGTGTCCGCTCAGGTTTTGCTCTTCCAGTACTTCCAGTTCATTGCCGGCTGCCCACTGCCTGAAATCAATTCCTTTTATGAGATATTCATGCCCGAATGCATGTGCTCCCTGCATGATCTTTCTGCCTCCAAACTTCCTCAGTACTTTATTAATGGGATCGTAAGTCCAGGGAAAGAAGTATTGCGGAAAACTGATAAATGCCAGTCCGCCGGGCTTCAATACCCGTTTGATTTCTTCCAGCATGCGCTCCGGCTTACCGACATGCTCCATGACATCAATGGAAAGTACAAAATCGAAGGTTTCATCTGCAAAACTGAGATCAAGGGCATCCTCTACCTGATAGGTCACTTTTGTAAGGTCCTTGTTAAGCCTTTCGGCGAAAGCCACATCACGCGGATTGATATCACAGGAAACCAGTGAATCGCAGTACTCGGCAACCATCGGGTCGTAATCGCCCTCACCCGTACCCAGATTGAGACCATGCCCAAGCGGTCCGTAGCTCTTCAAACAGCGACGGGCAAACAAGTATCGGTTGCGGTATGTCGGAAATAAAAGCTTGTAATTCATATCCTGCGCGTCCTATTGCCCCGCTGCCTGACGCAGTCGGTTGGCATTCTGTACATCGCCTTTTTGTTGATAAATATCGGCTGCCAAAGAATAAGCCGGTTTCAGACGTGGATTCAATTTAATGGCTTTTTCTAAATTGATCAGCGCAGCATCAAGTTGCCCCTGCTGCTTCTGAACCACGGCCCAATAATAATACCCCACCGAATATCCGGCATCGATTTCTGTCGTTCGCCGAAAGGCAGCTTCTGCTCCGGCTGCATCGCCCATATTCAGTTTAGCCAGACCGGTAAAGTAGGTGCCGGTTAAGTTCTCAGGGACAATCTCCAGGATGCGCTGAGCAGCTGCCAGAGATTGCTGCGGACGTTGCAAATTGATATAGGCATTTGCCAGCCCGATCCAGGCTTGTTCGTTGTCCGGATAATTGGCTGCTTCCACTTCAAATGCCTGCACGGCGGTAGCCCAATCACGGCCTTTCACTGCCACCGCACCAACGAAAGCATCTTTGGTGTCGGCTTTCAGGATGGTTGTTAGCGGCACCCCGCTCGCATCAATTGTATGAATCGATTTGGAAGAAGGCCAGATGCCTTCCCGCATTTGCGGTCCCCGTACATAACGAGTCGGGAATATGGCGTAATCCCATTCTCGCTCGTAGCGTTGACTGTATTTGACATAGCGCACGGTTACAATATCTCCGTACCGGTTGCCCAATTCCTTTCTAACAACATAGGAAAAGCTGGATGCAATGGTCACGGTATCTGTCATATCCGGCGAAATAATTCCTTCATCCTCCATCCAGTCCAGTGCATCTTTTACGCTTATGCCCCAGTAATCTGTTTCATAATTGCCGTAGGCACCTTTCATTCCGCCGCCCAACTCATTGAAATACACATAGGAGAGATTCTGGTTGCGCAGAATAAAGATCGTTGGCAATAACAAAAGTATGCCCGTAATCGCATACAAAGCGGGGCGTCCCCAGGCGGGTTTATCGAGCATTTTTTCGAGCTCCAGCCAAAAGAGCGAAGCCAGAATGACGATACCCGGATATACAAACATCAGGTGCCGCCAGCCATCATGCAAAAGAGAGTCCTTATAAATGATGTAAAAGAGCGGAAACAAAGAGGTAAACAAGAGCATGTTTATTGGCAGTCCGCCATAACGGGTAGTCAGTTTTTTGTACAATCCAATGCTCCCGAAAAATCCGAGCAAAACGATCAACGGGATGGTCCGTCCGATCCAGCTAAGCGCATAATACCAGGGGGTTGTATCAGACATTACATTGGTGCCTTCAAACAGCACCCGAATCCGCACCCCTAATTTTGAAAATTCAGTCAGAGCTTCAAGCGGATGGCTTATGGGATTCGCCAAAGCAAAAGGCCAGAATAAGACAGCCAACAGGTAACCGCCCAATCCGCCGATCAACCCATATTTCACATAAGGCAACCATTTCTTTGGTTCGGTAAAGCCTTTCGGCGAATGGCTTGCCAGAAAATAGGTCAAGGCAAACAATCCGGTATAGCCCAACAGCAACAAGCCCCCTGCCCGGGTAGATACAGCCAAACCAATACCACCGGCCAGGCCAAGCACCAGTTTCCAATCTGGTTTGGGCATAGAACGCAACATCCTAAACAGATAATAGATGGCCATGATGTAACCGGCCGCAAAGGGAATATCCTTCGGATTCATCAGACTATGGCCGAAAAATCGGGGCGATAAAAAGACGAGGAGAAAGGCAAAAATAGCCGCTCGATACCCGGCTATCTGTCTGACAAAAAGTGCGATAAAAAGCATTGCCAGCCAGCCAAGCAGGGCATTGAAAATGTGCCTTACATTATGGTATCCGGCATCGTCGACCTCCAAGCCCAAAACAGTATTTACAGCACCGGTGACAATATCAAAAAAGCCGCCGTAGTAGTGCATATTCCCTTTCGGGATATTCAGGGCAGCTGTATCGGCTCCGAAAGAACCATAATAATCGATCAGCTTTTCCGAATAGTCATTTTGGTATTCATCGTCTCCATTGATTCCGGTATTCAGCGAAAGCAATACCAGGATCAGGGCAGCGACCCCGATAGTGATGCGAAATGCCGTTTTCCAAACCGGTTTTTCCTCCGGCAAGGGTGGCCTTTCAGGCCGGGCATTTGCTTTAGCAGAGACTTTAGAAGTGGTTGTTTTTCTTTTCTTCGATTTCCGTTTGCTCATCCCGTGTGGTTTGGGCGGGAAAGATATGATTTTTTTGTGGACCGACTTAATGACCGGGAAAATTGTAAGTATCTCAAACTACGGTTGAGTTTGGTTGAGTCAGAACTGACAAAAAAACAAGCAATTACTGGCAAAATGCATTACTTTTGCGCCTATTCCATAAACGAGGTGCATACACCTGATTTATAATCAATGATCATGGATCAATCTGTTATCCAACTACTGTCTGACCGGGTTTTAGACCTGCAGGAATCTGCCACTATTAAGATGTCTCAAATGGCGCGTGATCTGCGCGAACAGGGACACAATGTTATCAGCCTCAGCCTGGGGGAGCCTGACTTTGACACCCCCGACCATATCAAGGAGGCAGCGAAGAAAGCATTGGATGATGGGTATACCAAGTATACACCCGTACCGGGATTGATGGAATTCCGCCAGGCCATTTCCCGTAAGTTTAAAAGGGAGAACGAACTGGATTATGCGCCCAGCCAGATTGTGGTTTCAAATGGCGCCAAACAATCTATTGCCAACCTGTCGCTTTCCCTGCTGAATCCGGGCGATGAAGTCATCATTTTTGCCCCTTACTGGGTAAGTTATTTTGAGATCGTACGATTGGCTGGCGGGGTACCCGTGATCCTCAGCGCCGGAATTGATCAGGATTTCAAAGTATTGCCGGAGCAACTAAAAGGAGCTATTACCGATAAGACCAAACTCGTTCTTTTCTCTTCTCCCTGTAATCCCAGTGGCTCGGTATACAGCAAAGAAGAGCTATTTGCCCTGGCTGATGAATTGGAAGCGCACGAGCAAATCCATGTACTCTCGGATGAGATATATGAGCACATCAATTTCTCCGGCAAACACGCCAGCATCGGTGCTCATCCGGGCATTAAAGATCGGGTGGTCACCATCAATGGCATGTCGAAAGGCTTTTCCATGACCGGCTGGCGGCTGGGGTATATGGGTGCTCCGCAATGGATCGCCGATGCCTGTGCCAAGATTCAGGGGCAGTTTACTTCCGGAGCCACCTCCTTCGGACAAAAAGCGGCAGCCGAAGCCCTCGACGGCGACCTCGGCCCTACCAAAGAAATGTGTGCCGCCTTCGCCAAACGCCGCGAACTGGTCATTGATCTGCTCAGTGAAGTGCCGGGGGTTAAATGCAACAAACCTCAGGGAGCATTCTATGTTTTCCCGGACATCAGCGCTTATTTCGGAAAAACGATAAATGGATTTACCATCCAAAATTCAGACGACTTTTGTACCTACCTGTTGCAGGAGGCGCATGTAGCCGTCGTTGCCGGTTCTGCATTCGGAGCGGATGAATGTTTCCGGCTCTCCTACGCCGCTTCCGAAGCGGAGTTGCGCGATGCAATCGGTCGCATCAAAAAGGCGCTGACTGCTTAAAAAACGGACGCTTTCCACCAAAGAAAATATTCCTTCGGATTGCTACAGGCATTCCCTTTCATCTGTGTCTTTCGGGCGAGCAAACACCGGTTCGCCTGAAAGATTTCTCTCCCTGATCATAAGATTCCGGTCCCCTGTTCTACTTCGATTAGAAGAATATTTATTTTTGGTTCGAATTTTATTGTTTAACTCCACACCACGCACCAAATGAAAAAGACATTCCTTTTTATCTCTTTGATTTTTTGCCTTTCGGCGAATGTATTCTCTCAGGATGACGTAGAACTCGACTCCGCAGAAATGGAAGCTTACCTGCAAATCGTAGAAAGCTACTACGACAGCCTGGAGTCTACCTTTAATTACGAATACGGCCAGGTTGAAATCGGCGACGGATTAGCGACCATTAATGTACCGGAAGGATTTAAATACCTGAATGGCGAAGGGGGTGAGATCATCCTCACCGAATTTTGGGGAAACCCACCCACGCATCCCGATAATTTATCCCTGGGCATGCTGATGCCTGCCGATCGTTCTCCGATGGATGACGAAGTATATGCCATCAACATCACCTTTGTACGCGAAGGTTTTGTAGATGATTCCGATGCAGCGAAGATCGATTTCGATGAACTATTGGAAACCCTTAAGGAAGACACCCAAATCGAAAGCGAGCAACAAGTCGAAATGGGTTATGAAGCCGTAGAACTGGTTGGTTGGGCACAGGCTCCGTTTTACGACCAGGAAAACAAAAAACTACACTGGGCCCTTGATCTCGTATTCGGAGATACCGATTACCATACCCTCAATTACAACATTCGAATTTTGGGTCGTAGAGGATTTCTGCGACTCAATGTGATCGGAGGCATGGAATCCCTGCCTGAGGTCAACGAGAATATCGAGCGATTACTCAGTTCGGTATCCTTCCAGGAAGGGCACCGCTATGAAGACTTCGACAGCAATGTAGATGAGATCGCAGCCTATGGCATTGGCGGGCTCATCGCCGGAAAAGTATTGTTGAAAGCGGGTCTCTTTGCCAAACTCGGTATCTTTTTGGCCAAAGCCTGGAAACTGATTGCACTGGGTGTTGTGGCTGCGGTTGCAGGCGTCAGACGGTTTATGGGTGGGCGTAATAACGTTTAATCCGATTTTCTAGCTTAGTACGTAATGAGCAGTAATGAGATACCTCTTTACTGCTCATTTTTTATTCAATTACTCACATCAATAGCCGTTACGAATTAAACGCATTAAACGAGTAAAACCAGTAAAACGGAATCAAAAATCATACTGATGCCATCGATTGGATCTTAAATACCAGGTCGAGACAATTATAACCAGAATCCAATAGAAAATTTCAGAGGACCAGGCCCATACAAGCCCCAGGTCTTTTATTTCAACAACGATGTATACAAAGATGAGGTAAAGCACCGCGATTATAGCCTGGATCATCAGCCCAAAGAGCGTTGCACCAGTGCCGGCCACACCACTGAAAAACACCCCGGCGAAAGAGAATAATCCCAGAATGACCAACAAAATATAGAAGATCGGTTTTGCTTCATTTATAAGGGACATATCTTCCGAACCCAATAAGGGATAGAGTATCGTTTCGGGAAACAATACCACAGGAAGTGTAATCACCATGGTCACAAAGAAGCACAGTTTGGCTGTTTTCCAAATGATAGGGAATACAGCCTGGCGCTTTCGGGCACCGATAAAATTACTGACCAGGGTGTTGACCCCGGAAGCAAATCCCCAGCAGGGAATGGACATGATGAGATAAACCATCCGTACCAGATTGGTGACGGCCAGTTCGCGTTCGCCCATGTTCTCGACGATGCCAAAAAATACAAACCAGGAACCCAGGCCTACAATAGACTGTGCAACGATTGGAGCACCGAGGTTTATCACTCGTTTTATCAACTCCCAGTCGATGCTTGGCAGTCGGAAAATCTTAAATTTCCGGATCTCCTTGTCCTGTAGCATATAAACCAGGAAGACTACAAAAGCGACTGCCTCGGCTATGGAACTCGCCAGACCGGCACCGGCAATACCCATTTCCGGCAACCCCAAACGGCCATAAATAAAGCCGTAGTTTAAAACGATGTTGACAATGGCCAGTATCAGGGTATCCACTACAATAAACCAGGTACGGGCTATCCCCGTATAGAGGGCGATGATCGAGACCCCGACATAACTAAAAAACACCCCCCAGCTTCTGGTGCTCAGATACTCCAGGCTCTTTCCATATATGACCTCTGAGTCTACCAAAAGGCTAAAGAACCAGGGTGTTCCATAAATCAGGAAGAGGTATAACAAGAGCGCCAGTCCCATCTCAAAATACAGGATCGCATAAAAGGTACGGCTGATCCGGTCATAAGATCCTTCGCCATATCGGCGGGCAATCAGAATCTGCCCGCCACGGGAAAATCCATACCCGATGGCAGCAATGACCAGGTAGAAAACGCCTACAAACCCAATACTCGCAAAATCTGCTTCACTGGTGTGAAAAAGAAATACACTATCCGTGAGCGCAATGACATTTTGCACGGCGCTTCCCAACATAATTGGCCCCGAAATGGACAGTATTTGGCGATAAGAGGTTTGTAACTGCATCCGGAAGCGAAGGTAATTGATCTAATTTGTAAATGGGATGTTTTGGTCAAATTGCTACACAGAAAGGCCGATGATTTTTATTTCCTTTTGCTCGCTTTCGCGAATTATCCCTCATTCCCAACCTGCGACCCGTAAAAAACCATCTGCCACCCGGAATTATATCAAATGGGGAAATTGAATTAACTTCATTGAGAAAAAATTAAAACATACATGAGAACGTATACCAAATTCCTTTTCTTCGCACTGGCAACTTTACTGCTTGCCGCCTGTTCATCCAATGAAACAGCAGAAACCAAAACAGAGAAAGAAACCTCCATGCTATACCAAAAAACAGATATCCAGCCACCTGTGGCTGCCAAAAAGCCCAAAGAACTCAGTATGCACGGGGATACCCGGATTGACAATTATTACTGGCTGAATGACCGGGAGGATCAGGAAGTACTTGATTATCTGACCGCAGAAAACACTTATAAAGACTCCATGATGTCGCACCTGAAAGACCTTCAGGAAGACCTCTTTCAGGAAATAAAAGGGCGTATCAAGGAAAATGATATGTCTGTCCCCTACCTCAGCAATGGATACTACTATTATGTGCGCTATGAGGAAGGGAAAGAATATCCCATTTATTGCCGCAAGCCCGAAAGCCTCGACAATGACGAAGAAGTCATGCTCGATGTAAATGTTATGGCTGAACCCTACCCTTACTATCAGGTAGGTGGCATGTCAGTCAGTCCCGACAATAAGATTCTCTCTTTCGGTGTGGATACGCTCAGCCGACGCATATACACCATCCATTTTAAAAACCTGGAAACCGGCGAAGTGTACGAACAGGCAGTACCTCAAACAACCGGAAGAGCGGTTTGGGCCAATGATAACAAAACGGTCTTTTTCTCCAAAAAAGATGAAGCACTCCGATCTTTCAAAATATTCAGCTACAACCTGGGAGACAATCCTGACAACATCAATGAAATTTGGCACGAGCAGGACGAGACCTTCAGTACCTATGTCTGGAAAACAAAATCCAAGGATTATATCATGATCTCCAGTTTCCAGACGGTTTCCACCGAACACCGCTACCTGGATGCGAATGACCCAACCGGTTCCTTCAAAACCATCCAGGCGAGAGAAAGACACCTGGAGTATGGGGTAGACCACTTTGGAGACCACTGGTACATCCGCACCAATATGGATGCCCAGAACTTCCGTTTGATGAAAGCACCGCTGGAGGCACCCGGCAAAGAAAACTGGGAAGAGGTAATTGCCCACCGCAAAGATGTTTTGTTGGAGGGCTTTGAAATTTTCTCCGACCACCTGGTTTTGAGCGAGCGTATTCAGGGAATCACCCAATTGCGCATCCGTCCGTGGGATGGCTCCGAGGAGCACTACATCGACTTTGGGGAAGAAGCTTTTAACGCCTATGTTTCCGTAAACCGGGAATTTGATACCGACGTTCTGCGCGTAGGCTTCACCAGCCTGAAAACCCCAAATTCAGTTTACGACTACAATATGAATACCCGGAAACTCGACCTCAAAAAGCAACAGGAAGTTGTGGGTGGGTATTCACCGGAGAATTACGAAACCAAACGACTTTATGCAACGGCACGAGATGGAGTGAAGGTGCCTATTTCTCTGGTGTATCACAAAGACACGCCAATCGACGGCAGCGCTCCTCTCCTGCTCTACGGTTATGGTTCCTATGGATATAGTATTGATCCCTCTTTCAGTTCGGTGCGTCTGAGCCTGTTGGATCGCGGATTCGTTTGGGCTATAGCACATATTCGCGGTGGCGAGGATATGGGTCGCGCCTGGTATGAAGACGGCAAGTTGCTCAATAAGAAAAACACCTTTACCGATTTTATCGATTGTGGCAATTATCTGGTGGAAGAGAAATATGCCGCTGAGGATCAGCTGTTTGCCATGGGCGGAAGCGCCGGCGGATTGCTAATGGGTGCCATTGTAAACATGAACCCGGATATGTGGAAAGGCATTGTCGCGGCTGTCCCTTTTGTAGATGTGGTTACCACTATGCTCGATGAAAGCATTCCACTAACTACCGGTGAATACGACGAGTGGGGCAATCCGAATGAAGAAGAATATTACAATTATATTTTATCTTATTCGCCTTACGATCAGGTCGAAGCCAGGGACTATCCGGCCATGATGGTTACCACCGGACTGCACGATTCTCAGGTTCAGTACTGGGAACCGGCCAAATGGGTAGCCAAACTGCGCGAGTTAAAAACCGACGACAATCCATTGGTACTACACACCAATATGGAGACCGGGCACAGCGGTGCTTCCGGCCGGTTTGAACGCTACAAAGAAACAGCGATGGAGTATGCCTTCCTGCTGGATCTGGCTGGCAAAGCCCTGGAAAATTAGAAGGGAATTTGAAACTCGATCTACAACTTACGGAACTAACCGAAAAGCTGCGGTTGAAAAAAGAGGCGGGCAAAACCTGGATTTGGGACCCCATTCGGCGAAAGCCGCTTGTACTCACTCCCGAAGAAATGGTACGCCAGCTGCTTGTAGCCCATTTGATTGATCGAATGGGCTACAACCCCAATCGCATTACCGTAGAACGTATGATTAAGGTCAACGGGATGGCCAAGCGTTGCGACATCCTTTGTTACGATCAAAACTTCCTGCCCTGGATGCTGATCGAGTGCAAAGCACCCTCGGTAAAGATTTCCGAGGGTACCTTTCGGCAAATTGCTATGTACAATCTGCCGCTGCGAGTCCCTTATCTACTTGTCTCGAATGGGCCGGATTCATTTTGCTGCGCGATGGATTACGAAGCGGAAGACTGGCAATTTATTTCAAGCCTCCCCCGCTTTGGAGAAGGGATTGAAAGCCATCAAAAAACCGGTGAAGAGGAATAATTTTTATAAATTGCTGCCTGCACTAACCAACTTCCGAATCTTCCCTTTATGGATGTAGAAACCATTTTAATTACAGGAGCAAATGGCCAGATTGGCTCTGTGCTCACTACTGCCCTCCGAAGCAAATTTCCGGACAAAACCATCCTGGCTACCGATATCCGGGAACCGGCCAAAGCAGATGGCGATTTCATGCTGCTGGATGTCCTGGATCGAGAGGCCATCAGAAAAGCTGTTGCCGATAAAAATGTACGCCAAATCTACCATTTGGCTGCCATCCTCTCCGCCAAAGGCGAAGAAGCTCCCTTGCGTACCTGGGACATCAATATGGAAGGGCTCTTCAATATCCTGGAAGTGGCCCGCGAATCGCATGTGGAACGGGTGTTTTTCCCAAGCTCCATCGCGGTTTTTGGTCCGGAAGCGCAAAAGCAACACACCCCGCAGAATGAAAACCTGACACCGCGAACTGTCTACGGAATCAGCAAAGTAGCCGGAGAAAACTGGTGCCAGTATTACCACGATCGCTATGGGCTCGATGTGCGGTCTGTGCGCTATCCGGGGATCATCGGACATCAATCCCTGCCTGGTGGCGGTACTACCGACTATGCCGTAGAAATATTCCACGAAGCCATTAAAACGGGCAAATACGAGTGCTTCCTCCATGCAGATACCTGTTTGCCTATGATGTTTATGGATGATGCCATTCGGGCAACCATCGAAATCATGGAAGCTGATATACATGACGTAAAGATTCACACCAGTTACAATCTGGCTGCGATGAGCTTCACGCCCGAACAACTAGCCGCGGAGATTAAGAAAATTTTACCGGCCTTTGAGATTCAATACAAAGCCGATCACCGCGAAAAAATTGCCCGCTCCTGGCCGGAATCCATTGATGATCAGGATGCTCGCTCTGATTGGGGCTGGCAGGAAGAATACGATATTGAATTGCTGACTGAAACCATGATCCGCGAATTACAACCAAAGATTTCCGTATGATCCAATCCGGAAAATACTGGTTTCCCTCTTTCGCCTGTTCCTTATTTCTGTGGGCGCTTTCCGCGAATGTCCAGGCGCAGGAACCCGTAAAGATCGGAGTGGCAGGCCTGGTGCACACCCATGTGCACTGGCTGTTGGATGACCAGGAAAACCCGGATATTGAGATCGTTGGAATAGCTGAACCCAATCAGGAACTCGCCGAAAGATACCTCAAACAGCACGGCCTTTCCATGGATCTTTGGTATCCCAGTCTCGAACAAATGATCAAAAAAGCCAAACCGGAAGCGGTTTGCACCTTTACCACTACGGCCGATCACCTCAAGGTTGTGGAGCTTTGTGCGCCGAAAGGCATCCACGTCATGGTTGAAAAGCCCCTGGCCCTGAATATGGAAATGGCGCTTGCAATGCAAAGCCTCGCTGAAAAGCACAAGATTCACCTGCTGACCAATTACGAAAGCACCTGGTACGGCAGCACCCAACAAGCCTGGCGTATGGTGAATACCAAAGGTCAGATTGGCGATCTGCAAAAGATCGAAGCAAACCACGGCCATCCCGGTCCAGTAGCGATTGGCGTGAATGAAGAATTTCTGGAATGGCTGCTCGATCCGGCATTAAATGGCGGTGGCGCCCTGCCGGATTTCGCTTGTTATGGGGCTAATTTGTTTACCTATTTTTTAAATGGCGAACGACCGGAATCAGTTATGGCCGTTACCCGTCAACTACAACCCGACTTATATCCGGAGGTAGAAGATGAAGCCATTATCATCCTGAACTACCCAAACAGACAAGGGATCATTCAGGCAAGCTGGAACTGGTCGGATAACCGAAAGATGTTGTTTCTCAATGGCAGTAAAGGCTATATACACTGCCTGGATGGAGAAAGTATGCGCATGTATACCCAACAGCATCCCACAGACCGAAAGATCCCGGCTCCAAAAGTAAAAGCGCCCCGGAATAATCCATTTAGCTATCTGGCTTATGTGGTCAACGGACTGATAGATCCCGATCCCTGGGAATGCTCGGCCTTGCCAAATAACATGCTGGTAATGGAAATTCTGGATGCGGCCCGCCTTTCGGCGAAAACGGGACAATTGGTTAAATTGGAATCAAAAGAGTAAGCCTCAAGCTTGCCTCTGTCAAAAATACTTGCTCATGTTTAAGAATGTTGAATCTGCACTGCAGGAAGAACTCAAAGATATCCGGGAATCCGGATTGTATAAGGAAGAAAGAATCATTACAACCCCTCAGGGCGCGGCCATCGAAACCGACCAGGGCGGAGAAGTACTCAACTTCTGTGCAAATAATTACCTGGGGCTTTCCAGTCATCCCGATGTGATCGAAGCCGGGATCGAAGCCATCAAAACACATGGTTTTGGCATGTCCTCCGTGCGCTTTATATGCGGAACGCAAGACATCCACAAAGAGTTGGAGCAAAAGATTGCCAAATTTGTGGGTACAGAAGATGCCATTCTCTATGCCGCTGCTTTTGATGCAAATGGAGGCTTGTTTGAACCCCTCCTCGGCAAAGAAGATGCCATCATCTCCGACACACTGAATCATGCTTCCATCATTGATGGGATTCGCTTATGCAAGGCTGCTCGCTACCGGTATAAGACCAATGATATGGCCGATCTGGAAGAGAAGCTGAAAGAAGCTCAGGGTGCCCGTCGTCGCATGATCGCTACGGATGGTGTATTCTCCATGGACGGCACCATTGCCCAAATTGATAAGATCTGTGATCTGGCTGAAAAATACGATGCCATGGTTATGGTGGATGATTGCCACGCAAGCGGGTTTGTCGGCAAAACAGGTCGCGGTTCCGCAGAACATTGCGATGCTTTCGGACGAGTAGATATCATCACGGGTACTTTCGGAAAAGCACTGGGTGGTGCTTCCGGCGGATTTACAGCCGCTAAAAAGGAGATTGTCGAAATGCTTCGCCAGCGGTCGCGTCCGTACCTCTTTTCCAACACCCTCGCCCCTGCTATTGTAGGAGCCTCTATTAAAGTATTGGATTTGCTTTCTGCATCAACAGACCTACGCGACAAACTGGAACGCAATACCAAGTACTTCCGCACAGCCATGACCGATGCCGGATTTGACATCATTCCAGGCGTGCATCCTATCGTGCCGATCATGCTCTATGATGCCAAATTGTCTCAGGAGTTTGCCAATAAATTGCTCGACGAAGGCATCTATGTAATCGGTTTCTTCTATCCTGTCGTACCTAAAGAACAAGCACGCATCCGCGTACAAATCTCCGCCGGCCACGAACAGGAACACCTGGAAAAGGCCGTAGCCGCATTCACGAAAGTGGGGAAAGAGTTGGGAGTGATTAAATAATGTGGAATGCGGAATTAAGAATTTTGAATGAATTTTATTCCAGCGTTTAGCAAGTAACAAGCACAAAACCGCGACACGCCAAAGGCGAGAGCCAACCGTATCTCAACCGCAACTGCTGCAGGCAGGAGCCTCCCCCAAACTCAACAATCCGCCGAAGGGGGATTCTCAAACGCGACACACCGAAGGTGCGGAGCCTTTACATCGACCGGAACCGCAGTCCCAGGAAAAACGTTCTTGGGGCTGCGGGACCATACACGTAATTACTGTCCCGATTTTTCCCGGAATCAAAATCGTTTTGGTAGGCATTGAAAATATTCTTTACCCCTCCAAAAAATTCCAGTCCGCTTTCAGCCTGCTTTAAGGGGATCGTGTAGGACATTCTCCAGCCCAACTCTACAAAAGAATCTGAGCGCAACAACTCATCATTAGTTTGTTCCGGTGCTCCCGCAAAATGGGCCAGCCACATCGGACCGGTATAAACGGCATTCAGACTGGATCGCAACCGCTTACTACCAAACCAGGTCAGGGTCAGATAACCATATTGATCCGGAGAGCGCAGAAAGTTGCGCAGAGCAGGCACCCCATCAATTACTTCCACCGCTTCTTTATACAAACTCCGCTGCCAGGTGTAACCCGCTTCCAATTGGACCTTCTGATCGTAATTGGCTCGTGTCTCAAGGGTAAGGCCATAGACCTCCGCTCCCGGTCCGTTTCGTTTTTCGAATCGCTCCCCAAAAGCATCCATTCCGATGGGTGCCAGGTAAAAGGCTTTTTTTAGGTCTGTGTAAAAGCCTTCGAGGGTGAAGCCGGCAATAAAATGTTCTCCTCCTTTGTCGTAGTTAAGCGAAGTACTGAGGCTGTTGGATCGCTCCGGATTCAAATCGGGGGATAAACTTATCCGGGAGATTCCCCCACCGGCAAATGCGATATGCAAATCGGCATCAAATGCCTGAGGCGCTCGAAATCCGGTTCCCCAGCTCAAGCGGAATTGAGCATCAGGAATAAACTTCCACAATACCGATACGCGAGGAGAAGCAATCAGACCATCCACCAGATTGTGCTTATCAGCCCTTACTCCCGCCAGCAACTGAAGGTTCCCAAAGGACCAGTCGGTTTGCAAAAAAGCTCCCAGGTTTCGCGTCTGTTGGTCGATCAGGTATTGATATGCCGGAATGCTGTCAACCACATCATCCAACACATACTCGATGCCTGTTGTAAAAACGGGGGTTCCGACCCAATTGGAAAAGCGGTGATTCAATTGAGTACCTGCCTGAAGCGTATAGTTATTGGTTTTGCCATAAGGAGGTTCTACCAGATGGTCTTGTATGGCTGTCGCCGAATCCGGAAAAATGCCGGTATAATGATCCCGATCCGTATGCTGGAATCCGGAATAGAATATGAAAGAGCTGTTGTCTTTATTGAAGTTGACCTGATAATCCAATCCGCCCATCAGCACATTATGGGTACGCTCCTCAGATTGACTGGCCAAATGAGCCGGGCCTTCTACCATTTCACCTCCATATCTGTATTCGTGTAAACTGCTGAAATTTACTTCCAGTTTTTCATTGCGCCCGGGTTGGTAAAATAGCTTCACCCCAAAGGAGTTATTCTGGAGTTCCGGCAATTCGGAAAAATTGTCTCCATTGTGATCGTACATCCTCCGGCGACGGCGATTGACAAAAAGTGCCGCTCCCACTTTTTCGGAAGGAGCCATTAGAGCTACATTTCCACTAATGATCTGATCGTTTATTTGCCCATTGATCCATTGGTTGGTAAAGCTCAAATCATAACTGGCAGCTTCTGGTATTCGGGTAATGACATTTACTGTACCACCTATCGAACTGGATCCATAAAGCGCAGAGCCGCCTCCCCGCACCACTTCAATACGCTCCACCATATTGGCTGGAATTTGCTCCAAACCATACAGTCCGGTTAGCGGACTAAATACCGGTCTTCCATTAATAAGAATCTGGGAGTATCCGCCTCCCAATCCGTTCATTCGGAGTTGGGTATAGTTACAGGTTTGGCAATCGGTCTCGACCCGAAGTCCGGGCTGAAACCGGAGACCTTCTGAAATATTGCAGGCCTGTACGTCTGTCAGATTTTCGGAAGAAAGTACCTGAACAATCACCGGTGAATCCGTCTGTCGCTTATCCGTTCGGGTTCCTGTTACCACCACCTGATCAAGCAGGGTGGAAATCGGTTTGAGGGATATTTTCAAATCAACATCCAAAGCACCCTGTTCCAATACAACCTCCATTTCCTGACTCAGATATCCGATCCGACTAACATCCAGCATGTATTTCCCGATGGGCAAGTCTTCAAGAGTGAATCTTCCACTTTCATTGGTGATGGTTCCTTTGCCGCTTTCGCGAATGGAGACAGAGGCGAAAGGTATTGGTTCTTCTCCATCGTACACCTGCCCTTCTATTTGTCCGCTTTGCCCGAATGACGGCAGGATGAAGAGCAACAAAAGACAAACAGATATCAGGTATTTATAAATCATAATTCATTAGTGTCAAAAATTAAATTTAGACAAATCTAAATATTATTTTTAACACATCAAATACCTTTTGCCTGTTTAATGGGAATCCACAGCTATTACAAGCAATTACAGCCAACAATTCAAAGCCATAAAGTAAGAACACAGGTAAACATACCTAACCATCAATAAAACAGACAGTTAAGTATTGAACTAAAAACAAAATTCGCGGAAGCGCATACCAGAAAAATGGTAAGCAGAAACAAGATAAACACCATAAAACAACCACACCTAAATCCTCAAGGAATCCGGACAAATCCGAGCAAAAACTCGATTATTAGTTGGTAGAAATGAGAAGCAGGGATCCTGCTAAGCCATAAAGATCAGGCAACTTCTTCGTCCTTTCGCCGTAAGGCAGGCACTTTCTTAACCACCATTTGTACCGTATTACGAATCCGCTCCTCGAGCATGAGCATCTTTCCTTCCCGCAAACCATCCAGGGTTTCCCGGTTAAAATGACGCACGGTAATTAGTTCCAGATTGCGTTCGATGCGCGTTTGGAAATTCTCCTGAATGGCCTCGGCAAACCGCTCGACTTTGTCATCGACATCGTTTACACTGATGGCAAAACTAATAGCGGTGTTCTGCATCATATTTACCTGCAAACGCATGTCGGCGATCGTCTGGAAGAGGAAACTCATATGATGTTCTGCCACAAAACTGAAGTCGCGCGTGGAGATATTCACCAGTGCCTGGTTGCTTTCGATAGCTACCATTGGCGGATAGTTGTCCTCAATTTCAGCCGAGATCAAAGTACCCGATCCCTTTGGGTCAACAAATGATTTTACGCGGAGGGGAATGTTTTTGTTTTGAAGCGGTTTAATGGTCTTGGGGTGAATCACTTTTGCCCCGTAGTAAGTCATCTCAATCGCTTCCCGGTAAGACAAAGCGTCCAACTTACTTACATTGTCAAATTTGCGCGGATCAGCAGTCAGGACACCAGGAACATCTTTCCAGATAGTCATGCTTTCTGCATCCAGACAATAACTGAAAATGGCCGCCGAATAATCAGATCCTTCCCGACCAAGGGTGGTTGTAAAATTTTCCGAAGTGCTGCCAATAAAACCCTGTGTGACCAACATCTTATTGCCTTCGAGAATCGGCAGCATTTTGTTTTGAGCCCGTTCTGTCGTTTCTTCCCATTGCACCCATCCTTCCCGGAAAATATTATCGGTACGCACTACATCGCGTGCATCCATCCATTCGACCGGAAGGTCAATGCTTTGCAAATAGTAGGCAACAATTCGGGTAGAGATCAACTCCCCTATGGATACAATTTGATCATACATATAATCGTAATTGTCCTCAGGTGCCTCTTCCAGGACCCACTCAACCTCTACAAAAATGTCATTTAGCAGGGTAAACAACTCTTCACTATCTCCACAAAGTTCCTGTGCAATTTGGTAGTGCTCCTGTTTGATCTTTTCCAGTTTTTGGAAGGCATCCCCAGTCTGTGCGGCATGAGCTTCTACTACTTCCTCCATCGCATTGGTGGTCTTTCCCATCGCAGATACCACGATAACCAAAGGATCCCCTGCGAAGGATTTCAAAATCCCCCCCACATGTTTGATGGCATCAGCCGATTTAACCGATGCCCCGCCAAATTTGAATACTTTCAGTTGCTTGTCCATTGTAGCAGATTTTGAACCCGCAAAGATAGGCATGGAGCCCTATTTTTCCATTTTTACCAGATAATATTCCGTTGGAACTTGTCTGCATAAAAAGCAGCCGGCTCAAGGAATTATCAATCCGAATTTTCCCAAATAAAAGAATGCTTTCCGACTGTAAGCTGCTTAGCGTTTATTAAACACAAAGTTTGCTTTCCCCTCCCCCAACTTTTGCTATATTAGGGCCGCAGTTTTCAAACTGCCGGTACTGCGATAAAATACCGCGGCACCGAATAATCGTTATGAGCGAAGCCCTCAATCAAGCCCTAACCTTACTCGCTGTCGGTATGATCAGCGTGTTTGCCGTTCTCGCCCTGGTCGTTTTGACCGGCCGAATACTGATTCGTCTAACCAACCGGATGGGTATTGATGAAGTTGCTTCCAAAAAATCCTCCGCTGCTAAATCTGGTAAAAACACTGACAAAGTTGCTCCGGCCCATCTGGCTGTGATGTCTGCTGTCGTTGATCACCTTACCGGAGGCAATGGCCGTATTAGCCGTGTTCGGAAAGTAGACAAGGAGGATTGATTCAACATTGATCCATCAAAAAGTACCCTATGGGACGTGAGATTAAACTCTGCCTGGTATATCGCGATATGTGGCAATCGTCTGGAAAATACATGCCACGTGTCGATCAACTGGTTCGGGTTGCAGAACCTATTATTGATATGGGCTGTTTTGCCCGGGTTGAAACCAATGGCGGCGGATTCGAACAGATTAATCTGCTATACGGAGAAAACCCAAACCGCTCCGTTCGAGCCTGGACCACTCCTTTCAATGAAGCGGGCATTCAAACTCAAATGCTTGAACGCGGACTGAATGGCATCCGCATGTCTCCTGTCCCGGCAGATGTGCGCAAACTCATGTTTAAGGTCAAGAAAAAGCAAGGCACCGATATTGCCCGGTCTTTCGACGGATTGAACTACGCCCCAAACCTGGAGAATAGTTTCACCTTTGCCCGCGAAGCCGGGATGATCGCTCAGGCTTGTTTGTGTATTACCTACTCCAAACTCCATACCGTAGACTACTTTGTAAAACTGGCGGATCAATTGGTTGAGCTTGGAGCCGAAGAAATCTGCCTGAAAGACATGGCCGGTGTGGGACGTCCGGTTTCCATTGGCAAGATCGTAAAAGGTATCCGCGAACGCCATCCCGATATCCTCATTCAATACCACGGGCACTCAACCCCGGGTTTCTCCATTGTTTCCTCCCTGGAAGCTGCCCGAAACGGAGCAGATATTATTGATGTAGGCATGGAGCCGCTTTCCTGGGGTACAGGTCATGCCGATCTGCTTACAGTACACGCCATGCTCAAGGATGCCGGCTTCACCCTGCCTGACATCAACATGAAAGCATATATGCAGGCGCGGAGCCTGTCGCAGGAATTTATGGATGACTTCCTGGGCTATTACATCAACCAGCGCAATCGCTACATGAACTCACTCCTCATCGGTCCGGGCCTTCCGGGTGGTATGATGGGAAGTCTCATGGCTGATCTGGAGAAAAACGTACAAAGCCTAAACAAGTGGCTGACTAAACGCGATAAAGAGTCTGTAGACCAGGAGCAACTCCTGATAAAACTCTTCGATGAAGTTGAATATATCTGGCCGAAGCTCGGTTACCCGCCACTGGTTACGCCTTACAGCCAGTATGTGAAGAACACAGCCTTGATGAATGTGCTCCAGATGATCAAAGGCCGCGAACGCTGGTCTATGATTGATGAAAATACCTGGAATATGCTCATCGGTAAAGCCGGGAAATTGCCGGGTCCACTGGGCGAGGAAATTCTGGCTATTGCCAACAAACAGGATCGTGAATTCTTCTACGGCAATCCGCAGGATCTGTATCCGGATGAGCTCGAGCTATTTGCCGGCAAAATGGAAGAAAAGGGCTGGGATTTTGGTGAAGATGATGAGGAACTCATGGAGTACGCCATGCATCCGCCGCAATATGAAGATTACAAGTCCGGAAAGGCCAAAGAGCGCTTCCTGGAAGATTTGGAAAAACGAAAAGCAGCCAAAAATGGCCATTCGTCTGTGGCTACTCCGGCTGCTTCCGGCACAGCAGCTCCGACTCCAAAACAAATGCGGGTAACCGTCGATGGACAAGCCTACGAAGTTTCCATTGATTACCCACAATCGAATGAAGCCGGCAGTCAAACGGCCAAAACAGAAAGTTCCCCGAAATCGCCAGATACCTCAGGCGGAGAAGGCATCCTTTCCCCACTGGAAGGGAAATTCTTCCTCACCAAGGACAATTCGGAAGAAGCCATAAAAGTGGGAGATAAAATATCTTCCGGACAGACCATAGGTTACATTGAAGCCATGAAAGTGTACAATGCCGTTGCTGCTGATAAATCAGGTACGGTAGAAGCCATCGTAGCTAAAGTGGGCGAAGAGGTGGAAGAAGACGACGTATTGATTAAAATCAAATAAGGCATGTCGGAGAATCTCCAGAAAATATATGAAATGACGGCCTTTGATGAGCTCGTCAGCAATCCGCTGACACTGGTCATGCTGGCCATTGGATTCGGACTGCTTTATCTGGGTATTGTGCGCCGATTTGAGCCTTTACTTCTCATTCCTATTGGCTTTGGGGTATTGCTGGCCAATTTCCCGGGTGGGCAAATGGCTGTTGTGGCTGCCGCCGAAAATCCGGCAATAGAACACATGCACCTCCTGGAGATTGCCCACGATTACGGCATTATGAATATGCTGTATTATGCCCTGATTAAGACAGGCCTTCTGCCTCCACTCATTTTTCTCGGGGTAGGTGCCATGACTGATTTTGGTCCGATGCTCCGAAATCTGCGACTGGCGTTCTTTGGAGCGGCTGCACAGATTGGCATTTTTACGGTATTGATCTCAGCCGTTTTATTGGGCTTTCCGCTGAATGAAGCGGCCAGTCTGGGTATCATTGGCGGAGCCGATGGTCCGACTGCGATTTACACCTCCATCATGTTGGCCCCTAATCTGCTTGGTCCGATCGCCATAGCAGCTTATTCCTATATGGCATTGGTTCCGGTTATTCTGCCTTTAGTGGCTCGTTGGACCATGACAGAAAAGGAATTCAAGATCAACATGAAGGAGCAGGAAAAACTGTATCCGGCCAAAACGACTATTAAGAATATGCGCACGGTGAAGATCGTCTTCCCTATTGCGCTGGCTACCATTGTGGCTTTACTGGTTCCCTCCTCAGTACCCCTAGTTGGATTGCTTTTATTTGGCAATCTGGTCAAAGAAATCGGGGCCGACACGAGCCGGCTGTTTCAGGCTGCTTCCGAAACCATTATGAACACCGCCACCGTTTTCCTCGGACTGACCGTCGGAGCAACCATGAGCGCAGCTTCATTCCTTACAGGAGAAACACTCGCTATTATCGGCGGTGGTTTTATAGCATTCGCCATTTCGATGATAGGAGGCATTTGTGCGGTGAAACTGACCAATTTGTTCTCCAAAAAGAAGATCAATCCGCTTATTGGAGCAACCGGACTTAGCGCTGTACCCATGGCCTCCCGTGTAGCAAACGAAGTGGCTTTGAAGTACGACCCTAAGAATCACATCCTGCAGTATGCCATGTCGAGCAATATTTCCGGAGTTATTGGTTCTGCCGTAGCAGCCGGAGTATTGATTTCCTTTCTAAGCTAATTCTCCCCTTTCAAAGGTAGAATGGACTCTTCCTGCCTTAGTGGGTAGCAGAAGGGATTCCCGTATCAGTCAACTCCGGTTCTTTATACGCTCCGAAAAGTTCGATGAGTTTATTCCAGCGATAATCGAAAATTTGTTCGAGCTTTGGACGTACCAGCGGTTTGTGCAGGAAGTTGCCAAAAGGAGCTAAGGGCAATTGATAATCAATAATATCAGTCATCTTCACGCCCCCCGGAATCTCCTCAAAGAAGTGTTGGTGATGCCAGATGGCGTAGGGGCCCGTGCGTTGTTCATCCACAAAATAGCGACCTTCCTCTACGTGGGTGATTTCCGTTACCCAGGTCAGCGGAATGCCCAATAGCGGCTTAACAGTGTACTCGATCATCATACCCGCATACATTTTCTCGGGCAATTCCGTTTTCACGATGAATCCCATTTCATCGGGAGTGATCACAGCCAGGTTTGCCGGAGAGGAGAAAAAATCCCAGGCCTTTTTTATATCGATAGGTAGTTTCTGAACCTTTCTTAGTTGATACATCTATTATTAGTTAAGTCTTGGTAGTAACAATCTGAAATTTTGAGCAACCGCTTTCCGACCTGACAGGTCGGCAACCTGACGGGTCGGCGACCTGTCAGGTCGAAATTATTGCGATAAATCAGAGGTATAACAAGAAAAATCAAAGCTGGTTTAGGAAGCCTGTGTATTTTGCAGCCAAATGGAAAATCAATCTTTATACAAGGGAAACATCCCCAGGATTCTAATCATCGGAGGAGGAGCCGCCGGTTTCTTTGCCGCAATAAAAGCAGCTGAAACAAATCCCAAAGCGGAGATCCTCATCCTGGAACAAGGCAAGGAAGTCCTTTCAAAGGTGCGCATATCCGGGGGCGGCAGATGCAATGTCACCCACGCCTGTTTTGATCCGAGAGAACTGGTGCAATTTTATCCGAGAGGAAAGAAAGCCTTGCGCGGACCATTTACCCGTTTTTGCACCGGCGATACAATGGAGTGGTATGAGAGCCGGAATGTGCCTTTAAAGATCGAGGATGATGGCCGGGTGTTTCCGGTTTCCGATAAATCATCCAGTATTATTGACTGTTTGGAAGGCGCTTCCGCGAATGCCGGTATAAGCGTGTACAAACACAAAAAGGTGGTGCAGGTTTATCCACCGGAGGAAGAAAATCAGAGATGGAAAGTGCTTACTTCCAAAGGCGAATCCTATTTCGGCGACAGCCTGATGATTGCCTCCGGCAGCAGCAAAAGTGTATGGGAGATGATCCGCCATTTGGGCCATTCGATCGTTCCGCCTGTTCCCAGTCTTTTTACGTTCAACATAAAGCTGGAGTGGCTGCATGAACTGGCCGGTGTCTCGGTGCCTCATGCCAGGGTGCGGGTTCCAAAAGCCAAACTGGAAACCGACGGGCCCTTGCTTATTACCCACTGGGGACTCAGCGGACCAGCCGTTTTAAAAGCCTCCGCCTGGGGCGCTCGGGAATTATTTGACCTCAACTACGATTTTGAGGCGCGGGTAAACTGGTTGGGGAGTGCATCCAGAGAAACGGTTACCGAACAACTACGGGCAGAAAAACAAGTACAGGCCAAAAAAATGATTAACCGCAAAAGCCCCTTCCCTATTCCCAACCGACTTTGGAAAGCCTTTTGTGATCTGGCAGGCTGCCAGGAGGATCAACGCTGGGCCGATCTGCGTAAGGATCAATTGAATAAATTGGCAGAATGCCTTTGTGATCAGCCATTCCCCGTAAGGGGAAAAAGCACCTTCAAGGAAGAGTTTGTCACTGCAGGGGGCATTGATCTGGACGAAGTCAATTTCAAACGCTTTGAGAGCAAAATCCATCGCGGACTTTTCTTCGCCGGGGAGGTCTTAGACATCGATGCTGTAACGGGCGGATTCAACTTTCAGGCTGCCTGGACAGGAGGTTGGATTGCGGGAGAAGCAATGGGGGATGGTAACTCTTAGGTGTACTAGTACCCAATCTTAGGGTCAAAACAGGAACTACGAATTGGTGTCGCTCCGCTGGAGCTTACCATCAAAATTGCAAAAATGCTACAAAGGTTTAGCTCCTCTGGAGCCATTAACCGCATTTATAGTAAGCCTCCAGAGGAGGCACACCTTTGTAACAAAAAATATCGGTTTCACTTTAAGCGCCGTAGGTGCGGCACCTGGTTTATGTGACACTACACTTAGGTTTTAATTTTTAATGGGGGTTCTGTTGGACTGACCGGTTAAAGCGGACAGGGTTGAGATCGCTTTGGCTTTATTCCGCTTCCCGATACACGCTCATAGCCGTTTAACGGATAAAACGAATTTTTACTGCGTAATAACTCCAATCCCCATCAAAAAGCTGGATGCCGTAATCGTCAATCAGTTGTTGTTCTACGGAGGGGAGGTTGTCAAGCACCAGGGAAAAATTGAACGGCAGGTTGTTGTATGGGGTAGGATATAATTCGAAAATCTCACCAAATCGATCTTCCAGGAGTTCGCTGAGTTCTACGAGGGTCGTGGACCTTAAAAGGTGATAGCCTTCCGGGTCAAAAGACTGGATCTTCTCGTCATCGGGCACTTCCGGGCCTTCGTATTGCATCTCCAACAACTTCTCATCATAATTGACCTGCAGGCGGATAACCCTGCCTTTTACCCGGTCATTTTTCAGAGAGAAGCCGTACTTTTTCATCAGGCTGCGGAGGATGATTTCGTAAGCGCTTTTCTTCCGGTAACTTTCTCCATCGAAGCGCAGGTTTAAAATGGGGTCTTCTTCCATATTTTCGAAGACCAAACGGCTGGGCCTTACCTCCAGCAGTTCTTCGACCATTTTGCTTAATGGATAATTTTCAAATACAATGGAGCCGTCATAGGTGTATAAAGTAGGCAGGCCCTCCTCGGCAGTCTCTATGTCCAGATTCCATTCGCCGGAATTTACTTCTTTACCAATATGGAAAGCGAAAACAGCGGGAAGTTGCCACCGCTTTCCTACTGAATCCCGAATCACAAGATGTTGAATAAACACACTGGTTTCTGCTCCTGCTTTAGGTAAAACATGGGGTATAAGGAGGTCCTCCTCGTTTAGGAGATACATGCCCTTTACCTTTCCATCCTGAACGAAATCTACCAGAGCCTTTTCAATGGCAAAGGACTCCTCTCCTATTTTCAGGCTAATGGATTCCCGGCGATTGAGTTCATATTCATCCGGTTCGTAAACCTCGCTGTTTGGGGTAGCCCACATCTCTCCCCAATTGAGTTGAACAGCCGTATCGTGAAACCCATGGTATTCTGGAAGTGCGTAGATATACTCCAAAGAATAAACCGACAAATCCTCCTGCTTGCTCATATAGTCCATTTCCGACTCCCAACTATTTACCAGGCGTTCATTGGTTTTAAATCCGGGAACATGCACGATCCGATAGTCGGGTTTGCCGCGATACATGTCTACAATCCGCTGTGAACGTGCATTTAGGGTATCTATCCGAAGCAAAGACTCGTAGCCCGGGCGGTTGATCAACTGGTAATCATATTCAGCCGGTTCATCATTCAGTTCAGGGGCACGGATAATGGGCTGATACAGTCTGTTTGGATCGTAAATACGAATAGCGATCGTATTGATATAGAGGGAACCGGCTCTTCCATACAGCGTAATTTCATCGCCCGGACCGATTTGTTTACCCAAAGACTCCAGTGCGGTTTTTGAATCTAAGACAGCGCTGTTGGTAATAATCTCGGGAGACCAAATCACAGATCGCCAGGCCGGATTTCCATAAGCTCGTACAGATAGGTGTTCAATTTCGAGGGTACTATCGAGGGCAAAGAAGCGCATGTCTTCTTCCACGATTTGTAAAAAACTATCGAGGGTGATTTCTATAAATCCGCTGTATACATCCGGACTGGCATATTTCTCGAGGGGAATCTCCATATCTCCCCAGGTGAATCGGTAAGGGCTTGTTTTTTTCTGGTCTTCCTCATTAAGGCGTTTGAATCCGGCTACGTCTCTGGCAATGGCATGCAAACCGCCTTCCGAATTATACACCTGAGCAGATTCTGAAACAGCAATTACCGCTACCCAGGTTTGGCCCTTGTCTGTTTCCAGTCGCAAATAAAAGGTCTGCTCTCCCATCGAACTCAGACGAGGAAGTCGATCTATAAAATCTATCTCCGAGCCTATGTAGGACAACTCATCAGAATGTGGTACGCCGATTCGTCCCACCAACTTTTGAATACCCGGTTTTTTGTTGCCCACTTTCAATTGCATATTCTGGTATCTCAGCAAATGCAATTCAAAAGGCTGCATGTGATAGACTTCATAGGCGAGATCATCCTCACTGTGTACAGCGGCCAATGGAATTTTATGCCCCCCCCAACTCAAACTGGCCAGCGGTTCCAGTTCGGGCAAATCTTCAAAGTAGCGAATCTGGCTTTTTTGTTCCAGGCTGCTTAACCAATCATAAAATGGATTACTCCCCGGCATCACCAAAGGCATATTTGCCAGCAACAGAAAGCAAGCCGATAAAGCGAAAATCCGTTTGACAGCCTTCGGTGTCTGATCACGTACGCTTAGTCTGACTGCACGCGAAGGCATAACCGATCCCTGTAGTTCCCGACGACTTTCGGCGAGGTATGCATTTTTGTACCACCACAATATGGGATTCCACCAATGGATAAGCAAGGCAAGCTGTAATAAGAATCCCTCCAGATAATGGGCTCGCTGTACCGAACCACTAGTTTTAAGGCGGCTTCTTTCAATGAGCAAACTATCAGATTGATTTCCCAACAAGCTCAAACCGGCAATTGCCTTTTTGGTCATGCCACTTCCATCTTTCCCGGAAGGCCAAAGTGCCGTTTTGAAATACCGTGTAATGGACAGTCGGTTCAGGTCCAATCCCTGACGGAACAAACGATCTAAAAATTCGGCGAAAGCCAAAGCAAAACCAAAAAGATAAATACTGTAAAGGAGGTTGGCCGTACTCAGATTGCGGATCAGGATATTCCAATCAGCTTCCAGCCAGGAAACAGCCCCCACAACGTGGTCGGCCATGCCAGCATCTGCAGCTGGAATTATTAGGCGTAAGCCGGGCAAAAGCATGCATAAAATGGGAATTCCAGCCAACAAACTGGATTTTTCGGAAGGGTGGAGCTTCAAGTTGCGGATACACCCCATAAACAGGATCAGCAAAATGCTGAACTCCAAAAGATACTGTGGTGTTGAAATGTGCATGAAGCAAGCCGGATTGAATCGTCCCAAAGAATAACGCCCATTAATTGGACATCGGATTCAAGTTAATTCAAAATCAGGGAAAAATCCAGCATCTCCTCCGGCAAGGGCTGTTAATAAAATGCAAAATCAGCCCATTTTGGCCACTTTGACCATTCTGTCCTCCACTTCACGGACTAATTCGACAAAATGCGGGTCTCGTTTGGTATCGCGACTGCGCTCGAAGGGCAGATCTACTTTGATGTGTTCCACAAAACGGGAGGGCGCGGATTTCATAATGTAAATATCATCTCCCAGATAAACCGCCTCCGAAATGTCGTGGGTAACGAAAATGATCGTAGGATGAAATTTCAACCAGAGATCCGACAGCAAATCCTGCATTTGCAAACGCGTGTTTACATCCAATGCACCAAAAGGCTCGTCCATTAAAATAACCTCCGGATTGGCAATCAGACTCCGGGCAATTGCCACACGCTGAAGCTGTCCGCCAGAAAGCGTGGGATACTGCGCAAACTTGTGCTCATGGCCGGCCAGACCCACCATCTCGATAAGCTCCATCGCCCGGTCTTTTCGTTCGGCCGCTGATACGTTTTTGTATTTCAGGGCGAGGGAAACGTTTTCCAAAACAGTCATCCAGGGCAAGGAGGAGTACTGCTGAAAAACCATGCCCACCCGATTATCGGCACTAACTGGTTTGTTGTGGATCAATACTTGTCCGGAGGTAGGCTCCTGCAGTCCGGCGATATAGCGGAGCACCGTAGATTTTCCGCATCCGGACATCCCAAGGATCACGACAAACTGCCCCTGGGCCGGTTTGTCTTCCACCAAAAACTCAAAATCCTGGAGGATGAAAGATTCACCCCCATCGTAGGATTGGCTGATTCCCCGGAGTTCGATAATATTGTCGTGTTGCGTATCTGAAAAATCGGGCATGATCTGTCTGATTGTATTTTCGGGCCGTTTATCAGCTGTTTTGCCGACGGCTTGCATTCAATTTAATTTCACCATAAATGATTATCACGATTGCCGCCAGGGCAACGATGTAAACCAGATTGACCATCGATGGTGCAAAAGCCGGAGCCAGGATACCAACAATGATGGCCGCTGAAACAAGGAGAATAAGGGTGAAAATTCCATATTCTGTTTCTCGCAAACCATTCAGTTTGGATTTGTTGTATTTGTGCGGGAACAAACGCCGGTCCATATATACAAACAAGCGATCCTGCACAAAACCAATAAGGATGATCACCAATAGTATCGCAAACACTTTAGCAATTTGCCCCTGACGTGCTTTGATGTAAATCAGGGAACCAATACCTTCCTCGCGATTCAACAATTCTGCGATGATGATGTAGGTCCACGAGATTGCCGTGAGTACGCGAATATCGTCTATCACCTTCGACATTACCGAGGGGATGTAAACCGATCGGATAGTCTGCCATTTGCTGGCGCCCAGCGTAAATACAGTCTGGGTAAATACCTCCCGAACTTCGTCTACCCGTTGCACCACTACGGGCAATAAATACACGATGATACCAAAGGCCAGAAAAGCTATTTTCATCTGATCCTCAATACCAAACCAAATGATAAACAATCCGGTCAGTGCTGTCAGCGGAAGGTAGCGCAAGGCATCCACCTGCTTGCTAAACAAGCCCCGAAACAGGGGAAACAAGCCGATGATAAACCCAATCGGAATAGAAATCAAAATGGCCCACCAGTATCCCTGCATATTAAGCCAGATCGACTTGAAGGTATTGCGGGCAAGGGCATCATCTTTCACCAGCGAAGGGTATGATTTAATTACCTGGCCGGGTGTTGGTAAAATAGGATATACTTTTTCGCTTAGCGCAACTTGCTCATCTGAAGCTTCTGCCTGCTTTAATTGAATTGTAAAACGGGCTGTATCGGCCGTAAAATCTGTACTGGAAGCCACTATTTTTAAGTCCAGGCTGCCGGGTGACTGGCGGTAAAGCGCCGCTGTATCTTTCAGGATTACGCGTCCGTCATCCGAATTTATCTGAAACAAACCTTTGGAGTGATTCAGGAATCGGTAAGTTACCTTATCCCCTTTGTCGCCGTCTTCGGCAAGGGCTGTGAGACCGACATAGGTTTGCGGACCGGCATTGAGGAAAATCTCGTTTGGAGAATCATCGGCATCGCGCAATTCACTGAGTCCAAATTCATTGCGGTCCCGAACCTGAATGGTAAAATTGGAAGAGAACTGTCTGCCGTCGGCAGCATTCGCGGAAGCGACAATAGTATGAACGGTATTGTACTCATAGTCCAACCGGGCTTCAGCCAGGTGAACCTCCCCTGTTTTGGGATGTACACGAAACAAGCCGCCGGCATTATCTTCCAGGCGGATGTTGATCGAAGCTGTATCTACTCCCGGAGCCTGGATACGAATCCCTGTATAAGTGCCTGTTTGGGCATCTTCCGGAAGTCGATTATCCAAAGGATCTGCATCCTCTAATGAAGTGATGCTTACCGCTTCAGCTTCCTCATTTTCGATCTGGGTATTGGCTGAAAATTCAGATCGGGAGATGGCGAAATATTCGGCGAGCAGCCACCAGGCGATGACAAACAGGATCAGGCCGACCACTCCAAGGATCAGGGCCTGCATCTTGCTCAGTTTTCCACGTAGCTTAAAGAGCGACATATTGGGTATGGGCTAAATATCGCCATGCCGAAGACGGGTCTTCAGCATGGCGAAGTTCTCAGAGATACATATTAGTCACGAACAAGCTGGAAATCGGTGCGTCGATTTTGCGCACGACCAGCGTCGGAATCGTTGGAAGCAACCGGGTTATCCGGGCCGTTACCGATTACTATAAACCGGTTTGGCGGCATATTGTGGGTATTCACCAGATAGTCCTTAACCGCTTCTGCGCGTTTCTTAGAAAGCGAAACATTGGTAGAACGGCTGCCTGTATTATCTGTATTTCCTTCAATACGGATGCGGGCATTCGCGAAAGCTTTGGCAATTTCCACAAACTCCTTATCGATGATGTATTTCGCATTTTCATCGAGCTTGTACTCTCCGGTACGGAAGTTAATGCGTACCGCTTTGGTAGCAATGGTTTCGGCATCCCGGCCACTATCCTCATCGAGTTTGGTAAACTCACGTGCGCCTTCAGCTTCGTGCTGTTGGCCACTCAGGTTGGTACCAGATACAAGATCCGGGTATGCGATCAGACGCCAGTTTGGTACACTGCCTTCGATGTATCCAAGGTCTTTGTACACATTGGCCATCCGGGAATAAAGGCTGTTGCCATTTACTCCTTTGAAATCCGGATTCAGACCAAAGAAATTCTCGTTGTCACCATGTGTGGTTAAGCGCACATTATTGATCGCCTGATAAGTATCATCTTCTGTGAAACCCGGGAAATTGGCGGCCAGAATACCAGCAGCTTTACGCTTATTGGCATCAGAAGCATTGATTTCTGCTGCTCCGCGCATCCAGCCTTCATACATTTGAGTAAGGCGGTCTTTATTGGCATCAACAAAAGATCGCTTGGCAATAAATACGTCGGCAATAATATTGGATGCCGAACGCGTACTTTCCAGCAACTTTGAACCGGGTACGGACCGAAGACAGGCTTCATCATCCGGACTCCAAACAACAGCCGCATCCACGTTTTGAGACTTGAATACTTCTGCCGCATCAATCGCATTGGATTGTGGGACAATTTCTACATCATTTACGGTCAGTCCCCCTGCATCCAGCAACCAGATCAGGAAGGAATGCGAAGGCGTAAGTTCCGCTACGGCAATGCGCTTACCGCGAAGGTCGGCCACCGTATTGATCCCCCGACGGGCAACGATTGCATCACCGCCCCGAGACCAGTCTGCCTGCCAGACTACCACCGGATCAAAATCGCGCAAAGCGTTTACTTCGGTTGGAAAGGCATCAATGGTGCACCAAAGCAGTTGAACCTCATCGCGCTTCCAGGCAGCCCGGGATGCATCAAAATCATCCAGTACATTAAACTCAACCTGGAATCCATAGTCCTGGTAAAAGCGGGAATCGGTATTGGCTTCAAAACCTTCGTTAAAATATTGTCCGCCGGCATATCCGCCCCAGGTTACCACACCAACGCTGATTACATCAGAATCGCCTTTCGGGCCGTCTGGTTTCGGTTTGTCCGGGTTGTCGGAATTACTTATGATATTCTGACCAAATTCCGTATTCTGGAGGATATACTTACCACCGAAGAATACACCTGCAACAATTACGAGGGTGATCAGAAACTTTGAGAATGTTGTCAATCGTTTTGCCATTGTTAGATCGTTTGTTGGTTGGTTGGCTGGTTTATTTGTCGGCTGATTAGTCAAAAAAACTGTCGTATTGATTTACCCGATCGGGTTCTGCTACCTTTTTCTTTACGGGAGCATTCAGATCGAGTACATTGCTTTCGTCGTTGGCTTCCAGGAGCAGCGCACTTTTGTCTTCGCCTAGCAGGCGTGAAACCCCCTCTTTCTCCCATTTCTCCAACATGCGAAGTCCTTCTTCCTCGAATATACCATTCTGTAAGTCCACAGATTCCATAAAATTGGAGGATAATTCCATAAATTGTTCCATCTCTCCCACTTTTTCTGACACATCATCGGCGATGGCTTCGAGGGCCATATCAAACATCATGCGTTGGTCCTTGTTGCCGGAGATTACATTCATGGCTGATTTCATGGCCGAGTGACTGGCATGGATAGCCTTGCGCTCCTGCTCTTTGACCATGACCTGATCCTTGATGTCCTCCTTCAGTACTTCGGAGTTTTCATGCATCTTAGTCAGCACCCTGTACAATACTTCCATCTTCCGATAGAGGTCTTCGAGTCGCATATTTGACTCTTTCAGACGGCCCGCCTTCCGGGACTTGAGGATCATCTGACTTTCTTTATTGCGATCGCGTGCCTTACTGGCTAAAGCCAAATTGTCTTTGATCGCCTTTTTGTTGTTGAAGATGATCTCTCCGAGTTTATGCATTTGTCCGCGCAGTTGATTCACCTGCTTGTTCATTTTTTTCAGATTGTCCTCCAGGTCCTCTACATAGGACTTTAGGATCCCAATAGGATCAATCTGTACAAACAAGCCGGTGACCCAGCGCATGACACTTTTATACACATACCAAACCAAATTGCGTGCTTTGCTGTCGAGCAAAACAAACACCAGGGCAGCAAAAGCTACCAGTAAAGCGGCCAGTACCAGTGTATTTGAAAGTAGCGGAACCAGGACGGGAATAAGCTGAACCAGCAAATACCCGCCGCCTACGATAACACCTCCTAAAAATATAGCACCTGTTACGCCTTCCGGGCGTTTCCAAAATGATTTAGGCTGAAAATCTTTTGTCTCCATGTATTGCTTACTAGACTTTAGCGGTTTGTTTGGTCAAAGTCATCATTACTTCAAATACTGTTTCATGGCTTCCAGGTCTGTGTGAATCTGACCCACCAATTGATTGAATGAAGCAATGAAATTATTCTTGGTCGTCTCCACCTTTGCAGTGGCATCTTTTACTTGTTTGCGCAGGGTCTCCTGTTTTTTCCGGGTCGCTTCAATTTCTTTTTTCAGCTTCAGGATCTGATCTTCCTTTTGCTTCACCAACAAATCCATCTCCTTAACCTGCTTTTCTTTCTCAGAGATATTTTGATGCCGCTGCTTGGAAAGGGCTGATTCAAACTTTTCTTCTTCCTTTTGCAGAACCTGAATATAGTGCGAAGCAGAATTGATCAATTTGGCCGGCGTTGCTCCCATGGTCTCAGCCATTGCATAAGCCGACTGATAGCGGGTGGCGTCATCCATTTTCATTTTAGAAAGCGACTTAAGAGACTGTTTGTACTCCAGATAGTCAAAGCCATCCAGATTATTCTTTTCCATGGCCGAAAAAAGAACGTCCATAAATTTCCCGGTCACTTTGCCCTTCGCCCCTGCTTTACTTTCTGTTACCTGAGGGGTGGAGGTTGATGACGAAGTAGCGGTTTCTTTTTTCGCGGAAGCCGGTTTGGCCGGAGCACTTCCCTCTTCCACAACAAACAATGACTTGATATTCTTAAAGACTGACATGTTACTTTCTATGATGTAGTTGCTCCAAATTTATTGAGCCGGAAAGTTAATAAACCAGTGTGAAACCTTTCCCTGATTGCCCGGGCGATTTTCCCCAAACCAATCATATTATATAATGCCATTTTACGACCAGAGTTGTGGTGCAAAAACATTCATTCGATCAACTGGCTTTAATAATCTACAAAGTAAGGAAAAAGCCTTTATATTTCTGAATGCCCCCGCTTGTCTGTCTGACTTTGTTTTAAGCAAGGCCTTTTATTTCGTTCTCCGGCTTTCGCCGAATTTGCCTCTTCCCTCTGTCAAAAAACCGGCAATCCTCCTATCTTCACGACTGAAAAAGCCAAAACCTTTATGAGCATTGATATTACCATTCCGGTTTTGAATGAGGAAGAAACCCTGGAACGGCAGGTACAGATCCTTCGCCAGTTTTTACTGGATCATTTTAGCCTTTCGGCGAAAGCCGGTAAAGCAGTGCAGTGGCAGATCGTCATCGCAGATAATGGCTCTATCGACTCGACCGCCGAAATTGCCCAGGCTCTGGCCAGCCGCTTTGAAGAAGTTGCCTTTGTTCAGGTACCCCGCAAAGGAGTTGGATTGGCCCTAAAAACTTCCTGGGGACAATCCAATGCCGATATCGTGGGCTACATGGATTTGGACCTTGCCACCGATCTCAAACACTTTCAACCGGCCATCGAAGCCATCACTCAAAAAGGATTTGATATCGTATATGCCAGCAGGCTCCACCGGGACTCGCGGGTTATCGGAAGAAGCCTTAAGCGGGAAATCACCTCCCGGGTTTTCAACCGAATCCTGCAAATTTACCTGGGAATTGGCTTTTCTGATGGCATGTGCGGCTTTAAATTTCTGAAACGAAAACATCTCGACCGACTCATAAAACTCGGTGCCGACAATGACGGCTGGTTCTTTTCCACCGAACTGCTCACTGTTGGAGAGTGGCTGGGCCTCAAACTGTATGAGCTGCCCGTCACCTGGACCGACGATGTAAGCAGCAGCCGGGTGAAAATCCTGCCTTTGGCCAAACGTTACCTCGCATCCATGCGCAAACTACGTAAACGAAAACCTGAAATTCTTCGCCATGCAGCTTCCTGATTTGCTACTCGGCACGGCACTTTGGGGATGGACCGTTCCCAAAGAAATCTGTTTTCAGTTGCTGGATCAATATTATGCAGCGGGCTACAGACAACTGGATGCCGCCACCAATTATCCGATCAATAAAACAGAAAGCGATTTTCGTAAATCTGAAACCATATTGTTGGAGTGGATTGCCGCGCACGGCATTTCAGATTTGCAGGTAATCATGAAGGTCGGTAGCCTCAACAATTTGGGAGGCCCCGAAAACAATCTCAGCCAAGCCTTCCTGCTTCTCAATCTGGCCGATTACACAGAAAAGTTGGGCACAAATCTGGATACTTTTATGATCCATTGGGATAATCGAAATGATAAGGAAGAAATAAAGGCCAGTCTGCAGGTTCTGAAACAAGCCCAAAATCAGGGGTTGCGGGTTGGGCTTTCCGGCATCAAACATCCGGAAGTCTATGCCGAATTAAATAAAACGGCCCGTCTCCCCTTTCGGATTGAGATCAAGCATAATGTTTTCCAAAGTGCCTGGTCGCATTATCAGACCTTTCAGGCAGAAGCGGAGTTTTTGACTTACGGGATCAATGCCGGCGGACTTAAATTGAGCCGCGATTATCGTACAGACAGTTCTTCCAAAGTGCGAAATATTGACGAGAAAATATTGGAGGATAAGAGGGAAAGATTGGAGGAGTTAGTTAAAACATCTGGGAATAACAACAGGCCGCCCCTCTCCCGCTTTTACCAGTTGGGCATGTTGCACGCCTATTACACGCCAGGAGTCGGAGGTATTATTGTCGGTCCGTCTCGACCGGAGCAACTGCATCAAAGCATCGAATTTCATCAATTGCTAAGCACCACAGATTATAGCGATCTGTACCAAAAGCTGAAAGATCTTGGCTAACCCCCGGGAAACATATGACTTTCTAATCCTCGGTGGAGGCCTTTTTGGGGTGTATGCAGCGCTGTATCTCGACCAAAAGGGATTGCGGGTATTGCTCCTGGAGAAAGACAAGCAGTTAATGCGTCGGGCATCTCTGGTAAACCAGGCCAGACTGCACGGGGGCTACCACTATCCAAGAAGTATTGCCACGGCCCGCATGTCTGATGACAATAAGGCCCGATTTACCGCTGAGCACCAGGACTTTATACTCGACCGCTTCGACAAATATTACGCCATAGATCGCTACGGCTCTTTCACGGATGCGGCGCAATTTGAGCGGTTTTGTACCTACCTGGACATCCCCTGCAAACGGGTGGACCGGCCGGATATATTCAATTACGATCGTCTCGAGGCGCTGTATTTAACACGCGAACACACTTTTGATCCCGTGCTGATTGCTCAATATTATCGCGAGAAACTGGCAAACTCCGGAGTGGAAGTTCGCATGGAATGCAAAGCGGCTTTCGCCGAAAGGCAAAACAACTCCTGGATGGTCGACACCATCAATGATGCCGGGGAGAAAAACCCGATCCGGGCCACAGCTGTATTGAATGCCACCTATGCCAGCACCAATAGTCTAAACAGCCTTTTTGGGGTGCGGGAAATCGATCTCATGCATGAAATATCAGAGATTGCCCTGCTTCATGCGCCCGCTTTAAAAGGAATGGGACTGACTGTAATGGACGGGCCATTTGGTTCCATCATGCCCTACGGAAGAACCGGATTGCATTCGCTCAGCTCGGTTGCATATACCCACCACGAAGTGTCCTACAAAAACCAGCCTGTATTCAATTGCCAGGATCGAAGAGCGGATTGCAGGCCAGACCAACTCGCCAATTGCAATACCTGCCCCGAACAACCCGGCAGTAATTTCCGTAAAATGCAGGTGCAGATGAGTCAGTATTTTTCCCAAAGTACCGACTGGCAACATTTTCAATCTTACTTTACCATTAAGTCGAAACTCAAGGCCAGCCACATAGACGATGGACGGCCGACTGAGATCAGTCTGCTCCATGAAAATCCCCATTTTTATTGCATATTTGCTGGTAAGATAAATTCCATCTACGAGGTGGAAAAGATGATTTGATTCTCGCGAATTATCGTCCAAAAACAAAAGCAATCGAGCATGTCCAAGCAGGTAAAAGTCAGTTCCGAAATCGGTCCGTTGAAACGTGTAATCGTGCATCGGCCGGATGAAGGGATTGCCCGCATTTCGCCCCGACGTGCCGAAGAGTTGCTGTTTGATGATATCGTACATCTTCCGCAAATGCAGGAGGAGCACGATGTATTTACAGGCATCCTGCGCCAGTTTTTGGGATCGGAGAACGTATTTGAAACGCAGCAACTACTTCGTGAGGCACTCTCCGTAGACCTGGAAAGCAAAAAATGGATGCTCGATCAGGTTATCAGCTACGAAGAACTTCCCGACAAATCAGGCGAAATCCTCTGCCAGTTATCCGATTCTGACCTGGCCCGCGTCCTAATAACCGGATACCTCAAATCGAAAGATATTTACCTGTTTGATCCGATTCCAAATTTCATTTTCACACGGGATATTGCCGTGGTAATTAATGACCATGTAATCATTACAAAGGCAGCCAAAGAAGCCAGGGCCCGGGAAAATTTCATCACGCGCTTTATCTTCTATGCGCATCCCATCTTCAAGAAACTAAACGAGGAAGGTAAGATCATCAACCTCAACCACGTCAATGAATTTCCTCCTTCCGATATGGGACAACAAGTTAGTTTGGAAGGCGGAGACGTAATGATTATCAACGAAGATTATTTGCTGATCGGTTGCAGCGAACGCACCACGAAACACGCAATCCATTCCTTGCGCGACAAGCTTTTTGAAAAAGGCGTAGTAAAGAATGTGGTTCAGGTAAACATACCGGCAGACCGTTCCTATATGCACATTGATACTATTTTCACCCAGATCCACCACAAGCACATTGTGGCTTTCAAGCCTATCATTGTGGACGGTATGAGTTCCTATATTGAAGTACACAAATCCAGTGGAGAGAAGGCTTCTTATCATTCTGTAAAAGACTTTTTCCATGCCGAGATTGATCCGGAAATGGAATTCATCCTTAGTGGAAATGGCCTTTCCCCCTATCAGGAACGGGAGCAATGGACGGACGGCTGCAATCTGGTGGCTATTCGACCAGGCGTTGCGCTTACCTACGACCGCAATCCATACACAGAACAGGCGTTTTTGGAGAAAGGCTATCAGGTCGTTCCGGCCCGGACTCTGCTTGATCAATTCAGGAATAAGGAAAGAAACCCGGATGAAATTGAAAACACGATTATTACCCTGCCATCCAATGAGTTGTCGAGAGCGCGTGGCGGATCCCACTGTATGACCTGCCCCATTGAGCGAGAAGGGGTATAAGTTTTAGGTAATAGTTGATAATTTTTAATGGAGAATTGCCTACACCATTTCACCATTTCACCAATAAACCAATACACCCAAATAACACGGAACCATGTACAGCTTTGATTTTCACAAGAGAGTGCGTTATGCTGAAACAGATCAAATGGGTTATTTGTACTACGGCAACTACGCCTATTATTATGAAATTGGTCGGGTTGAAATGATGCGTTCACTGGGACTCAGCTATCAGAAGATGGAGAAGCAACTCGGTATTATGATGCCCGTCATGCATCTGGAAGTACGATATCTGCGTCCGGCCTTTTACGACGATCTGATCACCATACGTACCACGCTCCGAAAAATGCCAACTGACACCATCGTTTTTCATATGGAGTTATTTAACGAAGCAGGCAAATTACTCAATGGCGGATCGGTCAAGCTTTGTTTTGTAGATATGAAAACCAATAAAAGAGCCCAAATCCCGGATACACTGCACAAAGCGCTCCTTCCCTATTTTCAGGAAAAAAAATAATTCTGCATATTGGGTTAACTCAAAATACCCAATTATGACGAACCGTATTTACCTCACAACACTTTTGTCTTTATTATTTGTATTTGGATTGCAGGCACAGCAGGACACCTGCAGCATTCCCATCACCCCTGACCCACCGGTACAGGGCAATATTTATTGTCCGGGAGATATTGTAAAGCTACTCACCGAAGCTGGATATGACAGTTACTCCTGGTATTACAATTTCACCAATTCTAA
Organism: Bacteroidota bacterium; assembly: GCA_018222965.1. Classification (GTDB taxonomy): domain Bacteria; phylum Bacteroidota; class Bacteroidia; order Chitinophagales; family Saprospiraceae; genus JAAEZH01. Next base: position 83,170 of record JAAEZH010000023.1, read on the forward strand.
TCAGGGAGGGACCCTGCTTACTACCTCCGAAGATCCTCAGATTTCCTTTAATATCTCTGACATTGGATTCGCCTATTTTTATGTGTTGGCAGAATCTGCTGATTGCATCGGACAATCAGAACCGGTGGTAGTTGACTCCTGGGTTTTCTTGTTGCCTGTCATTCAAAGCAGCGGACAATCTGAATATTGCCTGGGAGATTCTTCGCTGATTCTCTATCCTTCAGGAGGTGCTGCAAGTTATCAATGGTTTAGAAACGGAGATCCGATACCCGGGGCGACCGGGCAGGAATACTGGGTCAAAGAATCCGGAACCTATACACTCACGGTGAGTTATTTGGAATGCCCCGACTTTTATCAATCCTCCGGAGTTGGACCTACTTTTGAATTTATTGAACCCATTGTCCCCATGTTGCTATTGGACCAGAATGGCTTAAGCGTCAGTTCAGGCACCGTATTACAATGGTATTTGGATGGAGAACCAATTCCGGGAGCGACCGACCCCGTTTTAGTTCCGGAGTTTCCGGGTGGAACTTATATGGCTCAGGTCGAAGACGCAAACGGATGTATTGTTTTTTCGGAGGAGAAGTCCGTGGCGTTTACAGACGATACCGAAGATAAAAGCATTCAGGCTACCCGGGTTTCCCCGAATCCTGGTGACGGTTTTTTTCTCATTGAATCGCAAGAGCTAATTAAGTCGATCGTTGTTTACAATTTGACGGGACAGATCATTTTGGAGCAGGAAGTTTCGGCAAGTGAAAAAGTAGAAATTGACCTTCGATCTGCTCCTGCCGGACAGTACTGGATGTTGGTAAAAAGTCAGGATGATTATCTACTTATCCCTATCCAAAAACTATGAGCAATTTTTTGGACCTGTCAGGTCGGCGACCTGACGGGTTGCCGACCCGTCAGGTTGCCAACCTGACAGGTTGAAAATAAACGTTTAGCATTTTTGCGTACTTTCGGCAATAGATGAAAATGCCGGATCTTCAGAAAATCAAAGCCAAATTTTGGGCGCTGCCCGGAATTGTCAATCTGGTGGCATGGAGCAAGAAAAGCTCTTTACCAGGCTTCTTTTCGGTACCGATATTTGATGTATTGGTCTTCATCCGAAATGAGATCAGGCGTTTTGCACTCGTAACCAGGGCCAACAGTATGGCCTTCAGCTTTTTTCTTTCTCTTTTTCCGGCATTGATCGTTTTACTTACGCTCCTGCCCTACATTTCTGACTACATTCTCGTTTTCATTCCCGAAGCGGAGAACCTCATGATCTATATGGAGCAGCAGATTAAGATGGTTATGCCGGGTAATGCCGGAGACATGCTGTTTGCGACCATCAAAGACCTGACTACCCGTCCGCGAAATGGCCTTTTGTCCTTTGGTTTTTTACTGGCCGTATTTTTTGCTTCCAACGGCATGATGTCAATGATGCTCAGTTTTGAAAAAGCCCATGTCCAAACTTTTAAAAACAGAACAGCACTACGGAAACGCATGATCAGCATCGCTCTGACAGGCTTACTGGGGATCCTGCTCATCGCTTCTGCCGTGTTTTTAATTCTGGGGAATTTTCTGATTGCCTGGTTATCAGATTTCATTCGATTGGATTGGTTTGGATCGGTGTCGGTATCCATTTTGCGTTACCTCATCATTCTGCTCCTTTTTTATTCGATCATTGCCATGATCTATCGGTATGCAGTTCCTTATCAACGGCGGTTTTCCTTTCTGACACCGGGCGCAACCCTGTCGACCTTTTTATCTATTCTTTCCTCTATGGCATTCTCCTTTTATGTAGAGAACTTCAATACGTACAACAAGCTTTATGGCTCCATCGGAACCATAATTGTAATCATGCTGTGGATACAGATCAATTGCTTTGTACTACTGGTAGGATTTGAATTGAATGCCAGTATAGCCGTAAACCGGGATCTGAAGAAAGAACGTCCGGAAGAAATAAATTAAACTTACCGGATTTTGGCTACCTCTAAACCCAACTCCTGGCCTTTCGAAACCATATAATCGAAAGCGGCCTGGTATTCATTGGGGATTTCTCCATCCAGTATCGCTTCCCGAATGGCATTTTTAATCACCCCAACTTCGCGGGAAGGAGATATTCCGAAGGTATTCATGATTAATTCACCGGAAATGGGTGGTTGCCAATTTCGGATGCGATCGTGTTCTTCTACTTCTTCCAGGCGCTGGCGCACCAGGTTGTAGTTTTCTAAATAGCGCTTAACTTTCCGGGGATTTTTGGAAGTAATATCTGCTTCGCAAAGCATCATCAGATCCTCAATATCATCGCCGGCATCAAAAAGCAGCCTGCGAATGGCAGAATCTGTAATATTCTCTTTAGTCAGGCTGATCGGCCGCAAGTGCAGGCGAACCAGCTTCTGAACATATTTCATTTTTGAATCCAGGGGAAGGCGGAGCCTTTTGAATATTCTCGGCACCATGGCAGCACCCAGGGCTTCATGCCCGTGAAAGGTCCACCCCTGTTTGGGATTAAATCGCTTGGTGGGTGGCTTGGCAATGTCGTGCAAAACAGCGGCCCAGCGCAACCAAATATTTTTGGTGTTTTTACTGAGGTTATCAACCACCTCCAGGGTGTGGTAAAAGTTGTCCTTATGGCCTTTTCCATTGCGGTATTCCACCCCGTGCAGGGCAGTCATTTCCGGGAAGATCAGTTCCAGCAAGCCGGTGTCAAACAATAGTTTAAACCCAATCGATGGTTTGTGAGCTGCGAGGATCTTTTCCATTTCGACCGTTATACGCTCCCTGGAAACGATTTTGATCCGATCTTTGTATTTGCCAATAGCTGCATAGGTTTCATCGTCTATATGAAAGCCCAACTGGGTGGCAAAGCGGATAGCACGCATCATGCGCAGCGGGTCGTCGGAAAAAGTTTGCCCTGGTTCGAGAGGTGTCTTTATTAGCTTTTCTTCCAAATGTTGCAAGCCGTTGAAAGGATCCATAATGGCACCGTAATCCTTTTCATTCAGGCTGACCGCCAGGGCATTGATCGTAAAATCGCGTCGATTTTGATCGTCTTCCAGGGTTCCTTCTTCGACACTGGGTTTGCGAGAGTCTTTCCGGTAGGATTCCTTTCGGGCCCCTACAAACTCGACTTCCATGTCGCCATGCTTTAGCATAGCGGTTCCAAAGCGTTTGTAAACCGCTACTCTGGGAATGGGGCGCAAATGAGAAGCGACATTCTCAGCCAGACGTATACCACTCCCCACACAAACAATATCTACATCTTTTGAGGGCCGGCCCAGTAAGCGGTCTCTTACATAGCCTCCTACCACATAGGCAGGATACTCCAACTCATCGGCGGTTTTGCTGATGAGTTCGAAGATTTTTCTTTCCTGTGGTTCTATATTAAATACCAAGTGCGTGCAATGTAGGTGGTGAATCAAGCATGCTGGCTACCGGCCAGTACATCTTCCTTTTCGGCATAAACATCCCGAATTTCTTCCAATATGTCAAACAATACCTCCGGATCATGTTCCGTCACCAGTTTAGTACGGAATGGTTTGATGTTTGGGAATCCCCGGAAGTAATTGGTATAATGTCTCCGCATTTCCAAAACGCCCAGTTTGTCGCCTTTCCACTCCAGAGAATGGCGCAAATGCTGACTGGCTGCAGCCACTCTTTCGGTAACAGTAGGAGGATCGAGTATCTCGCCGGTTTTGATGTAGTGTTTTATTTCGCGGAAAATCCAGGGGTTTCCAATACTGGCACGTCCGATCATGACGCCATCTACCCCATAGCGATTTTTATATTCCACCGCCTTTTGCGGACTGTCGATGTCTCCATTTCCGAAAATGGGTATATGAATTTTAGGGTTTTGAGCGATTTTTCCGATTAAGGTCCAATCTGCTTCTCCCTTATACATTTGCTTTCGGGTACGACCGTGGATCGACAATGCTTTAATTCCAACATCCTGCAATCGTTCGGCTACCTCCTCAATGTATTTGGTATTGTCATCCCACCCCAGACGGGTTTTTACGGTTACCGGGAGTTTGGTAGAATCTACCACCGCTTTTGTCAGTTCCACCATCCGGGGAATGTCTTGCAGGATACCTGCACCAGCCATTTTGCAAACGACTTTCTTTACCGGACACCCAAAATTGATATCGAGCACTTCCGGTTGAGCTTCTTCTACGATTTCGGCTGCCCGCATCATAGAATCCAGCTTGGCACCAAATATTTGAACACCGATGGGGCGTTCTTCCGGGTAAATATCAAGTTTCTGGACACTTTTGGTGGCATCGCGGATCAGGCCTTCAACAGAGATAAACTCCGTATACATCATGTCACAGCCCTGATCCTTGCACAACGCACGGAATGGCGGGTCACTCACATCTTCCATGGGAGCAAGCAAAAGTGGAAAATCTCCCAACTCAACAGATCCAATCTTAACCATAGCATTTTAAATTGACCGCAAAAATAACAAAAAACAATGTAGGAAAATTCGCCGAAAGGCGCCTAATTGCCGATAATCAGGTATGATTACCCCAATCGGAAAAGAATAAACTCAGAATTAAAAAAGCATAATCTTTTCTATCCGAGGGATTGTCTTATTTTTGGGCCGTTCTTTTTCTCTCACCAAACTGAATGCCCGTCATGCTTACAGGGGTTATCATTTGTTTTATCCTGGGATACATTGCGATTGTATTTGAACATCCGCTTAAGTTGGACAAAACAGTTCCGGCTTTGTTAATGGGTGCAGCCTGTTGGGCCCTGGTTTCATTGGGTCATCTGGATGTCGTTGACCATCATGGTGCCGTTGCTCACGGCGATGGCCACGGAACGGATCACATGCTCGACGTACTCCTTCATCACATCGGGAAGGTTGCCGAGATTCTGTTCTTCCTCATTGGAGCCATGACAATCGTAGAAATCGTCGATCTGCACAAAGGATTTTCGGTCATCACCAACCGAATTCAGACGACCAGCAAGCGCCGGATGCTCATCCTAATTAGTGTTCTGGCTTTCTTTTTGTCTGCTACTCTGGACAATCTGGCTGCTACCATCGTATTAGTATCCTTATTAAGAAGACTGGTACCCGTTAAGGAGGAAAGGATATGGTTTGTAAGTTTAGCCGTTATCGCAGCCAATGCCGGCGGAGCCTGGTCACCGATTGGTGATGTAACCACTACCATGTTGTGGATCGGAAAAAAGGTGGGTACTGTGGGATTGATCGAACACCTCGTACTTCCCTCCCTGGTTTGCGTTGCGATACCGGTAATCATCGCGTCCTTTACCAAGCCTTTCCAGGGAAACATCTCCCCTTCCAACCGGGATTTTGATTCCAAGATCAAAGAAGAAAAACTACTCAGCAGCCGCACCATGTTGTTTGTGGGTGTCGGAGCACTTGTATTTGTGCCAATATTTAAGTCCATTACCCATTTGCCTCCTTATGTAGGGATGATGCTTTCTCTGGGTATTGTTTGGCTGGTTTCGGAATACATCCATCCGGAGGAGAATTTTAATCCGGAAGACAAACATCATTACTCGGCACACAAGGCCTTATCCAGGATCGAATTGTCGAGTATTCTTTTCTTCCTCGGAATTCTGGTAGCCGTTGCAGCTCTTGAGTCCATCGCCGTTACCGGACCGACCGGAGAGCAGGTAGGGATGCTCAAAGCCATGGCCCAAAACCTGCAGGTAGCCATACCCAATCAGGATATTGTGGTCCTCCTGCTGGGAGTACTCTCAGCCATTATTGACAATGTACCCCTTGTAGCTGCTTCCATGGGTATGTATGAATTTCCGATGGATGCCAAGATCTGGCACTTTATTGCCTATTCTGCCGGCACCGGTGGTAGTATGCTTATCATTGGTTCTGCAGCTGGAGTTGCAGCTATGGGTATGGAGCGTATTGACTTCATCTGGTATCTCAAGAATATTACCTGGCTGGCTTTCCTCGGATTTATCGGAGGAGCCCTGACTTTCCTTGGCATGTACTACCTGATCTGGTAAATGCGTTGGAATAAAATAAACATGAGTCATCCCGAATTTTCCAATGATTGGAAGATTCGGGATTCTTTTTTT